>DATHKT010000057.1:0-308006 GCA_035489035.1 Mucilaginibacter sp.
CTTAGGTAAACTGGCTGAAGTTGGACAAGAGTTACGCTAATCCGGTAATACAGGACGTGCCTGGCCGCGGGGAGGTGTGGGAAACCACGGACCTTGTATGGCGGCTTTGCCATGCCCTGGATATTGCCAAAGAAACAATAGGATTGCTTGCCTCTGATGGCTTCAGCAACCCGGATGACCCGGGTAATAAGATCGTGCCCGAAAAGATCATCGGAGAGACGGCTTTCCTATTGTTTGCATCTTCAGTTGTAAACACGCATAAAGAGATAGCGGAACGAATTAAGGTACTGGCTGCTATTTTAATATTGTATGCCAGGAACGAAAAAATATTACTGGAAATATGCCTTCACCCGGCAATAGCGATGGAATATGCGCAGGCGCATGTGTGTCTTAAAAGTATTGGTTACCCTGATGACCGGTTTGATGAAGTGCTTATAAAAAGTATTGGCGCGCAGGCTCATCATGGCCGCGAACGAAATCCGCACCGGATGCTTGAGCAGGAATGGATTAAGAAAATAGGCGGCTACAGGCCCGCTCCCGCTCATATCAATATAACCATAGCCGATTCGGTATTAACCCAACCTATCGACCTGCTGCACGGCACCAGGGACGATGTATATGCGTTCACCCATGCGCTGATGTATGTATCCAGTTTTAATGTTGATCCGTGGCCCATACAACGGAGCCGGGAAGAGATATTAAGCGAAGCTGATGCCATGTTGGCCAGGTGCCTTGACGAGCAGGATTATGACCTGGCGGGTGAAGTATTACTGAGCTGGCCGCTTACGGGCAAAACATGGAGCGCACCGGCTGTTTTCGCTTTCAGGGTATTGACCAAAGTGGAAGATGAGGCCGGATTTTTACCATCACCGGCCACCCGCGTGGATACCCTTCAACAACTGGAGGGCGACAACCGGAAAAAATATTTGTTCGCGACGGCCTATCATACGGCCTATGTGATGGGTTTGTTATGTTCGGCAGCCTTACAGCCGGGCAGGACACCACCAAAAAATATTCCAGTAGATAATTTGCTTTCGACAGGCAGCGCCAAAAGAATACTTCCCTTTTTAAGGCATGATCTTCAAAACACGCATTGGTTTAACGAGTTTAGCCAATTAACCGGGCCCGAACAGGATGCATTGGCGGGCCTGTTATTAAATATAGCACTCGTCCAGAATATCCGGCAGCGTAAATATGGAGTTGTATATCAATTGGTAGAGATCGCTTATGACCTTGACATAGCAGATACCGCTATGGTGATACAGGCGGCGGAACTGCTGGATAGATTGGCGGCGTTGTCGGGGTATGTGAAGCAGTGAAATTAGTATTATTGAGAGCCGTAAAAAGACTTAGCCCTTTCATTTCTGCCTGAAATTTCGTATATTTAATGTACGATCGGGAATCCTCGTTAGTCCGGATTTAATAGTCGGGGACTCAACAGTGGGTTGGGAATGTGCGGTTCCTTCCCCGGGGAAGGAGGAGGCAGGGGTTCTGGATTATTTTCGTGAAGCAGATTTACCCCTCCCCGCCACTACACATCCAATCGCACCCCTCCCAAGGAAGGGAATTTATATCGTTGATTAATCTTTCGAACATTTGTGATTGCAAATCCCCACCAACAAAAAGGATTTTTGACATAAAAGAAGTTCTTTGATCTGTTACAAGAAATTATTTTGAGCGGAAAAAGGGTCCAATTAACAGCAGTAAAATCATATCTTATTGATAATAAGAAATTTAAATAAAAATCGGCTAATACTTTACTACCGGCAAAACCCCGAACGCCCGGAAAGGCCTGATTTTTACTACCGGCATAATCCATTTAGCCCGGAAACAGGGATTTTTTACTACGGGCAAAACGCCGAATGCCCGGAAACGGGGGATTTTACTACCGGGTAAACCCGTTTTGCCGGTAGAATAGGGTTTATTATGACAGGCAAATACTTTTAAACACCATTCTGGTCTTCCCAAACGGCGGTATATTTTTCGCAAGCCCGGTTTCATAAGATTTGACAACTTTTTGAAAGTTGTCAAATCTGGTGCCGGCAAATACTTTTAAACACCATTTCCGATTGTGCCCAAAGAGTGGCAACTTCGCAATCCCGATAAAGAATTATATGAGTACCCACTATAAAAAAATCGCCTTAGAGCTATCCATTGCTGAAAAACAGGTAAGTACCACCGCCAGCTTGCTGGACGAGGGCGCAACGGTTCCCTTTATATCCCGTTACCGTAAGGAAATGACCGGCAGTTTGGACGAAGTGCAGGTAGCAGCTATACGCGACCGTATACTGCAGTTGCGCGAACTGGACAAACGCCGCGAGGCCATTTTAAAGTCGCTTGCCGAAATGGGTAAACTGACACCTGAGCTGGAAAAACAGATCAACAATGCGGAAACGATGGTGCTCCTGGAAGATATCTACCTGCCTTATCGCCCCAAAAGAAAAACAAGAGCGACTGCCGCAAGGGAAAGGGGTTTACAGCCTTTGGCCGACCTGATCTTAGAACAGGGCCGGGCGGATTTGGATCTGGAAGCCGCCAAATATATTGATGAAGAAAAAGGCGTGAATTCGGTGGAAGAAGCATTGGCCGGTGCAAGGGATATTATTGCCGAGCACATCAGCGAAAATGCCGAGGTGCGTACCAAAATGCGGGCGCTGTTTTTAGAAAAAGGAACTTTTCAATCCAAAGTAATTACCGGGAAAGAAGAGGCAGGAATAAAGTATAAAGATTATTTCGATTGGGCTGAACCTGTAAAATCTATCCCATCGCACAGGATACTGGCTATCCGCAGGGGCGAAAAGGAGGAGATGCTTTGGCTGGATATTCAACCGCCGGAGGACGAGGCTGTAGCGCTGCTGGATAGGTTATTTGTAAAGGGGAATAACCAATCCTCACAACAGGTACAACTGGCCATAGCGGATGGCTATAAGCGTTTGCTGAAACCGTCGATGGAAACAGAGATACGGCTATTCACCAAAAAGAAAGCTGACGAGGAAGCGATTAGGGTATTTGTGGAAAATGCCCGTCAGTTGCTGCTGGCCGCCCCTCTTGGACAAAAGCGCACGATGGCTATTGACCCGGGTTTCCGCACCGGTTGTAAGGTAGTTTGCCTGGACGAACAGGGTAAGCTGCTGGAATATACCGCCATATTTCCGCACACAGGGGCGGGCGGCGTTAAGGAAGCAGAGAAGACTACGAAGCATCTTTTTGAAAAATATAACATTGAAGCCATAGCCATTGGTAATGGCACGGCAGGGAGAGAAACGGAGCTTTTTGTCCGCAATTTGAACTTGCCGGGCGTGGCCATTGTAATGGTGAATGAAAGCGGGGCCTCTATCTACTCCGCGTCTGATGTGGCGAGGGAAGAATTCCCGGATAAGGATGTGACGGTAAGGGGAGCGGTTTCTATCGGTCGCCGCCTGATGGACCCTTTGGCTGAACTGGTAAAGATCGACCCAAAATCAATTGGCGTGGGGCAATACCAGCACGATGTGGACCAGAACAAATTGCAAACATCCCTGGATGATACCGTAATCAGTTGTGTAAATGCTGTGGGGGTTGAACTGAATACGGCATCGAAGCAAATACTGGCCTATGTATCCGGGCTGGGGCCACAATTGGCGCAGAATATATTGGATTACCGCAACGAGCACGGTGCCTTTAAACGCCGTGACCAACTCAAAAAAGTGGCCCGGTTAGGCGATAAAGCTTTTGAGCAAGCGGCAGGTTTTTTGCGTATCCGCGATGCGGAAAACCCTTTGGACAGGAGCGCAGTTCACCCGGAAAGATATGCTTTGGTGGAACAAATGGCCAAAGACCTTAAATGCTCGGTGAAGGAATTGATGAGCGATCAGCAATTGCGAAAAAGTATCCCGCTTCAAAAATATGCTACGGAGACAGTTGGGTTGCCAACCCTGAATGATATCATGGCCGAGCTGGCTAAACCGGGGCGCGATCCGCGTGAGCAGTTCGAGGCGTTTAGCTTTACCGATGGGGTGAATGCCATAGGCGATCTGAAGATCGGGATGAAGCTGCCGGGGATAGTAACCAATATTACCAATTTTGGCGCATTTGTGGACATCGGTGTGCACCAGGACGGTTTGGTGCATTTGAGCCAGATCACCAACCGTTTTATCAAAGACCCCAACGAAGTACTTAAGGTACATCAAAAGGTTGAAGTTACAGTTACCGAAGTGGATATTAACCGCAAGCGTATCGCCTTATCCATGAAAGTGAACGAACCCAGGGAGCAGCCAAAACCACGGGAACAACCAAAATGTCAACCCAAACCGGTTACGGAGAAAAGAGCTCAGCCTCAGCCCGAAACAGATATGGCCATTAAATTGGCGGCGTTGAAGGGGAAGTTTAAATGATCTTTAGTATTCCTTGTCATTTCGAACGAAGAGAGAAATCTTATACGATTGGCATGTCCGCTTTACTGGGTGTATAAGATTTCTCCTCGTACCTCGTTCGAAATGACAAGTAGGGTTTAATGTGATTTACTCCAAAGTGATCTGCCTCCTGATACTTTCTTCCAATGAGATGAAAGTTTCGGTGCGTTGAATGCCTTTAACGCCCTGGATGTTTTCATTCAGCACCTCGCGCAGGTGGTTGGTATCGTGACAAACGATCTTGGCGAAAATGCTGTAACTGCCGGTAGTGTAATGCAGTTCCACAATTTCTTTTACGGTTTTTAATTGCTTAACGGCCTCGTGGTACTGCGAGCCTTTTTCCAGATATATCCCAAGGAAGGCGGTGATATCATAGCCCAGTTTCTGCGGATCAACCTCTAAACTGGCGCCTTTTATTACGCCCATTTCTTCTAATTTTTTCATGCGGACATGTATGGTTCCGCCGGAAACGATCAACTCTTTGGCTATTTCGGTGTAAGGAGTAGTCGCATTTTTCATCAATATCGACAAAATCTGGATGTCGAGATTATCAATTTCTAAATTTTGAGCTTTTCTGTGGGACATAAATTTGGAATTCTATATTTAAATACAAGTTTAATTAAAATAAAATTAAAAATGCAAATATTTTATTGAAATATTTGCAAGAAATTGATAGTCCTGTTAGATTTGTAATAAGCAATTGGATGATGCTTACCGTTCTTTAAATAACAAACAATGTTGGGTGGTGAAATTTTTGGCAGACACACCTCCTTGTCCCGGTGGCGGAGAATTTGGGAAATCAGCTTGCTGACTAACCACTCCTTGAAGGTTCGACCCCTTCCCCAACAGCACTCTTGCGCGAAGCAGGATTATATACTGTAGGATGGTGAAATTTTTGGCAGACACACCTCCTTGTCGCGGTGGCGAAGAAATTGGGAAACTTTCAGCAATGAGAATAACCACTTCGTGAAGGTTCGACCCCTTCTCCTACAGCCCTTCTCATAATTTAGGTTTATAATTGGTTAGTAAAGACCCCTGCCCATCAGGGGCTTTACTGTTTTTATACCTTTTGGTAACAGCATTTTTCAAAATCTTTTTAATATCGGATAATGAATTTTGAACATCAAATTTCGAAATGATTAATTGGGTATAGTGTCATTATTCGGCGGTCGTCATTCGGTGTTCGTTATTATCTAACTCCTTTGTTTTAAACAGCAAACCGATTATTAATGTTACATTTACAGAAATCCCCGGCTCATGATCCTCTTTTCAAGAAGAAACTTATTTTACAGCGATTACAGATGGAGTACCTATGTGCCGAATGACCCGCGTACCAATGGCCGCCCGGATGACACCCCATTTTGTAAAGAGGAAGGAAATGAAGTGGTTTATCTCATCAATAAACTCATGGCCCTTTGGGACTACCGTTTTTCCAATACAGGAAACAAAATGGAAAAATTGATCCACGATAAAATGCCGGTTGAAGTAACCACCCAGGAAGCAGTGCAGATATGGTTAAAGGCTAATTTGAAATTTTAATTAACCTTCTCAAATCTGGCCGCCCAACCCCCGCCGGATGCCATTTTAATAGTCAGCTTATCTTTTGATTTAACAGTAGTTACTGTCCGGGTATAATCCGTTCCGTCTTTATCCGCATTTATCCCATCCTGGAAAATCGTTGCTTTGTAATTTCCTTCGGGAAGGAAAGAGAGGTCGATGCTCATTTGGCGGGCATCCCAGTTGCTCATTGCGCCAACATACCAGGTCGTGCCCTTACGACGTGCAATACTCACAAACTCACCTACTTTTCCATCTAAGGCCACGGTTTCATCAAATGTAGTAGGTATGGCGGCTATAAAGTCGGTGCTTTCTTTCTCATTTATATAGGCTGTAGGGTTATCAGACAGCATTTGCAGCGGAGCCTCAAAAATGGTATACATGGCTAATTGGTGGCAACGGGTGCCCTGGCTCATGGGGTTGCTGTTTACCGGGCGATAGGCATTTTTCGATGCATTGCGCATAGCGCCGGGGGTATAGTCCATAGGCCCTGACATCATGCGGATAAATGGGATGCTCACATCATAGCCGGGTTGATTATCCGTGCCCCACTTCATATTTTCGAGGCCTTTTACTCCTTCAGCATTAATTACATTGGGCCAGGTGCGCTGCATGCCGCTGGGCTTGTACATGCCATGATAATCGACCAGTAAATGATGATCCGCTGCTTTTTTCGCGAGGTCATATAAGGAGCTTACTGTTTTCTGATCATCCCGGTCAATAAAATCTATCTTAAAACCTTTTATGCCCATTTGAGCAAATTTGGCAAATAAGCCATCGGCATCGCGGGTAATAGCATACCAGGTTGACCATAAGATCACGCCCACATTTTTCTGCTTGCCATAATCAACGATCTGCTGTACATCCAGTTTGGTTTTATTCAGGTCGTGATCGTCAGACCAGCCTTCGTCAATAATGATATATTCCAGTTTGTTTGCTGCCGCGAAGTCGATATAGTATTTATAAGTAGGCACATTAATACCGGCTTTAAAATCAACATGGGTAATGTTCCAATCGTTCCACCAATCCCAGGCCACTTTGCCGGGTTTTATCCAGGATGGGTCCGCGATTGCAGATGGCGCTCCCAATCGCTGCATCATATCATTATCTGCCAATTGTTTGTCTTCTGTACTGATAACCACCACACGCCACGGAAAGCTGCGGGTACCATTGGTTTTGGCTATGTAACCGGCCCGCTTATTTACTACATAATTAATCCCTTTGATCGCCTCGTCAGTTGGATAAGTTGCAAATACACCATGCAGGTTTTTCTGCCCGGCATCACCCGGAGTAAGGTACATGCCGGGATAATCCTGCAGGTCGGCCTCTAATAAAGCCGCTTTTTTACCATCGCCCAGGTCGACCAAAACAGGCATAAAAGCCAAAGTATCTTTCTTTATGGCCGATAAGTTAACGAGGTCGTAATGCGACTCGAACGAAGTATTGAATTTATCCTTATTACGGTAATCATTTACAAAGGGAAGATAAGCTTTGTCATCATCCTTAAAATTGAAATTAGCCTCTTCATTTTTGACGGTAATATCACCCTTTTTAGTGGTGAAAAAACGGTATGCAACACCATCATTGTATGCCCTGAATACCAGGCCATAATCGCCCTTAAGGGTTAAGGTCAATTGATTATAATTGTCCTTAACCTGTGCTTTCTTATAAACCGGGGTATTGATGATTTGATCTGTTGATGCGGTTTTTGCGATTTTAACCGAAGCGTCTTTGCCTAAGAGGGCACCATTATCCAGCGTAATAGACACGGCTGAAGGCATTATCACTTCCGTGGCCCCATGCTTTACCGACCAACTGATGGTTTTGCCGACTGAAATATTCAAGTCGATCTTTGCATCAGGCGATTTTACATGATAAGTTTTTTCTGATTGTGCAAAGGCTGTACTAAAAGACAACAGCAAACAAGCTAACAGCAGGATACAATGTTTCATCGGGATGGCGGTTTTATGAATGGCTTATGTAGCCGAAAATAAATAAAAACCGTATCAACGACAATTTTTATTTTTGGTAATCCGAAAGACCGTAAGTTCAGAAGTCGGAAAGACCGGAAGCCATTAAAATAAAGCGTTAGCAATTCATCTTTCGGACTTATGCGGACTTTCCGACTTCTGGACTATTTAGTTCGTTTGCTTATAAACCCTCACATAATCAACATACATGCTGGCCGGTAAAACGCTTTCATCCACAGTGGCGCCCGGAAAGTCACCTGCTACAGCTAAATTTAAAAGAATAAAGAAAGGCAGGTGAAAAGCCCCGGTTGTGTTGATGTTATCTTTAATATTACCGGTTTGAAATAAGTTATCGTCCACATACCACCTGATCTCATTTTTATCCCATTCGATAGCATAAACATGATAATCGCCCGGAGTAGACGCAGTGGTGTTGCCATATTGCACGTGCCCGTTTACATTCCAGTGCATGGTGCCGTAAATTAGGTTATTGGCATTCACATGCTCCATGATATCCAGCTCACCACATTGCGGCCAATTTACAGTGGCAATATTAGAGCCCAACATCCAAAAAGCTGGCCACATTCCCTGGCCCATAGGCATCTTAATACGTGCCTCTATGCGACCGTAAGTTTGGCTGAATTTACTGGTCATACGGGCAGAGGTATAGGGCTGCCCATCGGTCAGTTCTTTTTTAGCGGTGATCACCAGGTTACCATCAGCCACCGTAGCATTTTCCGCCTTATAATATTCCTTTTCATTATTTACATGCAGGTTACCCAGGTCAAAGCCCCATTTGGTGGCGTCAACAGCTGTTCCGTCAAACTCATCCGACCAGGTGAGCGCATAAATAGGTTTTACAACCGGAGTAACCGGGGTGCCAATGGTACCCGACTTATTGGTATTATCCTGTTTTTTGCATGAGGACACAGAAACAAGCAATAATGCTATGCCTGCAATGGTAAATGTAAATTTTTTGATCATGGATAATTTTATAGGGGTTAATAACATCTTATTCGATTTAACTATACGGTTTATTTTCTTAAACAGTTTTTGATACTATTTTGTTCCAAGTCCCAGTGCGCTGATATAGCCAGTGTTTGGCCTGCAATTTTCAAACCGGCTGTTATTGATAAAATCATATAAGGCCTTTTTGATCAGCTCGCGGTCTGCCGGGGCAGCCTTGCGGATCTCCTCAAAACTCGTGCGTGATTTTTCGGTGTATTCAATAACCTTATCATAACCGGCCGGCACATCAAAGGTGACAAAGCCAGCCAGGTTGGCCATTTTTTTGTAGGGCCAAAAGTGCCAGCCTATGTTGTTCTGTTCCAGCACGGTTTTAAATGCGCCCACCCACTCATCTTTGTTTTCGCCGGTCTCGCCGCAATAAATGGGCACGTTATATTTATCCCTGAAATCGATATAATCCTGTATCACCTGTTTGGTGGGATCGGTCCAGTATTTATGGAACTGGTAGATCAGTTTCGAATCAAATGGTGCCCCGAACGGTTTAAAATTACTGTCCCACTGCGCGCCGCCTAATATCACGATGTGATTTTTATCCACGGTGCGTATGGCAGCGGTTATCTTTTTATACAAAGGCTCAAGCCCGGGGTTAAATTCGTCCTTATTAAAGTAAGTGGCAATGGGTTCATTCAGCAGGTCGTAGCCTAAAATGATCGTTTCGTTTTTGTAATGATCCGCAATACGCTTCCAGATATCGGCGGTCAGTTTTTGGCTGGCTTCGCTTTTAAATAGGAAAGGATATCCGTAACCATCATCAATATTATCGCCGGTTTGGCCGCCGGGCGCGCTATGCATATCCAGCATCACATAAATGTTTTCCTTTTTGCACCAACCGATCACCCGGTCCATTAGCTCGAAACCACGGTTGGGGTTATTCTGGCCCAAATAGTCTTCGTTGGTAAACAGGCGGTAGCTGAATGGGATGCGGATGGAGTTTACACCAATAGTTTTCAGATAATGGATATCGCCTTCGGTAACGTAAGCATGCAGATATTTTTCCCAGAACTCGCGGGTTTCATCGGGGCCGATCAGTTCGCTGAATGCCTCGTTGATCAACCGGGGCGAATTAACACTTTTGAATTTGAACATATACCCTTCTGGTATCAGCCAGTTGCCAAGGTTGGTACCTCGCATCAGGAAGGGCTTGCCATTGGGATCAACCACCTCTTTTCCTTTTACGCTGATAAATTTACCTTGTGCTCTTAGATAAAATGGCATTAAAAATATTGCCAGAAAGGCAAAATACACAATCGTTTTTTTCATAATGATCCTTTGCTGTAATTTCAAATTTGCTGTTACAGAACAGGGGTATTCTGGCTTTAAATTGGTATGGCGCAATTAGATTTGCAGATGCAATATAGTATTATTTTAACTTAGTGTACAAAATACATGGTTAAAATATATTTTATCTATAGAATATATCACGCCATGATGTTAATTTTAACAAGAAATATAAAACCTAAGCGTTTATAATTTATGAAAAGTAAACCCACCCCTATCAACCAATTCATGCGGCCATTCTTTATTGCCGCTGTCTGCCTGTTTCTGTCCGCGGCATCCTTTGCCCAGGAGTTAAAAGTAGCCGTGGCGGCCAACCTGCAGGGTGTTATTAAGGTGCTCGGCAAAGATTTTGAAAAAAAGACAGGCATCGTGATCCAGCCTATTGTAGGTTCATCAGGCAACCTGGCGGCGCAGATCAAAAACGGGGCGCCGTTTGACGTGTTTCTGTCGGCAGATATGAATTTTCCCGAAACTTTGCATAAGGAAGGTTTCAGCTTAAAAGAACCAGCGGTGTATGCCTATGGCAGCCTGATCATTTGTAGCACGCAGAATATAGGTTTCGAGAATTGGGAAAGGTTATTAATGAGCGAACGTGTAAAAAAGATGGCCATAGCCAACCCCAAAATTGCTCCCTATGGCAAGGCAGCCGAAGAGTCGCTTAAGCTGAAAGGTATCCTGGATAATGTTCAGCCCAAAATTGTTAATGGCGAAAGTATAGCACAGGTAAATACTTATATCACCACAGGCGTTGTGGATGTGGGTTTTACCACTCGTTCGCTTGTAAAAGATGCGGAAGGTAAAGTAAAGCTTTACTGGAGTGAGATCGACCCCAAAAGCTACAACCCGATCAAACAGGGGATGATCATCATCAAGCAAAGCAAGGAAGCCACGAACGCTGAAAAATTTTATCAATATATCCTGGGCGCCGATGCTAAGAAGATATTGAAGGAATATGGGTACGGGGTGTAAAAATATTTCAAATTATAGCGATAGGTTTCAAACCCATCACTAATTTTGATGAATCTAAATGGATCTAACCCCGATATGGCTTACGTTAAAACTGGCCGGCATTACTACTCTTGTACTGCTGCTTATTGGGTTGCCTATAGCGTACTGGCTATCCAAAAGCCGTTCTATTATCAAGATCATTATCGAGGCTATCATTACTATGCCCTTGGTGCTGCCGCCATCGGTGCTGGGGTTTTATTTACTGCTGGCATTTAGTCCGCAGCATGGTATTGGTAAATGGCTGCAGCATACGTTTAATGTACAGTTTGTTTTCTCCTTCCAGGGATTGATTTTAGCCTCGGTTATTTACAGTATGCCTTTTATGATAGGGCCCATCAAATCGGCCTTACAGCAACTGCCTTTGTCATTGGCACAGGCTTCTTATACTTTAGGTAAAACCGAAAAGCAAACGTTTATTCGTGTGTTGCTGCCTAATATCCGGTCATCGGTATTAACGGCGATCATCTTAACTTTTGCCCACACTTTAGGCGAGTTTGGCGTGGTGCTGATGATAGGCGGCAACATCCCCGGGATAACGCGCGTTGCTTCTATCGCGGTGTACGATTCCGTAGAGAATATGGATTACCATGCCGCCAATGTGTATTCGCTTATCCTGTTTTCTATTACTTTTATTATGGTAATATCGGTGTTCGTGTTTAATAAATATAAAGCCAAAAGCCCTTTAGAATGATCAGCGCGGATATCGAGAAAAAGCTAAAAGCTTATAAAGGGCAGCAGGTGTTGAAGTTAGCCGCTGAATTCCCAACGGGCAGCATTACCAAAATATTCGGCCCGTCAGGCGCGGGGAAGACCACTTTTTTGAAGATCATCGCCGGGTTGATCAACCCTGAAAAAGGGAAGATAACCGACAATGATACCATTTGGTTGGATACGTCTGCAGGCATTTCACTCTCGCCCCAAAAAAGAAAGGTGGGCTTTGTATTCCAGAATTATGCCCTATTCCCCAACATGACCGTGCAGCAGCATTTGGAATATGCTACCGATGATACGCAATGGATCAGTCGCTTATTGGCGATAGGCAAGCTGGAAACCTTTACCAAACACAAACCCGAATACCTGTCAGGCGGCCAACAGCAGCGACTGGCTATACTACGGGCAATGGCTATCAAACCAAAACTATTACTGATGGATGAACCATTTTCGGCCCTCGACCCCAAAATGAAATCGGAGCTTATACCGGGATTAAAGCTTCTTTGGGATGAGATGGGTACCACCACAATTATCGTTAGCCACAATCCGCAGGAATTGGATGGATTAACAGAGAGGGAAATAGAAATTAACCCCGTGTAGAGACACAACACCTTGCGTCTTTGAAGGATCGTTTTGATTTACGGGAGACGCAAAGCATTGCGTCTCTACTTAACTTCGCTAACGATTATCTTATCCAGATTATGCAAAAATCTGCGCCCGGTTTTAAAATCGAGCATGGAGGCCATTTGCAGACTTTCGGGCATTTGCGAGGCTTTTACGCCGTTTTTCTCCAGCAGGATATACACCTGCTCACCCACCGGAGTGTTGAACAATTCGTTCCATGAATACACCACGCTATAGCCATCAGAGCCCGCACAGGTAAAGTAAAACCGGCTGTACAGTTTGGGGTTGTTCACATTCAATACTGAATGGCTTAAGATATCCTTTAACAATACACCTTTCAGTTTGTCGTCCTTGTGCTTAAAATCTCCCAGATGATTGGTCACTTTGATCTCGCCGATCTCCTTTAAAGGATAACTGTTCAGCGAGTCCATCGTGATCACCGATTCTTTTTTGATCTGCCCGGAAATAGTAAACTGGTGGGTTGGTTTAGTTGTTTCCTGCGCTAAGGCTGTGCCGGCATAAAGAAAAAGGATGATTAACAGGTTTTTCATGGTAAAGGATAAATGTGTTGTAAATATATTCACACTTTTGCTGAAATAAAAAGGCCGATGGCACGTCTTTCTTAAAAGTGTTGTTTTGTTAAAAAAGGTTAAATTTATATAGAGTTTAGTCCGAAGACATATTAACTACGTATGTGTTATAAACAATAAAAAAATGAGATCATTTAAGCTATTTATGATTGTCGCCTGCATTGGTTTTGTTGCGATGGTTACCCAGGCTTTCATTTTTATAAAAGATGGAAAACCTGTAAAAATGGAGAGTTCAGGTAAAGGATTTGCCGTGATCGAACTATTTACTTCTGAAGGCTGTTCCAGCTGCCCACCGGCTGATGCGCTGGTTGCCAAAGTACAAAAGGATATAGGCGATAAGCCGGTTTATATCCTGGCTTACCATGTAGATTACTGGGACCGCCTGGGATGGAAGGACGCTTTCAGCAGCTCTGCCTATTCAGACAGGCAAAGGCAGTATGCAAGATGGTTAAAATCATCACAGATATACACCCCCCAGATCATAGTTAACGGCCGCACCGAATTTGTGGGGTCGGAAGAGGGCAAATTGAATAATGCTATTAAAACCAGTTTGCAAAAATCTGCAAAAACCGAACTTACCCTGAGTGATATAAAAATTAATGGCGACAATGCCAGTTTAAAATATCATACTGATGGCGCTGCAGGTAATGCCGCATTGTTGCTTGCTTTGGTGGAGAAAAACGCTACCACAAAAGTGCAAAAAGGTGAAAATGGGGGCCGCACTTTATCGCATGTGCAGATTGTACAACATCTGCAAAGCATACCACTAAAAAAGAATGCCAGCGGCAATCAGAATATTACATTTCCGCATGGATTTAATCCTGAAAAGTGGGAGCTGATCGGTTTTGTTCAAAACACATCAAATGGCGAAATTACCGCTGCGGCAAAAGCAGCATTTCCGTCTGGCACAAGTGCTAATATCGCCAAATAATGAATAGCGATGGGTTTGAAACCCATCGCTATGGTAAAATATAGCTGATAGTATGAAAGTCATTAAAGAAAAACACCCCCTGATTATGCGGTGGACCCATTGGGTCAATTTCCCGATCCTGGCCATCATGATTTGGAGCGGGTTGCTGATCTATTGGGCCAACGATGTTTATAGCATCACTATATTCGGGCATACTTTTGTCAGCTTTTTCCCCGCGTGGTTTTATAAAACGCTGCACATCCCCCAGCGCCTGGCCGAGGGTATGGCATTTCATTTCCTGTTTATGTGGTTTTTTACGCTGAACGGTTTTTTTTATGTGCTGTATACCATCATATCAGGCGAGTGGCGGCAATTGGTGCCCAAACGGAATTCATTTAAAGAAGCCTGGCTGGTGTTGCTGCACGATCTGCATATCCGCAAAACAGCCCCGCCGCAAAATAAATATAACGCGGCCCAGCGCATCGCCTACACGGCTATTATCCTGATGGGCTTCGGCTCGCTGATCACCGGCCTGGCTATTTATAAACCGGTGCAGTTTTACTGGTTGACCTGGTTATGCGGGGGTTATCACCTGGCCCGGATATGGCATTTTATTTTAACCATAGGCTATGTTTTATTTTTTGTGATCCATGTGGTACAAGTTGTATTGGCGGGATGGAACAATTTCCGGTCTGTAATATCCGGATTTGAAGTTATCAACGAGCAACCAAAACCAGTAATTGAAGCCGACCATGAAGAAGCCAAAAAAGATTAAAAAGCCGCTCACTGTTGAGCAGAAAATAAACCGGCGGAATTTTTTATCCTTCTCCGTTTTCGGTGCCGGGGCTGCCGTCGCGTATGGTGGTTGGAGATGGCTATACAAATCGCCCAATGAAACTGCCGGAATTACTGCCGGGGCACATGCACCATTGCGCCGTGCATTGAATAAAACCGAACTATTTTTCAGAAGATTAGCTTTTAATGAAAATCACCTCGTAAAAACCTATCCCCGATCCATGGCTGCCAAAAGGATAAGGCACAACAGCGATATCGGTTCGGCAGGTAAGCTGCCGCCCGAAAACTGGAAATTGCAGGTTAAAAAAAGATCGGGCGAAGTATTGCAGATCACGCTGGATGAGATCATGAAATTGCCAAAAACCGAGATCACCTATGACTTTAAATGTGTAGAGGGCTGGGACGAAATATCGCATTGGGCGGGGGTAAAATTCAGCGATTTTATCGCGCATTATCAATTGCAGGATGAGGCTAAGCTGGAATATGTTGGCCTTGAAACACCGGATAAACAGTATTATGTAGGGATAGATATGCCAAGCGCCCTGCATCCGCAAACACTGCTGGCCTACCAAATGAATGATGAGTTGCTAAATGGCATTCACGGGCAACCTTTAAGGCTCATTATCCCGGTTAAATATGGCATCAAAAACCTCAAACGCATCGGCACTTTGACTTTTAGTAACACTCGTCCCCGCGATTATTGGGCCGAGCAGGGGTATGATTATTATTCGGGGCTATAACTGCTTAATATCATATTAACCAACGGTTAAGACAAATAATATTAGCATCTTGCAGCAGATGCCGGTTACAAAACTACCTTTAAACAAACAGATCGCTTATGCCTGCGGGATGATAGGCTGGAGCATCATGACGAATATTATCAGCGTGATGCTGCTCTATTTTTACCTGCCACCATCCAATGCCGGGCTTACCACACTGGTGCCGCAATTGCTATTATTTGGGGTGGTGAATATCCTGTCTATTATTGCGGCATCTGGAAGGTTTGTGGATGCGTTGTTCGACCCTTTTATTGCATCCATGAGCGATAAAAGTAAGAACCCCAAAGGCAGGCGTATCCCTTTTATGAAATGGGCCATTTTGCCGGCGGTAGTGTTTTGCTGCCTTACATTTTACCCGCTGGTATTCGGCCAAAGTAATCAGAACGCCGCCTGGCTGGCAGTAAACATGACCCTGTTTTTCATGAGTGTAACCGCTTATATCATCCCCTATAATGCCCTGTTGCCGGAACTGGCTGATACTCCCGCCGAAAAAGTAAAGCTATCGTCTTTTCAGCAGGCCGGTTTTGTGATCGGTATTGTCATTGCTGCTTTGGTGAACAATTATGCCGACCTGGTGCAAAAGTTCCTGCATGTTGCCAACCGTGATTCCGCGGTTCAATACACCATTTGGGGGTTGAGTGTTCTTGCCGGCATCATTATGCTGATACCGGTATTTGCCATTGACGAAAAGAAATATTCCACCGCAAAGCCTACCCACCTGCCCATATTTACGGCTATCCGCAAAACATTCAGTAATGCCAATTTTAAATATTACCTCATCTCCGATTTTTCCTTTTACATGGCTTTGAGTATCATCTCAAGCGGATTATTGTATTTCGTTACGGTATTACTCAACCTGCCCGAATCAATGGGCGGAGAATTAATGGGGGCGATGGTGGTGTTTTCCTTAGTATTTTATCCACTTATCAATTATCTGTCCAGGCGGATCGGAAAAAAGCCGTTAGTATTATTCTCCTTCGGCCTGTTAAGTTTGATCTTTGTGGCTATATATTTTCTCGGGAAATTCCCGATATCGCCGTATTTACAGGTATATGTGCTGGTACTTGGCGCAGCGTTCCCACTGGCGGCATTAGGTATTTTGCCAAATGCCATATTAGCCGAAATAGCCCAGAATGATGCCATTAAAACCGGTGAAAACCGCGAAGGAATGTTCTTTGCGGTAAAGTACCTGTTTGTAAAAATGGGCCAAACACTGGGTATTGCCTTATTCGCCTTCCTGACAGTGTATGGTAAAGATCCGGGGCATGATTACGGGTTGCGTTTAAATGGTGTTTGTGGGTTTGCGCTTTGCCTTACCGCGTTAATATTTTTCAGCAGGTTCAGGGAAAAACGCAGTTGAGTGAGTTGATCAGGTTGTATTTAATATAACCTAATCAACCAAATCCAACTCATTCAACTACTCAACCTAACGTGGTATTCATGTTATAAAAAGATCATTTAGCCAGGTCGAAATCGATATAGCCTTCCGATGCCCGTTGCGGAGCGCGGTTAGTGTAGTAAGTGCGGTCCTGGGGCGCCCATGTGCCCAGGCCATCCACATAGCGGTTAAACATACAGAAGGAAGCAGATATAAGTACGGTATCGTGTATCTCCATATCGGTAGCACCATTACTTCTTGCTTTTTCAATTTGCTGCGGTGTTACCCACTTGCCGCCTTTTTGCACGCTGCCGGCAATGGACAATAAGGATTTCATTTTGGGAGAAAGGTCGGTTAATGAATAATCACTTTTGATCGCGTCAACCTGCTCTATATCCAGGTCGAGATAATGCCCGGCCAGTGCACCGTGAATATTCTGGCAGAAAAAGCAGTCGTTCAGTGAGGACACATAAGCCCCAATCAGCTCTCTTTCGCCGCGGGTAAGGGTATTGTTATCATCCCTTAACAGGATCTCGGCCAGCATGTTTAAAGGTTTTGCTGTTTCGGGCCGGAAAGCCATTGGTCCCCTGATACCGGGGAATTCATTTTGAAGATCGATGTAAGCCATAAGTTTGATTTTAAATAGATATTAGTATTAAAACAGATGTCATTTTATGATTGTGATTGAGGCGGATTATATCCACCCGCCATCCGCTTACCCATTTCCTCGTAAATTTTAGGATCTGTCGGGGTAGGGCTTGCCAGCCCATCTACATAGCGGTTAAACATGCAGAAGGCCGCCGCTATCAAAACGGTATCGTGTATTTCCCGGTCAGTTGCCTCTTCGGCCCTTGCGGCATCAATATCCGCTTGGCTTACTTCCTTGCCCAGTATCTGCACTTTGCCTGCAATGTTTAATAAAGCTTTCATTTTATCGCTGATGTTCGCATTTTTAGCATCGCGCAATACGTCATCCACAATATCTTCCTCGTCACCATACAAACACCTTGCGGCGGCGGCATGGCTGCTCATGCAAAAAAAGCATTTATTGCGCGATGATACGTGTGCTGCAATCAACTCGCGCTCAGCTTCGGATAAAGTAGATTCGCCACGCAGCAATACCTGGGCAAGCTCGTACAGATGTTTGCCGGTCTCGGGCCTGAACATCACCAGGGACCTGATCCCCGGTACACCTTCCGGAACGTTTATATGTGCCATATTATACTTCTAATTTAGCTTTTGATTCTGTATCAGGTTGGATGTCTTTTATCAGTATCACAGCCAGCAACCCAATTACAAATACCAGTGAAAAAATAAACAGGGAATTACCATATCCGCCCAAAGTTGTAACCACCACACCAACGGTTAAAACGGCAGCACCGGTAAATAATCGTCCAATATTAAAGCAAAACCCGGTTGCCGAAGCCCGAATCCCGGTTGGAAATAACAGGGGGATGTAAAGCGATAGTATCCCCTGGCTGGCGCCAAAAAATAATGCCAGTACAGCAATTTCCCCATAAATAATTCCTGAAAATGTACTATTGGTTTTGAACAATATAAAAGACAATATAGCGCAAACCGCGAAACTCAGGATGAGTGATCTTCTCAATCCTATCAGGTTGACCAGCCAGCCGGAGAAGAACCCGCCGGTTAAGCCACCCATCCCTAAAAACATCATGCTTAATCCACGTTCTTTATGCGCATCAGTACTTATCAGGCTTTGTATCCAGGTTGGCATCCACGAAAAAATAGCCCATAGGCCGATTAGCATAGTACCGAATATGACGGAGCCGGTAACAATGGCCTTGATATTTTTTGGATCGAATAGCCGGTTTGACGGTTTTTGCAGATCCGATTTATCAGAGCGGTAACTGAGCCACAATTCCGACTCGTTGATCAGCCAAAAACCTGCAATGGCAACTACTAAAGGGATAATCCCCACCATAAAACCCTGGCGCCATGAAGAAACCAGGTAGTTGATCAGTCCGGCAGAAAAAATACCGACCGGGACGGAAATGGATAAGATGCCTGTAACAACAGCCCTGCTTTTTTCGGGCCATACCTCGCTTATCAAAGTAAATGATATCACCAGCAAGCCACCGGTGCCAAAACCACTCATAAAACGGCATAACACGATACCCCACCAATTGTGCATTAGGCCGGTAAACACGGTAAATATGGCAAAACAAGCAATAGTTAGTAACAACGAAGTTTTTCTGCCTGTTCTGTCGCCGACAATCCCCCAAAAGAAACCACCTGCGGCCCAGCCGAAAATAAACAGGGAATTGATATAAGCGCTGATATCATTCAGCTGACTTTCGGTTTGAGTGCCCTGCAATTCTTTCACCACAACAGGCAGGTATACCGACATCAGGGTGGATATCACCCCGCCGAACATGTTGCCTGCAAAACAGATGATAAACAGCAGGATTAGATTTGCTGACGTTGTCTGTTTGTTTTCGGCGTTAATTGTTAATGTATCTTTCATGATTAAGGTTTTCTATTTTTTTAAATGATCATAGCCCTGTGGCAGGCGTGTGTAACCGTGATTTACTATCCGCTCTGCAAGCACATCATAATAACCGGCAGTATCAGGCAATGTAGTTGCAAGCCCGTCCACATAGCGGTTATACAGGCAAAATAAAGCCGCGATCAATACTGTATCATGTATCTCGATGTCAGTTGCCCCAGCTGCTTTGGCCCTTTCAATAACTTCTGCAGATACATTTTTGCCACCTTTCCGGGTTAACGAAGCGATGGTTAGCAGCGCTTTCATTTTTTCGCTTACCGGCGCTGTTTCGATGTTTTGTTTTACCTGCTGCGCGATGTCCTGGTCGCCTGTTAAGAGGTCGGCTGCAGCGGTGTGGGCGGTAGTGCAAAAAGTACATTCGTTGCCATATGAAACAACGGTCGCTATCAATTCACGGTCGCCTTCTAACAGGGTTGACGGGCCCCTCAATAACAATTGGGTCAGATCACGGATAGGCTGGGCGGAATCCTTGCGGTACTCCAGCAAGCCTGTTATGCCGGGTAAATGGCTTTCTAATTCGATATAGGGCATGATAATATGGTTAAATGATTGACACTATTTGTAAGATATGAATTCTTAGTTCTTAATTCCCAGCTCATTATATTTCTGCTGCAAAAATTGATAACCACTATTTTTGTATTCCGGCGTAGATACCGTAAAGTGGTCGCCGGGATAATACCCAAAAACAAAACCGGCATCTACCTTCTTCATTTCATCATCCAGTAAGTGCACCGGGTAATTCAATAGAAAATTATCCTGCTCGCCTACAGACACCCTTATTTTACCCTGGAGGTCTGGCTTTAGCTGCTGCCAGTTGGTTCGCACGTAAAGCGAAATATCATAATTTTTCCAGCGCTCAACAGTTACGGGATCGATATCCCCTGTCGCGTCATTAATCAGGCTGCGGGGTGTGCCATCGCTATTTTTGGTACTGAATACGAAGTTAAAGGAATGCATCTGCTCGCCGCGATATATCACGTGTTCCATAGCATACATGTTCTTCATCGCGATCCAGGGGAAGCGCCCGGCAATGGTACCTGCTAGCCTTAATGTGCTGTCTTTGCCATAATACATGTTTTTATCGCCGTACAGGTCAATCTGCTGAAAGCTTCTAAAGTCAACCGGGTCGGGAGAACTTGACCAGCAGGCCGCGAATATTTTTGGATAATGCGTTTGCAGCCATAATACAGTCCAGCCGCCGCTGCTGTGGCCGGTAAGCAAGCGGGCAGCATTGGTACGATAGGTTTTTTCCACCAAAGGGATCAACTCTTTAGTTAGTGCATCGCCCCAGGGGCCATTATTATCGCTGTTGGCATATACCGAATGCCCGCCCGGGCAATTGCCATCCAGGTAAACCCGGATGCAGGGCGTGGTATCTAAAGGCGCGCTTTTATCGGGCCTGCCCGAATAATTATGATAATCGCCGCCATAGCCCGAGATCCAATACAGTACCGGGAACTTCCTGTTTGGTTGCTCAAAATATTCTTTGGGTAATAATACCGCCGCGTTTACCGAAGTGGGTCGTTTGTAAAAAGCGGTCAGCAACGCAGAAGGTGATTTAAATTCTTTGATGAATTGTGTTTCAACAAAAGAGCGTTCTTTGCTCACCTCTTTGCAAACAATATCGAACGACTGGCTGGTATTTTTAGTCAGTTTTACCGGCATAGATTGATTATACATATTACCGGGACTATCGCCTATAGAACGACCTCCTTCATTGCTATCCCATACCACCTGGGCGTTGTATTCGCCTCGTTCGATATCGGAAAGAACAGTCGGGTAAAATACAGCCGCATCATCAAATACGACTTTCTGACCGGGCTCTACATCCTTTACCGAAATGGAAAAGCAGGGGAACTTATACACCCCAACCATTTCATCTTTCGGGCTTTTAGAATCCTTGGAAAGGTATAAAAACACTTTCCCCGAAAAACTTTCTCCCAATGCGGCAGGTGTAAAACTGGCCGTAATTTTTTGCCCGATAGCCTGTAAGGAACAGGCCGTTGCGATACCGATTAAAACAACTTTTTTATAGATAAGCATAAAACTAAATTTAAAAACTAACACCGGCACCCGATTAAAGATGCCAGCGTTAGCTTAGGTGAATTATTGTTCAGTTACAGGTAAAGGGAATTCTGTCCATATATCATCACCCTCCCTGTCAAGAGGCAAAGTACTTAAAAGATCATACCTCCGCAGGTCAACCCAACGATGGCCTTCGAAAAATAAGGAATATCTTCTTTGCCTCAGCATTTCAGTAATTAAAGCCGGTTGTGTAACCGCGCCGGCATAATCGCCTAGTCCATGGCCGTTCCTGATCTTATTGATAGCGCCAACCGCTTCAGGTAAATGGTTCAACTGGATATTGGCTTCTGCGTAGATCAAAATTAACTCCTCATTCCTGATAATACCTACCGGTGCGGTGCTTGAAGTGTACAGCCACACATCCCTGTTGCTGCTCAAGCCGCTAAGTGATGCTACAGAAGTACGAAGACTGGCTTTATTGATCCTGTCATCGCCCGGAGTGATGTCTGCAGCATAGCTAGGATGTGCTACCCTTACTTCACCGCTTTGGTTTTGAGGAATAAATACGGGATTTAGCTGATCGCCGGAACCCGTGCCAAAAACATGGTATACCCCTGTGTTGAAACTTTTGTTCAACCCGAAGAATGACCCGGTTAAATCATCCAGGGCAACCTGCCAGTTTTTTTGATAAACGCTTACCCTTGCTGCAAGCGCACGGTTAACTTGTGTTAACCCCGCTGCATCATCAAAGCCTGCGAACCCTGCCAACGGAAAGGATATGGTTGCACCACTCAAATCATTCTTTGCCGAATCAAGTATTGATGTAATTGCCGCCAACCCATCGGTATAGCTCACAATAGGGCCAAGATGATCAGGATCGGCAACATTAACCCTTATACCTTTTGAATAGGTGAGATTAAGGTTAAGTAAAAGTTGGTAGGCTTTAACAGTTCTTGCAAAACCAATGTAACCCTTCTTCTGTGCCGCGGTAATCAAAGACGAATTGTTGGCCGCCTGGACGAGTATATTACAATTTTTAACTACCCTGTATTTTGCAGCCCATGGTAACAAGATGTAGAAATTGCTCCCACTTAATGTGGCATCGTTGGCTCCAAGCAGGTCTAAAACATAACGAGGTTCTGAACCTGACATACGATAGGTTTCGCGCCCGATGATACTTACATCATCCAGGTAAAAATTGAGCGCGTTTCTCATGCCCGATTCTGTCCCTGTCACCAGGTTATTTAATTCGCTTTGCGAAGCATTTTTTGATAAATCTTCGATGGTCGCATTGTTCAGATCGCCATAATCTTTTTTACATGCCGCAAAAAGCAGGATGACAGCGAGAAACAAGATGCTTTGTATTGAAATATATTTTTTCATAATAATTACGCTTTTAAGATTAAAAATTTAATGCCACGTGCAACATCGCCCGTTTAGTTGAAGGATAGGGGTCGATATCTACGCCCGATGAAAATCCTGTTCCAAAATTGGATACCTCGGGGTCATAACCCTTGTATTTGGTTATGGTGATGTAATTGTTAAGCGAGGCACCGATATTGATCGATTTGATGTACGAAACAGGAAGCTTGCCGAATGTATAATACAGGCCGATCTCGCGGAAACGCAGATAAGTAGATGTCTCTACCGTCTGGTGCGCATCCGAACCGATCTTCATTAACTGTGATACTCCGTAAGGAACGTGAGGTATCGGGCTCGGGTCATCATAGGTAGCGCTGGTGCCCCCGAATACGTTTTGCATGGCGGTAACATCAACGTTCTGGCCGCCATATTTCCAGTGTATCAAAAAGCGTAAACTTAATTTGCGGAAAAGGGTAACCTCATTATAGGTATTCATCTGGAATTTTGGCTCGGAGTCACCTAATACGCCTACGCCCTGGCCGTTAAGCCCGACAATTTGTGTTGCCGATTTTCCCTGTTCTATCTGGTAAGTACCCAACAATACACCGCCAACCGAACCCAATTGTACCGGTGGAACTGTCAATTTGGTTACTTTCGAACGGTTTACCCAAAAGCTCACCGAAGTATTCCATACAATGTCTTTTGATTCAACCGGCCTTGCATTCATGCCCAACTCCACACCATGATTGGTTAAATCGCCCGCATTGGTATAGTGCTGTGCAAAACCGGATGAAGGCGGCGGAGTTGTTAATAAAAGGAAATCAGAAATGTTTTTCTTATAATAAGTTAGTTCAAAACTCAGTCGGCCTTTTATTAAGCTAAAGTCGATACCTGCTTCAAGCTCTGTTTGCCTTTCAGGCTTAATATCAGCCTGGCCTTGCTGGGTATTAACAAGCAATCCGGGGAAGCCGTTAATGTTAGATACACCCAGCGATGTGAATTTGCTTCCATAAACAGGGACATTGTTTGCCTGTCCGTAAGCTGCGCGTAATTTCACACTTTCAAACAGGCCCTCTTTTATGATACCCATATCGGTAAGGTTCCATGAAACACCTGCCTTGGGATAAAGATAATATTTGGAAACATTACCGTTATTGCTCGACCTGTCTAAACGCAGACCGCCTGTTAAGGTAATAGCGTTAACTATGGTTGCTTCTTCCTGTATAAATAGCCCGCTGTTAAGGTACTTGGTGCGCAATTGTGTGACGCTTAAAGCACCCGCTTTGTCAACGTTTGACTGGCCCGAAATAACTTGCGTAGCTACATCCAGCAGGTTGTTATAATTACCGGTTTCCTGCGTAATATCTGCTGATGAGGTCAATGATAATTTATTAGAAGGTCTGAAGGTATTTACCAGCGAGAAAATATAATTGGTGCTCAGGTTTTTGGAAAGCCCTGTATAGATGTGCCTTTATTTATCGCCTGGAATTGCAACACACTCGGGAACAACACATTGGTTTGCAGGTTATAAAAATCGATCCCGCCTCTTCCTATAAACTTGGTATTGCTCCTGTCGCTTTTTTGTAAGGTAATATCCAGATTGACGCCTGTGATAAACCTGTTTACAGATTCATTATTTTCCATCAATGCGATGGTTTGCAATGGATTTGACGCAGCAAAAGGATTATTGGGGTAATTTCCAGCGGCATCAGGGTGCAATTGCGCAAAGCCCGGTGTGGATGACAGGGCGATACCGGTAGTAACACCCGCGTTATCATTGCCAAACAGCCCCCTGTCTGCTGATGAATTGATGTAGTTGGTACTGACACCTATTTTGATATCATCTGTAATTTTATGATCAAGATTCAGGCGCATACTGGTATTGTTATACCCGGTACGCTGAACGATGCCACCCTCATCTTTTGTCGCAACAGAAAAATAAAATCCTGTTTTTTCACCTGCGCCGCTCATGCTTAATACCGTATTTCTCAGGAAAGGCGTATGATCATAAATTTCCTTTTCATAGTCATATATCTCCCCTTTGGATTGTGCGGCATTAAACATTTGAGTAAGTGCTGCAGGGTCGCCCGGAAGGCTCGCTGCGGTTTCTGCTGTGAATTTTCTTACACCTAATAGTTTTATCGGCCTCAAAAATCCAATATCCTGCGACAAACTAACACTTGTTTTGCCTTGTTTGCCTCTTTTGGTGGTGATGATAATTACACCGCCAGATGCCTTTGAGCCATAGATGGCAGCAGCCGAAGCGCCTTTTAATATTTCAATATTCTCAATATCCTCAGCCCTGATGTCGGCTATACGGCTTGAAGGGTTATCCTGGCTTGATGTAGCGCCGGTGCTGCCTGCAGATGTAACCGCATTAAGCCCTCCGGAAGTGGCAGAGTTATCTATGTATACTCCATCTACAACATACAACGGCTGGGTGTTACCGTATACAGAAGTTACACCTCTTAATTTTATCGAAACGCCGCCGCCGGGCGCACCCGAGTTGGCATTGATATAAGCGCCGGGAATTTTACCTTCCAGGGCGGCATCAAAGGTTTGCGCCGGCGCAGTTCCATTTAATTCTTTAGAACCTATGACTGTTACAGCATTTGCCAGGTTTTTTCTTTTGACAGATGTTGATAGCCCGGTTACAACTATTTCATCAAGCCTCGATACATCTTCGGCTAATGTTACCTGCAGCGTAGACTTTCCGGAAACACTGATCTCTTGTGTTCTGTAGCCGATAGCGCTGACGATTATAATAGCGTTTGCCGGGACGGCCAGCGTAAATTTTCCATTTATATCAGAGGCCGTAGCCTGTGATGAATTTTTCACTACGATAGTTGCGCCAGGCACCGGGGTATTGTCAACGGCATTAACAGTACCCGTGAGCGTTTTATTTTGCGCAAAAAGGGAGACAGGAATTATGGTTATTAATAACCATGCTATTATAAAAAGTAATTTATTTCTCATTGTC
Organism: Mucilaginibacter sp.; assembly: GCA_035489035.1. GTDB lineage: Bacteria > Bacteroidota > Bacteroidia > Sphingobacteriales > Sphingobacteriaceae > Mucilaginibacter. Next base: position 25,918 of record DATHKT010000057.1, read on the forward strand.
TTGGGTTTGGTTGAATGATTTTAATTGTTTTGAAGAAACATTAATTATTACATCTCTTCATTTTGAGGAACAGGTTGTTTGTTTGAAAAAACATGATTGCCATATCCCTTTTCAGCGACCTGCTGCGCCCTTAGCGGATAAGAAGAAAGATCAGTAGGGGTATTGGATGCAAGCCCGTCAACATAGCGGTTAAACATGCAGAAAGCGGCAGCAATAAGTACGGTATCGTGGATATCCCGGTCAGTTGCCCCGAGCTCTTTGGCGGCTTCTATTTGTTCTGTGGTCACAAATTTTCCGCCCTTTTGTACGCTTCCGGCAATGGACAATAAAGCTTTCAATTTATCCGAAATATCGGCCTGGGTATAATCCTTTTTTACCTGCTCTACCAGGTCAATGTTTCCGTCAAGGTAGCAAACAGCTATGGCGCCATGCGATTGCTGGCAATAAAAGCAATCGTTCAAATAAGAAACATAGGTACCTATCAATTCCCTGTCTGCCATGCTTAAACCTTCGTTCGAGCGTAATAATAGGTTGGCCAGTTCACCCATCGGTGTGGCTGTTTCCGGGCTGAAGGCCATTAAGGACCTCATGCCGGGTAAGTTTTTATCTACATTAATGTGTGGCATATTTTCTCTTGATAATGAATAAGTAATTTTCAAAAGGATGGCCAGCATTGTTGCCATCATTTGTTTACGAATACTGTTTGAATGATTTGTTCTGCCTTTTTGCGGCTGCATGATCACCTGTAAAAGGTGGTGCAACAACTTTACTGATCTGCCTTTAGCTTGCGCAGGGAATAAATGCAGAATATCTTAATAAGAATTACTACGCATTTTAAACCATGTGCACCGTTAAAGCGCCCATGACCAGGTCTGAACAAAAAAATTGATTAAGAAAGGATACCAGGCCCTTCGGGCGGTTGGCCGGGAATATCGATGGAGGATTCAATGATGTCTGAAAAGGCATGGCTATGTACCGCTTTTATAGTTGCAGGTACAATGAATGCTTTGTATAATATCGCAGTGTAGCTGTATACGTTTTCAGTAATATTTTTCTTGATCACCGGAGCATGTGACTTTTTGCTTACCGGGATATCACTCACCTGTTTGGCATAAATGATATTGGCATTGATAAGCCGCGTCTTTTCGTAGTTGGGGATCACCATCAGGTACATGGTATCCCGCGTCATTTTTAGTTGTGCGTAATTATAACAGCCATTGCTCAATTGCACCTGCCCGCTAATGGGTTCATATTCGGTCCAATCCTGGATATTATTTATATGCACGGGAATTTTCACTTCGACCAGGTCCGAGGACCTGTAAAGGTTCTTGTTGATCTTTTCATTGATGATATAACTATCAGAACGATAGATCATATATTGAAATAGCAGCGAGTATCCCCCCGAATTAAAAAGGAGCAAAGCAAGCATCGCTATCGCAAAAAACTTCTTCAAACTAATAGGTTTAATCAGTATTTGAATTAAAAGTATTTTAAATAAACCAATTATACAAATAATGCGATCATTTTATAAAGTGCTGAATTACTGGTTGAGCAGCGATCTTATCTAACTTATTTTGATTTAACAAACTTTAACGCATATGAATCCAGGCAATAGCGCAAGCCTGTGGGGGCGGGCCCGTCATCAAATACATGGCCCAGGTGAAGGCCGGTGCTGCGTTCCACCACCTCATCGCGTTCTACACCCAATGAATAATCTTTTACGATCATGACCGCTTTGGGATCGATTGGTTTGAAAAAGCTTGGCCAGCCCGTACCCGACTCAAATTTGGCATCAGAACTGAATAGGGGCTTGCCGGTTGCCGCGCTTACATAGATGCCTTTTTCATGGTTATTCCAATAAGGGTTATGAAATGGCGCCTCTGTCCCCTTTTCTACCATGATCTCATATGCCTCTGTCGATAATACCTTTTTCCAGTAGGCATTAGGCTTAGCTTCAGGATAGGTCTTTACATCCTCAGAACTTCCGGCCGTAACCTTACCGCCTGGCCCGGCCTGGTCGCAAGCGCTTAAAACCGTCATCAACAAAGCGGTTATTAAAATATTTATTTTTTTTACATTCATTATCATCACGTTATATTTTTATACGTACATTTATTTAGTCATTAAAAATTCATAAACCCTACTGTGAATTTAAGCAATATTTAAGGTTTTAGCTGTATAAAATCCCGCTTGAAACAGCCCATTTAACGTCTTTTGCCCTATAATTATAAATTGCTTTAACTATTGATTATATACTACTGATATTCAATTAATTGTTGGGGTAAATTATTGCCCGAATAAGAATAATATTTTGTATTATTGTAGAAGAATATACACGCTATTTATTGCACTTTAAACCAATTTGCAAATAAGGCGTCAAATAGGAGTTCTGAGCATAGTTATTGTGCAGGGCATGGTTTTTGTCATGTTTAACTTTTATATAAAATTAGACCCATTATGAATTTAACAGCAGTAGGAGTAATCATTGTTGTTTTACCAATCGTATTAATTATCGTTACGGTAATCGTACGTGGTAAAAAACTTTTTGATTAATTAATCATATTCTCCCTAAACAGGTTTCAGGGTAAAGTATGTCAAAACTCCATGCTTTACCCTTTTTCTCTCACTCTTTTCTCTGACAGGATTCCAGGCTTATTTTGCGTCATTTAGCATCAGAAGCCCTTTTTTCTGCGTATTCCTGTTTTTCGCTCAGATTTCTTTTCGAGCTTATCCAAGTCATCTAAATTATAAGGGCGCTTCATTTTAGCTATCCGTTCTTCCATTGTTTCGGTCGTCAAGCGCTCACGGCCCAGGCTGTCAACCATAATAGGGAATGCAAATGGTGTGGGGCGGTCTATTTGTTTAAGGATAATATTTTGTTTGATGATGCGCTGCAGGGCCAGGCGCAGCCTAAATTCCTCCAGCTGAAAAGCAAGCGCTTCGTTGTAAGCCTGCCTCACCAGTAAGTTATTCGGTTCATACTCGCTGAATACATCAAAAAGCAGGGACGTTGACGCCTGCAAATGCCTGTTCTTTACCGGCTGGCCGGGATAACCAGTAAATACTAATCCGCCGATGTGAGCAATGTCCCTGAAACGCCTTCGGGCCATTTCATTGGCATTAAGGCTATGTAAAATATCATCCAGCAGGTTATCTATCGAAAAGAAGCTGGCATCCTCCAAAGCCTGCTCAATAGGGATATCCTCATCGGCCAGCAATTCAAAGCCGTAATCGTTCATCGCTATAGAAAAAGAGAAAGGTTTTATTTTGGAAATGCGATAAGCCAACAGCGAAGCCATGCCCTCATGCACCAGCCTCCCTTCAAATGGATAAAATATCAGGTGATGCCCTTCGCTAGATTTGAATGACTCGATTAAAAATTCATGGCTTTCGGGCAGGTGGGAAAGCTGTGCCTGGAGGTCAAATAAAGGCTTTAGGGCGATTACTTCCTCATCATTTTCAATACCATGTGCTACTTCATCCAGCTTATCCCGGAACACCGCTGAAAGCTGTGACGACAAAGGCATCCGCCCACCCATCCAACTGGGGACCAGCCCTTTCTTTTTATTTGATTTCCTGACATAGGCCGACATTTCCTTTACCCGGATAAATTCCAGGCTGCGCCCGGCAAACCAAAAATTATCTCCCGGCTTTAATTTTGATACGAAAGATTCTTCGAGCGTACCCAAACTGCCCCCACTCAACCACTTTACACGGATGCTTACATCACTGGTAATGGTGCCGATACTCAGGCGGTGCCGCATAGCTACCCGGCGGTTGTTTACTTTGTACAGTCCATTTTCGATTTCGACCTTCAAAAACTCATCATACTGTGCAAGCACATTGCCGCCGTGAGTTACAAAATCCAATAGCTCATTAAACTCATTGCGGGTAAGATCAGCGAAGGCATAAGTAGATTTTACTTCCTTAAATAATTCATCCGCCCTGAAACCATCCGAAACAGCCAGCGTAACCATATACTGGATCAATACATCCATGGTGAGCAGCATGGGATCACGGCTTTCGAAGATCCCTTTTTTGATGCCCTCCTTTAAGGCCGCACCTTCCAGTAATTCCATGGAGTGGGTAGGCACAAACCAGGCCCTAGATACTGCGCCGGGATGATGCCCGCTGCGCCCCGCCCGCTGCATAAAACGTGCTACACCTTTCGGGCTGCCTACTTGTATTACGGTGTCCACCGGACGGAAATCCACGCCAAGATCAAGGCTGGAGGTGCATACCACGACCTTTAAGGCTTCGGCATGCAGGGCCTGCTCTACCCAGTTGCGGATCTCGTTATCCAGCGAACCGTGGTGCATGGCCATAATACCGGCATATTCCGGGTAATTGTCAAGTATCGCATGGTACCATATTTCCGACTGTGACCGGGTATTGGTAAATATCAGCGTGGTTTTACTTTTTGCTACAATTTCCATCACCTGTGGCAGAAGCTTCACCCCGATATGCCCGGCCCATGAATAGCTCTCAATATTTTCGGGAATAATGGATTTGATCACCAGCTTTTTCTCCAGGTTTGCACGCACCATTCGTATCCTGTCGGCCGGAAAATCATTGCCTAATAGCACTTCTGCAGCCTGCTCCAGGTTGCCGATGGTGGCACTGATACCCCAGAGTTTCAGTTGGCGGTGGGCAGTTTGCAGTTTGTTATTGTTTACCTCTTTCCCACTGCCTGCCTCCAACTGGAAACTGCCAACTGGCGAGATAGCCCGAAGGCGGGACAGCCCCAGCTCCACCTGCACTCCTCTTTTAGTCCCCAACAGCTCATGCCATTCATCGACCACTACCACTTGTAATTGTTGGAACATTTTGGGATATTCCTTTTGGGCCAGCATCAGGTGCAGGCTTTCGGGGGTGGTGAGGAGCACTTCGGGAAGCTTTTTCTTTAGTGCCTGCTTTTCGGCAGCCGGTGTATCGCCGGTGCGGGTGGCTATGCGCCAGGGCAGGCCTATTTCATCGCAAACTTCCTGCATGGCTTTTTTGATATCGTTGGTCAGCGCGCGCAGCGGCGTTATCCAAAGCATCATCAGGCCGTTATTTTTTTTAGTGAGATAATCTGGGTTTTTATTGATGTAATCGGCCAGGAAAGGCAAAAACAAGGCAAAGGTTTTCCCGCTGCCGGTAGGGGCATTCAATAAGCCGGAGTAACCGTTAAGATAGGCCTCCTCCATTTCCTGCTGGAAAGGGAATTGCTGCCAGTTCTTGCGTTTATACCACTGCCGGATGATCTGCTGACCAGGTGTAATCATGCCAATAATATACAATGGAAATTACAATAAGTTGGCTATTGATTTTGCAGGATAATTCAACCGGCTTTTATAAGGGTAACTATATCATTAATTACTGCTTCTGACTTAATGATTCTTTCGTGCCCAACGCCCTCGTGCTCCTGGCTAATAATTGATGGGTTCGAATTCAAAAACTCCTCCATGTAATCATAGGTAGAAACGAGGTCATGCCGGTCATGAGCCAGCCAATGTTTAAATGGTACATTAGTTGGATACCAGTCAATAAGATTATAATAGGAGGCCGGTTTGCCAAATTTATGTTCGAAATCTGCTAGAAATTTACCCTGGGCGATCTGCGGAACATCCGCGGCATTCATACTCGCTTCAAAGTTTTCCTTTAGCCGGATCAATGGAGTCAAACTGATCATCAAAGGCGGGGAAATCCCTATTTCCTTAACAGCCATTACATTGGCCATACCGCCCAACGAATGCCCGATCCATATATCAGGCGTACCATAAGCAGACACAATTGCCTTTACGGCCAAAATAAACAATAGCAAGTTGGACAACTCACCTTCCGAACTGCCATTACCCGGCGCATCAAAAGCTATGATCTGCAGGTCATCAATTTCCCGGAGCGCGGCGATCAACTCTGTAAAGTCAGCTGCTTTTGAGCCCCAGCCATGTGTTATCAAAACCTTCCGGTTTCCATTACCCCATTTAAAGCCATTAAATTTTAGCTCTTGCTTAGCAAAATAATCATCGCTTACCTTCAGGCTGAATTTCTCTGCTTCATCCAGTAGTTGCTGCTGTTGCAAGCGGACGGACATTTTTGGAGAATAACAGATCAGCTGCCAAAGCAACTCTGTAAATTCATTTGGATCAGATGGCGGATCAGTTTTGACGCGGGTAATAATTTGCTTTAGCTTTTTCATGGCAGGGTAAGATAAGCAATAAAAAAAAGTCCTGTCTTATATTAAGACAGGACTAAATATTTTAAGTCCTCCCCGCCGGGGAGGATTAGGTGGGGCTGGTTTATTTCTTCTCTGGCAATAAGATCAGTTTGATAAGGTTAGTACCGCTCAGGTATTTATTGGCAGCAGCTTTCACGCTTTCAACGGTTACCTTGTTCAGATCCTTAATATGATCTAACACTATGGCAGGGTTTTCCTGGTTTTGTGAAGAAGACGCTAAATGTCCTTCCCAGAAATTGTTTTCCTTTAACTGTACTTCGGTTGCACGGGTTTCTTCCGCTGTGAACTTTTGAATATCAACCGGCTCAGGACCGTTTTTGATGATCTTCCCGATCTCTTCCATAGTAGCATTGATCAGCTTATCTACATTAGCCGGTGCACAGCCAAATAAAACAGTAATGTTGTACCTGCTGTTTGGCAATTTTGCATAGCTTGCCCTTACGCCCGGAGCATAAACGCCACCTTCTTTTTCGCGCAGGCGCTCGATCAATTTGATGCTCAACACTTCCTTCAAAGCATCCATCTGTGTGTTATTGGCATCGTTGTATTCATACTCGCCACTGAATACCAGTTGTACGCTGCTTTTATCTCCAATGCCTTTATAAACATTTTTGGTGATCTGCCCGGTCGGTGCATGTATACCTAAATTTTTGTAGGTTTCGTTGTGGTTGGTTGATGGCAGGCCGCCCAAATATTTCTCCAATAAAGGTTTAATCTTTTCTACATCAAAGTTGCCTACCAGGGTAAAGGTAAATCCACTGGCATCAGCAAACCTGTCCTTGTAAAATGCGTAGGCCTTATCCAAACTCGCGCTGTTCAATTGCGCAGGGGTTACGATCATGCGGCGGAAATTGTAATTGCTTAAAACAGCTGCCACCGTATCCTGGAACACGCTGGTAGGGTCAAGGCCGCGGTTAGCCAATACTGATTTGGTTTGGCTGATATTGGATTGCCATATTTCGGGGTCTTTACGCGGTTGGGTAAAGTACAGGTAAACCAATTGCAAGGCAGTTTCGAAATCTTTTGGCGATGAGTTACCGTTAATGCCCGCGGTAGTTTCGCCGATATAGGGTGAAATACTCACATTTTTGCCACTCAGCATTTTTCCTAACTGAATTTCGGTGTAGTCAGCCAGGCCGCTGCTGCCTATTACGCCGGTCGCCATGCTTGCCGACGTGTAGTCCTCATCGCTGGCCAGTGATGTACCGCCGAAATGATAACCATTGATCAGTATCTGGTCGTTTTTAAAATCAGTTGGTTTCAATATAGCTTTAACTCCGTTACCAAATGTTAAGGTGGTGGTTCCTATGGATGCATCTTTTTGTTCGGCTGTTACCTTGCTGCCTGCGGGCTCTTTATCAAGTAATGGTTTTTTGCTTACATTATCTACGTAAGCGCTTACGCCTTTACCGGCTTCGCTTATCCACTTCAACAGTGTTTTGTCTGATGGAAGTTTGTCCTTTTCTTTTTCAGGTGCTTCCACTATCACCGAGCGGTTTTGGTCGCTGATATATTTACCTGCTAAAGCGTTTACTTCAGTCAGGGTGATCTGGTTGATATGCTCCTTCTGGAAATTATACTCAAATTCGATGCCTGGTATGCCTTCCCCCTGTAAAAAATGCTGCTGGTATTCGCGCACAAAATTTACTGATTTGGTTTTGTCGCGTTCGTTATAGGCGTTTTCAATTTGCGTTAAAGCATCCTGTTTAGCGCGGTCAAGCTCTGTTTGGGTAAAACCAAATTTTTTGGCACGCTCTGTTTCGGCAACAACGGCTTTCAATGCTTTTTCCAATTCACCGGGTTTTGCTACCGCGATGGAAGTAAAGGCATCCTGGCCGCCTATGAAGCCGCCATAGCTTGCCCTGCCAAATAAAAATGGAGGATCTGCTTTTTGGGTCAACTCACCCAAACGAGCATTAAGCATCTGGTTGAATAACTCTACCCGCAGGCTTTGCACATAATCGACCCTGGTACGCACTTTGGTGCCGGGGTGCTTTACAATAACTTCTGCCAATGTATAAGGGAACTCTTTATCAGTAGCTATCTTAACCATAGTACCCGGACTTGCAGGTACAGTATATTTAGTCCTCGGTTTTTCTTTTGCAGGGTTCTTCAGATCAGAGAAATTCTCTTTGATCAGTTGCTCCACACGTTTTGGGTCGAAATCGCCTACGGCTATTACTGCCTGCAGGTCTGGGCGATACCAATCGTGGTAAAAGCTCTTAATGGTTTCAGGCTTAAAGTTCTTTAAAATATCTTCTTTACCAATAGGTAAGCGCTGTGAGTACCTGGAGTTATTTAATAACACAGGTAATATCTGGTTCTGCAAACGTTCTTGTGCATTTTTACCGCGCAGGCGTTCTTCTTCCAAAACAACACCGCGTTCCGAATCTATTTCTTTTGAATCGAAAGTTACATGTCCGGCCCAATCTGCCAGGATATCAAAACCCTTTTCAAAAGTTTTAACGCTGTCGGTTGGCAATGGTAATTGGTATACTGTTTCGTCAAACGAAGTATAAGCATTCAGGTCGGCGCCAAACTTCACACCTGATTTTTGCAGGTAATTCACCAGCTCATTCTTTGGGAAATCGCGGGTACCGTTGAAGGCCATGTGCTCGGTAAAGTGGGCAAGGCCTTGCTGTGCATCTGTTTCCAATACAGAACCGGCTTTGTTTACCAGGTACAGTTCGGCCCTGTTTTTGGGCTGAACGTTTTTCCGGATATAGTAAGTTAAACCATTGGGTAGTTTGCCGATGATCACATTGGGATCAACCGGTAATATACCGCCTTTAAGTTGTGATGCTAATGCCGCAGGCTTTTCCTTTGGTGATTTTACCGGCGTCTTTTTAACCTGCGCAAAGGCGCAGTTTACTGTAATGAATAGCGCTAAAGCAGCTATAGAGAGTTTTCTATTGAAATTCATGGACAATGTTTAAGATTTATTGCTAAGATGCGAACGAAATAGTTAGTTTCAAAGTATTTTAAACTTTAATAATGATCTTCCTTTTATACAATATCCACATTACCAACCAAATCACCAAAACAATAAATATGGCACTTGCCAGTGATGCATTGATGGGTGAAAGGAAGGACGTAAAAAATGCATGGTAAAAAGGATTACCCTTGGCATCACCCGTGATCTTGCTTAAGTAATGCGGGATAAAATCGGCCAAAATATAAGCGGTAATAGCATTGGCACCCAAAGCCACAAACGGCGCGGTGAACTTTTTATAGCCCTGCACATCGATCAGCCAATAGCTTAACGCAAGGCCAATGGTGGCTAATCCGCCGGCATATAATACAAAGGAGCTGGTCCAAAGCGCTTTGTTGATCGGGAAAAACAGGTCCCAGATCAAAGCAAGGATAACCGAGATAACCCCATAGTTGAACATCCAGTTTACTTTAACATTGTCATCGCGGTCTTTGCGTTTCAGCCAGCTTCCCAACCGGATACCGAAGAGACAAGTTGCTATGGCGGGGATGGTGCCTAATAAACCTTCCGGGTCCCAGGTACGTGATTCGGCCCACAGGTGATTTGGGGTGAACACCATACGGTCTACCCAGGCGCCCATATTGGTGGCAGGTTCCAAATTAGCATAACCCACACCTGGCACGGGGATAAAATTCATGATGATATAATAGCCAACCAGTGCGATGACAAAGATCCAGTCGCGGGTTTTTTGGGAGGTTTTTACATACAGTACGGTACAAATAAAATATACTACGGCGATCCGCGGCAACACTCCCGGTATCCGCATGTGCGACAGACCGTGATGGAATAACAACTGTATCGCATATTGTATCAGCAGGATAATAACCATTCGCCGAAACGCTTTCAGGATCAATTTAGAATGACTTACAGTTTCCTTCTTACTCTCCATCGCATAAATGATAGATACGCCCACCATAAACAAGAAGAAAGGAAAGATCAGGTCGGTAGGTGTGCAGCCATTCCATTTGGAATGTTCTAACGGCGCGTAGATATGCCCCCAATCGCCGGGATCATTTACTAATATCATAGCGGCGATAGTCAGGCCTCTAAATACATCAAGGGAGAGTAGGCGTTTGTTTAGTGGTGAATTTTGGGTAAATGGTTGTGATTGTGTGGCCATGATTATTTAGAAACACTCGAAAGCGCAGAGCAATTTAGGTAATTTATCAGGAACAGAAACAGCCATAGTCTCTTTTTTGGCGCCTCTCGATCTAAAATATAATTGGTTACCTTCTAATTTATATGGCAGATCATCAGGCATGTTCATATAATATATTGTCACTAGTCTTTCTTTATTATTAAAAAACAACAAGGTGCTTTTTCCATGCCACAAAATCGCAGCTTTGATTCGTTCAAATTTACTGATGATATGATATAGCACTTTTCCATCAGCTGATTTTGTGTTTCCTAAATAGACACATAGGGAAGTATATTCAGTTCCTGTTCGTTTGATTGTATAACCAGGCCGATGGCTATCTATTAGCTTTTTATACTCATGTGATTGTGCGTGTGATAGTTGTATATTTCCAATCACTAAAAGGCATATCAAATATATAATATGCCGCGTGATATTATTTTTATACAATTGTTTCATTTCCTGACCGACATGACACCACTCAAAACTTATAACGCACAAAGGCTTCCATCGCTTCATACTCTGCTAAGCCTAATTTATCGTAATTATTAGCGGTTTCGCGCGTGCGGTCTTCGGCTCGTACCCAAAATTCGCGGGCATCATCACCGGGAAATACGGGCCTGTCCTTTTGCGACTGGTGTTTAAATATCGCGTTACGCTTCCTGATCACTTCTTCGGGCGATAAGGGCACTGCCATCTCGATCTCGTAGGTTGAGAACTCCAGCCAGGCACCACGGTACATCCATAGCCAGCAATCCTTTACCCAATCTTCGGTCTTTTTCAGGCGGTTCAATGCGCCCAGGATAATGTTAAAACATACCAGGTGGGTGCCATTCGGATCGGCAAAATCACCGGCAGCAAAAATCTGGTGCGGTTTTATCTTTTGCAACAGATCTATAGTGAGCAGGATATCCTCTTCTCCAACTGAATTTTTTTTGATCTTGCCTGTTTCATAAAATGGGAGCGCCATAAAATGGATGTGGTCATCATCCAGGCCCGCATAGCGCGCACCCGAAATGGCCTCCGTTTTGCGGATAAATCCCTTTACGTCCCGTACCTCTTTAGTATCGATCTGGTTAGGTTGTTTTTGCGGGAAGAAATTGCGCATATCATCATAAATGGTTTTAAGCTTGCTGTTATCTTCGCCAATGCTCTGGTTAAAGTCGATAGCAAACTCCACAAAGCGCAATACATCATCATCCCAAACGGCTGTATTACCCGAGGTTTGATAAGCCACATGCACATCATGCCCCTGGTCGACCAGTCGGATGAAGGTACCGCCCATGGAGATTACATCATCATCCGGGTGAGGCGAGAAGATGATCGAACGCTTGCGTGCAGGCTGTGCACGTTCGGGCCGTTGCGAATCGTCCGCATCAGGTTTGCCGCCCGGCCAGCCGGTAATAGTATGCTGTACCTGGTTAAAAATGTCAATGTTGATGTTATACACCGGGCCTTGTTCTACAGCTAACTGCGCCATGCCATGGTTGTTATAATCTTCTTCGGTTAATTTTAATATGGGCTTACTCAGCGTGCTGGCTAACCAGATGACGGCCTTTTTCTTCAGCATATTTTCCCATACACAATCTTTAACCAGCCAGGGCGTATCAAAACGGGTAAGCGATGACGCGGCTGCCTCGTCCAAAACAAACTCCACGTGGTCAGACAATTGCAAATAGGTAGCCGGCACATCACCGGATATTTCTCCTTCCACGGCTTTTTTAATGATCGGCGCTTTCTTGCCGCTCCAGGCCATCAGAATAATCTCGCGGGCCTTGAATATGGTACCGATACCCATGGTAATAGCTTTGGTCGGCACATTCTGCTTGCCACCAAAATCACGCGAAGCATCGTTACGGGTCAGATCATCCAAAGTAACCAAACGGGTGCCCGAATTTGGCGCAGAGCCCGGCTCGTTGAAACCAATATGACCCGTACGGCCGATACCTAATATCTGCAGGTCAAGCCCGCCTAAAGCACTGATCTTTCGTTCATACTCTAAGCAAAATCCCGCCACATCCTCTTTTTTCAAAGTCCCATCGGGGATATGCACATTGGCCCTGTTGATATCCACATGATTGAACAAATTCTCGTTCATGAAAGTCACATAGCTTTGGGCAGCTTTGGCTTTCATGGGATAGTACTCGTCCAGATTGAAAGTGATCACATTGGCAAAACTCAGCCCTCCCTCTTTATGCAAACGCACCAGTTCGGCATATACACCAATGGGCGTTACACCTGTTGCCAATCCAAGCACGGCTTTTTCGCCGGCATTCTGCTTGCTGATGATCAGGTCGGCTATCCGTCGGGCAACTGCAAGAGATGCTACATTTTGATCGGGATAAACACTCACCGGTAGCTTCTCGTACCGGGTCTCTTCCAATAAATTTAATCGGGCCATAAATAGGAATTTATAATTGTATGGTAGGTTTTAAACAAATATATTAGATATGTTTACAGATATAAAGGATATTCACTTAAACTTTTACCCGGCGCATAAGATGCGTAAATTAAGGCCTTGTTAGCCATGAACCAAAATCTGCAAAAGCTATTCAATATTGCACAAAAGCCTCAAAAACTGGGCATCGGCTTAATGTCGGGCACCTCGCTTGACGGGTTGGATATCGCCTTATGCCGGTTTACAAGTAATGGCTTGAGTACCAAATTTGAATTGCTGCAGTTCATTACCACGCCTTACCAGGATCGTTTCAAACAGGAGGTACATGAAATATTTTCGAAGCGATTGGTCGACCTTGAAAAGATCACGTTACTAAACGCCTTCATCGGCACTTTTCATGGGGAATTGGTTTTGGAGGCGCTTGGCAAGTGGAATATTAAACCTGATGATATTGATTTTATAGCCAGTCACGGGCAAACTATTTATCACGCGCCTAAACGGTTGCACCAACAGGCTGAATATCCAAATGCCACTCTGCAGATAGGTGACGGCGATCACCTGGCGGTTAAAACAGGTATACTAACCATCAGCGATTTCAGGCAAAAACATATTGCTGCAGGTGGAGAAGGCGCTCCATTAGCTTTATATGGCGATGTGTTGCTGGGCAGTAAACCCGGCAAGGACAGGATATTATTGAATATCGGCGGTATCGCCAACCTGACTTATTTGCCTGCGGATGGGGATATGAATAGAGTAGTCTGCACAGACATCGGCCCCGGTAATACTTTAATAGATGCCGCCTGCCGCGAATATTTTAACAGGCCATACGATAAAGATTCTATGATCGCCTTATCTGGAACAGTAAATAACAAATTGCTTGGCGCCCTGCTTGATCATCCTTTTTTCAAGGAAAAAGCACCTAAAACTACAGGACCGGAATTGTTCAATCTTACTTATGTGGAAGATGCTAAACAAATAGCAGGTATTACAGCTATCAGCCCGGAAGACCTGATGAGCACCTTAAGCGAATTTACAGCCAAAGGTATAGTGGACTTTATTTTAGCCAATCTGCCTGCAGATAGCCAGATCTACGCAAGCGGCGGCGGGGCCCGAAATCCTTTTGTGATCAATTGCCTAAAACACCTGTTACCGCAGGCCACTATAGGTGATACCGGCAGTTTAGGCATCGATCCCGATGCCAAAGAAGCCATCTTATTTGCCCTGCTGGGGAATGAGGCTTTATCTGGTGAGCCCATTAAGATTGGTAATAACCCGGCGGTGTTGATGGGAAAATTCAGCTTTCCGGCCTAAAAATTTTCATGCACATAAGTCATTATCCGCACCATTTCATCGCGTATCTCGCGGGTTGGCCGGGTGAAATTGTTGTTCATGAACGAGAAAGCAAAACGCCGTCCTTTCCGTGTAATGATGTAGCCGCTTTGGTTATGGTTATTGGATAGGGAACCTGTTTTTGCCCATACAAAAGGCTTCCCATTATCTGTTTTATAAGCGTTTTTTATCGTTCCGGCTATGCCGCCGATGGGCATCAGGCTATGTAAAAGCGAGTCGTTCTTCATTTGATCGGATATTTTACACAGCAGCTTGATGATACTACGGGGAGTAAATAAGTTAAACCTTGATAAACCCGACCCATCAACCCATTGTGGTGCATCGGGCAAGTCGTTCAAATAATTTGCTTTTGAATACTGTATCACCGAGTCGGTATTCAAAGTTTTAAACTTTACCGATGAGCAAACCAGCAGCAATTGTTCGGCAATAAAATTATCACTGGGTTGCAGCATGCGCTTGTAAACCGAATCGGCATTGGCATCATAAATGGTTTTTGCATCAGCGCTTAAAGGAACGTGTACTTCATCAATTTGCCTTTTTAAGGTATCCTGCAATAAACCCAATGTTAGCCCCGTACTGGTTTTCCAGGGGATTTCCTGCCTGTAATTTGTCGGGATGCCCATGGCCGGATATGTAAAAGTATTAGTCAAAAACTCACGCTGCACCCTAAAAGATGACGGTTTATAACTGCTGTCGCGTTTTAACCAACCTTTCAAATACGATGGCCTGATCGCCAGTTCACCATTTTTATCAGCATACACCACCGCTACATTATCTTCAATAGGCAGTTCATTGATCTCGGCCTGGTAGTAATCGTTATAATCATCCCATGCCCAGCCGCTGCCATAAAAGTCATTTTTATATTGACCCGGTGAAAAAAACAGCTTCTTATCCGAGTTTTTTAAAAGGTTAAAACCATTCACGCCTTTAAGATCAGTTTGAAGAAAAGCCGGATCGCCGGTTCCCCAAAATATCAGTGAATCATTACGAACGGTATATTTTAAAGCCGGGATAGAGTCGCCCAGCATCCTGAGGCAGGTATAAAATGTAAACAGCTTTGTATTGGATGCCGGCGTAAAATACTTATCGGAGTTTAACTCACAGATCATTTTTTGCTCATCCATGTCGTACAAAGCAAACCCGGTAAAATGATCGTTAGCAACCGGCGAGTGTTTGAACAGGCCCCTGATTTTTGCTTTCTCAGCGCATCCGTTTAATAAAAGCACTATACCGGCGAGTATGATTATTGTCAGTGCTTTTCCATTCATAATTATTTTAGGTAACTAAGCGTATTTTTTGTAAATTTAATATTCCAATTATAAGCAAATTGTTGTTCAAAATATTTCAAAAAACGAAGCTCCTGCCTGTTTTGGTGATGCTGATTTTAATGTGTTTTAGTTTTACCAGAGTAAAGGCGCAATACTTTGACCTGAATTACAACCGGAAACAAGTAAAGCTTGACTTTAAGTTAATCAGAAACCTATGCGTAATACAGCTAAAAATTAATGATAAAGGGCCATTCAACTTTATTTTGGATACCGGTGTAGGGCTGATGATAATAACCGACCCGAAAATGGTTGATTCTATTGATTTGCAAAATAAGCGCACCATTAAACTACCCGGCCTTGGTGAAGGTGAAGCTTATGAAGCCTATGTAACCCCTCCTTTAAAAATTGATATACCCGGCCTTACCAGTTATGACGTGGCTGCTGCCATACTTAAAACCGACCACTTTAATCTATCCAATTTTGCGGGTATCCCTATTCATGGGTTACTGGGCTACGAGTTTTTTAACAACCTGGCTGTAAAAATAAACTTTAACGACAGTACGCTTACCGTTTACAGGCCCCAGGATGTGCGTTTATTTAAAAAGGGAAGTAAGATCCCGATGATGGTTGAAAGCCATAAGCCCTATGTGGAGGCAAGAGTAAAATTGCCCAATGGCACCGAACAGACCTGCAAGCTGATCATCGACCTGGGGGCCGGCCATCCTGTTTCGCTCGAAAACATGATCAAAAAAAATGGTCTCCCCCAAAAATTCATTATAGCAAATTTGGGGGTCGGCCTCACGGGCCCCATCAGCGGCTTTCTTAGCCGCATAACGGAGATCGAACTGGGCAAGTATAAAATAAAAAAAGTGATTACCTCCTTCCCGAACGATTACGATGCGGAAACATTAAAGTATCTGACTGTACCCCGGGATGGCAATATTGGTGTGGGCATACTTAAAAGATTTACGGTAATATTTAATTATCATGACAACTCGTTGTATCTAAAACCCAATGCAAATTTCGGTGATCCTTTTGAACATGATATGAGCGGCATGGAGTATTACTCGGGGGGCGATGATTTTAAGCATATCATTATTAGCCGGGTGGAGCCGGGGTCGCCTGCAGATGAAATAGGACTTGAAAGAGATGATGAGATAGTAGGCATTAATTTTAAGTCGGTAGCGGATATGACCCTGGAGCAAATTGATGATATCCTTAAATCAAAAAGTGAGCGTAGTTTATTGCTCGAGGTTTATCATGATCATAGATATGATAAGGTAATCCTCACCCTGAGGCGACGTATATAACAAAGTTGTTACAGTAGATTTCTATTCAGTTTTCTATCAATCAGTCTTACCAGGATTGTTATCAGCGATCAACCATTTTTTCCTAAACAAATAAAAAGCCTGCTTATTAGGTTAAGCAAGCTTTTATATTTTATAACTTATTATCTAAAAAAATTATTAAAAAACCATTTGAACGATCAGCATAGGCTTACTTTAACTGACTTATATTTTCAAAAAAAGCAGTTTGAAGATCTAAAAGTGAGTTGACTTTCATTTTTTCTCCATATGCGTCAAAGCACAGGAACTGAGATCTTTCCGGGTGTTTGGAGTTTGTTTTTTCTAAAAAATTAAAGGTTTCAAAGAAATAATGCCTGGTAACGATATTTTTTCTTGAGTTTATTTGAGATGTATTGAGCCTGAAGCCAAAAGCATCGATCCAATCGTGGATCTTTGAATGCAGTGATGAAGCGATGTTTTTCATGGGTTAATGGTTTTTAAGCTTAACGAAAAAATACACCCAATGTTTTCACTCTGCCGCCTTTATTGTTAACAATAGTTAATAAATGGCATAAAAAGACTGCTATACATTAATAATAAAATAGTAAGAAAATATATTTCGTAGGAATGTAATTGTAACCTATTGGATTTCTTCTCGTAGAAGGTGGTAATTTAATTTATTTAACGTACCCTATATGAGACGAATTAGACACATATTACCATTAATGCTACTAATATGCTTGATTAGTATTAATGGATGTAAAAAAGACAAAACACCTGGGCCGGCAGGAACTACTGGCTCAACAGGTGCAACTGGTTCGACAGGCACCACAGGCTCTACCGGACCACAAGGACCACAAGGACCGACAGGGCCTTCAGGAGGACCGGTAGGACCAACAGGAGCTACTGGTGCTACTGGAGCAACCGGTTCAACAGGAGCCGCAGGTTCAAATGGAACTAATGGAACAAACGGAGCTACTGGCGTTAAAGGCGACAAAGGTGACAAGGGCGATGCAGGCGCTATAGGCGGAACCGGTGTTGCTGGTCAAACTGGAGCTACCGGTGCAACAGGTGCTACTGGCGCGGCCGGACAAAATGGTGCAACAGGTGCTACTGGCGCAGCCGGACAAGATGGTGCTACTGGTGCAACAGGTGCTACTGGTACAGCCGGACAAAATGGCGCAACAGGCGCAACTGGTGCAACAGGTGCATCGGGTAATGCAGATGTAGCGAGCTATGTGCTGAGAAACATTAATGTACCGGTAACAGGTACTACCATGTCAGTACCCGCTATAACGCAGAGCATTGTTGATCAGGGTATTGTATTGGTGTACTTCAGCAATACAGGAACAACCGGTCCATGGTACGCTTTACCATATAACAACGGCGGTACAACTATTACCATGGTTAACTATGGCGTAGGTACTGTATCTGTAACTTCAACCACCTTACAAACTAACCTTTATTTCAGGGTTGTTGTAATACCTGGTACTTCAGTTACATTGCTAAACGTTGCTCATCCTGGGCTTAACTATAAAAATTTCGGCCAGGTAGCTGCAGCACTGCATATCAAAAATTAATATTTCATAGTGGTTTTTCATAGGCTAAGCCTCCCGATTTCGATCGGGGGGCTTTTTTTTGTAACAACAATGTTTTTGTAACAATAATATGATTATTAAATATTTAAGGCTAATAAGTTGAACCTTTGTGCCGTATCATTTGTTATCAATACCTTAAACTATTGCACGCTTACAAAACCCATGAGATCTTTTTTACTTCTTTTTTGCTTTATTTTTATAACTGCTATTTGCGCAAAGGCCCAAAGCGGGCGCCAGGTGAATGGCACAGTGATAGACTCGACCAAACTATCGGTTCCGGGAGCCAATGTTAAAGTGGTATCAGACAAAGGCGATAGCACCGTAACAACTACTAATGCCGCCGGAAAATTTGTTTTCCCTGCTGTAAACGGAACTAAATTCACACTTACTATATCCTCTATTGGCTATGTAACACTTAAAAGGCATTACACTTTTGATAGTGATACCAAGCCTGTTGATCTGGGTACGATCCTTTTACAAGTAGAATCAAATATGCTAAAGGGAGTAACTATCGTGGGTGTCAACCCCGTAACCTTGAAAGAAGATACCGTTGACTATAAAGCCAGCGCTTATAAGGTAAGAGAGAATGCACCGGTTGAGGACCTTGTAAAAAAATTGCCGGGCGTTGATGTGGATATTAACGGTAATGTGACCACACAGGGTAAACAGGTAACCAAAGTAAGAATAAATGGAAAAGATTTTATGGGGGGTGATGTGCAAAGCGCCACCAAAAATTTGCCTGCTGATGTGGTTGAAAGCATACAAATGATAGATGATTATGGCGACCAGGCCAATTTAACCGGGGTTAAAACAGGCGAGCCCGATAAAATAATGAATATTACTATCCGGAAGGATAAAAATTACGGCTATTTTGGCCAGGCAACAGGAGGTGATGGTGAGGACGTACTACCTAAAAATAGCGGATTAGCGGATCAAAACCGCTACCTCGGCACATTAAACACTTTTAAATTTAATGGTGACCAGCAGATGGCCCTATTGGGAAGTGTTAATAATACCAACGTAAATACCTTTTCATTTAACCCTACCGGTGGTGGTGGTGGCGGAGGAGGAGGTAATGGGGGTGGCGGCGGCGGTCTTGGTGGCGGCGGGGGCCGTGGTAATGCAGGCCGGGGCGCACAAAATACAGGCAGTTTGATCACCACACAAAACGGTATTACTGCCGCACATTCCATTGGCGCTAATTTCAGGGATCAATGGGGAAAAAAATTGTCAGTATATGGAAGTTACAGCTTTGCTGATAATACAGTTGCAACCACCAGCACCAATGTACAGCAAAACACATCGTTCGCAAATCCGAGCTTAAATAATCAAACCAGCAACGAAGTTGACCGGAATACAAACCACCGCTTCACCTGGAATATGGAGTATAAACCGGATACCATTAACTACCTAAAGATAACGCCGACTTTTTCTTATGCCGGTGTTAACTCACATGACCAGGAAAGTGTTAATTATATCCAAAAAGATACCACAAGGTCAGCCTATACTTCTACATCAAGAAGTAATTCGCAGGCGCCCACTTTTGGACTTACCGCTTTGTATAATCACCGTTTTAATGGCCATGGGCGCAATCTGAGCATCAACTTCAATGTAAGCTCAGGCAAAAGCGATCAATTTCAAAACCCGATATATGTTTATACTAACGGTACACCTACTGCCCCTGCCAATCAATTGATCAATACGCATAGCCGTACCACCACGGTGGGCACTAACTTATCCTACCTTGAACCGATAGGAAAATTCTCCTATCTCGAATTTAATTATGCCTTTAGCCATTCATCCACTATAAATAATAAGCTGACCGATGTTTTGGATACCTTAAGTGAAGATCCTTTCACTACAGTTTTTATACCTGATAGCGCGTTAAGCACCGACTATAATTACACCTTTACTACCAATCGTTTCGGGTTGAATTACAGGTATGTGCAAAAGAAATACAATTATACTCTGGGTGTTGCAGCACAGCCGGCTGTCCTGGATGGATATTCGCCTTTAACCGGTTTATCAACCCATGTAAGCACATTTAATATTATACCTACGGCGCGTTTTATTTATAATTTTTCAAGAAGCCAGTCGCTGAGTATAAATTATAATGGCTCAAGCAGCCAGCCAAGCTTTACACAATTGCAGCCGACCATTGATTTTTCTAACGCCTTATACCCAACACAGGGTAACCCCAATCTGAAGCCCCAGTTTACCAATAATTTATCTATCCGGTACAATGCTTTCAGTTTTGCTACGGGGAACATATTATTCACCAACTTTTCGTTCCAGCAAATAAGCAACCAGGTAGTAACCAATACCATTACTTACCCGGCAAAATATACAGTTGATCCACGGTTTCAAAACACCATTCTGACCCAATACTTAAATGCTAATGGTTATTATAATATTACCGGAAATGTGCTTTATGCAAAGCCCTGGGACAACCGCAAGTTTACACTGATGTTTTCGGGTACGGTAAACTATAGCAACAGCATTGGTTATTTAACGGATATTGATTCAATCACCTATAATCCTACTACGGTAAAAAATATCGCCAAAAATCTGCAGTTTACGCCGGGCCTTCGTTTCAGGGTTGATATTACCGATGTGATAGATGCCCAGTTCCTGACTAACTACGCCATCAACCGCACCAACAATTCGGTAAATAACCCGCTTTTGGAAGGGACATCCAATGTAAGAACCTGGAACCTTGGCGTAAATGGTAAAAATTACCTGTTCAAGAATTGGACATTCAGCTATGATTATGGCAAAGCCATCAATTACGGCTATAGTGCAAATGTTAAAGTGACCAATCCTAATGTATTGAACTTATACCTCGAACGCCGTTTCCTGAAGGATAACAGGGCTACGATACGCTTTTCAGCATTCGACTTGTTTAATGAAAATACGGGTTTTTCATCCACTTCAACCCCAAGTTCGTTTACCGAAACCCATGTTAACAGGCTTTCGCGTTATTACCTGGCTACCTTTACGCTTCGCCTGCAAAAATTTGCCGGTAAAGCGCCTACACAAAATAATCCGGGCAGAGGTTTCAGAAGAGGTGGTGATGGTGGCGGTGGCCCGGGTGGCCCTCCAGGAGGTGAATAAAATTACTTGTTGCATAAGCTCTCCTGTACAAACATGGGAGTTTTTTATTTACCGGAGATTAATTATTCAGCAGTACTTTATCAATAACCCGTTCCAGATCATGCAGATCAAAGGGCTTGGCCAGGTAGCTTTCGGCTCCGGCATCATTTGCCAGTAATTGAATATCGCTGTTTGCCGAAAAGTAAATTACAGGGATATCCTTTAATACATCAGTTTTTTTCAGCGTTTGCGTAGCGATAATTCCCCCGGCATCAGGTATCCAGTTGTCCATTAAAATAACAGCGGGAGATATCACTGAAACTTTTTCGGCTATATTATTGCAATCGGTAAAGGTGTAAACTTCCCATCCCTGCTCCTCCAATACATAACTGCATATAGAAAGTATATCTTCATCATCATCAAAAATTATTATTTTTCGCTTAGCTGATTTATCCATATTAGGAGTGTGTTCTCCACCCATTTATACCTGATGTTTGAGCAAATGTTTTAATTTTTTTTAAACGAATCAAATATGTATATTTATAATAGACAATCAAACCGGTAAAGTGCTTAATAATAGAATATTATAAATATTTTTCCTCGTTTAAACTATTTGCGCTTTATTTACCTGTACCTGAAACTAAAAGGATCAAAACCTATTTATACAGGTAGTAATATATACTGAAATATATCAGTAATGCCCGAAGCTACAAATTAATCAGGTGAAGAAGGAAATTGAAAAGAAAAAGACCAAACAGCGCCAGGTATTATATCCGGCAAATGCGGAGGATAGTACTGAACTGATAGCGTTAGATGGCTCCGGCCAGGTATCGGCACATGGCATGCAGAATGCGCACCGCGAATTAATGGTGTTCTTTAATGCGATGGACGAAGTGTTCTTTTCGGTTGATATGGTCAATTTAAGGGTGATACAGGTATCGCCCGCCTGTGAAAAATTTTACGGCTATAAACAAGCCGATTTTTTGGCCGATCACCTGTTTTGGTTTAGCTTAATTCATCCGGAGGATAGGCATATGGTTGAAAGTGAAGATGTAATATTACGGCGGGGCGAGCAATTAAATAATCAATACCGCATTATCCGTAAGGACAAATCGATTCGATGGATCGAGAATAAAATCATTCCCAGCCTGGATAAAACGGGAAGGCTGGTAAGGGTGGACGGTGTGACCAGGGATATAACCCAGCGTAAACTGGATGAAGATTCGCTCAAGAAATCGGAGGCAAACCTGCGTACCATTTTTGACAATACCGACTCCGCTTATATTCTCTTTAATGCCGAAATGAAGATCGTTTCTTTTAATGCCATAGCCCAAAAATATTCGCGGCAGCAAAACAACCAGACACTGGTGGCCGGCAGATCGATAAAAGAATATTTTACGACAGAAAGGTGGCCATTTATAGCGCAAATACTGGATAAATTAATACACGGTGAAAGCGTTAACTATGAATTGAGCTTTACGAAACCGGATGGAACCCTGCA
This sequence comes from Mucilaginibacter sp., assembly GCA_035489035.1. Taxonomy (GTDB): domain Bacteria; phylum Bacteroidota; class Bacteroidia; order Sphingobacteriales; family Sphingobacteriaceae; genus Mucilaginibacter. Next base: position 48,759 of record DATHKT010000057.1, read on the forward strand.
TTGGAATGACGTGCGCTGGCTAAGTGTAAAAAACAGTGATAACAAAAACTGGGGGTTCATCCTCGCCAATAACGATATTACCGAAGCCAAAACTGCGGCGCTGGAACGCGAAAAAATAACCGCCGACCTTATTCAGCATAATAAGGACCTGGAACAGTTTACTTATATTATTTCGCACAATCTGCGTGCGCCGGTTGCCAATATTATTGGCCTGGCGGATATGCTGAAAGAGCCCGACCTGGAGTCGGACATGAAGCAGCAAGTGATAGACGGCATTTCATCCTCCATCAAAAACATTGACAACGTGATACAGGACCTGAACCAGATATTGCAAACCCGCGACCTGGTGAAGGAAAAAAAGGAAGAGGTTCATTTTAATACTTTGATAGAGGCTATCAAAACCAGCATTTCGCGCACGATAGAAGCAGAAAACGTGCAATTTCAATGCACATTTGATGAAGCCGGTAGTATTTTTACCATCCGTAGCTATATCTACAGCATTTTCTATAATCTTACCTCAAACAGCATCAAATATCGCCAAAATGGTGTTGCCCCAATAATCAGCATTAAAAGCAGAAAGCTAAAGGATAAAATAGAACTGCAGTTTAAAGACAACGGCAAGGGCATCGACCTCGAAAAAAACGCGGCCTATTTGTTCGGCCTGTACAAACGCTTTGATACTACCACCGAGGGCAAAGGCATGGGCCTGTTTATGGTAAAAACACAGGTGGAAGCATTGGGTGGAACCATCAAACTCAACAGCAAATTAGGCGAAGGGACAGAGTTTGTGATATTGTTGCCAGTGTGATCAAACAGCCAAATCACAACCAGAATTTTCGTCAGTATTCCCCAACCTTACCCTTTATAGCAGTATCTTGCGCCGTTTTAGAAAAGGATAAATTTTTAACATGGTTTTTTGTATAAAAACAAGTGCAAAATATTCTTCCTGTTTTCTAAAATCGATGATCTTTTTTTACATTCATAGCCAAATGCAAAAACACCTGAATCTTTTATTTAATCTTCTATTTAGCTTTCTGATAATCAGCCTTAATGCAGAAAATGCGGTTGCGGCTTTACCAATAATCCATAAAACACCTAAGCCTTCGTGGATATCATCCTATAAAAAATATGATAAAAAGCCATTGGCAAGAAATATTCAAGACGGGGCATTTAATGAACTTGTGGAGGAGCAAATAAATGTTGAAGAACAGGCTACTTATAATCACGTTATTATCGATATCGTTTCGGAATCTGGCGTACAAAACAATTCTGAAATCTCAGTAAGCTTTGACCCTTCTTTTGAACGGGTTGATTTTCATGAAATAATCATATGGAGGAATAATAAGCCATATGACCGGCTAAGTTTGGAAGCGTTTAAAATGCTACCCGATGAAAATGAATTTGATAAATTTATTTATAACGGGACCTATTCGGCAAAATATATACTGGCTGATATACGCAAGGGAGATAGGATAGAATATTCTTATACGTTAAAGGGCATAAACCCAATTTTCAACAACAAATTTTGCCGAAGCGTCTATTTACAGGGATCCAACCTGATCATGCATCAATATACAGTGCTGTTGGTTTCTGCAACAAGAACACTGAACTCTAAGCCATTTAATCTGCGTTCGTTACCCAGGGTGTCTGTAAATGGTAGCCTTAAAAGATATGAGTGGGAAGATTTTGAAGTGCCGGGTGCGTTAACAAATAAGTTTGAACCAAGATGGTTTAATCAATGTGCACGGGTGCAGTTTAGCGATTATAGCAGTTGGGCCGATGTGGTTAACTGGGGCCTTAAGATCAATCCTTTACAGACAACCTTTACCGGTGAACTGGCCGATACGATAGCTAAACTAAAAAAACAATACAGGAATGATCAGCAAAAATATTTCAGGGCTGCGGTTACCCTGGTTCAGGACGAGGTTAGGTATATGGGGATTGAAACAGGCCCATATTCGCACAAGGCTAATACACCCGACAAGGTGTTTAAGCAACGGTATGGTGATTGTAAGGATAAGTCACTTTTATTGGCATCCATATTAAACGCGGATGGAATTGAGGCACATTTAGCTTTAATAAATACCGGCCTGCAGGATAAATTAGCCGATTTTATTCCATCGGCAACATTGTTTGACCATGCGGTTGTGGTAGCTACTATAAATGGAAAACAAATATGGGTTGATGCCACTATAGCAAATCAAAGGGGCAAAGGCACGGAGTTGTATTTCCCTCCATACGGTAAAGCTTTAATTTTAAAAGCCGGGAATAATGGCTTAACCAATATTGAACAAGCCAAAAGCGGGAAAATAGTATGTGTAGAAAAATTTAAGATCACCGATGAATTTGCACCTGTTAAATTTACCGTTACAACCACATACACTTTAAACCAGGCCGATGAAATGCGGGATGAAATAGCTTCAAATGGATCGGCTCAAACAGAAAAAAATTATCTTAAATATTATTCAAAAACCTATAATAAGATTGAAGCGGCAGATTCAATTAAAATTAAAGATGACCAGGAAAAAAACCAGCTGACCACCGTAGAGAGTTATACCATTAGTAATTTCTTTAAACGTGACTCTGTTAACAAAAAATACAACGCTGATTTTTACGCGGATGAGATCGCCGGCCAATTGCCGGGTATTGATGGGCAGGTAAAAACCCCGGTTTCTGTAAATTATCCTTATGATGCAGACTATACCATCCTGGTGACTTTGCCTTACGGATGGGATATGAACAACGAACACGAAGCTATCAAACGAAATGCTTATAAATTTACCGCTGATAAAACAGTATTGGATAATGATCTGACCGTAAGATACCAGTTTTCATATTTAAAACCATTTGTACCAGAGGGAGAGCTATCCGAATTTAAAAGTGATATTAAGGACCTGAAAGATGATAAGCTCTTTTTTAGCTTTTCCTATACCCCTGATATCAAAATAGTTCCGTTCAGGCCAAACTACCTGGCGCTGATCATCACCCTGATGGTAATATGCGTATCTGCTTATGGGGGTTTCAGGATATATAAAAATGAGACAAGGGAATTATCTTATTTTGATAACAGAAACGCTTTTCAGCCGGTTTTGGGCGGGTGGCTTATCTGGCTTGTTGTAGTGTTATGCGGCACTGCCTTGGGCATCGTAATAAATTTGATCAATGAGGGTTATTACAGCGTAAGCAAATGGAACCAGGTTTCGACCGGCCCGGGCAGCATCATGCACAAGGCTTTGCTCGGATTTGAAATTACAGGCTATATATCCCTGGCATGTTTTTCTTTGTTTTGCGTGGTGCTTATATTAAACAAAAGAGATATTTCACCGCGTTTTGTGAAATTGAACTATTTGTGTATCGTGATGTTCCTTTTTATCGATTACTTTTTTAATGCATTTGTTAAACAGGAATTTTCTAATTACGATGTGCAGCAAATTATCCAGGCGGTCGTCGTGGCGGCTATCTGGACATACTATTTAAATGTATCCACCCGTGTGAAACAAACATTTGTAGTTCCGTATCCTAACTAAATTGTTGCTGGTTTATAAATAAGTAACATAGACTGTAATACAAAGATCACAGTCTATGTTAATAGAATTAATATTCAAGGCTGATGCCATAACTTCCGGAAAGGACAGTAGTATGGTCATACTGATTGATAGTCACCTGGTATTTTCCTTTTGGCGGCCTGGATTCATGTATCCCGCTTACAATTATTGGTATTAATTTGCTGGAGGCTCGGTAAATCGGTATCCTGATCTTTTCACTTGCCTCCAGAACGAACACCCTGTTACGCTTGGATTCACCGAGGGATATTTTTGCATTTTTCCCTTTGGCCTTAATATACTGTTCAATATAATCCATTGCTCTTTGATCTAATACCTGGACTTGCAATCGTACAGACTTAGGAAGTTTGCCGCGATTTATTTCAATTTCGGTGATGCGATTAAGATTACTCAGGTTACCAACAATAGTTGCCACGTTGAAATCGCCGGAGGGCCCGCTGTCTGTAGTGTCAATTGAAATATTTTTTTGTCCAAGATTGTTGCTGTCCCAAACATGATTGCCTGTTGCTACAGGGCCATCTTGTGGGGTTATCTGCACCAATAAACAAGGGTGCCAGTGAACAGTTGAGCCACTTACTGTAACAGTTTCCGGTGGGATCAGATTCATATTCCATTGCATATTAATGATCGTATCAAGACCGGCACCCAATGAGCTTATAAAAGATTCTCCGATCAGGTAGGTGCCAGGTTTCATCGGTGTGGGAATAGGCGCCCCCGGATGGTTGGTAGGAATAAAATTATCGGGGAAAACAAATTCAGTACCCGGCCAATGAGCTATATAAGCGCGTATATAAAAATTATTTGAGGTGGTGGTACCCCTGTTTTTCACGCGTACATATAGCCAGTTGTTATGATTTCTCCCGGGGTTTTCATGCGGGCCGGCTGAAGTATAATTTGCCGGTAATGCTGCGGCCCCTTCGGCTATCGGGTCGTGTTTACGAACCCAAATATCAGGGCTGTTCCAGAAAGCGCCTGTAGAGGGATTATTCCCGGTATCAGGTAAATTATCTCTTATGATAATATCCGCATTGTTTACAAACGTTGTTGCGGTTGTAACTGCTAATGCAGCGTTGATGCGCCCATAACCATACCACTGGCTAAAAAAAGGCCCCATATACCCCGGATCTGTTTGTACAAAACCGTTGACATCCCTCCAGCGCCCGTTAACGTCTGCATTATTGGGGTCAACCTTGACAGCAGTATCCCTGATGATCTGCCGCACATCGATCCAGGAAAGATCGGGGTTGACAGATAAGATCAAAGCAGCAAGGCCCGCACAAACAGGTGTTGCGTACGAGGTGCCGCCCATGCCATTGGTATAATCAGCGCTTGACGCCGCTAAACTATGCCCGTTGGTGTGTGCGTGGAATAAAGGCGCACTGGTTGTAACATTTACCCCATCAATATCATCACAAGCCAGGGTAAGGGCATGTGTAGCCGCATTTATTGCGGTAATATTTTTGGCTTCTGAGCCTGCTGTTCCTGGATTCTCAATAAGGATACCCTGGCCAACGACCAACCCCGCAGTGCTGGCTACAGATACCGTGCCCGCGCCTGCCGCAGCAGCAGCATTTAACGTAGTTTGAACGCTTGGGCGGCCGGGAACATTTCCCTTCCCAACTCTTGAGGCCGTCCATGCTCCATAATTTACCGGCGGGTTGTGCACAATATGCCCTGCAAGATTGTAGGTAGCATGACTTAATGCGCAAAAATCCAATTTCATACCGTAGTTGCTGTAGTTTGTTGCGCTTTCTGTTACCCCGTCAGTTTGCAATGAAGTAGCTCCGATGGCCATGGTCTTTTTATAGGCGGCCCATGGCCTGACCATTGTAAAATCTATTTTTGGGGTGTAATTGCCTGTTGAAAAGAAAAGCAAAACCCCTTTGCCGTTCCTGCCATAATTGGTTATGTAATCAAAAGTATCGCTCATGATGCCCGAAATAGGGCCGCTACCGAAACCAAAACTATTTGAAATAATATCAGCACCGGGAGAGATAGGGGCCGGGAATCCTGCAATAGCGCTATTAGGATTAAAGCCGGCGGTCCATATATAAGCATCAGCAAATACTGATTCGGTACTGGGGTAGCGAATGCCTATTACCTTACAGTTACCGGCTAAGCCTACTGTGCCGTCATTAACCCCTGCAACCGATGAAGGATCATTGGCTTTGCCCGTAGCGGCGCTTGCGGTACATGTTCCGTGCCCGCCGTCCGAAAGGTCATTATTGTTGGCAGCCATATTTATGAAATCATAAAGCTTGTATACTTTGGCACTTCCGTCGGTGAGGGTACCGGCAAAAGCGTGATTTGCCGCATCTATACCTGTATCAAATAAGGCGACTGTAACACCAGGGCTGCCAAATGTTTTATTTACATTAATATCCCGCAGTGCCTGCCAGGCATCGGGAGTATTTATCAGTGGATGATCCCATTGCTCAGGGAAAAGCCAGTCTGTTGGAACAACAGAGTCCTGTTCTATGGTATGCCAAAGATCGGGCTCCGCATATTCAACCTTGCCAGTTTTGACCAGGCTGTCGCAAATCTCCAATATCCTGAGCGAAGGCATTTCGCGGGTAGCATACTGGTACGCGTTGCCTGCATAAGGAATGTGCCTGATGAGTTTTAATCTATATTCCCTGGCGATGAGCGGAATCTCCTGTTCGGTAATATAGGGCTTAAATTTTACGATTAAATTGTCAGTTAGCAGCGTGGCGTTTTTCTCCAGTAATTGCAAAATAGGGGAACATTGAAAAATATGCTCGTTGCTTAAAATTTCCTTTTGTATTTCTCCCCTGGTGTCAAAAGCAATATTAGCAGGCATTTCAAAAATGTACAGCTCATTCTTTTTATAATTTGAATGGGTTTTCACCTGTTTTAAGGAATGTTTCCTTTCTATTTCCTTCAAAAACTCTGAACCGGCCCATCTTGATTCCTCCGTTTTATGCACTACCACACCAAGGTAATTTGGCAAAGGCTCAAAAGGAACTCTCACCCTGCCCCGGTAATAAAAAGGCATTCCTTCTTTTCCGAGGATAAACAATTCTTCCTGCTCACCGCTGTTCAGGGTTACCGGGCGCTCCTGTGATTCGTAATCCTTTAAGGACACTTTAACAAGGTATGATCCCGACTGCAGCTTACCGGCATCATAGGTGCCCGAATAGGCATCAAAAACCAGCTTGATGGGATCGCCTTTTTTCGGCCTGTCGTCAACGGCGACCAATTCAACCGTTGCTTTATCAGTCATTGAACCATCATAGGTTCTTACTGAAACTTTTAGTATAGTGTGAATGATTTCCATAATTTAGGTTGTTTACGTGTGTGGTAACTATTTTCGGTTATTTGGTAGAATCAGGCGAACTTTCGCCCGCCGGTAGATTTTTTAGAAGTGCAGATAGGTGATCTTAAAGTAATAGAGCAGAAAGAAAACTTTAGTTTTAAAATGCTGAAATACAGATTCTTTCGGGGTAAAATTAAAGACAATCAGCCCACATTTTAACCCGTTTTTACACGGTATTTTGGGTAGTACTTTTACGGAATTTGTTGCCGTAGTTTTACGTGGAACTTGTTGGAAATAAGATGCGGTGCGATGGTAATACCGGCTATGGGCTAAAAAAGATGTGGATGGCGGGAAGTTTGTGGCGGATAAGAAGTGATGGGGTGTAGCGTAGCGCAACACGTGCTACACCCCGCTACACCGAATCGCTACACCCGGCCTGCACACTCGCGATAGTTTGCAGCGGACAAGAAGCGAGGAGAGATAGTGTTGTTTATATTATAAACACCGACCATTGGTTAAATAGCCACAAGGGCATGGACGTGAGAACTTTTCTCCCATACTCGAAGATAGTGAAAAAACCGGTTGCAAAGGCTGTGCCTGAGAATCCGCAAACACTGGGAGAGCATATCTTGAAGAAGCGATTGGAGGGCGGGTTATTGCAGAAAGATGTGGCAAGGATAATGGGTGTTAGCGAGGACTGCATAACTTATTGGGAAAACGGAAGGTCAAACCCACAAATACGATACTATCCTGCCATTATTGCTTTTCTTGGATACTATCCATTTACTCACGAAACCAAAAGTATAGCTGGAAAATTGCTTAAAATTCGATATAGCCACGGGTGGAGTCGTAAGCTGTGCGCGAAAGAATTTAAGGTTGATTCCGTTACTATTAAAAGACTTGAAAGAAAAAAAATGAACATCTCAAGAGAATTTCAGTTAAAACTTTTAATAGTTTATAAACAAATCACAACCGCTTAAATTAATATACCTCCTTATTAGGAGGTATTATTTTACTCAACACTGTAGAATTGTTTTATATCAATAGTGTTAAGTATTTTAACATTCACAATTAATCGATATTAATTGTGTTCAACTCAAGGGCAAATTAGTAAAAACGCCTATCAGTTTTTTACTAATTTGCCAGAAAAATAGAATAGTATTATTGGTATAAAAAAAGAAAATACTACTAACACACCTTTATAAAATCGTTTATTAGGCGTTTCATCTTTCCATTTCACTTCAAATTGCTCATATTTTCCGTCAAATATTCTGTAATTTACAAACATTAAAAAAACAAAAATAACACCCGCGATCCATCCCAACTGCCTGGCATGTAATCGCATATAATCTTGAGTTAAGTAAAATTTAAACATTGGATTAATGAATGCTTCGATAAACATGGTCTGCATGACAGCGATAAAACTAATCGCGGTAGCACTATTGCTACCTTGAGATTTATATTTCCACTTAGTAATCCTAAAATAAATATAATCAAAAAAGAAATTCATAATTTTTTACCATTTAATATTGTCAACACCATCACCAATTCTGTCCGTCAGAGTCTCTCCTGTAACCAAACCCGTTAATACATCGAATGCCCCGTACACTACACCAAATACAGGGAATGCGATTTGTGCTGCACCTATAAGAACTTTCGCCCCCAAACTGGCGCGAGTATGCAGCGCCGCCTAAGCGTGGCGTACTCGTGACCTAATCAATATCCGTGTTCTTTCTTCATTGTACCATCGGCTCAACCAAAATAATATCAATTAAACCGGGCAGACCATAATAATCGCGGGCGCTGCTGTATAAGTAATCTTCCGGTTTTTCAACTATTCCTGCTACTACGGGATTGTTATGAATATAATCCAGCTTTTGATGCAATATCCTGTAATCCGACAGTTCTATCGGGTGGTTGTCCTGTTGCCATAATTGAAAATCTTTGTTCTGGCTATTGCTTTTCCCTGCCCTTTCCATCATCCATAGCAACCATTCCCGCCTACTTTCGCCCGGGTGCGTTTTGATTGCATTTTTCAATGCTATGGATGTATGTTTTTTCATATCCCGCATAACATCTTCAAGTTTTTCCCCATGGCTCCCTATGATCATATGGATATGGCTCGTCATGATGCACCATCCATATATTTCAAGTCCTTTATTTTGCTGGCAATATTTCCAGCTATCAAACATGATCTCTTTATATTCATTGCGGATAAAAAGATCTATCCAGTTTACAACTGAAAAACTTACAAAATGCAATTGTTCCTGATTTCTGAATTTATATTTGATACTCATTACAACTTAAAGATACTGGATAGTTCAACCTAAAGCAAACTGCTGCTATTACAAGACAGGCACGAGTACTCCCCGCTTGCCAACGCCGCATACTCGCGCCAGTTGAGGATTTAGTTAGGCGCACCCATGGATCACAGATCCTCCCATTTTCTCGCACGGGGTGATTGAACATCTCAATAGAAGCCCTGACAGGTAGTTATTTTTTTTTAGTATATGCAAACTAATCTGACAGACAGCGGTTTATAACGTTTGAATGCCTCTTAAACGCTACTCTGCCTTTTAATTCATTAACACTAAATCACATTTTTATGAAATCAAATGTATTACTTGTCTGTACGCTGGCGATTGCAGCTTTTCTAAGTTCTTGCCAAAAAGACAATCAGACCCCTTCTAAACCAGAAGCTGATCTGCAAAGTGCTGATCTGCAAGAAGCTGATCTGCAAAATGCTAACACGGGATTAACTAACCTGAATTGCAGTATTATCGGTAATACCCTTAACAGGGGACTTATCGCTTTTTATCCTTTCCATGGTAACGCAAACGATGAAAGCGGCCACGGACACAATGGCGTGTTTTCCGGTACCGGAACTCCAACCTTAACCAGGAACAAATATGGAATATCCAACGAGGCCTACAATTTTAATGGGAATTCTATCATAACGGTAAATACACTGTTCAATACACATGCTGAGCAGACACAGTTTAGTTTTTATGTAAGATGCAAATCGAACACTATCGGGACTTTGCTGAGCATTGGGGATGCTTATGATTCAACAAAGGGGAGCCCCTATTTTGTGTTGGAAACTTCGTATGGAATATTACAACTCCCATCACCCGGAAACCAAAATGGCGTAAGCGTCCTATGGACTGAAACACCAGGGAATGGCGGCGCAGGATTTGACAGCTTTCTTCCTTCCTTTTGTGAAAATTCATGGATGGACCTGGTGGTAAATTATAGTAATTCTGTTCTAACCCTGTATGTGAATGGTAAGTTAGTTGGAACAGTTACTACGGGATTCCCTGCTCCTGCGCGTCTCGGCAGTGGTTTACTCATCGGAGCGCTGTACGGCCACGGATCTCCATCTTTTTTCTATAACTCAGCCATTGATGAAATAAGGGTATACAAAAGGTCACTCAGCACTGATGAAATTAACTACTTGTTAGCACACTGAAACAAGCATGTACGCTAATTAAAGCTTCTGTCCTGGCGCTGGGTCTCTCGTAGAGGATCATGCGCTGTATCTAAGCGATTGCCTCGCGGGGTCTCCTACCGGAAGATCCTGCGGGACTGGAAAACAGAGGCTGCAGTTTAGACAGGTAGCAGTGAAAAATTCGATGCCCTGGTGCATAAACTAATTTAGTTATTAAGCGGTCAATAAGAAAACTCCGTGTGGGGTGCGGTGATAACACCGACCACAGGCTAGAATATTTACTAACTGATTAATTTATCGCAACAACAACTCTTTTTTCAGGGTCAAATGACCACTGAACTTGCCATGTTCTACCATCAATTTGGTCAATCAATATAAAATTGTAAATGTTTTGTGTCGCCTGTAAAATAAATCTACCATTCTTTTCATCCTCTTTTGCGACCAAAGGAATTAAACTTAGGTCGGTTGTAAATCGCTTATCAGATTCAGTTGCCCACTGGACTTGCCACATTTTACCGTTCCGTGTATCTAGCTTGATGAAGTTATAAATGTTTGTTGTAGGGAACAATCGATAGGTAACATTTTCATTGTTAGAACTACTTTGTGTAGGAACGTCAGATTTAACTTGTGCGTGAGCAAACGAAGCAATCAAAAAAATAATTAGAATGAGTATGGGGTTTTTCATTGCGTAACAAGGTTGGTGAATGCAAATATACACAAGCGTTGTGTGAAATAAAAAATCACAGTCTGGTGACCAGGATTCAGCTTGTGGTCGGTTTTATCACCGCCCCTGCTGGCGCACGCGTACCGCGTGTGTCTCTGTAGAAAATTATACAATCATTTATAATAGTTCAAGCCAACCCAATTGAGGTCACAAGCGGCACGCGTGCGCCAGCTAAAGGCTCATATTAACCAATTTGACTAATATCTAAACTCATTCCAATATTGCCGATAATTTTAGTTTCAGCTATAAGATTAGTAATCTCTAATGGTAGTTCGCTGACTTTCAATGGATTTGTCGGTTTAGCAACTAAATGATAATTAGTGTCTGCAAACCTATTTGAGACGGTTTTATCGAACGAATAAATTCCCTTTTCCGCTAATTCAACAAAATATGTTAGGTATTCTTTAATTGCTGTACCAGGAGTTAATAATCTTTTTAAATCACGATTAATGACAACGTCACTTTTTGCGGGTAAATTTCTGAAATAGGTTGCCAGCAATATTATTTCTTCCATTGATTTAATAGAAATAGAGTTTGGCAATTTACCTCCCCCCGATTCAACAAATCCTATTTCTTCACCGCAGATAAAAAACCATTCAATATCCGATGTCTCCTGCTCGATGTCCGTAATCATATATGTTTTTTTTATTTCCCCCCAAATATTACTTTGCAATTATCACACATTGGAACTACTTTTCCGCTATTGGGTCTAATTGCCGCTTGCTGGCGCACGCGTGCGCCAGCAAGCGGCGCTTTATAAGGGTCGACTAATTATTTTCTCGATTGGCATATTAAGTTTGTAAGTCAATCCATTTACTTTTATACGGCTCCCATTGCATATTATTAACTGTTCTTCTCGATTACTATAGATAATTCTTAATATATATTGTGCTTTAAAAACTGATAGCTCTCTTTTAGCTGTATTTAATTCGGTAACTATCGATTGTACCTTTTGCCGATCCGATATGTTTTCAGAAAAAACCTTATTACCCGTATAAAATTTAAGCTCAATTATCTTAATGTTGTCACTTTTAATAATGCTTGATTTATCTTGGCACCCAATTATTGTAATAGTCCAAATACAAATAAGAAGTAATAAACTTTTCATTTTAATTTATTGGTTTACCTTTTAGCTTCGGTGTTATCCCCAACTGGCGCGAGTATGCAGCGCCGGGCCTGAGCGTGGCGTACTCGTGACCACCACAGTTATCACCGCACTACAACTAATCACCCCGCCCACCCTTCTCTATCCAAACTCCTGAAATGTATGGCTTCGGCCAGATGTTCCAGTTTGATGTCTTCGCTGCCGGCCAGGTCGGCTATGGTGCGGGATACTTTCAGGATGCGATCATAAGCGCGGGCGGAAAGGCCCAGTTTTTCCATCGCTTTTTTCAGCAGGGTTTGCCCTGCGGTACTGATCTTGCAGACATCCCTAACCATTTGCGGGCTCATCTGCGCGTTGGCATGCAGGTCGGGTTTGTTGCCGAAGCGCAGGGTTTGTATTTCCCTGGCCTGGATCACCCGCTCGCGGATGGATTCGCTTTTTTCGGCTAATCGATCGGATGATAGTTCAGAGAAATTGACCGGCGTAACCTCCACATGCAGGTCGATACGGTCCAACAGCGGGCCGGAGATCTTGCTCAAATATTTTTGCACCGTGCCCGGCGGACAGATACATTCCTTCTCCGGATGGTTGTAATAACCGCAGGGGCATGGACGTGAGAACTTTTCTCCCATACTCGAAGATAGTGAAAAAACCGCTTGCGAAGGCTGTGCCTGATAATCCGGAAACGCTGGGAGAGCATATTTTGAAAAAAAGGCTTGAACTCGGATTGTTGCAAAAGGATGTAGCAGCAATATTAGGGGTTTGCGAGGATTCGATAACAGGTTGGGAGAATGAAAGATCAAGACCACAATCCCGGTACTATTCAGTTATAATTGAATTTTTACAGTACTCACCTTTTACATAATTTTGTAGAATAAAACTGAAGTTTATAAATCTTCCGGAAACCCATAAAATAACCACAGAAAGTCGATTGTTTGATTAATGCTAATGTATTATACCTCTCTCCGGAGAGGTTTTGTTATTAGCGGTTTAAAAAGAAAAGTTATAGTTTTTTGATTTCATCAATGATGTTTTGCCTGGCATGGTTTGCTTTCAAAAAGTTTAGTAGTTGCTCTCTATAAGTATCTATAGAGGTACTCAATATAATATAGGTGTCGCCATCCATTACAATTCTAAAATCATCTGCGTTTTGAGGATTTTTATTCTCCTCACAATACAAATTTTTATGACTTAAAATATAATCAACCAATAATTGATAGTTTTTGTCGTCAGTTACAATAAAGTCGTATTTTAAATTTAAATAAATATCCTTTTCTTTTTCTGTCAATGTAGTTTTCCCAAATGTTTTTTTTACAAATTCTTTATCATAATCACTCAAATTTAAAGGAAGATCAAGTTTAACCTTGCTTATAATGAGCGGGAAAACCGGTTTTAATCCATACGTAGGATGACGGGTGAAAATAAACTCAATCATTTCTTTTGACTTGTCAGGTTTTTGCTTGCAATTAGTGAATGTTGCCAGTATGACAAGCATCACTATGTAATTTTTCATCTTCATTATTTAATGTTTTGAGTTATAATCATTTATTAGACTTTGCTGATATGCTGAAGGTGTCGAAGAATAACTCCATGGCATTGCGATGGCGTTTGTATAACCATGTACTTCAAAACCCCAATTAAATGTTCCTAAAGGTGTAAGTTTATTATTATACCCAACGCCAATTAAGGTAGTTTCGGCATAAAATTTGCCGAATGAAGTTGCCATGAATGGGTTATCGTCAAAAATTGCTGTATAACCCGGTGTAGATGAATGACGTTCTGCTTGGCGTTTTGTATAATAAAATATGGAGTTAGGGTCATCAGGATCAATGGTCTTATCAACAAATGGCTTTTGCATGTTATCTTTAGCGCTTAAATCATATCTGAGTACTGAAACAGTTTGAATCCATTGATAAGACTTGAAATCCTCACCAGCGGGTTTTCGATAATAAATGTCAAAATGCTCTCCTCCTACTGCCATACTATGGCGAATGCCCTTGTAAGAACTAAATGATACAGAGAATTGGTTAAGAAAATAATTGCTATTACCCCACCACGTTGGGGGAGTAAAACCATGATTTTTGATGGTAATTCCTGGTAAACTTCGATAGGCATCAATATCAAGACTAGGTGTAACCGCATTTCCATCGCCAATTGCTCGCCCCGCCGCTTCCAGAGGATTAGTAGGAGCTCGAGTTACTTCCTCTTTACCTAGCCCAGCGATCCCGCCTATGCTATTAAACGTAGCACCAGTTCCTGCACTAAACATGTTTGTTCCCAATCCACTATTTCCCCAAAGATAAGCCGAACCGCCACCGCCGTATACTAATGCATAGGCGCGGTCTGCCACTTGTGACTTATAAAATTCATCTGAAAATTCGCTTGCCCATTCCATCGGAGGCGTTGCAGTAGTCGGATCTTGGATTCTATTGCCCAACGGATCGTTAAACATAATTGGATTATTTCCCGCGTATTGATAACTAGTCATATCTTCTGCGCTATCACCTTGTGGGTCAACCCCTACAAATCTACCCAAAATTGCATCATAATTTCTTAAAAGGGTTAGCTGATAATTTGGCAAATCACCATAATCATTCTGCCACTCTGAACCGCCGTTATACAGATTTTTGTTATCGTCGCTTAATGTGCCTACTTTGCTATTAGTTAAATTCATACCAAATCCATAATAGCTATTCTCTTGCCTAACTTTGGCTGCACCACTAGCACCGCTGTTGTCAAAGCTTATCCGCGCGTTGCCTTGTTGGTCAGTTATAATAAACTCTTGATGCAACGTTCCTCCATCATTTCTAACCCTTCCCTCTGGCATTGGGCAAAATGCCAATACCTCTGTACCGCTGGAGTTATTATAGACAAACCCATCTATGTAATCGGTAACTTGATTGGTTGTGCCTGACTTCACAGCCAGTTTCCTAAGTAAGTTTCCTCCACCATCATAGGCATAAGTTATATACCAGGTTGATGAAAATCGTATGGTGTCCGTCAGGTTCATCACGTTATACGAAATATGAGCAATACCTTTGTAAGGATCAGACGCCAAATTTCCATTACTGTCATAGGTGTAATTGCCCGCACCGCTTCCACCAGCATAAATCATGAAGCCTGCCGAGTTATAACTGCCGCCTGTGCCGTCAGTAACGGTTTTTAGCTGGTTAGGATTGTTGGTGTCATACGTATAGGTCAAGTTATCAATTGCAACAGTTAAACCTCCTTGTGTACCTGAATTTCGAAATAGTGTCTTTATATTGCCGTTTAAATCATAGGTAATACGGTTTTCATCCCAACCTTTGGAATAATTGAATGTGCCAGTTCCAAACCGCTCTGAATATAAAGCCGCCGTATCACGATTCAAAGCATCATAATAATAGCGATAGGCTCGCTCATAGCCACTTAATCCACCAGCGTCTTTACTCATCCATTTCACCGCTGATAATTTCCCATTATAGTAAGGGTTATTAACAAGCTGCCCATCTGTTTTGTCGTAGAGCAACGAGATGCCGAACAAGTCATTGGTGTCACTGTTCGTTTTGCCCGTGTCATTTTTAAGCTGGCTGTTGTTGATGCTTAATAATTGACCGCGTATGCTATAGCGCATATCTACCCCTTGTAAATAGGTAGAAGTGGCCGGATTTATTCCTAAGCCCTTTCTAATGACTTGCCCTAATTCATTATATGAGTACTCTGCCACCTGTAATGTAGTGCCGCTACTATTGTATTGCTGACTTACCGTTTTGACGCGATACATATGGTCATATGTAAATGAGGTGAGGACGGTGGTAGGCGAACCAGCGCTGGTTTTTTTAGATACCTTAGCTAACTGGGGCACACTATTGAAATCGACTACAGTTGTTTTGTAGTCAGTCATTGTCGTCGCATTAGTGTAAAACAACTGATTGTTACTTTGTGCCTGCTTCGGATTACCTTTTTTATCGTAAAATACTACTGTAGTGAACCAAGCAGCAGAACTCAATCCCGAACCAATCTCACCTTTGCTGGTGATAGTTGGCATTCCTCGCACTCTTTTATAATTGGTCGTATCCTCACCGGATAATCCCTGTGCTGAATAATTAAAAACAATTGTGCCATCAGACTTGATATCGTAATCATCGTAGTAGCTGTAGGCGAGCGCGGTAACACTGGTCGTTGGAAAAATCACATTCGTGTAGTAACCATTATTAGTCAGCGTTGTCGCGCGACTTTCGTACCAGGGCGTATAACTTAAACCATTCACATAAGTTTGCATGCTGGCTTGAGTGGTATGTGTGGCGTCAGTATATATACCCTGGCTGACAACTCTTCCCCGCACATCATATTTGATGTAATTCCATTTACCGCTTACGTGCAAATTAGCATCCTGCATTAGTACTGGTCTATTCATAGGGTCATACACGATGTACATTGTGCCTTTTGAGGGCACGGTTTTTTCAATTAATCGCCCGTGGAGGTCATATACAAAATGGAATACCAAATTACTTACTGGAGCGGTGGTCAGACTATAACTTACTGACGCCAATTTGCTGGTTGCCAATGGAGGGATGATGTAGACAATCATTCCTGCGTTGTTGTAGATATAGTACGTGTCAAGGTTACCAGTACTTAGTATTTGCCGTTTCAATACCATGTGACCGGCGAGGTCGGTAAAACTTACGGTTTCTGTCCCATCTTCATCTTTCCCATCCATTACCGCAAGACTGCTAATCGCGTAATTGGCAGTAGTGGTATACGTTCCCGCTGTCGATCCCGGCCTCCACATCAAAATATTGCCATCACCTGATATATTGGCCCTGTACTCTACCGTTTTAAAATGTTGACCAGATACCGGTTGAAAAGTGTCACCTACCGTTCCCGCCGACAACAGCCGTTGTAGGGGGCTATTTTCAAATAACTGTTGAGCAAAGGGTGAACCATCTTTTGCAATAAGATACTGACTTGTTTGATTGTAAAATGCTGGTTGATCGGTAGTTAATGCGTTAACACGATAACTGCCCACAAGGTCAGTAGATTGTCCTGCATAAGGAAGATAGCTTGTCGTCTGCCTACCTAAATTATCGTAAGCAATTGGCTGAATAATATCCTTTAAAAAGGGATTGGCTTGTACGGCTATGGTTTGGGCTGTTCGGCCCAAGCCGTCAATGTATACGCGTGTGGTTTGCTTATTGAGTACACTTAATGCATAAATTTGCGCATCGGTGGTGACGCCTGCTTGCTTAATGTCATCTTGTTGCACGAAGCCCGGTGATTGTGCTGATACGGTATAGCAGAACAAAGTAACACTGCCGATTATCAGAAGGATGAAAGTGATTTTAAGTTTCATTTGTATGATACGTTTGGTCAGTGTTCTTTAATTAAATGGACAGGTATTATCGTTATAGACTGAAAAATCAAGTGTATGCCCCCCGATGACTGTCCAGGTAAATACAAACGGTGAACCTGTATATCCAAAGCATTGCCCATTCATGCCGTCTGAAAATACCATGTTGGTATACCCCTTACCAGTTCCCGGATTGTATGCTCCGCCAACCGGATTAATAGTCACCGTGTACGTTCCCGGCAATACTTGCCCACCATTCAATTGGGCTGTTGTATATGTAAATGTGTTAGACGCATTTGAAAAGACCACACTACTAATCCCACCAGAAACGGCATAATCATGATATGAAAGGGTGGCCATGGCTTGCTTGACTACAATATGGACTGTATCAGCCGTTTTTGAACCGAAGTATGGTGAAGCAACTGTGAGCGTTCCTACATAATGGGTTGGTGGAGTTGATGGCAAGGTATAAGTATGTGCGGGAGCAACTGCAGAGGTGGTGACGACATCGCCCGTACCATCACCAAAATTCCAGGTATAAGTAAATCCAGCAGTAGTACAGGGATCGGTATAACTAGATGTGCTCAAGGTAACCGGGGTAATGGTGGTGACACTATTATTACTTGGTAAATGGGTGATAACTGGCTTTATAAAATCCTGCACGTTAGCAGCGGTGATATAGGTATTCTTTTGGACAATATTCTTGTCCTGGTCAAACTGGTAAAGTAATCTCCCCCATTGATCATAGGTATAATATGCAGACACTCCGTTTGCATCAGTACTTGCTGTTTTAAAATGTGTTGTCGCATCATAGGTTATCGTAGCTAAATCGGCAATGTCAGGATAAAATAAAATATCATCAATGGAAATATTATGGTCTGTGGTGATGCCAACAGTAATGTTTGATGAAATTGATGCTGCAGGAAGTTTGAGTTCATAATATTTCCAACCACCGGAATAATTAATTGTACGTGAGGTAATCCCACTTACCGCTACCGTCAGCGTGCCAGGAGTCACAGCATTAATCCAAATGGAAAACATATAATTTTTGGCGATCGTGTTTTTTGTTATTGTTCCTGATGTCACGGTTTGTGTTGAAGCAATTCCGGCCGCGTTTCCTGCATGGCTGCCAACGGGAGTGTACGAACCACTGCCGCCAATTGTGAACCCGATAATAGACGGTGCAGGATATGAATCGTAATCTTTAAAGGCAAACTCGCCAGCCGCGACACTTTTGAAAATTGCGGCTGGCTGGTTGGTGTAATGATCGATTACCATTGTTGTTTGATTTTTGTTACCATCTTCTGTGGTTAATGGATAACCAGTATTATCGTATTTATAATTGCCAGTTATATAATATTTACTATCGTAGGTTGATGATTGGGGGACTGTACCAACTATGCTATAGGGCGTAAAGCTTCCACCGTCGGGTAGTACCTGTTGCAATTGTTGTAAAGGTAAGTAGGATGTTGTTCCGCCAGTGGTAAAATCGTCAAAGAGAGTAAGGGATGCGCTTGTGGCAAATGTGGTAGCCCCACGAGTAATTTGCTGATAGGTTTCAACTGGGGTATTGATATTTTGTTGCTGCAAATAATATAAAGCATTAACAAAAGAATTTGATCCAGCGGCAGCACCTGGAAAGTCTTTTACATAACGTATTATTGTTGTGCCTATACTCCGGTCGCTATTCGTTTTCTGGACTTGTGTTAATAGCTTATGATAGCTGCTACCGTAGGTGTAAGTGGTTGTGTCGGATTGAGGGACTGTCAAATTCTTAGAATCATATACCTTGCTGATAAGTGTTGTATTTAATTCGCTGGTATTGTAATAGATCAGGTATTTATTGTATGACCTCACCGAAAGACTACCGTTCACATTGTCATCATATTTAAATGCAGTAATGGTAGAAGGTGTAAAGGAGCGTTGATACGTGTAGTTGGTTTCACTCACTGGTGTGCCGCCATCATTGTAATTAGTGACCTTTACGGGCAAGCCACGCTCAAAGTCATAATTAGGATTGGGAATAAAAGGATAGGAATAAATATAATTGGTAACTGGACCGTACGCGGGCATCGCGCAATTGCTCCTCGCAACAAGATTACTCGTTGGATACCATTCATTTCCTGAACACCCACTACAAGATGGTGCAGAACCGGTATCCCAATACGTAGCAGGCACGGTAAACTGATACGCCGTGCTGCCCGCTCCTGTTTGACTGGCTTTTGCATATTGATACATAATTGTATGGTCTTCTGATGACAAATCATAAGCCGACAAGGCTGTGGCGCTTGCCCATAGTGCACTTCCAGTATTTGAACCGCCATACGGGATGGTGAAGGAAAAAGACGGCAAAGAAATTGGTTTTCCGCTGGAAACACCTGATGGGTTCAAATAGGAATAATTATGAACAATCGCATTTGTTGAACCATTGCCAACGGAGTCTATTGTTTGTTTGACCCTAATACCGCCGCCCTGTACAACCGACAAGGAAGGAGTATCATAATAATCATTAGATTCATATACAATATTGGCACTGCCTCCTTGTGCATATATTATTTTGTTTAATGCCCCAGTTGCCACCGTAGTTGGGTCAGCGCCCCTATTGTTATAACTTAGTGTATAGGCATAGATCGCGCCTGGAGAAGTAGAAACCTTAATTAAATACCGCTGGTATGAAAAATTATAGGGATTGACATAGACGGAAGGTTCAAGATTGCTTGACCCGGCAGTGCCGGCATAATAGCCCCAATAATCCACTTTAGTGGAAGCTGAATCGGGAAGTGTTGTGGTATAAAAAGGTGCGGATGTATGTGACGTTTCTCCAACATATTTAAATGTATAATTAAAAGGAGAACTGCATCCAGCATCAGATACATTTCGGAGAAAATAACGGACATATCCACTGCTCGCGGTCACAGGACTATAGGTAAACGAGAAGCTTCTACCTGGTGCGGTAATGCTTGAAATAACAGTTCGACCTGTCCCACTCATGTTTAAATAATTAATAGTAGTCCAGGCGAAACTTACGCTCATGTGCTGTGAGGGTGAATTGGCGTTTGTAGAGGTTATGCTGGTTAGGGTTTTAGCATACAGGGTCTGTTTAATATTGTATTGTAAAGTAGCTGATGTTGAGCCTCCAACATATAACATCACTTGATTGGTACTATATCGGGGCAATGCAGTGTTGTAGCTTAACTGAATTGCATTTCCTGATTGATCGCTTATGCTGGTTAAATACCAGCTGTTTGCAAAATAAATTCCATTTAAATACTGGTTGTATTTGGTTGCCAAGAAATTGGCACTACCACCATTAGTGCTTTCCACCATATATTCCGGCGTTGAGAATGTATAAGTGATTCCTTTATCATTCTTAATGGTGAATGAGATGATTGTGCCTAAATAACGGCCTGGTGTACTATAGGTGGTGTAGGTGATAACTAAATCCTGTTGTGTGACGGAGCGAAATGTAGAAGTTCCGGGATCGTATACCAATTGGCATGACAAGCCTGGTGCATTAACATAGAAAATGTCTGGTTCGGTATCGTAATTCGTTGGAAAATGGCTATTGATGTAACTAATATCGCTCGTTTCATTAGCACAAGTAAGGCCGCCATTGTTAGCAATAGTGAAGGAATTTATTGCGGCAACAGCGGTATTGGAAGCGTTCATCCAACCAAGCCGGACGTTCCCGACAGTATCTTTGCTGACATCATCCGGAAGCCCGCGAACTTGCCTGCTGACCTGCCCACCAGTTACTAGTTGCCAATTCATACCGGCATTGCCTTCTACATCTCTCACTTTTACACCCGAGCCACTATAGACCAAGGAAACGGGCATTGATACTTGTCCGCTTGCAATGCTATAGATAGGAATAACTGTACTCGCAGCTCCAGTTGATGGATTAACATTGATGCCTTGTGCAAATGAGCATGAAATAAAAAGTACGCATAGAAAATGTAGAATAATATATTTTTTATTCATTGGGGGTAAAGGATAAGAAATGTAAGGACAGGATTTTTGCTTAACTGACGATAGGCGGATTACTTGTCTATGTACCGCATGTTGATTTTCGTTTGTTGTTCATGTATAAGGTTAAGGTTTTAAAGGTTGTGATAATTTAATGGTAAGGTAAAAACTAATTTTCAATTGTCATTAGATGTTTAAAAATATAATTATAAAAATTGCACCGTGAAAAAACGGTGCAATTTCCGTGAAAACACCATTGCTCCGAATTCGCTCAAACGATAATTTTAATTCAATCAATGTTTCACCTAAACCATTATCACCATGAGAGAAGAATTCTATACCCAACTATTCATCTGTTTTGCCATCGGCTTCATCTGCTTCCTTGTCACCGTATTTATCGTACGTTGGATATTCAATATCCCAACGATTCTCCGCTACCATAAGGCCCAAATCAAGTTGCTCGAACAAATGGCCAAGCAGCAAGGGGTTGACCAATCCAAAGTCGGCAAAATAATCGCCGAAAGCACTGTATGGGAAGAGTGACTCGCGAACACTTTTCTCGATAAAAGCCTTCAATGCACAAATGTTTCCCTCCTTCCGTAATAGGTAGTGGTGCTGCCAGTACCTGGGTCGGTGTATGTCATTTGCCCAGTGAGTGCTAACTGCATGGTTGTGCTGTTCAATATAGAAAAATCGTAGGTGATGTTTTTGTTGAGCGCCAACTGAGTATTGTCACCAACAATAACATACGTGCCGGTACTGCTAACACTGCCATTGCTGTTAAACACGGTATATGTCCCATTAGTATAAAACACGTTAGATACTGATGTCACCACGCTTGATAACGGTTTTTCCACCCATGTGCCGCCCTGAGTTTGGTATTCAAGCTTCGTTTCCTTCCACGGTGCTTGCGTGAGGTATTTTAATGTTTGGGTAGCTCGAGGATCGTTATCAATTGGTTCAACCGGTTTCTTCTTGCTACACGCTGCAAAGCCGAAAAGCATAACGCCAATGAGGGCGATATACAGTATAGTGGATGATATTTTCATATTGCTCGTTTTAACTAGGCTATTGGTTTAACAGTTTTTTCTTTTGCTCGGTATACTCGGCCTGGGTGATTGCGCCGCTATCAAACAAGGCCTTCAATTTTTTCAGTTGGTCGAATTTGTCGTCAGCCTTCTGCACAATAGTCGTCTGCACTTTTGCACCCTTGCACTCCACTATCTCACAAGTCGCAATCGCGTCCTCTATCCACATATCACAATTGCTTTTTAAACCAAGATCAACGGCAAACACCACTTTCTCAACGCCGTGCGCTTTAAAGCTGTGTATCTTTCGTATGACTGCACCATAGCCTGATTTGTCCCGCTCTAAATTATTCTTGTCCTCGCTTGTACCGCTTTGCAAGAACATCAGCCAGCCACCGTATTGTACATAGCGAAAGGTGCCATTAGGGGATGACCCTTGTGCTAATTTGATAGTATCGCCCACACGATATGCCTTGCTATTTGATGCTTGATAGACATTGAGCCGCTTGCCCAGGCCCAACACTTGGGCAAATGATAGAGTCGGCAGAAATAATAGGAGAAAAAGTGTTGCTTTCATATGAATAAGGGTTTAAGTGTGAATAATACTTATGCAATGAGTTCTAAATCAAAGCTAAATAAAAGTTATCATATATGATAACCATAGGCGCATAAAATATTTGGAAATTTCCCAGGCATGAAATCGAGGGAAAAAGCCGATGACATTTTTCTACAATCCTTAGGAAATCGTATTGCGACAATACGGAAGGGAAAGCATATGACGCAAGTGGAATTAAGTTATCGCTGTGATATTGAGAAACCTAATATGAGAAGAATTGAGGCAGGCAATACCAACCCTACTATATTAATGTTAAAAAAGATTGCTGCTGGATTGGAAGTTAATCTTAATGAATTATTAGATTTTACCGCCTAATCAAGCCTTTATTAACGAGTTATTTTAACGCCTTCCGGGTCGATTGTATAACACGCCCTATTTCATCTAACAGTAGCGCCATACTTCTCTGCATTGCTTTGTCCTGTTTATTCAATTCATCTAGTAAAGATTTGATAGTTTGCTTTTGTTGTTGGTCATTCATAGGCTTCTATATCTATTTATTGTAAATAGTATAGCAAACCGCATTACTTATTTGTATTCGTTATGTGTTGGGAAGTCGCAATAATACTCTTCAATAGTGCCTGCTTATCCGTCCCTTCTTTATTATACTGCACTTTCACCCGATATCCTTTTATAACGGTTTCTGTTGGCTGCTCCGCCTGCAATGGGGATAAGATCGAATGAAATTGGTCAGTGCTGACAAATTGTATGTTTGCCAATTCCTTTTTTGATAGCTGTTTCGCAGCAATGTGTTCAATCTGCTGCAATTTAGTTTTATTATTCGCACACAATACAATCTGCTCATACCCCGCAACCAGGCACTTTTGGATATTATGTAACTCCCATCCGGCTGAGGTGGTGACGGAAATCTCCACGGCAATCTGTGTGCCGTCCTTTTCCAACAATACATCCACCTGACCGCTGCCGTCAGGTGTGGGCACTTCCAACGTGGCCTTGTAACCAAATCCTTCAGCCGTATTCTTAATGAACGTCTGCAAATAGCGGTGTTCCCGGACTGACTCCTTTTTGGCGATGGGGATTGTTTCTATTGCCTCGATAATGGGGAGAATAGATGTTGGAGGTGCAATAGCAAGATCTGACTGCGCGGCCTGGTGTATTTGAACACTGTATTGTGCGCGTGAAGCATTTATAATTTGCTCTCGGTAATTGACAGTTTCCGATACAATATAAGGCAATACCCTGATGTTGCAATTGATCTCTGTGGTATTCACACGAATAATCGCGTGGCCGGTCGGCAGGTTTTGCAAGTCATCTGCACTAAAGGATGCAAAACCCTCCTGCAACCGCTTAGCATCATTGTCACCCAACCTGAAGCACACCCGTGTGCCTGCGTTTGCAAGCAATGAAGCAGCAATGTCATTATCAAGTTTCGAAACCTGTTGCATGTCCTGGTGTACTAAAATTAATCCTAACGCATATTTTCTTGCGCCCGACAAGATGGTAGCCATGGATGGCGTGATGAAATTATGGAATTCATCTATATAGACGAAAAATGGTCTGCGGGTCTGTACTGCCTGAGCTTGCCGGCTCATGGCAATTTGCTGAATTTTCGACACCATCAGTGCACCCAACAAGAAGCTGTTTTCCATGCCGAGCAATCCTTGCGAGAGTTTCACCAGGATAATCTTGCTGCTATCCATTAATGATTGCATATTGAGGCTGTGCGTTTGGCAGACCATTGAACGAATAACACGAGGGCGCAAAAAGGTATCAAGGCGGGATAAGATCGGAGCGATAGAGGTGCTTTTCAACAGTGGGAATTCTTTTTGCCAGTAATAAACAATTTCCTGGTCAGTCACCGTCACAAGCACTTGGGCACGAAAGGACTGCTCGATTAAGAATTTCCGCAAATCGCCAATATGGAATTGTTGCGTGTTGTACACCATCGCCATAATAGCATTGGCAAAGACACTGTTCATTTGGTCACCCCATGAGGTACTAAAGCGCTTAAAGAGTGTGACCAGGTCAGAGGCTAATAATTCTTTTTCAAGGTCGGAATGAGCGGATAGAATATTAAAGCCAACGGGGTGTTCTGTATCACTGGGGTCAATCAACACCACATCACCTATTCTGCTGGCTGGAATATGCGTAAGTATAGTATCAATTAGGTCACCATGCGGGTCTAATACACAAATGCCATTTGCGACTAAAATGTCTTGCATAATCAGGCTGTGCAGCAATGTCGATTTCCCTGTACCAGTTGCGCCAATAATGTGCATATGGCGCATCCTTTGTTCCGTCGCAATGCCAACTTCCGTACTCACACCCTGATGTTCATTGAGGCCTACTAGATAGCTATGGACAATGAGTGATTGCGGTGCAGCTTTAGTATTGAACGTATTAGGGGATAATAATTTACTCTGCACCGATGGGAAATGCACAAATGTTGCCAGTTCCTTGCAATTTAGCAGCATCCCGACTCGGTGCGACACCCGTAATATTATGTCTGATAATCGCTCATAAGCGGTGTAGTGTGGGTCTGATAAAGGCGTGAGGCCATTATATGGACTGGTTGATGCATGGACAAGCGTAGTGTTAACATGCTCGAGCAAAGTACTGGCTGTAGGTATGGTTTCTGCCATCGTCACCACCCGAATAGATACACCGAACAATGACCTCGATACTTTCTCTTTTGCAAGTTGGGGCATTTCCGGTGCGTCCAGGAAAAATGATCCTTTGCCATTGTCATCGGTGACTGCGGTGATAATGCTTTCCGCCCAGGCATTATGCGTGCCGGAAAACAAGATTTGCAGTATCACATACTCATCGGCGTGCAGCCGTGACAGGATGCCAAACAGTGCAGTATAGGGGTCATGGTCGAGGCTGTGTGAAGATATCGGCCGCATGAATTCATCCCGCAATCCGTAATCCACTGTGTATAATGGCAACTCTGTTGCTAATGCTTCAACCAAGTAATCAGTGTCTGCTTCCAATAGGGCGCACTCCGGGAAAAATGCTTGCATTTGACTGTACAGAAATGCAGCATCCGGTTCACGACAGACCCATTGAATGGTGACTGAGGTAGTATTCGCAACAAGCTCAAAGCTAATAGGACTTTTGCGGTATGAGAGCATGGTAAGCATTTGCTCCATGCGCTCGGCATTCTGCCTAAAGTTGCGAGGCAATATGATCGAATAGAGGCTTAAGGGTGCCTCATCAGTATAGGGATAGACATACGGGAGTTCCTCTTGTTGTGGTGAAGATGGCTCGACCGGTGCACCAAACAGTTTAGTGATAGTATCAAGGAAACCTGGTTGTCTGCCATCATCAATAATGTCGCCCTCTTCCAAGAAATGGCCAAAGAAGGGATAAAAGTACGGTTCAAGTTGCACCAGGCAGTCTGCCTTGTGCCAGCCCCGGCCACAGCGCTCCCATTCATAAAATTGGTTGGTGAGGGCTTGGGCTGTGGAGATACTCATGTAGTCGCAGGTGTTGCATCAGTACGAAGCCCATACTCCTTCAATACCTTCCCTACGGCCAGTTTGATGATGGAGTGGATGCTGTTGGTGAACATCAATTCACTATCAAGCTGATAGTATGACTTGCTTTCAATTTGCTCTGCGAAGATCTTGCCAAACCAAGGCACCTTTTCCGCAACATTGGCGGTAGTATTAGCATCTTCTTTCAGCCACCAACTGATAAAAAAACTTTTGCCAAATGGTGCAGCACAGACATAAAAATTATACAGACTTCGACTGATCTTCAGGTATTCCCGACTAGAGGAAAAGATACCTCGTTCCTTTAATGTTGCCCTTTTACAAATTACATCAGGATACTGATACTCTTTGATCATGGTTTCGAGTATAGTATAAAAATCATTCGAGGATAATTGCAGATTTTCAAAGTGCTGATAGTGGTGCGCATGGATGGTTGGTTGTGAGGCCATATGAATAAGGTTAGGTGAAAAAGCGATCAATATCTTTCAACTCTTCATCAAGATTATCTAAAGATACTACCACCATTGTTCCATTCGAAAGCGTGTTTTCACGGGATTTGCACCGTTTTTTCACGGGGTATAAAACATAAAAACTATTATTTCAAAAAACAAAAAGAGAAAAAGAAATCACAGTAGACGGCGCGGGGAAGCCTGGCAAGGAGGAACGGAATAAATGGACTGTGTATTGGCCTATGGGTTTATGCCGTAGTTCCTTGCCAGGCTTACAGAGGGGATGCGCAAGCCGGCTATATTTGATGGTTTTTCCTTATTATTTTAGTAGAGTGTATCCGAATAAATAGCAATAAATTAAAAAATAACTAAAGTGAAATAGTTTATGAAAAATAATTCTACTCACTAATACCTTGACCCGTAATATTACTTACCTGCCTGTTCATTTTGTGCACCTTTACCTGAAAGTGCACCTTCCCAGTATTTATAAAAATCTAATTTTATATTTTGGTAGTTCACGACCATTTTTTGAATGTCATCAGGAAGGATAGGATCTTTCGTATCCAAATCCTCAACTTCAAATTTTAATGCAATAAGTTTATTGGCGATGCTTTTATTAATCAACCAATATTTTTCAATGTTCCAGTAAGACGTAATAGCTGAGTACACAGTAATAATAGCCCCAATTATAAAAGCAATATTTTTTGCATATAATGAATATTGATCCTTAACAGACGGGAAAATCTTCTCTAAACTTAACCCTAACAGGATGGTTGAAACGCCTGAAAGGATAAGGGTCGTATGCTTGTACGACCTTACATTGAGAAAGTTATTATAGGAAGCTGCTTGATACCGATGAATGTCGTTGGTGATTTCAGTAAGTAAAAGCAATAATTCACTATTGTCTGCGTGTTTCAGATTGTCCTTATTGTAGGGTTTCCTTATCCACACTGATTTACGCTTCACCATTGAAACTATGGCATATAAACTTAGGCCGCACCATATCCCTATAACGCAAATACTATAAGGGAGCAGTATGTAATGTACAGTTAAAAATGAAACAAGACATAAAATAGATAATACAATGACTCCTTTGCTACATAGAAGCGCAACATTTAAAATAACAGGCCAGTTGTAATTCTTTATAAAAGACATAGGAGTATTTTCTGCGTCACTCATAACAATTCTGATTTGATTAGCGTTTGAAATTTTTCTTTTAAAAAAGCTTCTTATTTAGTTCGCGCACTATTTTTAATAATCGTATTAAATAGATTTTTAGTGGATGTATCAGCAATCGCAACCGGACCTTCCGTTGGCCCATTTTGGAGTGATAGATTGTGCTTAAATAATTCAAAATCCTTCTTTTGATAATATTTATACTCGGTTTCCTGAGCATCGTACTCACATCTTATTCTCCCTCCATAATCAGAGCCCAGCATCAGAAAAAAAGAAACGCAAAGCAATATGATTAAAAGCACATACCCATCCTGTACGCTTTTCTTAGCCGCAAAAACAAATGCGTAGATAATGAAGCCGCCAAAAAAAGTAAGTAATGCCGGTATTATCAATCCGATAACCGGGCTTTCACTCAATCCTATCAGTATCCCAATAGTTAGCCCCAAAAAGGAAAAAGATATAGCCAGGAGCAAAAAGTAATACAAATTATTTTTTAGGATACTTTTATTACATACATGAATAATAGCAAATACAATGCTCCAAAATGCTATCGCTAATAGGTACAGCCAAAAATAATCTGAAAAGGCGTATTTAAACATACTAGTATAAGATTAAACCACTGTTATTGCGTTCTTGCTTGGTGTAGACCCCGAGGAGCAGTTGCCTTAGGCAATGTGTCTGGAACTTGAATTTGCGCATTATTAAAAGTGACGGGAGGAATTAATAATATGGTGTAATCACTTCCACTATGGAGGCCGATGTCGACAACTTTAAATTTAACCGTGCTGACGTCAGCGTACTTTCCAACAAGGCCGGCCTTTATTTTAAAATTCGGTGTGGAGCTAATAAAAAAATCTTTACTGCCCCTCCAAACGACACTTCCGTTTCCAATAGCATAATAATAGTATCTGTTTAATAATGGTTTATCACTAACTACTTTCGTTTCCATTGGATTTAAAACATACCAGCCCTCAGATACCGGACTGCCGTTTTCCATATACCCCAGCACCAAAATAACATTGTACCTTGTATTGTTATATACTTTAAGACTTGCAAACGAGTCAAGAGATACTAGAAGCACCAGGCTTACTATAATCAAACACCGTGCATATTGTTTCATCGTTCAACTTGGTTAAGAATCAGATCGTATTTAATCGCGCAACAAACATTTAAGAAATTTACCTGCGAACCAATAAGGATTAAGACAATAAAGATATTGATTGCATTTTTAAATAAAATGGGTGAAAACACCCTATTATATAGGTGTTTTCACCCTTGTAGGTATTATTCTGTAAGGATAACTTTATAGGAACTAAACCCCATTATCATGTACGCTTTCACCACCTCCTGCAGTGTCGCGTTATTTCTTATAGTACTGCTGCTCCTTATATTTTGGAAACATATCAACGAATTGCTTAAAGATGACAGCACGCAAAAGCTACCGGATCGTACCTACAGTCTTTCGAGGACAATATTGTTTTATTGGACGCTCATCATAGTTATTTCGGTCTGTTATATCGGTATTGTCAGCGATAATCTCCCTAAGATTGATAGTGGAGTGCTCATTTTAATGGGTATTGTCGTTGGGACAACAACCACAGGCAGGGTGATTGATAATACACAGCAGCAAGACCCCGCGATTAAAACACTTATACAAAATGACAAAACTCAGGGATTTCTTACCGATATTCTCTCCGATGGCAAGGGGTTAAGCGTATCTCGCTTTCAAACGGTGTTGTTCAATATCATTTATGGGTGCGGTTTTTTAGCTATTGTGGTATCCCAAAATGTTCTTTACGATTTCCCGAAAGAAACACTCACCCTTCTAGGCATTAGTTCAGGAGCATATGCCCTATTGAAAATACCTGAAAATAAATAATCATGAAAAGGGTATTATATATCATTTTGCTTTTGCCGGTACTGTGCCGGGCACAAGCGCCCACTGACACTGTCGGTATAGATGAAGGCAATTTTCATGTTACCTGGAGTCACCAGGCAAAATATCCCGTAAAGGTTTACTGGCATTTAACCAAAGCGATGCTAAACTGTTCCAATCCGCTCAAACGAAGCAATAGCTTTAAGGCCGATCCTCATTTACCAACTGAAAGTAATCTTACCACTGATTATGCTAAGTCCGGGTATGATCAAGGACACAATTTTAACGCAGCAGACGATGCATGTGCTACTCCTGAATTAAATAAGCACTGCTGGTACTTTACCAATATGACTCCACAACTTCCTAATCTTAATCGTATTACATGGCGTGCGTTGGATGAACAGTGTAGAAAATGGGTGAAGGCAGGCGATGATTTATTTATCGAATGTGGCAGCTATGGCCAACTAAAAACTATTGGGCCACATAAAGTTTGGATACCAGAGTTTTGTTGGAAGATAGTAAAGCACAAAAACGGCGTCATTGATTCTTATCTCATGCCTAATAGGAGTGACGTCAATCAACACCCTTTTATTTATTATCACACCGATATTACGGTTATACGGCAAAAAACAGGGATAGATTCTCTCTAAATTTTTTAATTGAAGGCACTTACAACTATTTAAATCCACTGTATCATGAAAAAGATAATAGTTTACTCACTTAGTAGCATCATACTGATTGCTACCTCATGTGCTAATTTAGAGCATATTAACACCTATGCGACAGTTTCGACAAAAGCCCTCGAGTCTGAAAGCGCAATTGGGTACTCATATACCCAGCATTGTCAAGATTTTGTGTGTGTATCTGACATATACGCAGTGCCGGCTAATGGCCATATTCAAGATACATCCGCGTGCGATTGCGAGCCCTATAAGTTAGCAGATAAGGCATTAAATACACTCAATAGCGTTTTGTCTGCATATCTCACCGGGTTGGGAAAATTATCTGATAAAAAGACAGTCGATTATAATTATGACAATTTGGTTAAAGCAATTGATGTAGATAAAATCAAAACTGTTATCCCGGTAACCAAAGATCAAATTACCTCACTTGGGAAAATAGCTGCTACAATTACGAACAATCTAATGGATGGCTATAGAAAGAAAAAACTTGGGGAAATCATAAAAGATACTAATCCGGATTTTCAAATAGTTTTGGATACCTATATAGCATTAATGGAAAATCAATTTACCCAAACATTGATATTAACTGATAAGGATGAACTCGCCGTTAGATATAACCGATTTATAATAACAAACGATGATAAGGGCCAAATGCCCTCTTATATTAAAACACAAATCTACCAAGATTATCTTGCTCAAGCAGGCAAATTTAAAGCGTACAAAAATCTGACGGGGAAATTTATTGCTGCCTTGAAGGAAATTAAAGCTGGGCACGCAAAGCTTGCCACCGAGGTAGATCATTTGACCGAAGACGGATTAAAAACCGCTATTAATGGGTATTCAGCCGATCTCTACGCAATAATTCAAGAGTTTAATAAGATTAAAAACGCTAAATAATATGTTATGGAAAAGTTAACACCCGCACAATTAACACAATTGACGCTAGATTATAAAAATTTAGGTGATCAACTGATGAATTACATGAATGATAACGTCAATAATTTAACTACTTCCCAATATTTGGCAATGAGCCACAGCGTTAGCATAATACATCATAATGTCACCTTACTGGGCGCTTTATCAACGTATGAAACAGTACAAAATTTATCAGCGCAAATTGCCTCTATTAATAAAGCCTCAGGTAAAATAAATGCAGCACTTAAAACAATTGCGAATGTTCAGAAAGCAATCAATATTGCTGCTACTGTCGTTAATTTGGGAGTATCAATTTTAACTTTTAATGTTAATGATATTATTACTAATGCCGGGACATTAATTACCCAAGTCAGCTAGTGTTTTCTACGAGCCGCACCAACCACCGAAGCGAAGCGGAGGTGGTGCGAGCTGAGCAAAAGGTCCAGGCAGAGAAAGCGCAGCGATTGCCTGGTATGTCTGGGACACGAACAAAGGAAAGTATCAGTGTTTGATGGGCGGGGTGAATGCCGCTGTAGGGCATCAAACGCGATACCCTTTGTGAAGCCTTTTGCGAGAGAGCAGGCGAGCCAAACACAGAAAGCGATTGGCTTGTCAGTATTGTAACGAAGTGAAAAGGCTGTAAAGGCCAAAGAGAGCTTTCATGAGGAACGACCTTTCACCTACGAAAATAATGACAGGTTCAGCATTCGCGGTAGCGAATATAGCTGGTCAATGCTGATATTTGCTTGAAAAGCTTATATCAGTATTGACGAAAACATGGCGTTACTTTTTGTGGTGATTGGGAGTGACGAATACCCTATTTCCTGTTGCTAAAATGCCACCAAAATATAAATAACTCGCTGAATATTAATACTGTATTTAATTGTTGTTTAAGAATAAAGAATATATAAACCTTACTGTAGTACCTGAACCATGAAGCATTTATTATTCGTCATATTGATTTTGAATGTTACAGCCTGCTTGGGACAAAACCTTTTGCAGAACAGTGATTTTTCAAATTCTAACTATGGATGGCAAACAACGGGAAGTTTTCACTACGATTCGAGATTTGCTTCTTGCAGCAGTTGCCCAGGCTATGCCTACTTTGCGAATATTGACGGAACTGCAGGAAATGATTTATTTGGTGAATTGTACCAAACTATCTCCATTCCTTCCAATGTAACTGCTGCCACATTTAACTTTTCATATTCTATTCACACTAGTGAACCCAATACAAGCGTGAATGATGTGGTTCAAGTCGGTTTTTATGTGGGGAACACGGAAGTTTGGCGGGTTATTGATTTATCAAATAGGTCAGCCACAACATATCCCGGTGGACTGGCAAATTATCAAACACTATCTGTTCCTCTTCCGCCTAATTTAATCGGTCAGGTGGTGACGGTAGTATTTAGAGCAGCAAATAACGGCTCCAACCCCACTGTTTTTAGGATTGATGATGTGCAGTTAAATGCAACATTTGGCCCTGTCGGGCCAAGAAGTTCCTGTGTCACGTGGACGGATGGCTTTATCCCGTCCAATTATGATTTCGTTAATGCTGCGGATTATCTCTGTTCCCGCGGTGTTATTAATAGTTCGATTTCGGATAACAAGCTGTCAGTTGTGACGGTTGCAGATGCTTCATTGATAGTCTTGAATACTTTGTATAACGGTAATATACCGGCCTCACTTCCGTCAGATTATGTTCCGACATTTTTCGGTGACATAGATAACCTCCCTTTACAGTATAACCGTGCTATTAAAGCTATGTGCTTTTTGGAATATACCGATGGCAGACCATGTTTAAGCCGCGAGTATAGCAAGATTCAGCCGTATCAATCGATAACATTTGGAAACATGCTCCGCATGCTGTACGAGGCTTGGAACATTCAACCCAACACAGCGGGCTATAATATATTAGACCATTCGCCTAGTTCGTTCTTGCAAAATATTTATAAGGACGATTACAATTACGGCTATTTTCAACAAGCAGTTAACGATGGCATCCTGGGAAGTTATAATATCGGTGGCGTGCTGCAAAAAACCAATGTTAAGCCAGGTGAGTTTTTTATAGTGGTTTTATCTAATTTAATTAAGCTTCGTGGCATACCGTCATTTATAGATAATGTGAATTATTATAAACCTAATAATGTTCAATTAAGCAATGCAAACGCCACTACAGATATTACTCGCGGCGTATTCAAAACGTACGAGCAAGATGGCCTTTCTCTTCCAAGTTCCGGGCTCGGACTAAACTTCATTTATAGTTATCATTCTGACTGGGTTGATCTCCCAATGTTGGGTTATGATCATTATTTTGACGATAATGGAAACTATACAGACTATCGAGCAAAAGAACGTAATTTTCCTCTCGGTATCGGCTGGACGCACACTTATAACATAACTGCCCAGGCTGTATATGATGAAAACAATAAGGACAAGTATATCATCATACGCTGGGGTGATGGAAGCATGGCAGTCTATGACGTTGTCACAAATAAATTTGAAGCCGGAGTATATGATCGATTTAATGTTATTGAAACAAGAGAGGGGCACATAACCAGTTTCTCTGTCACTACGAAAGACCAAATCACTACTCAATTTGGACACAGTACCGCAAATATCTATTTAATCAACCCCTCATACTACATTGCTTCGAAAATAACAGACCCGAATGGCAATACACTGACTTTATTATATGAATCGGCAAATTGTAATTCTGCAGTTAATAGTTGTGATGGGACTAGTAATCAGCGCTTAAGTCGGGTGGTCGATAACAAGGCTAACAGGACCTTAATCTTTTCTTATGCGTCTGGCACAGATTTATTAAATGCGATCACTGACGACAATGGTCGAGGGATGACCTTTGACATTAACCCTCAAACGCTGAATCTGCAATCGGTCACAAATGCCAACCTGCATAAAACCAACTATACTTATGGAACAACCGATAAGGATAGCCATTTGCTCATGAGCATCCAGCGGCCAAGGGGCAACACCATCACCAACACCTATCGTGACCGAAAGCTGCTCTCAACCCAGACGCCAAATTATGTTGCAAATGTTGCATTTAGTGCTGCATATGAAACCTCGAACCCAAGCACGCAAAGTGTTGTGTCCGTTATACCTAATACTGGGACTCAATATGCCATAACGTACAATCAAAATTCATCAGGACTAGTTAGTACCGTTTCTTCTGCAAGTTCAAACATTACGTATACCTATGGGGATAATATTAATCCCACGCTACCAACCTTGATTGTCGATAATAATACAGGGCTTAGGCAGTCCTATTCCTATGACAGTAAGGGCAATGTACTTGACAGTTATTTTAGCGGACAAAACACTACGGTTGCCAACCATTATACGTACGATGACACCAATCACATACTGACTCACACCTGGCCGAATGGTACTGTTGCGTCATACGCGTATGATCCTTATGGCAACAAAACAAGGGAAAGTGCCTACGGCTATTCGATGGAGTATGGCATTAACCCTGATGGTACGGTGGGATATCAAAGAGATGCCACTGGAGTTCAAACCGGTTTCGGCTACAATCAATTTGGTAATCTTAAGGACATTGTTCTTTTTCTTAACCCCCTCGTTTATTTTAGTGCGGTCTATGATCCAATGAGTAGATTGAAATCTATTACCGATGGCAATGGTAATGAAACACGATATAGTTTTGACGCTAATGATAATCTTACAAGCACGATAGTAGACCCGACCAAGCTTAGTTTAACGACTTCATATCAGTATGACGAAAACGATAATGTCAGCAAAATCACCCCACCGCTCGGTGCAGAAGTACTTTTAACCTATGATGCCAATGACGAATTAGTAAAAGAACAACAAGGCGGATATTTACGTCAATGGAACTATAACTCCGATGGCAGTCAAAAAACCTACATTGACAAGGCTCAAAATACCTTCAATAACACCTATTATGGCACTAATGACCCCAATGAGGGCAAGTTAAAAAGCAATGGCTTCCAAACATTTACCTATGACAACTCGAAACGTGTATTAAATCAGGTGACCCTAAACTTATATGACCAAAGCACGATTAGATACACCTATGACGACCTGTTACGTCCCAATGAAGTTATTTCTAATGCACCTACCTATCAGTCGGATGTATCTTATACTTATGATATTTCAGGCAACATAACCACCCTTTCACTTACAAATGAGGGTAAATCGTTTAGTTACCAGTATGACCCTCTCAACCGATTGCAATCAATCCAAGATTGGAACGGCAAACCCATAGTGCGATTTAATTATTTAAATAATGGCCTCTTAAATACTCAAGAGTTCAACAATGGTGCAACACTCTTCTACCATTATGATGTTGCAAATAGGCTTGATAGCATGTATTGTTTAAAAAGCGATGCGAAGACGTTGTTATATTCAATTGGCTGTTCAATGGACAAAAACGGCAATCATACTCGGGAGTCATCTTTTGTACAGTGGAATGGCCCGAAAGGCATTACGAATCCACCTCAGGGTAATGCAGACGTTACATATGATCAGTATAGTCGTTTAAATCTTATAAATGGGCAAACGATAGTAAGCGATAATAATGGAAGCATTAATAGAAATGACCCTTCCGATTTTAGCACCGCTACTTACGATCCTTTCAACCACCTTATAAGTTGCACGCTTGATGGAAAAATAAGGCAATTTCTTTATGACGCATTGGGAAATCGCTATGGTAACGATAGCTTACGATATACGCTTGACGCCCTCAACAATAACAATATACTTGTACAAAGAAAGATTGGCATAAACTCGCCGCAACAATTGTACGTCTACTCGACAAATGGTCTTGTTTGCAGCATTGATCCGCAGACTGCCGAACCAATCTTTAATCTGTATGATTTTAGAGGAAGTACAATAGCGACTTTAGATAAAGGTCAGAATGTTACTAATTATTACAAATACGACCCCTGGGGCAATATCACAGAATCTTCTAGCAAACCTGATAAGACAACTCCCTTTCTTTTTGTCGGCAAGTATGGTGTAATGTATGAGAGTCCGCATCTTTATTATATGCGGGCGAGATATTATGACCCGATGGCTGGGCGCTTCACTTCTGAAGATCCTAAATGGAATTCAAATCTCTTTTCTTATGCAGGAAATAATCCATTAATAAATATTGATCCGAGTGGGCAGTTTTCACTAACATCCCCGGTAGGGATAGGCGAAAGCATTATTCCTATTTGGGGAAGTTATAGGTCTGCAATGTACAATGCTAATCAAGGGAATTACGGTCTTGCCGCATTAAATACTGCATTTGCTATCTCAGATATTTTTCTAGTTAAAGCTACTGCAACTGCCGCATTAAAACTATTAACTAAAGCGGCAATCGAAAGAGGAGAATATTCGATGACCAAAACCGTGGCTAACAGTCTTGCTACTAGGCCATACCTGAATTCGCCCTCGACTATCGTAGGCGTAATGGAATCTGGCAAAGGTGTGCCTGATGCGTTTGTTAAAGGCGGAATAAGTTATAATGCATTGGGAAGTTTTAATGGGTCGAACGGGATATTTGAGCTAGTTATAAATCCTCAAACAAGGACTATTTACCACTTTCTTTTTAAGTCAATAAAATAACCTTTAAATGAAATTTAGAATAGAATATAGAAATAATATAGAAGAACGAGTACTCACGTATATTGAAGAGGACTATTCTTTTGACATGGAACCGATAGTTAAACAAATTGATTTTGAATTGATTCTAAACAAATTAAGCTTATCCGTTCTGAATAATAGAATAATTCAATTATGGGGTTATTGTGGCTTAAATAAAAACATGAAATCAAATTACGAAGTTCCAAAATATAAGAAAGGAATTTTAGTAGTCGAAAATTATTTGGAACATTCTTTTGCTTACGGTATAAATGGCAAAGATGTACCAATTTATGTAAATATTGAAACTGGTTGGGTTTGCATAGGAAATCCAACAAGACCAGGAAACGCGGTTGAGTTCATAACAAATTGCGTTGCTGTTGTTAATGAACAACAGCAACTGATATCACTTTGGTTAAAACCTAATCAATTACCAATGATTTAGTGTTTTGCTTAAAAACCTACTATTTAAATAAAATTAGAGGTGCAAAAGAATGAAAAGGACTTTATTTATATCGGTTTTTTGTATTTTCCTCTTTCATATTAGTATGGGTCAAATTACCTATAAGTATGATAGTGTAAATCGGTTGGTACAGGTATCTTCCGACTGTACCGGGACTAAGTATGGCTATGATGCAAATGGTAACCGGACATCTGTAACCGTGGTGTCCATTAAAACCATTTATAGCCTTTTTGACGAAAGGTGCGGCAAGGATGGTCAGATACTAATTACAGCCCAAGATCTGTCTGCGCACTATCAATACTTATGGAGTAATGGAAAAACAACGGCAGGCATAACAAACCTTCCCGGAGGTAGTTATTCGGTAGTGATAACAGAACCTATTACGGGTTTCACTTGCAATCAAAGCTTTACCATTAAAGGTATCTTTAAAGATTCTATAGCGATAGTGCCACAACAAATCGTATGTAACGGTGCAAACAATGGAAAAGCAAGAATAAAAATTGTCACTCCTGATACGCTTGGATCATACCTGTATCATTGGAGCACAATTACTGACACAGCGTATACCTCGCTTGATTCACTAACCGACCTAAAGCCTGGAACGTATTCTGTTTCAATCCGTAATAATAAGAGAAATTGCATAAAAACAATCAATTTTACAATTACCGAGCCGCCATCAATTATCACCAAAATAACTAAAAATGACGCTTCTTGCCCTAGCGTGAGTGATGGTAATGCGACTGTGGAAGTGAATGGCGATCCTGCTAACTACACATTTGCATGGACGGGACCCTTTCAAGGTACATTAGCGACACCTCAAGTGTCTGGACTTCCTGTAGGTAATTATACTCTGACCGTGACTCAAAAAGAAACGTTGTGCGCACTAACACAATCAATGACGATCGGCGCTACGCTTACAGAAGCTACTATTAATGCTGATGGACCGACCACCTTTTTTGATGGTAAGGGGGTCATACTCTCGGCTAACACGGCCCCCTCATATTTATATCAATGGAGTAAAAATGGGACACCTGTTACCGGTGCTACTACCTCATCATACATGGCAAATGAAGGTGGATTGTACACCGTCCAGATTACTGCGAACAACTGCACTTTAATATCAGCTCCTACTACAGTTATCGCGCTCCCTGTAGATAACTTTACCGTATCGACAACTGATGAAACCTGCAGAACGAGCAATAACGGAAGTATTGATATTACAGCAAAAACCTCGTTGCAATATAAGGTTACGATTTCAGGAACTAATATAGCTACGGCCACTTATCCACTTATCCAAACATTGCATATCGGCACTTTATCCGCCGGGAATTACACGATTTGCATTAAGGTGGATAGTCAGGATGCTTATAAGCAATGTTACGACCTGGTAATAGGAGAGCCAAAGGATTTAGCGGTACTCAATGTTGCGGTAAACAATATTGCAAAAACAATAACTATGTCGCTCAATGGCGGAGTCAAATATAATATAGAGATTAACGGACAGTCATATACCACCACAGAGTCTGACGTTACTCTCCCAATGGTAATTGGACATAACAAACTGCGCATAACAGCAGACAATCTCTGTCAGGGTGTGTATGAGCGAGATTTTATACTATCTAACGGCATAATTGTATTCCCTAATCCATTTGATAGAAACATCACCATTAGCCTCGGAACTGACATGACGAAACGGGTTGGTGTGAAAGTTTATAATGTTACCGGAAATATAGTGTATTCCAATGTTTTAAATAACGAAGGAGGATTTATCACTGCAAATCTTCCAAATCTGATACCAGGTGTATACTCATTAAAGCTTAGTATTTCCAATCAAATATTTAAAATCACAAGAAAATGAAGTCAGCATATCTGTTCCTTTTCATTTTGTGTATTTCAACACTAGGATGCAAAAAGACCAAGCCACCAAAACCAGATTATACACCCTCAAAGGCGGTATTGCTTACGCCAGCAAATAATGAGGCTTGTTACTCAGGTACTCCTACCTCTCCCACAGAAAGCACAGTTTTATTCAAGTGGAAGAGTGCTTCCAACGCAGGATACTATGAATTGAGCATTAAGAATTTAGAAACAGGGGAAATTAGACCTCCACTCACAATCTCAGATACACAGGTTGATGTTTCGATATCGCAAAACACTCCATTCTCATGGTTCATTACTGCCAAGTCGTCCAAAACTGCGGCAAAGAACATGAGTGATACCTGGAAATTCTACAATTCCGGAGCGGCAGTTAAATCCCACGCCCCCTTTCCTGCGGAAATTGTTTCTCCCCTATTTGATGAGGATATTGCAGCAACATCCAATAAGATAACATTGACGTGGGCAGGGAGCGATGTAGATAATGATATTTCGGTTTACGATCTGTATTTCGGCACAACTAATACCCCTCACTTGCTACAACCCAATTTAGTTCCGACTACAAATACTGTTAATGTAAGTTCGAAAACAACTTATTACTGGAAAGTGATAACAAGGGATTTGAAGGGAAATACTTCTGATTCGGGACTGTATCAGTTTACAGTCAATTAAGCATTATGAAGTATAAGTAGAAAGCACGATAAAAGACCATTATGGATTTTTTTTAGCCCCGTAAACGTGTTTTTATTCATGAACCAACCGAAAGTTCTCTTATTGCAGAAATTATTGATTCCGTATTCCAGTTTACAACAATATCGGCTGCATCAGTAACAATTCTAGATGTCCTTTGAGCGCCCCATGGTCTGACAGCTAGAATTGGTTTATTAAATTGAAATTCGTTTTGTGCAATTATAATTTCGTTATTGATCCACTCGCTGTATGACGCATAAACGCCAGCAAATAAAATAACGACATGGCTGTATGATATCTGCTTTTTAATAGCATCATAAAGCATCTTTCGATTTGCGGCATTTAGAATAGGGTCGTTCTTAGGCACAGAGTAGTTTTTATAGAAAAAGTACGATCTATTGTCTAATAATTTAATTAGTCCGTAATAAGCATTGTCGTAATTCCAGGAATGGCTTATAAAAAGATTATGGGTTTTTGACATGAAGTATTCATTAAAATGCCCTATATTCTTTCATTCATTACTAAACTCCAATAATGTTCACCAAGAATTGTCAACTTACAAGATTTGGATTCCATAGCCGCGAAAAACATATGTTCCGCATCCACTGGGACGACAAGATTTATCCTATTGTATTTTTGCAATATTTTAAATTGTTCAACATTCTCTTCTATTGGGTTCTCACTCTCAGGTTCAAAAGAGGGGTCTAGTTGAAAATCCTGACCTTTCGCAGGGAAAAGCTTGGTAATAAGCTTCAGGTCGGCTAATGAAATAGGTGGCTGGACTTTTCGTAATGTAGTAAATCTGGTTACGTTGGTTTTGAAAATAGGCCTTTGTTCCCAAGAACCTAATGACTGATCAATGTGTGCATAAATGCTGCCTGGCGTTATGTCCCCAACCAAATTGGATGCGCTACCGTTCATCGCGTCTATTAATAAGGCCGTAAACACACCTGAACCATCTTTTTCTAGCGCATATTGGCTTGGGCTCGAAGCTGTTAAAATGGTCATCCCTTCTGAAAGTATCGCCTTGTCATCTTTGGGAGATAAATTTCCCAAAATACCCGCATGACAGCAGTCGAGAATTATAATTTTATTGGTTGCCGGTGAGTCGTTTGCAATTTGAAGCAATTCATTCATTGGAAGGCCATCATCGCCATAACTGCATTCTGATGTGATTAAGTATCCTCCAGTACTTTCTATATATCCATGGCCGGAAAAATAAAATAGCGCGATATCATTTTTGTCTTTGAATAATTCCTCAACATGGTTCTTTAGCTCTTTTCGTTTCAGGGTCGTGGTTGGCCCAGTAGCAGTCACTAAATGACCAATCTTCAATAGTAAATGGTGTTCTTGAATTTTTTGCCTGACCAGCGAAAAGATTTTTTTCATTTTCATTGTTATCGAAGTCAAAGCTTATAAATGCTCTTGGGGCTGCCATTATATAAATTGTTTTAAGGTGGTTTATTATTAAGTAAATATCTGCAATTTTATAATATTAATACACAGTGTTTTCACGGTATTTTCATTAAAAAAGACCCATCACTGGGCCTCTGTTTGCTCTACCTGCACGTCTTCCTCCTTTTGATACGGCTCTACTCTCAAAATGTAATCTACGGCCTTCTGTGCGCGAATACTGGCATAGACAATCAGTCGGGCATCATTCTTCAAGACATCAATCCATCCTTTGATATAAGCGACACTATTATCTAATTCCTTGTCGATAATACCTGCAATAGAATTTAAATAGCATGCCCCAATCTCAGCCGTCAATTCCTCAATGGAATACAGTTCTGAACCAAATTCATTTGGTGTAACAATCTCTTTGCGGTTAAGCCGGGATTGGTGGCCGGTGGAGTGGATTAATTCATGAAAGGCTGCGCAATAGTAGCTTTCAGGAGAGGCAAACGTTCCTTGCTTCGGCAGATTGATATAGTCCTTTACAGGATTATAGTATGCCTCCTGTTTGGAATGTTTAATGACCGGACAATTAGGCATGCGTTCAATGATTTCGTCACACGCACTGATTTGCGAGATGCCGTGATTTTCGAAAGGAATAGTGAGGACTTCAGGTAGATGATCGCATTGTGCAATGTTAAAGACAATGTAATAGCGAAGTACTGCTTTGGACTTTTCTTCTCCTGACTGATCTCTCTTTTGATAATAGACTACTACATGG
Source organism: Mucilaginibacter sp. (assembly GCA_035489035.1). GTDB lineage: Bacteria > Bacteroidota > Bacteroidia > Sphingobacteriales > Sphingobacteriaceae > Mucilaginibacter. The sequence goes on from DATHKT010000057.1 coordinate 91,204, forward strand.
CCCTTTTCTCCTTTCTTCACTGATCCACCTACGGATTTCAATTGATGGTAGGTGATAAAGTAGTTTTGGGCATAGCCTAATGAGGTAAGCATCCACACATTGATACCCCTATAAGGAATTCGCGTTAAGAAGTTTTGTGGGTGACCGGCTTCTGTCCAGGGTTTTCTCCAGGGAACAATACTTTGTTCTAATTGTGCAATGATGCGATTGGTGACGATAGTGTACACGTCAAGATGTGTTGGTGTGTTCATGGCGTACAAGTTTTATGGGTTTCAAAGAATTTTCTTTGATTGTACGCGATATATTGAAGCAGAAATAGGGGGGGGGTAGTTATATCATCATGCAGTTATAAATTATGAGTTATCTCCGAACTGTTCTCAATATAAAATATTTTAACATTTCTTCCGATCATCATCTTGCCATAACCTTATTCAAGTAGTCAGTAAAACTTAAAATTTCCGTACTTTTAAGTATGAAATATTAAACCTATTTATGGCTAGAATATTACTTATCCTTGGTGTCACAGGAGCCGGGAAGTCTACTATTATAAATAAAATCCTAAGTTACGATCAAAGGTTTTGTTATGTCAAACCATATACTGACAGAATTAGAGAGAAAGATAGTGAAAAAAATTACGTGACAACCGAAGACATCAATATCCTTATCGAGAATAATAGCCAGGTTATTGTAAATGAAATGTATGGCTTTACATATGTGACGTTAATAGAGGATATAAAACAGTTAATGTATAATGGGTATTTCCCAGTATTAGATTTCCCGATACAATATATAGACAAATTACGGCAGATATTTCCTAATATAGTTTACTCAGTATATATCCTTCCGCCCAATATAATAACATTGAAAAAAAGACTGCATTTGGATAGAAAAAAAAGAATTACTTCTGCCCTTCAGGAAATAAAAGATTTTCATGACGGTAAATTTGAACAAAGTGATATGGTTATTGTGAATCACAACGGCAAAAAATACCCGAAAAGGATCGCAAATACAATCTATAGGAACTTTTTAAATGTTACCTAAGACGATCAAGCCACCTTAAATACTTTCTTGTGTTCAAAGACTTAAATGATCTCAAAAGAAATATCGGCTTCTATGCTGTTTAACCATGATATATCAGCTTCTGTGATCATAAAACTTCCATTTTTGTAAATCCCTGTAGCGCGATCAACGAAGCAAACCCCCACGTCATAGATTCCTGGTAGTAGGTGATCGAAGAATATATTAGGGTACGTATCATTTTTATGTGTAAAACCCAGTTGTCCCTCAAAATTGTCGAGGCTCCCTAATTTCAAACGTAACTTTTTCTTTCCGTCTGATTCAAGTAATGTAAATTTTGACTCTAGGTTAGTGTGGGCTTTACTAATTAAGATCGTTGATGTAAACAAGTATTTTTTCTTTCCGGTGTTGTTTAGGCTGATGAAAATTTCACCGAACAGGGTGGAGCCTTGTTTTTTTAAACGAATTGTGGGTATCCAATCTATTTCAATAGAAGGGGGCTTGTAATGGATAAAGTTCAAGAACCATGTTCTCAATGAAAAAAACTCCTTGAGTTCATCACAAAATTTGATAATAGCTTCTATTATCGAATTTGGGTTTTCAGAAATGTTCATACCGATTATTTGAATTAATTAAACCATACGATTTCAATTAGTCAAACAATCGTTAAATGTAACGCAATACAAAAGAGAGAATGTTCAGATATTTCCAAATTAATTTTGGTAGTATCTTGCATTTCCCTACATTAGATATTAAAATGTGCCTAGCAGCTTCACACGTCGATCAAACGAGAGCTGTGCACAAGCAAATTGCAATTTAACGATTGCTTGATCCGGGTCATAGACCCGGATTTTTTATTTATGATATATCCAGTATTTTGTCATATAAAAGACACTATTAAACATTAAAAGTTAGTTAAATATCAAAAAAAAAGTCAAAACGATTCCGAGGATGGCAGGAAAGCGCTTTGACAATTTTATTCATATCGAAAGTATGGAAAAAAAGATAAATAAAAAAATAAAAATTTATAAAAAATTTGAAATATAATGAGTTAACAATTTAATCTTAAGTGAAGTGTCGCAAATCAATTTTTGCACTAAACGGCCTGCTTCCCATCCCATCAATCATTAACTTCAAATAGATATTAAACCTCGGTAAAGTGATAAAGTCATCAACAGTAAATATCGGATAATACTCTTCTGCCATGACCTTTGCATCCGTTGTGCCTAAGCGAGAGCATATAAGGGTTCCAACGTTGCCTAAAATTGCACTTCGAACTTCTTCCGGCAACTGATCTAAATATTGGTGCGTCAAAAACAGCCCAACTTTATATTTCCGAACTTCTGACAAAATGGTCGCAAATGAAGTGGTAATAAAAGAATGACACTCGTCAATAAATACCATAAAGGGTATTCTGTCTTGTTCAGCTATTTTAGCTCTCCTCATAGCGGCCATTTGGACGCTAGTGGTCAACAAGCTTCCCAATATCTGTGACACGTCTTCCCCAATAATCCCTTTCGAAAGGTTACAAATCAAAATCTTGCTGCCATTCATAATTTCTTCAATAGGAATGCCTTGTTGTTGCCCCACAATGCCTTTCAGTAGGGTATTAGCATGAAATACTCCGGCCTTATTGAGAATAGGCATGATGGCTTCTGTACGCAAGCTGGGTGGATATTTATCAAACTCATTGTGCCAAAATGAGTGGATGGCCGTGTTGTCTGTATAAAGCAACACCATATTTCGAAATGCCTGGTCTAAGAGTAATGGCTGAATGTCTAGTAACGTAGCTGTGGGGTAATCTAAAAGGGTTAAAATTGTATACCGTAAAATATACTCCAATCTCGGCCCCCAAGAATCACCCCATATCTTCTTAAAAGAAAGTACTATTTCAGAGGCGACCAAGTGCCGTTCCTCAGTTGGTACGCCATGCAGTGGGTTAAAGCCTGTGCGGTGTGCTGGGTCAGTGGCATCAAAGTATATGACATCATTTTTCCGGTGATCTGGAATACTCTGCATGAGTTTAAGGCAAGCATCGCCATGTGGCTCTATCAATGCCACTCCATAACCTTTATGGATGTCATCAATTGCCATATTCAAAAGGAGTGTAGTTTTACCCACGCCGGTTTTGCCAATGGCGTAGATGTGGGAAAAGCGGTCTTGTAATTTGATACCAAACAGCATATTCGTGTTTCTCCAGTTCGTATAGCCAATGGGGGTGAAAGGTTTTGAATGGTCATAGGAATTCATGTACTCATATATCCTATGAAAAAAACACTTCACATATAAGACGGGCGAAATAGGCCTGCAATACCTTAATGCCTGACTATTTTCCTTAATCAGCCCTTGTCATACTGCATCTATACAAGAATAAATAATATGCTATTATGAAAAAGCTAGGCAAGAGAGTAAAACGAAATATTGAAATACCTAATGAGGAGCAACGAGCTCTCTTGCCTAGCAACAGAGATACAAGTCGTTGCTCCTCTTTGGGTTTTGGTAACCAGGAACCAGCCGCGGAAATTCTTGTAGAGATATTGTCAGAATTAATTGTTGAAGTATTTTTTTATGAATCAAACCAAAATAGAGGGTAAAAAAGCAGTCATTTATTGCCGTGTGTCGACTAAGGAACAAGTTGATGATGGTAATAGTCTTGTTTCGCAGGAACGTATTTGTCGTGAATATGCTAAGAAAGAAGGCTTTGAAGTTATTGAAGTATTTATCGAAAAGGGCGAAAGTGCAAAGACTGCTGATAGAACCGAATTAAAACGGTTAATTAGCTTTTGTACTCAAAAAAAGGGGAACGCTCATGCAGTTATTGCTTACAAAGTTGACCGTATTTCAAGAAGCATAGCTGATTATAGTCACATCCGCGTTTTATTAAAAAAGTATGGTGTTGAAATAAAGTCTGTTACTGAATATTTTGAAGATACTCCTGCCGGTCGTTTTATGGAGAATATTATTGCAAATGTGGGTCAATTTGATAATGATGTCCGAACAGAACGAAGCGTGGGAGGCATGCGGGAGGCTGTAAATGAGGGAAGATATGTGTGGATGGCACCGGTAGGATATGACAATGCGAAAGTAAACGGCAAGTCTACAATCATTCAAAATGCTATGGCACCATTGGTGAAAGAATCATTTGAACTCATTGCCCAAAGACTTAGATCGCCGGAAGAAGTCCGCTTATTGATGGTTGAAAAGGGGTTGGTAGGAAGAGAAGGCAATAAGATTGTGAGATCAAGATTTTATACAATAATAAGAAATCCATTGTACAAAGGTACAATCAAGAAGTTTGGTATGGCAGTTCAAGGAACCTTTGAGCCAATCGTTACAGAAGAGTTGTTTAATGAAGTTCAAAATATCCTGAAAGGGAAAAATAGAAAGGTAAAATATTACTTGCACGAAAATCCAGATTTTCCCTTACGGCGTTTTGTTGTAAATGAACATGGGAAACAATTGACAGGATACTGGTCGAAGGGTAAACGTTTAAAATATCCATATTATTCATTTCATTTAAAAGGCACAACAATTAGAAAAGAAGTATTGGAGAGAAAATTTATGGATTTCCTTGCTCAATATGAGTTTGATGACAAATACCTAAATACTATTCGTCACTACTTAAAGGTGCATTTTGAAGAGCGTCTGACTAGCCAAGGAGATGGACGAAAGGTTATTGAACAACGCATAACGGAGATAAATGATCAAATTGATAAGCTAATTGATCTACAAACCAATGGCGGCATTAGCCTTAATTTATTAACGGAACGAACTAAAAAACTTGAAAATGAATTGGAAGATTTGCAAGATTTATTAAAAAATAGGGTCATAAAGGAATTCGATATAGCAGAATTATTTAATTTTGCTGTTGCGATATTAAAGGAGCCCCATATTCTTTGGCAAAAAAGCCCTTTTGAGATAAAGAAAAAGTTACAAGTGTTCGACTTTCCGCATGGTATAGTGTTCAATGGAATAAATTTTCGAACACCCAAAATATGTAATATTTTCAAGCTAAAAGACGTAATTCCACCAATTTTTGACCAGGTAGTGCCCTCGCAGTATACAGGAAAAAACACGGTTTCCAAGACTAAATTGCCTCCCTTAAGTAACTTTCTTCAATCAAAGGAGTATTGGGAACAGGTAGTAGACGAGCTAAAGGAGTTGAAAGATAAGTTGGAACAGAAAGAAGAAAAGCAAGAGATTTCGTATACAGATAAATACTGGTGGATGAATTAAGCACGGCAATGATTATTGACAAAATAGAAATTGTATGATATAAATAAAGAAACAGTAACAGAAAGGTTTTAAGCAATGCTCATAGATTAAAGTCTGCGATTACTGCTTAAAACCTTTCAAAATGACAGCACATACAAACTTCAAACATAAACGAGGCTTTATAAAAAAGTATCGTGGCCGTATCGGCATATTAATAGCGATTTCAATTGCCCTTGCAATTATCTCTTTAGGGTTGGCGATGACAATCGGCCCCGATGAGACCATAGCCAAAATTGCAGTGTATTGCACAATTCCTTCTGGAATAATTGCGGCAGGATACGCATTAATAGGAGAATGGAAAATCGCTAATAAGTAAGCAACTAAAGTCCCACAGTAAGTGGGATTTTATATTTTTCAATTAAAAGTCTGAAAATATCGCCCATGCCTACACAAACAACATACCTCAACAATCTTCGATACTATCGTTTAAAAAGAAACCTCACACAGCAAGCAGTCGCTACCCACATCGGGCACAAGGGCGCGAACCGGCTCTCAACTTGGGAAAATGGCCAGGCCAAGCCAGGTATTGAAAATCTGATGAAGCTCGCTGCGGTATATCGAGTGCCGATTGATACGCTATATGCACCACCGGCAAAGAAGCATACTCCTCCGGAAAAGAAGCAGCATAGTGTTCCTTCCTTTACTCAGCTTGAAGCAGATTTGCAAAAAGACTATGCGCAGATGGATAACCACGAGCTGTTCAATACCCTGGCTGAACTCATTGTTCGGGTATATGTTGAGTCCAATGACAGGGAAGTACTGGGAATCTCTTGATAAGCTAGTAGTATATTTAAAAAACTAAAAAGGCAACCTCAACAGGCTGCCTTTTTAGCTACGGATTATTGACCTCTTGTTCCAGTACCGCCTCCGGTAGAGCCACCTCCACCGCCAGACTGTCCGCCGGAACCGGCATTGCCACTGCCATGGCCGCCCTTGCCCCCGTATAGATTCTGATTAGCTTTCATAAATCTTCCGTTTTAGAATGTATAACCGTCAATTTACATGCCAGTTTTGAAAGAGTAAAATAAGTATCATGCAGGAAATATGGTACAGCATTATAGGGGACATTACGCCCGACACAGCCAAGCAATTGGTGTCCTGGGTGAATGGTCAGGTGTATGAAAATCCAGTCACCACACTGAAGATATTGCTATCATCAGAGGGTGGAGACGTTGAATCTGCGCTAATAATATACCATTACATTAAATCATTGCCGCTTCAAACGGAAATAATTGCGTTTAATAAGGTGGGGTCAGCAGCAAATATTATTTTTGTTAGCAGTACAAATCGCTCTGCAACTAAAGACTGTTTGTTCGTACTGCATGAGGGAACCAACACGATTAACAATCCTACCGCCTCGCTCCATCAACATGAGGACAATTTGTTATGGATGAAAGATCGCATCTCTCGACACGTTAGCGTACTAAGTGCAGAAACAGGAAAGACAATAACTGAAATAAAAAAGGCCATGTCCGACACCGTTTTCCTTAGCGCTGAAGACGCAAAGGTTTTTGGACTGGTGAGGGATGTCGTGGAAAAACTGCCCTTGAAAATGGTGAAAAAGGATTAATTGTATTTGTACCTAATATTGCAATTTGCTATCGCGTTTTGAGTCCTTATGATGCGAAATGCTAGGAAGGTAACTTAGCTTTAACATCATATATCTATTATCTTGGATTGAAAATATAATTAATTAGGCTTTATTAATGGACAACTCTAAATTGAAGATTAGTCTTTTAATTTTATCAAATTCACTATCTATTTGTAGTCGGCGATCAGACGACATATGTATAATGCCTTCACGGATTTCCAAAGGCAAATTCTCTAAGTGCTCATCTCCTATAAGCGGTGTATTTGTGAGAAGAATTTTTAAATCACCGATTGCGTCAATTATTTTAGACTGATGTGCTTCATCAATAGTTATTTTAGCTTGTTTAACGGTCTCAATTACCGATATGATATTTACAGAAATACGTTTTATTTTAGATACGGCGAGGATTAAGTCTATTTCTTGTACAGCGACCTTTATACTTGTTTCTTCAATTAAGCCGTAAATATCATCGATTCGTTTGATGATTAGATCTTTTTCTACCCGATTAGCTTCTTTTTTGCTTTCCAATATACTTGCAACCCAGTACGCAACTGCTAAAGTAACTGCTAATGAAAGAAGGGAGATAATAGCCCCTACGGTATCAACTTCAGTTTTTACCTTTATAATGGCCCATCGTTGGATGGTTTTACCTATAAGTATTCCGAGAATTAATAGAAATACAGAATATATACTAATTACCCACCACCAGGCTTTCTTCATGGGCGTCTTTTAAATAAGCTAGTATATCATCTTTAAGATAAGGCTCTTCCGTGGAGATTATTTGTAGGCGATTAACGATTTGATTATAATCCAAATGATGCTCACGGATTAAGCCGCCAAATATCTCTTCTAAAAAAGACGTACCATATCCGAGTGTGCCATCTAAGTCAACAATAATGTTTTTATTGCTTTGTATAGCATCATTAAAAATATTATAGAACTTTTCTGTTCTAAATTGTTCACCTGACCATTTGCCTTCTTTTATATATCTTGGACCCGGAGTCGGGGTAAAATCCCTTGCTATTTTTACTTTTAATGTATCCATGGTGTGTTAATTGTTTGCTCATTCACTTCCCAGTAAACGAATGTTCCTCCAAAATTGTGAGGTAAAATTTGGTATTTATTTTCGCATACGTTAGCGTATACATTGTTAGTTATTATGTGCAGATTAGAAATTAGATTTCTATCCATCGCTTCTTTAATCCCAGGCAATCCTTTTCCTCTGTAGTGTTTTCCAGTAACAGTCTTGTGCAATTCACCATCTAATATTAACTTAAGGACCTCTGCATTGTTATCAGAGCTAAATAGATTTCTTAGTTTCGTTTTCCAATTAAACCACTTACTTTCAGTCGTTTTGCCGTTTAAACTTTCAAAGATACCTATTCCATAATCAATAAATGAAAAAGAGGCGACTTTTTGCTTTTCACTGACATTTACTGAAAGCCACCAATGTTTTTCGCCTTCTTTACTTGGTGTGGCATGATTAAAGGAATTTTGCATCAATTCAACCAATGTTCTCTGTAGCCCTTTGTAAACGGCTTCACAACCTAGTATCTTCACTGACACATCTTTCATTATTGTTTGTCCAAGTTCAGAGTCTACATTTCGCCAGGCATGAGTATGTATAGTGTTTTTGTTACCTAAATTATATCTGTCTCTATCTTTAATAGTAATTTTAAATAATGTCTGAAAAAAGCCTGAAGCAATTAGAATGTTTTTTATTCTTCTATCTTTTGGAAAATCACCGTTAAACCTAATGTTCTGTGATTTAAAACGAACCATGATTGATAAAAGCACAACAATTGCACTATAGTCAATTACTTTAATATTCTTCATTAAAATAAAGACTTTCCTTTTTGCATCAAATAGCCTTTTGAGATCAGTTATAAATTTTATTACTTCAACCGGATTATCAAGAAAAGAGAAGTTTGATGGTACTTTCGCGTTTACTAAATCATAATCTTTATACTTATCTTTTGTTGATTTCCTTTCAGGAGTGGTTCTTTTATTGTTGACCCTGTTTTTATTTGTTTTATATAACTTAAACCGTATTTGCCCCCTTAATGAATTTAGTGCATGGATTCGATTTTTCCGTTTGTAATTAGGTGTCGAGTAGAGTTTCTTCATTCAATAAGAAGTTAAATATAGCTGATATTAACTAAACTTCTGAATTGAAGATTAACGCTTGTCTATATGTGCATTCTACATAGAATAAATTTAATAAGATGTAGTGGAAATATCCAGCGTAAAAATACTTTTTTCAATAAGTAAAATCACGCTACTTTATATTCACTTTTGATATTAAGATGGTTGGGGGAGTGGTAGTATCCTGGAGGCATAGACCGTTAGGACGAGAGCCGTCCCGTCATGCTGATTATGATATAAAAAACATCAAGTGTACATGCTGTGGAGTTATCTTCCCAAAAATCTTCTGTAAATAAAATTTACTATACTTATTCTATACTTTCTATACTGCCAATCCAATTACATAGTGCTATTGAAACCAAGGGCGGGGATATCCCTTAATGCCATAATAAAGAATTGCTAAAGATTTTACTGTAGTTATCCCCACAAATTGCTTTCAGAACTATTTTACCTCCCTTATACCATCTTATTCTCATTGCTATCCTATATGCATGGAAAGAGCACATCGGACTTTTCCAAATACATTACGTTTGCATCGTACCACGATGGGATACACGCAGCGACAAGTCGCTGCCTTATTAGGATTGCATGATACTGTCCCCATTTCATTATGGGAAAAAGGCGCAACGCTTCCTAATACGGTAAATCTGATAAAGCTAAGCTTGATTTATCGCACATTCCCCAATGATCTCTATGATGATGTTTTCCACACTTTTCGCGAAGAGTTAAAAGTTAAAGAACTCGAACAATTTAAAGCAAGCTAACCGCAAAACAACAAGTGTGGTTTTTGTCCGATAGTAAAGGACAAGGTGTTTTTTAAAATTCTTGCAGCTTTTATATCGAGCGAACAATCGAAAAATATAAAAAAACGAGCGAACGACCGATACAATTATTAGTAGTCACTATTGTATGAAATCAATTAACCACTATACAAACCATTACAACCCAATAGAAATCCAACTGGCGCATGAAATAGCAGAGCGCCTCAACGATCCCGAAGCCCTTTCATTATATCTCTCCTATGCCCAACAATTTCCACACGATAAATTACGGGAGCTTTTAAACCGGGTATGCTCCATTCCAGATCGACAGATTCGCCGAAGCCGTGGCGCCCTTTTCACCCACCTTGTCAATCAACACAAGCAATACGGTCATGATTATTCTCGGGATTAGTATTGGCACCCGGACGTCCGGCATTGCCATACTGACAAAGAGGGGATTAGTACACGGCAATACGGTGTCGTTCAAAAATTCCTGGTCTGAACAAAAGGCCCAGCATATCGTGAGGAAATATGAGCGGTTCATACAGCAACATAAGGTGACCGTTGTGGCATTGAAAATCCCGCCATTGACCCATCGAACCGAAGCACTGCTTTTGCTCTTAAAACAGCTACAAGAAATGCTGACCTATCACGGCTGCATGGTGCAATACAAGACGAAGGCCGACATCAAACGTGCCTTGCCAGGAGCGAAAAACACCAAGGACATAATGGTGCATACTGCGAGGTTATATCCTCCGCTGATACTAAAACACCAACGAGAATTGCAAAACAGAAATAAGTATCACGATAAGATGTTTGAAGCAGTCATTGTCGCGCATCTGTGCAAGCAGGAAAATAGTTCTCCCCTCAATTAGTTCTGTACAACTAATCTGCCTCCCTATTGGGAGGCTTTATTTTTCGCTATCTTTAAGAGAAATCTATTCCTTTCACAATTAAAAACATGAACAATGACAGCATCCAAACAAGTCGGCATTTGGATACGAGTATCCACCGAACAACAAGTAAAAGAGGAAAGCCCGGAGCATCACGAGCAGCGTGCCCGGTACTATGCACAAGCCAAAGGCTGGCAAGTAATGGAGGTGTATAACCTCGAAGCGGTAAGCGGGAAATCCGTCATCGGACACCCCGAAGCTAAGCACATGCTCTCTGACATTAAAAGCGGTCACATCACGGGCTTGGTGTTTTCTAAACTTGCCCGCCTTGCCCGTAGTACCAAAGAGCTCTTGGAGTTCGCGGAAATCTTCCGCAACGAGGGTGCAGACCTGATCTCGCTGTCTGAAAACATTGATACCAGTTCTCCGGCTGGTCGATTGTTCTTCACTATCATTTCCGCTATGGCCGAATGGGAACGGGAAGAAATTGCTTCTCGTGTCGCGGCATCGGTGCCGATACGCGCCAAGATGGGCAAGCCATTAGGCGGTCAAGCGCCATTTGGCTACAAATGGGCTGGCAAGGATTTCCTGGTAGACGAAGCAGAAGCGCCGGTACGGAAACTGATGTATGAATTGTTTCTCAAGCTACAGCGTAAAAAAAGCACTGCCACAGAACTCAACAAGCGTGGCTACCGCACCCGCAATGGCTCACTCTTTACCGCAACCTCCATTGGCAGGCTCCTGCGTGACAGTACCGCTATGGGAGAACGCCGAGCCAACTACACCAAAAGCACAGGAAATAACAAGCAATGGGTTTTGAAACCGGAGTCGGAATGGATTATTATGCCGTGCCCCCCAATCATACCGGTTGCATTGTGGCATGAGGTCAATGGCATTTTAGATGCCCAGGAAGCAAAGCGTACTCCGGTAGGGCCGAAAGCGGTCTATCTTTTATCCGGCTTTGTGACTTGCACGTGTGGCAAAACGATGTATGTGTACCATTCCTCAAAAACGTATGCCTGCAAGCAGTGTAAAATCCGCATCAGCGTGGCTGACATTGACGAGATATACCAAATCTATTTAAAGGACTATTTGAACAGCATTAATCATACTGATTATCTCGCACATTCTGACCTCCAATTGCAGGAACGGAAAGCCTTGCTAGAAGCGTCAACCAAAGAGCGCAACAAGCTAGCAAAACGCATCAATGAATTGGTGGAATTGCGCATTGACGGCAGTCTTTCCAAAGAGCGCTATATGGAGCAATACAAGCCGTTAGAGGAACGATTGCAGCAATTAGATGTCCAACTGCCACAACTCGAAGCTGAGATTGATGTGCGTACAATACAGGTGCTTTCAAGTGACGTGATCATTAAAGAGGCCCGAACATTGCATGACGAGTGGCTAAACATGCCGCTTGAACAAAAACGCGCTATTGTTGAAACGATAACAACCAAAGTGGAAATCGGCACAGAGGATATTACCATCACGCTTGCCTACGCTCCCTCGCTTCCTCAAAATCCAGAGAAACGTTCTCACCGCTCCAAGGGTTCATACTCGCCACCAACATAAAACTGCTGGGGTAGTCGACAGAAAATTTTGCCCGCGATATGGTTACCCGGCGTTCTTCCAGCGGCTGCCGCATTACTTCCAGGGCCGAACGTTTAAATTCTGGCAGCTCATCCAAAAACAACACGCCATTATGCGCCAGGGATATCTCACCCGGCTGCGGATTACTGCCGCCGCCTACCAAAGCCACATCACTAATAGTATGGTGCGGCGAGCGGAACGGTCGTATAGTTACCAATGCATCCGCCGCAGCTAACTTACCCGCTACAGAGTGTATTTTGGTGGTTTCTAATGCCTCATGTAAACTCAATGGGGGCAATATAGATGGCAGCCTGCGCGCCAGCATGGTTTTACCCGCCCCCGGCGGACCGATCAATATCACATTATGCCCGCCCGCTGCAGCAATTTCCAAAGCACGTTTTATATTTTCCTGCCCCTTTACTTCGCTGAAATCGCTGTCGTAATTGCAGAGGCTATTAAAAAACTCCTCGCGGGTATTTACTATCTCAGGGCTGAGCTGCACATTGCCATTAAAAAAACCGGCAACGTCCTTTATGCTTTCCACGCCGTACACTTCCAAATCGTTTACTATGGCTGCTTCGCGGGCGTTTTGTTTGGGCAGGATAAATCCCTTAAAACCATCCTTGCGGGCCTGTATGGCGATAGGCAAGGCGCCTTTAATGGGTTGCAGGCTTCCATCAAGTGACAGTTCGCCCATGATGAGGTATTTGTCGAGGTTTTCGCTTTCAACCTGGCCTGAAGCGGCCAATACGCCGAGCGCAATGGTAAGATCGTAGGCTGAGCCTTCTTTCTTGGTATCGGCCGGGGCCATATTTACCACCACCTGCTGGCGCGGCATCCTGAAATCACAATTTTTTAAGGCTGATTCGATACGGAAATAACTTTCCTTAATGGCGGTATCGGCCAGCCCGACAACAAAGTATTTAGTACCAGGCAAAATATTCACCTCAATGGTAATCGTAATAGCTTCGATACCATAAACCGCGCTCCCGAAAGTTTTAGCTAACACAATGATAAAGTTTAATCAAGGTGTAAGGTATAGATTTTTTTTGAGGGATAAAAAGGCGACTTTCTACTAAAAGGCTTACTTAAGGCTTTATTAACATCACTGAAAATTGCAGTGCCGGTAATTTTCCCCTGGAATCAGGGGAAGGCAATGGCAGTGCCAAAGCACCAACTTTAATAAGGGGTAAGAGTTGATAAAAAGCAGCTATTTTAAAAAGTCACCGTCAACGATCAACAGCTTAACCCCCGTTTTTGATATCGAACAATGGGAACTCAAATCATCCGAAACCACGTAGGTCATTCCCTTAGTCAAAGTAAAGGCCTCACCTGTTTCCAGCTCACTTACAAATTCGCCTTCCAGGCAGTGAACGATGTGTCCCTTTTGGCACCAATGATCGGCCAGGTAGCCGGCAGAGTATTCCACCATCCTGATACGTAAGCCTGGAAATTGCAGGGTTTGCCAGAAGGACTCGCCCGTTTCGCCGGCGTGTAATGACTTTTCGATCTTCGACCAGTCTATGGCTTGGAAATTGATTTGGGATGAAGACATTCTTTTTGCGCTTACCTGTTTACGGCAAGCGAACGAATTTATAGAAATTTTTTGTCAGCCCGGCATAGCGAAGAACCTCCGCGCCATATCAATTCACACTTATCCTTTTGGAGGATACTTCACTACGCCTGCCTTCTGGCAGGTTCAGGATGACAAGAATTTATCGTACAGTAAAAAGTAAGAATCCGCAAATGATGATCACATTCACCAGCACCACTACCGACCAGGTATTCAGGTTATGACGGCTTAAGCTGGCCAAACGGTAATTTAGTTTTTTGAGCCACCTGTTATTTAAAAACACCAAATGACTCAGCAAGAGAAAGAATACCGTACCCATCAACATCACAGTACCCACCATGTATCCATTAGTTGCAAATAGCGCCGACCGTAACATTACCTGTTCTGATAGCGTGACAGCAGTAAGCATGATAACCAGCAAAAAGCTGACGTTAAATAATGATTTGAACCGGGGCAGTTCGCCCAAACCGAAATTTTTAAAGCTCCACCTGTAAGCTGTTACATAGATGGATTTTGATAACTTTAACATGGCTGCAATATTTAAAGGTTAACGGTTGCGATGTCCTTAGGGGAAGGACAACTGTGAATTAACTTATAAACGCAAAAATGTTTAAACAAGTATATAATTTTGAAATTATTTTGTTTGATAAAATTATTGTGGGTGAAAGGCGAAAACACAGAACTAAATTGCAAGTCTGAACAGGCTTGCAATTTAGAAAGACAAAATTAATCCCTCACCACCTCAATCCCCGCCAATAAATTCACATCCGGATCGAAGGTTACTGCAGCCGGCTTTGCTGTAACCGGTATTACAACAGCAGTTGTTTTATCCGTCATCTTAATTTTATGCAGCTTTTTCCCGATCAGGCATTCCAGCGTAAACTCATAGGGCGAATCCTGTTTTTGCGTTATGCTGACATTCACAGCCTTTTTTGCCGGATCATATTTCCAGCTGATAGCCAATTGCGGATGACCCGTAGTAAACAGCCATTGCTTAAAAAACTGCTGAAGGTTTTGCCCGCTGGCTTGTTCCATTATTGCCCGCAGGTCGTCCGTATTGGCATTGCCGCCGTTGTATTTGGCATAGTAAGCCCGAATTCCTCTCCAGAATGTTTCATCGCCCAATTTACGTTGGAGCATGTGCAATACCCAGCCGCCTTTTTCATAGCTGTTGGCATTCAGCATCACCATGTAGTTGTCCTTAACCGTGGTATCCACAACCGGGGTCACCCGGTTTTTTTCAAACTGAAATATTTTCAGCCGGTCAGCTTTTAGCCGTTTTTTCAAAGTATCGGCTCCATATTTATGTTCGAGGTAAACGTTGGTCATATAGGTGGCAAAACCCTCACTTAGCCATAAATGACTAAAGCTTTTTTCGCTGGCCGCATCGCCAAACCATTGGTGTGCTATCTCATGCGCCATCAATGATTCAATGCCTTTATCACCTACCGAATTTTCAAAATAGAAAATGGCGCTGGCATTCTCCATGCCGCCAAATATGGTTTTTGATTGCACATTGGCCAGTTTCTCATAAGCATAAGGGCCGAGCTTATCCATAAAATATGCCAGTATTTCTTTGGCAACAGCGTAGCTCTTAAAACCCACATCCTTATTCTCCGGGAAAACATAAGTATAAACCGGTATGCCCTTTACATCACCGGTATGGTCTATCGCGAAATCAGCGACACCGATCACCGTTACTTTAGTAGGAAGCGCGGTGGTCTCTTTCCAGTGGGTTAGTTTTAAATTACCGGGTAACGCTGTCTCACTTACCTTTAAACCGTTGGCCACCACCTGGTAATGATCAGGCGCGGTGATCATAAAATCAACGGTAGCTTTATCAGCGGGCTCATCCACGCAGGGCAGCCAGTTATGCGCCCGGTTGGGCCAGTTATCGCCAAAGAAGGTACGGTGCCCGAATATGTTGACCGAGATGATCAGCCCATCAGCAGGTATGCCCTGGTAATTGACGGTATAAGTATGCTCACTGCCCGACTTTGCCGGAGCGCTGATCGTAACCGCGTCATCACTCTGCTGAAATTGCAGGCTGGCGCCATTTTCTGTCACCGTGCTAACCAGCATCCCTTTGCCCGAACTCTTTTGCTTTACCAGGTCGATCTGGAATGAAGCCGCATCCTTCAAAAATTTAACCGATATATCCGCCTGGCCTTTGATGATATCATTGGCATCGCTCAATTGCAGGGTAAAGCCATAATGCTGCACATCGATAGTAGCACCGGGGGATTGGGCTTTTGTTAAAAAGCAAACAATTGTAAATGATAAAAGAGTAAAAAGTTTTTTTAACATGATTATTTTGCAAGTGAAAAAGTAACTGGGATGATGTACTCAACGGCAACAGGCTTCCCTTTTTGCAATCCTGGTAGCCAATCTCCGGAAGCATGTTTAACAGCTTCAGTTGCAGCTTCATTCAAACCAGGTACCGGTTTTATTATTTTGTAATCTGATATATGCCCGTCTGTATTAATTATAAAGCCTACGATTACTTTTCCCTGGATATTTGACTCACGCGCCTGCTGGGGATAACGAATATTAATTCCAATAGTGTTTTTAAGCATTACATCTCCATCAAGGTAAATCGGAGGTCTTTCTAAAGGTGACAACGTATAACCAGAATCAGTCACAATTTTATACACATAACCAGTATCTTGCGGGTTGCGGTTATAGGAGATCAACTTTTTATTGGTAAAGTCATATGCCAACTGGATCTGGCCATCGTCTTTAAATGCGTACCAAACCCCGTTTTTTTTATCCTTATGATAAGACCCGCTATCTGCTAAATTACGGCCCCAAGAATAATAATTCCAGGTACTGTCTTTCAAATTATTTTTATAAAAACCCTTGCAAATTATCCTATCGGAAAAAAAAGTATAGGCAACATATCTGCCCTCTTTAATTTGGGTGTCCGCCTGCAATGCATAATAGCGTTCAACTAAATCTTTATTACGATCTATCGACCTGCATTCCTTAGTTTGAGCAAGAAGTTTATTTGAAAGTATAAGTGCGATAAGCAGTAAAGGTAATTTCATGCCTTAAATATAATCAGTAGTTTCAAAACTAATTAAAAAAAGCGGCCATCGCCGCTTTCAATATCAATAAGATAAATCCGAAATCGAACATCCGAATTCCCAAATCACTTAGGCATTCTCCGCATCATATTTGCCATGGCTGCGGGATTGCTCATTTGTTTCATCACCTTGCGCATGTCCTCAAACTGTTTGATCAGGCGGTTTACCTCCAACAGGTCGGTGCCCGAACCTTTGGCAATACGGTTACGGCGGCTTTGGTTGATCGAATCCGGGTTTTCCTTTTCAAAGGGGGTCATGGATTGAATGATGGACTCAATATTTTTAAAGGCATCATCGTCCACTTCTACGTTTTTCATCATTTTGCCCACGCCGGGTATCATGCCCATCAGATCTTTCATGTTACCCATCTTTTTGATCTGCTGTATTTGGCTGTAAAAGTCGTTGAAATCGAATTTATTTTTGCGGATCTTCTTTTGCAGTTCGGCAGCTTCTTTTTCGTCAAACTGTTGTTGCGCGCGTTCGACCAGGGAGATCACGTCACCCATGCCCAGTATCCGGGAGGCCATACGATCCGGGTGGAAAACGTCCAGCGCTTCCATCTTTTCGCCCGTACCGATGAATTTGATCGGCTTGTTCACTACCGATTTAATGGATAAGGCAGCACCACCTCGGGTGTCACCGTCCAGTTTGGTCAGCACTACGCCGGTAAAGTCCAGGCGGTCGTTAAATACTTTAGCTGTATTCACCGCATCCTGGCCCGTCATCGAGTCGACCACGAATAGTATTTCCTGCGGATTTAAAGCGGCTTTCACCTGCTCAATTTCCACCATCATGGCTTCGTCAATAGATAAACGCCCCGCCGTATCCACGATCACCACATTATTACCGTTCAGCTTAGCCTGCGCCAAACCTGCTTTTGCTATGGCTATCGGGTCTTTTGATTCCAGGTCGGCATACACGGGGATACCGATCTGCTCGCCTAAAACCTTCAACTGCTCAATAGCCGCCGGGCGGTAAACGTCACCGGCTACTAATAAAGGTTTTTTGTTTTTTTGTGTCTTTAAAAAATTGGCCAGTTTACCGCTGAAAGTTGTTTTACCTGCACCGTTCAAACCGGCTATCAATATCACCGTTGGTGACGTGGTCAGGTTCAGATCAGCCGTGCTGCCGCCCATCAGTTCGGTCAGCTCATCATTCATTATTTTGGTGAGCAGCTGGCCGGGCGAAATAGAGGTCAGTACATTCTGACCGATCGCCTTTTGCCTTACCTCATCGGTAAAAGCTTTGGCGGTTTTATAGTTAACGTCGGCATCCAGAAGGGCTTTGCGTATCTCCTTCATGGTCTCAGCCACGTTGATCTCAGTAATGGTTCCCTGTCCCTTCAGGACCTTAAACGCCCTGTCGAGTTTATCCGAAAGATTTTCAAACATTGTTATTCTACCTCAATTATAAAGGATGCAAAGTTATGATTTTGAAGCGAAATCAACCAACGTGCTGAAAAGGAGTTTTGTAGTTAATCATTCAGGGCGTTCCCGCTCACCAGCGGGCCGGGATAGGAGACCTGTCCCGATGAATATCGGGATCATACTACACAGGCATTAATCACAGGCCAGTATTCCAATGTCATTAAGTTAAGAAAATACACATTTCAAATAGCGCCGTCAGGTGCTAAATGTCGGTAGAAAATTCATTTTATTAAATATTTAGCGTGCCATAGGTACGCAACCTGGCAAAGTCCCGTACCTATGGCACGGTATTCTGCATGCTTATTTTTCTACCGACATTTGACCCCGATGGGGCCAATCCTTAATTTAATAACATTGGCCGGTATCCTAACGCAACATCCGGGATTCATTTTATGCCCCCTTTATCAACTCCCGCATCTTCGCATTAAAATCACCCTTGCTTATTCCGGTGATTTTTTCCAATGCTTTAAAATAGTTTTCATCACCCTGTTCCTTTTTGCCGCAGCGTAACAATTCCATAACGGCGGCGAAGCCTTTTTCCTTCTCTATTTTTTGAGCGATCAAAGCGTTAAGCATATAGGGCACTTTCAGGGGTTTTTCTCCGCCTTCAAAATTTTTCACTTCGATATACAAATTGAGCCAATCCGCATTTGAATTATCGGCTGCATACTTTTTAAATTTGGTTAATACTTCTGTCCAGCTATAGCCCCAGCTCCCGCCGTATAAATAAGCGCAGCCCTCATCTACCGGGCGATTGATCACGTCGCTGCTCATTACGGCGCGTAATCTTTCGTGCCATAAGTCATGCGGGTCGAAACGGTGCAGGTTGGAGTTCCATCCGTTTATAGTTAAGTTGACGTTGTTTTCATGCGCTGTAAGAACGTTACTCTTTGCTCCGTTATAATCGGCCTTGTACTCAACGCCTAACACTTGCAGCACTTCCGGAAAATCATCGCAATAATAAAACTCTACAGGAAAGTTGGGCGCTTTCAGCTTCTTATCATAATAATTTACCGCTGTTTGATAGGCTTTTGCATCAGCCGCATTAAGGGTATCTTTATAGCGATAGATTATATTATTAAGCTTTTTCGTTTTCCAACCGATTGTATTTTGCTTTAACGGCGAATAAAAGTAAAACTGTGTTCCTTCCCGCTTAGCCAGCAGCTTAAAACTGGCCCGTAAAAGTGGTGAGCTATCCGCCATTCCGATATACGATAGCTGTACCATAAAATGCGTTTCATCCAGCTTTACCACATTGGACAGATAGCTTTTATAAAAATCCTTATCCTTTAGCTTAGCGTTTTGCTCAACGCCTTTTATTTCGTCTAAAAGGGCCGATGTTTCCAATAGGTCATCCTTCAAAACAAAAGAATTTTCCTTGTTGGGTTTTTCTTTCTGACTGAGAAAGCCGTTCAGTGATCTGATTAGCTGGCTGCTAATAGCCGTATCCTGTGGCAGGTTGATCCCGTTTTGAATACGGATAGATTGAGCAAAAGAACAAATGGTAATACTTGTCAAAATGCAAGTTATGGCAACAAATTTGATAGGCATAGGGTTAATATTTGTCATCCAAGATAAACATAATTTAAGAAGCTGATAGCCAAAGGGTAATCCATTTAACATATTTTACTGTAACGCTCTTCTGGATTCTGCGTCTTATCCCCTATAACTGATAGCCTTAATGAAATTCATTTTTACCATACTGATCATACTTATAAGCTTTACAGCATTTTCACAAACACCATTTAAAAAACTGGTGGCTGTCAGGACCGAAAAGCCACCCAAGATAGATGGGGTGCTGGATGACGATGTTTGGAAAAATGCACCAGTGGCAACCGGCTTTATTGAGAACCAGCCCGTAGCGGGCCGCCACGAAAAGCAGGAGGAGCGCACCGAGGTAAGGATCATTTACGACAATACTGCCATTTATATCGCCGCAAAAATGTATGAGACCAACTCGTCAAAAGTTGCCCGCGAGCTGACTACCCGGGATAATATTGCCAATGATGATTTTTTCGGGGTTATCCTGGATACCTATCATGATGGTATTAACGGATCGGGGTTTTATACTACCGCTGCCGGCACACAATATGATGCCAAATATGCACCCAACCCAAACGGAAATACCGAAGATGGCACCTGGAATGCCGTTTGGGAAAGCAAGGTTAAATTAGACAGCCTTGGATGGACAGCTGAATTTAAAATACCTTATTCGGCACTTCGCTTTGCTAAAAAGGATGTGCAAAACTGGGGCCTGCAGTTTGTGCGGGAGCGTAGAGCCATAAACACGCAGTTATTCTGGAATGAGATTGACCCCAAAAAGAACGGGCTGATGAACCAGGAGGGTGAGCTGGATGGAATTGAAAAGGTAACACCCCCCGTGCGCCTTGCCTTTTACCCTTATTTTTCAACCTATATAAATCATTATCCCTATAATACGCCGGGAGTTAAAAATACAACTGCCTCATTTAACGGGGGCATGGATGTAAAATATGGTATCAACCAAAGTTTTACACTGGATATGACGCTGATACCCGATTTCGGGCAGGTGCAGTCGGATAACCAGATACTCAACCTTACCCCCTTTGAAGTAAAATTTCAGGAGAACCGTCCATTTTTTACTGAGGGTACAGAGCTGTTTAATAAGGGCAACCTGTTTTATTCCCGGCGTGTCGGCGGGCAACCTATCAATTATTCAGTGGCCTATAATAATCTGCAGCCCGGCGAAAGTGTGATCAAAAACCCCACGGAAACCAAACTGTACAATGCGACCAAACTGTCGGGCCGGTTGGCTAATGGCCTGGGTATCGGTGTGTTTAACGCGGTGAGCGCCCCGGCCTATGCCACCATTGAAGATGCCGCGGGCAACAAACGCCAGGTGCAAACACAGCCCGTTACCAATTATAATATTATTGTACTGGACCAAAATCTAAGATATAACTCGTCGGTTACACTGATCAATACCAATGTGGAGCGGTTTGGGAAAGACTATTCAGCCGATGTAGGCGGCTTGGTTTTCAACTTGAATAACAAAAAAAACTCCTACAATATCAGCGGCTATGGCATGATGAGCAACCTGTTTTATACCGACAGGAAAACCACCACCGGCTTTAGCTATGAGCTTAACGGCGGTAAAACATTGGGAAACTTTACCTGGAACGTAGTGGAGGATTTGGTCGACAGTAAGTATAACCCCAACGACCTGGGTATTTTATTTAATAACAACTTCTTTGATCATAATATCAACCTGCAGTATAACAATTATAAGCCTAAAAAGTACTTTACCCAATGGGGTGTATTCTCCAATGTATATTACTCGCGGCGCTTTTCGCCATCGGCTTACCAGAATTTTAATCAGATGGTAGGCTACCTTGCCAATCTTAAAAATTTCTGGGGGTTCAACATACGGGTTCAGCACCAGGGCGAAGCGAATGATTTTTATGAACCACGTATGGCGGGCCGGGTTTTTAGTATACCTGAAAGCTATATGGTGGGACTGAATTTATTCACCAACCAGGCTAAAAGGTTATATGGCGGCATCAGTATTTTCCACCGGGAATATGTGACCCCCGGCCGGCAGGGTACGGATTTCGAGGCTAATTATAACCTGCGTATCAGCAACCGCTTTTCATTCGGCCAGGATGTTACCTACAGCCCCTATATTCACTTTACGGGTTTTTCAACGGTGGATAGCGTGAGCAATAATCCAATTTTCGCTAACCGTAATGTGCATACAGTACAAAACATTTTCAACCTCAAATACACCTTTACCAGTGATATGGGATTGACTTTAAGGCTGAGGCATTACTGGTCTAAACTCAATAACCTGCAATACTATGACCTGGCGCAGAATGGAAAGCTGGCAGATCTGACCTCATCGCATTTTAACAGGGACAACGACCAGAACTACAATGCATGGAACATCGATATGGTGTATGTATGGCAATTCTCGCCCGGTTCAGAGATCAGTATCGCCTGGAAAAATTCTTCACTAACCAATACCGATCAGGCCAAACTGGGCTATTTCCGAAATCTGCAAAACACGTTTAATGACCCGCAGAACAATAATTTCTCTTTCAAAATATTGTACTATATCGACTATCAGAATTTGAGAAAAAAGAAGGGCTAATTACGGGAAGGTATAACTAACGCCCAGTGCAATCCCTTCTGTGCCCTGCGGTCTTGGCGAGGTGTTTTTATCATACAAAAAGGTTCCGTTCATGCTTACATTGATCAGTCGGTTCACTCTTGCGATTAAGGTAGCGTCTAATCTATGGGTAGTATAGGCGAGCCCTTGCTGGTAAGGTATAAATAAGGCGTAACGCGCGTTGAGGTGCATGTTTTTCATAACATCTTTATCAATGGCGGCTACGATCTGGAAAGCCAGGTCATTCCGGAAAGTATGCCCCGGACCCACACCGTAGTTATCAGGCTGATTGTGATAGATGGTGGTATCCAATACAAATGTTTGCTTGGCGGTACCGGTACCTAATCTCAGGTCGAAGTATTTGGTGGGCTTATATTCAAAACCGATCGATTCTGTGAGGTAGCCCGGCGACATGAAATTGGATATCAGCAATGGCGGAACAGCCGGATTGCCATCGGCATCTGTGTAGTTAAATCCCCGCGCAAATTGCGATTCAAAACTTAATGACCCGAAAAAGTACCAGTGTTTGGATAACTGGCTGGCTATTTTATTATCTAAAAATATACGGTCGTTGGTTTTGCGCGATCCCTGTCCCTTATTAGCAGCTATGCCGTAGATGAGGTTTATCTCGGAAGTATAGTCCAGCGGCGATTTGTTGTATTCTGTTTTGAAATCGAAGTTGGTCCCCAAAGCTACCGAACTGATACCTCCCGCACTATAGTTATTACTAAAGGCTGATTGGCTAAAATTCAACCCAAAAACAACATTTTTGTGCCAGTAGCTTACTTTGTAATCGAGCAATTCTACCGGTATTTGCCCTTCGGTGATCTGTATGGGCCTGATAAGTATCGGGAAGGCATTTTTCCGGGGGTCTATCCTGTACCTGTTCAATAAATTGGTATCGGCTTTTAACGTATCGGTTTTTTGCGCGAAGGCGGATGTAAAGGATAGTGTGAAAAGAATTAACCAAAGACCAGCTTTTGACATGTGTGCAAATTAAAGGAAAAACAACTTTCTTTTAAAATCAAAACAGCCATATAACAATTATTCCTTATGTTTATTGCTCCCTGACCCAATTATAAAACCTGTTGCGATTAAGAATGTTTAGGAAAATACTCTGGTTATTTCTTTTGATTTCGTGCCGTGCTGTTGCCCAGGATGCCGATTTTTTTAAACCCGACTCGGTAAAGCGAAAGATCGAAGCTGTAAAAATAGCAACATCGTTACATGTCGATGGCGAATTGAATGAGCCTGAATGGAGCCTGGCCAAGCCATCCCCGCGTTTTATCCAGGTGGAACCGCAGCAGGGTAAGCCTACTAATTATCAAACCGATATCAAGGTACTTTACAATCACGAATACTTGTATGTAGGGGTATTTGCGCATGATCCGCTGGGAAAAAAAGCCATCCGGGCGACTGATTTTATGAGAGATTTTGATTACCTGAAACATGACCTGATCAACCTTACTTTTGATGGCTTTAACGACCGGCGCAACGCGATGGCTTTTGCAACCAATGCCTACGGCGTGCAGCGGGATTATCTGGCGTTTGATGACCTACTGTTTGATATTGATTGGAACGGGCTATGGGATGTGCGTACTACCCGTACTGATTCGGGTTGGGTTGCTGAAATGGCTATCCCCTGGAAAACCTTGCGTTACCCTAAAAGTGCTGATACTATCCAAACCTGGGGATTCAATGTTTACCGGAACCGGCGGTTCACCAACGAGATATCGGCTTTTTCTCCATTCCCGCGGGTGTTTAGCGCCTCAAGGATGGATTACGCCGGCGAACTGACCAACCTGCAGCCTCCCCCTCCGAGCCCTAATATCAGGGTACAGCCCTATTTTTTAACCTCATATGACCATTATACCAATTTCGGGCCGGGCATAAAACCATCATCCACGCATTATAAAGGCGGCGGCGACCTGAAGTGGGCCATCAACCCAAATACGGTACTTGATCTAACGGTAAATACTGATTTTGCCCAGGCTGATGCCGACCAGCAGGTAAACAATGTGAGCCTGTTTTCGGTCTTTTTCCCCGAAAAACGGCAGTTCTTTTTAGAGAATGCTTCCCTGTTTAGTTTTGGAATGGGGATGGCGGGGGATGGCGCCGGAGGGTCGATGAGAATACAACCATTTAACAGCCGCTCGATAGGCCTCGACACCAGCGGTAACCCTATTCCCATTACGGCGGGCGGGCGTTTCGTTTCCCGTTCGGATAAGTTGAACTATGGGGTGATAGCCATGCGGCAGGGCAGTTATAATGATGCGCCCGGCACAAACTTTTTTGTAGGCAGGGTATCCGAAAACTTTGGCAGTCAAAACCGCATCGGCGCGTTGGTCACCGTAAAAAATCAACCCAATAACACCAATATTGAAACCGCGGTAGATGGGTTCTTCCGGTTGGGCGAGTCCAATTCGCTCAATACCATTTTTGTCCATTCCATCTCAACGGATACCAAAAAGCAGGGTTTCTCCGGCTTCGCCCAATATTATCATTCTACCAATAAGTATAAAATATGGCTGACGGAATCCATTGTAACCAAAGATTTTGACCCGCAAATGGGCTTTGTTTCGCGCAATGATGTAATTGGCACCACTCCGGGAGCTATCTATTATTACCGGGGAAGCCTGTTGCCTTTCAAAAGCATATTGCGTGCTATTGAGCCCGGCATTTTACCCGAACTATACTTTAAGGCATCCACCGGCAGGTTTGAAGAATTGAGCTTGCCCATTTACCCGGTATGGCTAAACTTCCAGAGCGGCGCATTTTTCGGCTGGGGCTTTACACCAACCATTCTTCACCTGGCCAATGCTTTTCAACCGTTGGGGATCAATATCCCTGCCGCAAATTATAATTTTACCAGGCAGGAAATGACCTTCAGTACCGACCCTTCGAAAATTTTAAACCTGGTTTTTGATTATAAATGGGGTAACTA
Source organism: Mucilaginibacter sp. (assembly GCA_035489035.1). Lineage (GTDB taxonomy): Bacteria > Bacteroidota > Bacteroidia > Sphingobacteriales > Sphingobacteriaceae > Mucilaginibacter. The sequence continues at coordinate 116,653 of DATHKT010000057.1, forward strand.
TTTTAATGGGAAACTGACCTCCGGGGATGTTAAGCTGCAATTTGCACCCATTCCGCATATCTCGTTCCTGGGCGAGTTTAACCGGAACCAATTCACAGGAGTGGGCGACCCGGTTACTTCAAAAACAGTAGACCTGTATATTCTGCAGGGCCGCTTTGCATTAAATCCGCGGGTGCAGCTAAGCGGTTTGTATCAAAAGAACTCCTTAAATAACGGGCAAAATTACAACATCCGGCTATCCTGGGAGTTTCAACCCCTGTCATACCTGTATATCATATACAATCACGGAACTTTTAATAATTTATTGCTGCAAAACCCGTCTGAAGATCATCTGATCGCCAAGATCAGTTACCTTAAACAGTTTTAATCAGGTTCACCCCCTTTGGCCGGTTTTATAAGTGGTGGAGTTGAAAGCGCCCTTTTGTTACGCTTATATCTTCGTAAATTATTGCGGATATAGGTTATAAATTCATATTCAGTGGCTGTGGTAACCATATAGTAGCCCGGCCTGTACCTTAGCATAAAATCCGTTAGTTCCCTGTCTTTTAACCCGGTAACATTGCCCACATAGCTCCGGTTAAAACGATAATCAATTACATTTTGTTCAAAATCGCCCTGTATAAGGCCCCTTAAATGCTCGGCATTGCGCCCGCTTTTACTGATGGAGTTATACAAGGCATCAATACTGATACCCGCGCCGCCACCCGGCACCACGCCAAAAGGATCGCTGTAGGCAGCCGAGCCATAGGCCTTGCTATACTCCCGTTTGGTAGCTGCGAGCCTGCTTTGAGGTGTGGCCAATGAATCGCGGATAGAAACTTCCTTCAGCGGGATTGCAAAGCGCTGCAGGTATACCGCGATATTGGCATTGCTTTTTACGGTGACGGTATCGGGCAAATAATCCTGCTTGCTAATCACCAGTTTGTCTCCCTGGCGGGCTTCAATTTTAAATTCACCCTTCAGATCGTTATAAAAAGATTTGCTTGTCCTGGTGTTTAATATATTGACATGGGCAACCCGGTCCTTGGTATCTTTATCAAACACTATCCCCTCCACAGAGTTTTCCTGTGCGAAAACCTTCATGCATGATCCGCAAAGAAATAGCAATAGCCAAAATTTCATTCCAACACTAAAACTAAACTTTTGGCGGGGCCTCATCACACAATTTAACAAAAATTAACATCACTGTTTTATCACCACCAGCTTTTGGCCCAGCCTGATATTGCTATCAGAAAGGTTATTCATGCTTTTAAGCACATCAACAGTCAGTCCAAAACGCTTTGCTATAGAATATAGTGTGTCGCCTGTTGTAACAGTATAATAGGTCATGGAAGCCACGCTTTTAATTAAGGAGTCTTTTGCGGCCACAATTGCATTGTCATTGATCTGAGTGAGCACCCTGTCTTCACGTTTTTCTTTCTGCGTGTCAGTCTCCGGGCGGTCGTACTGATCCAAGTTGTATTTTTGTATGACATTGATCAGCAGGTTAGCGTAATTGGGGTTGGTAGCGTATCCTGCCGCCCTTAGCCCTTTGGCCCAACCCACATAATCGTTTTTATCCAGCTGAAACAATTTGGCATAACGAGGGCGTTTCAAAAATTCCGAGTGATCACGGAAAGAGTCCTCCGGGTTGGCATACACCCTGAAGCAATCATTCGCGCTATCGTCATCCTTATAATAACTTTTACCCGTCCATTCAGCGGTACATTTGATGCCGAAATGATTGTTGGCCACGCGGGCAAGTTCGCCATTCCCGCTTCCCGATTCAAACAGGCCCTGGGCCAGTGTAATGCTTGCCGGGATACCATAAAGGTTCATTTCCTGTACGGCAATGCTTTTAAAACGATCGATATAGGTTAATGAAGTGTAGGTGGTATAGTTGGCAATGGAGGCACTATTGGCTTTCTGGATCTCCTGGTTATTGCGGTGCGCCTCCCGGTTATTGATGAGGCCATTATGTACCGCACAGGAGCTTAGTAGTAAAGTTGAAAGAACTATAAAAGAAAAATAAGCTGATTTTCGCATGAACAATAAATCTTAATTAATGGTACAGATCATTCTACGCCAAACTTAAGATTTATATGCAAATTATTGTGCATTCACTATTTGGGTTTGTTCTTCAGGTTTCTCATCGTAGGCGCTCAACCCGTACTTGTTGATGATATTTAATACCTGCGACGCCCATTTGTGGCTGCTGCAATAACCGCTTTTCTGTATACCCTTTGCCCAGCCAAAATAGTCGTAATGGGTAAGCTCTTCGGTGAGGTGGCTGAATTGCTTGCGCTCGGTCATGATGCGGGCAAAATCCTGGAACGAGTCCATTACCGAGTTGTATTTTTTGTAGGAGGTACGCACTTTTTTCTTGTGTTTGATCATCACCGTGGTGCCGTATCCTTTTACACCAAACTGGTTATTCAGTTTCTGGGCGATATTACTGTTGCCGTTTGCCGATTCGTGCATGGCTACCGCAAGTACGATGCTTGCCGGTATGCCCGTTTCATGCATGATGCGGATGGCATTATCTTTAAATTTCTCTATGTAGGATTGTGAAGTGTTTTTTTGGGCCGAAACAGCCAATGAGGATATCAACAGAATGGTAATCAGAATGAGTTTCTTCATAATCTATTTTTTTCTAATGAGCATAATACCGTCACGAACCGGGAGGATCAGTTTTTCAACCCTGGTGTCGTTGGCAATATGGTCATTAAGTTCCCGGATCGATCTGGTATCGGTGTCGCTTTCGCTGCCGTATACTTTCCCTTTCCACAAAACATTATCAATTATAATAAGTCCGCCTGACCTAACTTTGTCAAATACTAACTGAAAGTAATGTAAATTATTTCTTTTATCCGCATCAATAAAAACCAAATCGAAGGTTTCTTCTTCCATTTGTACGATAATTTGAGCTGCGGGGCCGAAATGAAGCCTCACTTTTTTATCCACATTTGTGGATTTAAAGTGTTGAACCAACATTTCTTCGAATTCCCGGTCAATTTCGATAGTATGGATGATGCCGTCTTCGGTTAAGCCTTCGGCGAGGCAAATAGTGGCATAACCGGTAAAGGTTCCGATCTCGAGGATGCGGCGGGGCTGGGTCATTTTACTCAGCATACTCAGCAGCCTGCCCTGGTAATGACCCGACAGCATATGCGGCCTTATCACCTTCAGATAGGTTTCCCGGTTGATCTTTTGCAACTCCGAAGGCTCGGGATCGCAATGGTCTTCCAGGTATAGTTGCAGACTATGGGGTAGAATCTCCATCGCTGCAAAAATAACAAAAATAAATTAATGCCCTTTTTGCATGTAGGATTGAAGAAGTATCACCGCTGAAATATTGTCCACCAACGCTTTATTCTGCCTCGCTATTTTACCCATCCCGCTTTGCGCAATGGTAGCCGATGCCATCTTAGAAGTAAAGCGTTCATCCAGCATTTCGATGGGGATATCCGGGAAGGTTTTCCGGAGCAGATTCACAAATCCTTTGACATGAATAGCTGATTGCGAAGGGGTATTATCCATCTGTTTGGGCTCGCCTACAATAAAGCGCTCTACCTGTTCGGTTTGCAGGTATTTTTTGAGGTATTCGATGATAGCATTGGGGTGTATGGTGTCCAATCCTGTGGCGATGATCTGCATAGGATCAGTCACGGCGATGCCGATGCGCTTGGTGCCATAATCGAAGGCCATTACTCTCATAGTGGATGTGCAAATATGATGATATGCAAATGTGCGGATTATTTGGCATTATGTTTAAATCATCATTGTTACGTCAGTGTTGGCCATTGTACATTTAAATTCTCAAATCAAATTCCTATTTTGCACCAAATGCAGTTTAAACAAATAGCGGGGCAAGCGGCCATTAAACAAAGGCTGATCAACACGGTGAATGACAACCGGGTAAGTCATGCGCAGCTGTTTTTGGGGCCGGAAGGTTCGGGCAGTTTGGCGCTGGCTATTGCCTACGCACAATATTTATCCTGCGAGGATAAGCAGCCGGATGATTCCTGCGGGGTATGTTCTTCGTGTCGAAAATATCAAAAGCTGGCACACCCGGATCTGCATTTTTCCTATCCTTTTTTTGCGAAAGACGCGAAGGATACCGCCCTCTCTTTTATTGAACAATGGCGCGAGGCCCTGCTGGCTAATACCTACCTGAGCCTGGATATCTGGCGCGGTTACCTGGATGCCGAAAACAAGCAGGCCAATATCAATATTGCCGAGTGCCACCAGATCATCAAAAAACTGAGTTTTAAACCGTTCGAATCGGTTTACAAAATATTGATCCTGTGGCTGCCTGAATATTTGGATAAAGAGGGCAATGCCCTGCTCAAAATAATTGAGGAGCCGCAGCCCAATACGCTGTTTCTGTTGGTCGCTCAAAACCAGGACCAGATACTGAACACCATCCTTTCGCGCACACAACTGGTGAAAATACCGGCGTTGAGTTATGAGGAGATCAAAGGTGAGCTGATGGAAAACCATCATCAAACAGAATTTGCCGCTGCCGAAATAGCCTACTTAAGCAACGGCAACCTCACCGAAGCGCTGGCTATGCTGCAACAGGAAAATAAAAGCTATCATACTTTATTTGTGCAATGGCTGCGGCTGTGTTTTGCCAATAAAGGTATCGAGGTGATGGCTTTTGTAGACCAGGTATCCAAGATGGGGCGTGAAAATCAAAAGAACTTTTTGCGCTACGGTATCAGCTTTATTCGCGAGTGCTGCCTGCTGATGTCGGGGGCCGGAAGCTTGGTACATTTGCCGGCGCAGGAACTGGAAACCGCGCAAAAAATGACCAATGTAATGAATCTGGCCAGTGCGCAAGCCATCAGTACTGAACTGGAAAAAGCTCATTATCACGTGGAAAGAAATGCAAATCCGAAAATCTTATTTTTAGATGTATCTTTACAGATTATAAAAGTTTTAAATTTTAAAACGCTCCCGCAGGGGACTCATTATATACCGGATTAAATTATGGGATGTGGAAGTTGCTCATCGGGCGGATGTTCGCCCGCCGGCTGCAAAAGTAATGGCTCGTGCCTTACCAATGGCTGCAGCAAATTAGATGTTTACGACTGGCTGTCGAATATGGATATGCCGGCTAATTATAAGCCTTTTTCAATCATCGAGGTCAAATTTAAAGGCTCCCGCAAGGACTTTTTTATCAATACCGATAATATTTATTTAGAGGCAGGTGAGTTGGTGGCGGTAGAAACCACTACCGGCGGCTATGATGTGGGCCATGTATCTGTAACCGGCGAGCTGGTGCGTATGCAGATGGTAAAACGCCATGTAAAAGAGGCTGATGTAACCAAAAAAATATACCGCAGGGCCTCATCTACTGATGTAGATAAGTGGAAAGCGGCTAAAGACCTGGAGTGGGAAACCATGCACAAATCGCGTACGCTGGCTTTAGAACTGGGCCTGTCGATGAAAATAAGCGATGTGGATTACCAGGGTGATAAAACCAAAGCTACTTTTTATTATACCGCTGAAGGGCGTGTAGATTTCCGCGAGCTGATCAAGCGCATGGCTGAATCTTTCAGGATACGGATCGAGATGCGCCAGATAGGTATGCGGCAGGAAGCCAGCAGGCTCGGGGGCATAGGATCATGTGGGCGCGAGTTGTGCTGCTCCACCTGGTTAACGGATTTTAAAACTGTTTCAACATCTGCGGCACGTTATCAAAATCTTTCCTTAAATACCCTAAAATTGGCGGGCCAATGCGGCAAATTAAAATGCTGTTTGAACTATGAGCTGGATACTTATATGGATGCTTTAAAACACATCCCTGATAATGTAAATGTGCTGCGTACCGAAAAAGGGGATGCCCGCTTGCAAAAAACGGATATTTTTAAGAAACTGATGTGGTTTAGTTATCCGAGGGAAGACAACTGGATCCCGCTGGAAATTGACCGTGTTAAGGAGATCCAGAAACAAAACAAAGAAGGCATTATTCCCGCTGACCTGGGCGAATTCATAGAAGAGGAAAGCAAACCGGTAAAAGCGCTGGATTATGAAAACGTGGTAGGCCAGGATAGCCTTACCCGCCTGGATGAGCGCAACCGTAATAAAAAGAAGAACAAAAATCGCAATAAAAACCAGCAGGGAAATAAACCTCCCCAGGCTATAGCTACGCAACAAACAACACAGGCATCACCACCAACAGAAGCTACCAGAACCGATGGCCCTAACAGGAATAATCAAAACCGTAACAACCGCCGTTCCAGGCCAAACAGGAATAACCAAAACCGGAATGATCAGAACAAAGGAAATGAAAGCGGTTCGTAAGCTATTTTTCCTGGTTTTACCGGCTATGGTCCTGGTGTTTATCAGTGGATGTACTGATTCTAACGCTATTATCGATCAGAATACACCGATCGAAAATCACAATTGGTCGTACGCCAACCGGATCAAATACCCGGTTAAAATTGATGACCCTTCAGTACCCTATAACGTTTATATCAATTTACGGGTAACCGGTGATTACCGTTACTCTAATATATTTGTGCTGGTACGCCGTAATGGCCCTAAGTTGAAGGGTATAACCCGTTATGAAATTAAACTGGCCAGGCCCGATGGCGAATGGCTGGGACAGGGATCTGGTAATTTATATAGCCAGCAGGTTTCCATCCTCACCGATTATAAATTCCCTGAAAAAGGGACCTACGAATTTGAGATAGAGCAAAACATGCGTGATAACCCATTGCACGAGGTAAGCGATGTAGGTTTAAGGGTTGAAAAAGCAAAATAATTTTAAAACTACTTTATATCATATTCCATGGCGGCCAAAACACCGGCGTTCAATGGCACGTGCTCTGCCGAAAAGTCTGGATTACCATCCCGGGTAAAAGCATAATCTATAGTGCAGTCCTGGTCTGGTGTTGCATAAAATATCACTGCATCACCTGCGGCAAGGTCATAAGTAAGTACGTAAGTGCTGGTCACATTCTTATCAATATCTAAACTGGTATTTCCGGTTACACCTTTTTTATGGATGAAGGATGAGACGGTCAGATCAGAAGTAGTAGTAGTGATAGTAAGTTTTATCGTGTGGGTTTGAGGTTTAACCTCTGTCTTTTTAGAACAAGCGTTAAAAGATAAACATGCGATGACGGATAAATAGAGTAGTATATTTTTCATAATGCTGGAAGTTGATAAGCTAAGATAGCCATATACAATAAGAATAAAAATAATTTACTTCGATCCATTAGAAAGCGATTTGAAAAAATATCCTTATTTTAGATATTCAATCTGATCGATCACAATGAAGAAGTTATTACTGCTCTCCTGCTTAATTCCTTTATTTGCCACCGCACAAACCACAGTAAGTTCAGACAGCGCCAAATATGCTGGTTTTGTTAAATACTATACCAAAGCCATAGCACAAACGCCCAATGACGCCACTGCTTACTACAAACGCGCGGAGGCCAGGCTCAACCTGGAAGATTATGCGGGTTCAATAGCCGATAACAACAAGGCTATTACCCTGAATCCTAAATACGAGGAGGCCTGGCTGGATAGGGGCAGGGCCAAATACGCGCTGAAAGATTATAACGAAGCCATAAAAGATTATACCCAGGCTCTTGTTTTAAAACCAACCAGTTCAGTAGCTTACTATGACCGTGGGCTCGCCAAACGCAAACTGGAAGATTTTAAAGGAGCGGTAGCCGATTATAACCAGGCGATCGCAATCGACCCAAAAGACGAGGATTTTTATAATGACCGGGGCCTGGCCAAAAAACACCTGGAAGATTATAAGGGAGCCATTGCCGATTTTACCCAGGCCATAGCCATCAATGCTAAAGATCCAAACCCTTATTATAACCGTGCCGACTGTAAATATGACCTGAAAGACTACCAGGGCGCGCTGGACGATTTTACCCAAACACTTTCACTAAACCCCAATGATGCTGATGCCTGGTACTCACGCGGCGATGCGAAACGTCATTTAAAGGACGATAAGGGCGCTATTGAGGATTATACAAAAGCGATAAACTTAAGGCCCGAATATGCGGATGCTTATAATAACCGTGGACTTTGTAAATACAACCTTGGTGATTATGAGGGTGAGATCGCTGACGATAACAGGATCATTTCTTTTAATCCCAGGTATGCCAATGCCTATTATAATCGGGGGATCGCTAACTCCCAATTAAAGAATTATAATGATGTGGTGGACGATTGCTCACAATACATTGCCCTTTCCCCCAAAGACCCCGACGGTTATTTTAAAAGAGGGAATGCAAAATTTTCGCTGGAGGATTATAAAAACGCGATTGAAGATTATAGTGTTACGCTTTCGTTGAATGCGAAATACGTGGATGCCCTTTATAACCGTGGCCTGTCAAAACGCAACCTGAATGATCTAACCGGGGCCATTGAAGAATATAATAAAGTGATCGTGATGGACCCTAAATATGCTGACGCTTACAATGGCCGGGGATATGCCAAATACCTGCTTAAAGACAATGCCGGGGCTTGCGTTGATTTTACCAAGGCTGCTGAATTAGGGAGTACTTATGCACCCGAAAATATTAAGAAATTTTGTAAATAGTTTCTTACCGGCCATTATCTGAAACGAATTAAAACCCTATCATACCGGTATTGTTACTACCTGTAAATGCTGTTATGAAAAGTTTAATCATCATTATACTTGCCTCGTTTGTTTTCCTGGCGGCCTGCAACAGGGCGCCTGATAATGCAGGAGGCGATGCATCTTCCACCGGAACATCCGGGGGGTCACATCCGGTGGATAGCATCAAAGCAATAGGTTCGGGTGTAAATGGCCAAAGCGCCAACACACCAGCAACAACAGATACAGTTACACCGGGCCACTCCGTTGCCGCCCCTAAGAATGATTCGCTTAACAGGAAAAAGCCTTAATCTTCAAATATTTTTCTCCGCACTTACTAAATTTCCTAACTTCGTTTTGCTAAAATTTTTATCAAAATGAATGTGGTTATCCTGGTTGTTGCTATTGTTATCCTGCTAATTGCTGTTGTGCTTTTTCTGCGAAAGCCTGTTGGAGTGAGTGAGGCTGAGCTGTTGCGCTTGCGGGATGAAAACAGCAAGTTGCAAATTACTTTAGCAAAAGCCGAGGAACGCGCTTCGGGATTGGCGCTGGAAAGGGACAAGGCCGATAAATTATTACAGGATGAGCGGATAAGATATGATGCCTCGACCATTGTGCTTAACCAGGAACTGAATACCGAGAAGAACCGGATGGCTAAAGCCGAAGAGCAGTTCATAGCACAGCGGCAGCGCCTGGCAGAACAGGAAAAATCGATACAGGAAATACAGCAAAAGTTTCAGCTGGAGTTTCAAAATATCGCCAATAAGCTGCTCGATGAAAAATCACAAAAGTTTGTTGAGACTAACAAGACCCACCTGGATATCTTATTAAATCCGCTAAAGGAAAATATTAAAGCTTTTGAGGAAAAAGTAGATAAGGTTTATAACATGGAAGCTGCCGAGCGTAATACTTTGAAAGGTGTGATTTCGCAGTTGATGGAACTGAATAAGCTGATCAGCAACGAGGCGCAAAACCTGACCAAGGCTTTAAAAGGCGATAGTAAGAAACAGGGTAACTGGGGCGAGGTGATCCTGGAGCGTGTTTTGGAACGATCGGGCCTGGTGAAGGACAGGGAATACCGTATGCAGGTAAGTTTGATCACCCCTGATGGCAGCCGCTTACAGCCCGATGTGATTATCGACCTGCCGGATGAAAAACACCTGGTTATCGATTCAAAAGTATCATTAGTTGCTTATGAGCGGTTGGTTAATTGTGAAACCGAGGATGAACGCAAACTTTATTCAAAGGCCCATGTGGAATCTATCCGGAGCCACGTAAACGGCCTGTCAGCCAAAAATTATCATGACCTTTACCAGATCAACTCGCCGGATTTTGTGTTGCTTTTTGTGCCGATCGAGTCATCCTTCAGCTTTGCTGTGCAACTGGATGCGGAACTGTTCAGCGATGCCTGGGAGAAACGGGTGGTAATTGTGAGCCCATCCACCTTGCTGGCTACATTACGCACTATATCCAGCATTTGGAAACAGGAACGCCAAAACCGGAATGTATTGGAAATAGCCCGTTTGAGCGGGGCCATGTATGATAAGTTTGTCGGCTTTATCGGTGATATGGAAGGCATCGGCAAAAATATCAAACTAAGCCAGTCGGCTTATGACAGCGCTATTAATAAGCTGACAGAAGGTAACGGCAACCTGACCGTAACCGCCGATAAGATCAAAAAATTAGGGGCGAAAGCCAATAAGCAATTGGACCAAAAATATATCGGGAACGATGAAGAACCTTCTCAGATAACTGAAGGATAAACTATTCAGTTAATATATCAATTAATAGTTGCGCTGTAAGTTGAAGTAACATCCGCTGTACCGTCCACATTCACTTTCGGGGAAACCACCTTAATCTTCATGGTAAATTTCACATCCTTTGATAAAGGAAAATTATCCTTTATACTGTAAACCATTTTTCCGGTACCCATACCGGTCATAGTAATCGTTGTATTTTTGATGGTTAAATTCATGCTGAAGCTCGGTATCATATCGAAATATGCTTTTCCATCAGCAATACTGATCAGTTTGTAAGTAAGTCCACCCTCAATCTTAACGTTATTTTCCTTACCTACCGGTATGTTCATCGGTGTGTCCTGTGTGAAGGAATCACCGGGTTTCATTGGCTTATCCGGAAATTTTATCTGCTTTTGCATCATATCCATCATCTGCTGCATTTTCCTTTCGGTGGTGTCATTAACTTTCCTGCCTTCGGCCGAATCTATTTTGATTTTTCCATCCGCGTTTACGTGCGCCATTACTTTGATACTTTTCTCCGTAACATTAGCCGGAATAGGTACCTGCTTTCCATTTGCTTCAACAGCTAAATTGGAAATTTTATAATCGATCGCTAACGGGAAAGTGTTATCTGCATTAAGCGAACCGGTTTTCATCGTTCCGCCCAACCCCATATTAAGGCTTGCAATCACAGGTGGTGTTATTCCCTGTGATTTCAGCATATCAATAAATTTTGGATCACCGGAAAGGTTAATATTAAGTTTCGCACCTACGCCGACAGATGATTGATAGGTTTTTTGCGGCATATATTTTATTTTAAAAATAACGCCTTGCTGCGCCCTGAGCTGACTTACAAACAAGCATAAAAGGGCAAGTGTATAAATTTTTTTCATGGTGATTTAAGTAAAGCTTAAAGATATTAAAAAGAAAGAAATCTTAAACCTTGCATTTTATTTTTCTGCCAATTAAGATCTCTTTCAGGGAGCCGGGGGGAACGCATTCCACCCCTGCGCTTTTAAGGCATGCACCACTCCCGATTTAGTTACCAGGTTACAGCCTGCGGGCGCGTCTGTGATATGGCCGATAATGGTAATATCCATTTGCAGCTTAATTTTATCATAATCGGCTTGTTTAATGGTGAACAACAATTCGTAATCCTCGCCACCGCTTAGTGCACAAACTGTTGGGTCTAAATTAAACTCGCGCGCTGTTTCAAAGGTCATCGGGTCAAGCGGTATCTTGTCCTCATAAATATTGCAGCCTTTGTTGCTTTGCTTGCAGATGTGCAGTATCTCCGAAGCCAGGCCATCCGAAATATCGATCATGGCAGTAGGTTTGATATCGATATCTTTCAATAGTTCAATAATATCCTTGCGGGCCTCAGGCTTTAACTGACGCTCTACGATATAGTCCTTGCCTTCCAGGTCTGGCTGGATATTAGGATTTTCCAGGTAGATCATTTTTTCGCGTTCCAGCAATTGCAGGCCGGTATAGGCTCCGCCCAAATCACCGGATACACAGATCAAGTCGCCCTCTTCGGCAGTATTACGGTAAACCACATCCTTTTCATCGGCATAGCCAATAGCCGTCACGCTAATCACCAAACCTTGCCTTGATGAAGTAGTATCACCCCCAACCAAATCGACATTGTATTTTTCGCAAGCCAGGTATATGCCTTCATATAGTTCTTCAACAGCCTCCAGCGGGAACTTGCTCGATAGACCTAAGGACACGGTCACCTGCGCGGCTGTTCCGTTCATGGCATAAATATCACTCAGGTTTACCTGTATGGCTTTGTAGCCCAGGTGCTTTAATGGAGTATAGGCCAAATCGAAATGGATACCTTCCAATAACATATCGGTAGATATTAAAACCTTTTTACCCGGAAAATCAACCACCGCGGCATCATCGCCAATACCCTTTGTGGTACCCGGCTGCTTCAGCTTTACGTTTTTGGTTAAATGATCTATCAACCCAAATTCACCTAACGACTCTATATTGGTTCTCTCTTCGTTCTCAAACATTGCTTGCTATTAAAAATCAGTCTGCAAAAATACGAAAGCTTATGTAATTAGCCGTTACGAATACATTTGTAACAAATTGCTATACAATTTATTTTATTAACACGCAGTTAATATACAATAAGGAAATTAGCCAAAAATTAACCTATACATGAAAAACAAAAGTCTACTATTAGTCGCAGCCTTATTTTTGATGATCGCCGCTTGTAAAAAAGGGGATAATAATGGCAACGATCACCCTGTAATTCCCAACCCCCCAAGCAATTATGCCATAACCGAAGATTTTGAAAACGGGAGCAAAACTGCCTATGCCGCTGCTGATGTAATGCTGAATACAGGCTCGTGGAATTTTAATGACGCGCTGATAGGTAACCTGCCTGCTGATGTAAAGGATGGGAATAAGTCTGTGCGTTTGCGTACCGGCGACCTTGCGATGGACTTTGATATTAATGGTTTAAAACAAATTACTATTAAGCATGCCAAATATGGGTCGGATGCCAACTCAACCTGGCAATTATTAATGTCGACAGATGGAGGGGCCACCTATACACAGGTGGGTACTGATATTAGTGAGACCAGTACCACGCTGGTAACCGATTCTTTCAAGGTAGATGTGACCACCAAAGTGAGGTTCGAGATAAAAAAGACGGGCACTACCCGTATCAACATTGATGATATTACTTTTAAAGGAACCGGCGATCCGGGCATAACTGTTGGTGCGCCGGATACAGGCGGCTCAGATACAACGGGGACCTCATCATCTTCAACGCCAAGAGGTGTGGTTGTTGGCCCCGATGCCCCGCCCGTAAGCGGTGATAACAGCGACCTTTTATTTGGCAATCCTTCGGGCGCGGTAGCATCCGTAGTGATGCCTGATAATTATCTGATAGACCAGGGCTACTATGTGGAATCATACAATGGCACCAAAGGCGAACCGAACTGGGTAAGCTGGCACCTGGATGCAAGCAATATCACCAATGCAAGCTCCCGCTTAAATAATTTTGCGGGATATAGCGGCATACCAGCAGGATGGTATACAGTGCAAAGCAATAGCTACAGCGGTTCAGGGTTCGACAGGGGTCATAATTGCCCTTCGGCCGACAGAACCAGTTCCACAGACGCCAACTCGGCCACCTTCCTGATGACCAATATGATACCGCAGGCCCCGCAAAACAACCAACAAACCTGGGCGAACCTGGAGAATTACCTGCGCGAACAGGTGGTGGCAGGCAACGAGGTTTATATCATTATGGGCAGTTATGGCAGTGGCGGCACCGGATCTAATGGCACGGCCACAACCGTAAACGGCGGGCACGTAAATGTACCCAGCAATGTGTGGAAGGTAGCTGTTGTTATCCCGGTTGGTAATAACGATGTGAGCAGGGTATCTACCACCACCAGGGTGATCGCGGTAAACACGCCAAACGTTAATGCCATCAATTCGGACTGGAAGCAATATATCGTTACAGTGAAAGATATTGAAGCTGCAACGGGCTATAACCTGTTATCCGCGCTGCCGCAAAATGTACAGGATGCGGTGGAGAATAAGAAGGATTCGGGGCAATAAATAATATCTATTTTGTCATTTCGAACGAGGAACGAGGAGAAATCTTATACACCTGCATAGCGGACTTTTCAAGTCGTATAAGATTTCTCTCTGTCGTCCGAAACGACAATAATTTTTGGTTGCGGTTACATCCCACACCCCAAATCATCCATCCCTATCGGCGAACCATCAGGCATGTTGATGGCTTCGGCGGGTTGAAACTTATCGGGTGTTTTTTCAAACTGGCTGATTTGCGATAAGCCGAACAACAGGTTGGCCTTTTGATCGTTTCCGGCTGTTAATGCAGTTTTGCCCATCCATTTTTTTAACTCTGAGATCTCAAGCAAGGCTATCCCACGCACACTTTCAGATGCACGGGTGGTGGCGGCTAATGCCAGCAATTGTTTTAAGGTTAAGTTATTTACCAGGCGTTGTACCTCGCCCTTGTAACCAGTTTGCTGCGGCGCTTTCCAGGTTTGGGTTAATAGTTTGCTGATTACGGGCTCAAGTCCCGGTTGAGTGTTATCCCTCGAGTGGTATTCCACCAAACGGGCAGCACGCTGCGGTTGAAGCATAAACTCCAAAGTGTTGCTTGCAGCGGATTCGGCAGCTGATAGTGGGTCGAAGGTTAAGCCTGTACGGGATTTAAAGGTTTCTCTTGTACGCGGATAACCGATAGGACGCGGCGGTATCTTTTCGATCAGTTTTTCGGGTAATGCCAAAGCATCGGGTGTTATAGTGCCCATCAGGGCGTTAAAAGCTTTCCATTGCTCGGCAGGCGGCACAAATTTGGTTATAGTTTGCCCATCGTTTTTAAGGGCGAAGGTATAATACAAACCGCCTAACATTTTTGAGGCTGCCTCTACCTGGTAGCGGTGCATCAGGTACATGGGCACTAACACTTCTTCCAATGTGGCCATAGGGGCATCCTGCCTGATAGCCTTTTCTGAGAAATTAGCCAAAATATGTTTACGGATATCCATAAGTCGGTTCAACTCATCGGCGGCATTTTTGCCACCATCCCAAAGGTGGGCCTGCGGATGGGCACTACCTGCGGGCCGTGCGTCCTCGTCAGAAATAAATAAGTACCCTTCTTTCAGGGTTTCTTTCATAATACCACTAAGGGCCTCGTCTTCATTGGTCCCGGCAGGAAAATCCTGGTAGCCGTATAGTATAGCACGCTTATCCCAGCCACCTATCTCGGTTGTGTAAGCATTGGACAGATCAACCGTTCCATCGGCGCTCAAAGTAAATATGGGTGGCGGGTAATCCATTACCGATGCACGATTGTTTACACTCGCTGTAAAATTATGTTGCATACCCAGCGTATGCCCAACTTCGTGCGCGGCCAGCTGGTGTAAACGGGCGAGGGCCATTTTCATCATTTTATCGCTTACCGGTTTGCCATCTTCATAAGGCTGCACTAAGCCTTCGGCGATCAGAAAGTCCTGCCTGTCGCGTAGCGAACCCAGTGAAACTTGCCCTTTAATGATCTCGCCGGTGCGCGGATCGACAATAGATGAACCATATGACCAGCCCCGGGTTGAACGGTGTATCCATTGGATGATATTATAGCGGATATCCATCGGGTCGGCGTCCTCGGGCAGCAGTTTTACCTGGAAGGCGTTTTTATAGCCTGCTGCTTCAAAAGCTTTGTTCCACCAGGAGGCGCCTTCCATTAGCGCGGTGCGTACGGGTTCTGGCGCGCCGCGGTCGACATAATATATGATCGGTTTAACCGCTTCGCTTATGGCTGCAGAAGGGTCCTTCTTTTGCAGGCGATGGCGGGCCATCAACCGTTTTACTATGGGTTGATCGATGGGGGTAGCGTAATCCATGTACTCTACATCATAGAACCCGGCACGCGGATCAAACTTGCGCACCTTATAATTATTATCCGGTAGTTTAATAAATGAGTGATGCATCCTTACCGTAACATAATTAGGGTCGGGTGCTACCGAACTGATCTCGGAACCTATGCCCGTTCCGGCTAAAGTAATGATGGTTTCAAATTCCGAATTATCAGGAAAGCTTTTGGTATTAGGCAGATACATGGCCGAGCGACCCTCATCAGCATGATAATTCCCCTGGTCGCTTTTTCCAAGTTTACGGGCTATCTCGTGACTGTCGCGCAGCAAAAAATGAGTGAGATCGATCAATACCCTGCTGCTATCCTGCGCCTCGGTAGTAAAGCCCCATATTACCGATTGCGCAAAAGCTTCTTCGACTGATTTACGTTCATCCGCATTATTACTGATCGCCCGGTAATTATAATTAGGCTGCACCAGCAGTACTTTATTGCCGGCCTTAATAAACTTTACAATACGGGTATCACCTATCTGGCCGCGGTCAAGCCCCAGGTCGTTTGAACCCACACCTGCCGGTAAGGAGTTTACATACAGAAATTCATCATTCCACTTGTTTACTTCAAGGAGTATCTGCCCGGTCTTTTCATTCCAGTAAAAATTAAAGTAGCCGGTGTATTTGGTCAGGCCCTTTGTTTTGGATTCGATCTCTGATTTTTGAGCTTTGGTTAGCTGAATTGAGCAAACGAATAGTAAAAGGAAGAGGAAAAGTTTTTTCATAGCCAATCGGATAAGACAGGCTAAAAATATTGTTTTAATCAGGCTTATCCAATTAAAAAGAAAAAGGGCCAGGCTATCGGCCCAACCCCTTCTTTCATAAATATCAATCTATTATTTCATACTTGCTTTAATAGCATTGATCGAATCCAAATGCATTTTTAAAGTAGGTAATGTCCTGATGGCAAAGTCTTTCAACGTAGCATCTTTGCAATTGGCAGAAGCATCAGTAAATAACTTTACTGCACTTTTGTGGCCATCAACCATCATATCTACATAAGCCTTATCAAAAGCCTTACCTGATTTTTTGCTTAGGTCGTCTGCCATTTTTTGTGCATCGGCATTAGGCGCTGCCGGCAGGGTAATGTTTTTGGTCTTGGCAATAGCTGCCAGCTCATCGCCGGCCTTGGTATGGTCGGTCACCATCATAGCTGCAAAACTTTTTACACGGGCACTGCTTGCTTTTTGCTGCGCCATATTGCCTGCATTTACTTCGGCCATCCCATCATTGGCCGCCGTAGTTACAAATTTAGCATCATCCGCATCCACAGCTATGCCTCCGGTCGCCGCGGTGTTTTGTGATGTATCTTTTGTCATATTAGCACTGTCGGCAGTCGAAGTGCTGTCTTTTGCCTTGTTTTTGCATGCCTGGAATGCCAATGCAGCCAGGGCGATCATTAAAATTGAACTTAACTTTTTCATGGTAAAATATAATTTGTGGTTTTACTTTTGGTTAACAAATTATCTTTGCTTAAGTTTTTCTGCATAATTCTTCCTTGTTTATTTAGGATGATGTTATCCAAAGTTTTATTATTTTTGAGCCACTAAAAAACACGATCAATATGAATTTCCCCGCTGAATTGAAATACACCAAAGACCACGAGTGGATAAGAGTTGAAGGTAATGACGCCTATATCGGCATTACCGAATTTGCACAGCGGGAGCTGGGTGATATTGTTTATGTAGATATCAGCTCACTTGGAAAAGAAGTAAGTAAAGAAGATGTTTTTGGAACAGTTGAAGCTGTTAAAACAGTATCAGATCTTTTTATGCCGCTTACGGGTAGTGTAAATGAAATTAACCCCGCGCTTGACAGTCAACCTGAATTGGTAAACTCCGACCCTTATGGCCAGGGCTGGATGGTGAAGATCAGTATAAAAGATGCCTCTGAAGTAAGTGAACTATTATCCGCCGAAGATTACCAGGCATTGGTGGGCGCTTAATTAAAGCTGGTTGAAATATTAAAGGCTTCCCGCGGGAGGCCTTACTTGTTTTAGGACAAAGTTTTTTTGCTCTTGCTGATAATAAGGCAACAAAACATAAAGTTTATACCGTATAAATGAGGGATAGCCGTTAAGGGTAATTATCATGAAAAAAATCAAGTATATCCTCTTATTGATGCTGATAGCAAGCCTGTCATCATGCGGCTTATTTAAAAAGAACTGCAACTGCCCCCATTTCAGCAAAGTAAATACCACACCAAATCCGCAAATAGCAGTGCGGGCTTAACAAAAGCTAATCTCATTGTAATTTACTTGTTCTTATTTGGATTTAATTTAAATAAGGTTTACATTTGTTTCAGTTTATAACGTAGCACATGAAGCTTTCACAACTTTTAGTAGGCGAAACAGGAATTGTTAAAGAGTTTACCGACCTTGAAATGTCAGTTAAATTGATGGAAATGGGTTGTTTGCCCGGCGAAGCGATCACAGTTTCGCGTATTGCCCCGCTTGGGGACCCAATTGCAATTCATGTATCCGGTTACCAGTTAAGTTTACGAAAAAGAGAAGCCTCCACGATAATACTGCAGTAGTTTTTAGCATTTGAAAGCTGATATAAAAGTTGCGCTTGTAGGAAATCCAAATACCGGTAAATCAACGCTCTTTAATGTACTAACCGGTCTCAATCAAAAAATAGGAAACTTTCCGGGTGTTACAGTTGATAAAAAAACGGGCCTGTGCGCACTTCCTGATGGACGCATCGCCCAGGTAATCGACTTGCCGGGTACTTACAGCCTCTATCCCAAAAGCAGGGACGAATCCATTGTTTTTTCTGTATTGGCCGATAAGGCCAATTCTTTAAGGCCCGACCTGGTAATTGTTATCCTGGATGCCTCCAATCTAAAACGAAATTTACTGCTTTATACCCAGGTTGCCGATCTGAAGCTTCCCGTTATCATCGCACTCAACATGATGGACCTGGCTAAAAAGGCAGATATCACCATTGATGTTAATGCCTTTGCCGAAAAGCTTGGTGTACCGGTGGTGCCAATATCCGCAAGAAAGATAGAGGGGATCGACAAACTCAAAGGGGCGATCACCTTTGCCAATAAGATTGCCTTGCAGGAAGATACCATTGATGTGGAAGCCATCGCACCACAGTTGATTGCTCAAATTACGAAAGAGTACCAGGTTGAAAATCCCTATACCGCTTTGCAATTAGCACATCAGCATGAAACGATTGACTTTTTGAGCCCTGCTGAAAGCGACCGTATTGAAGAACTGGAGCTCGAGTTTGGCTTCCATTCGCAAAAGGCCCAGGCAACGGAAACTATTGCACGGTATAATTTCATCAATGAGCTACTGTATGATACCGTAAAGAAGCAGGAAACCGCACAGGATGAAACGATGAGCAACAAGATCGATAAGGTTTTGACCCATAAAACATTTGGGTTCATTATCTTTTTCGCGATCCTGTTATTTATTTTTCAATCCATTTTTGCGTGGTCGGCCTACCCAATGAAGCTGATCGCTGATTTGTTTGTATGGGCGCAAAGTTCATTGCATACCCTTTTGCCAGCGGGCCCGTTAACCAACTTGCTGGTTGATGGGGTGATAGCCGGGTTAAGCGGGGTGATGGTGTTTATACCGCAGATCGCCATCCTATTCGGTTTTATTTCGATACTGGAGGATACAGGCTACATGTCGCGCGTTACTTTTATGATGGACAGGATCATGCGTAAAGTAGGCCTGAACGGGAAATCCGTAGTGCCGTTGATCGGTGGCTTTGCCTGCGCGGTACCTTCCATTATGAGTACCCGTAACATCGAGAACTGGAAAGACCGGATGATCACCATTATGGTGACGCCGCTGGTTACCTGTTCGGCCCGTTTGCCCGTTTATACCTTGCTGATCGCATTGGTTGTTCCCAATAAAAATGTGTGGTGGATATTTAATATGCCGGGGTTGGCTTTAACAGGCATGTATCTTTTCAGCCTGGTATCTGCCGTTGCGGTGGCTTTTGTGATGAAGTATATTCTGAAAGCGCGTGAACGTGGTTACTTCATCATGGAACTGCCGGTTTACCGTATGCCACGGTGGAAAAATGTGGGCTATTCCATGTACGACAGGGCAAAGGCATTTGTGCTGCAAGCAGGGAAAGTGATCATAGCCGTATCGGTGATACTATGGGTGCTGGCATCCTACGGCCCCGGCGACCGTTTTGAAAAGATCGATCAAAAATATAAACAGGCACAATACGCGAAAGACATAAAACCGGATGATCTGCACCGGGTTATCGCTTCTGAAAAACTGGAAAACTCTTATGCCGGTGTATTGGGCCATGTGATAGAACCAGTAATAAAACCGCTTGGCTTTGATTGGAAAATAGGTATCGCACTCATTACCTCCTTTGCCGCCCGTGAAGTTTTTGTAGGTACCATGGCCACCATTTACAGTGTGGATGGTGATGCTGAAAAAATGGAATCGGTGCAACAAAAAATGCACTCGGCTAAAAACCCTGATGGCAGCCCGGTATTCACCGTGGCAGTGGCGTTCTCGTTAATGATGTTTTATGCCTTCGCTATGCAGTGCGCAAGCACCGTAGCCGTAGTTTACCGTGAAACCAAGGACTGGCGCTGGCCGGCCTCGCAGTTTGCTTATATGACGGTATTGGCTTATGTGGCGAGTTTGATTACTTATCATTTGTTGAGGTAAATCAGATTTGACAAATTTAAAAAGTTGTCAAATCTTGGTATCTTTGTACTGAGGTAAAATTGGATAAAGTAAAAGTATTAGAAAAGTATCTCCCTCCTGAAGCTGCGCCGCTGATAGGCCGCTGGATCGATTACTTTAAGTGTGAATTTAAGATCTCCCGCAACCGCAACAGTAAGTTCGGTGATTACCGCCCACCCCATGCCGGCAAAGGCCACCGCATCTCCGTAAATTATGATCTGAATGTTTATGCCTTCCTGGTAACTACGGTGCATGAGTTTGCACATCTGCACACATGGAACGAGCACAAGCACAAAGCCAAGCCGCACGGCACGGAGTGGAAAGCCAATTTCAAAAAAATGATGCAGCCTTTTTTTGAAAAAGAGATATTCCCGGCAGATGTAAAGCAGGCCATTGTGCGGTATCTGAATAATCCTGCCGCGTCAAGCTGTACGGATCTGCATTTGTATAAATCATTACGCCTCTACGATGCCCCCAAGCCGGAAACGCATCTTACAGTTGAAAAAGTGGCTATGAATGCGCTGTTCAAACTTAAAAATGGCAGGGTATTCCGCAAGGAAGAGAAATTGAGGAAGCGCTATAAATGCACTGAAATTAAGACCAAGCGTGTTTATTTGTTTAGCCCGATTGCGGAGGTGGAATTGGTGGAGGGGTGAGGACGTTGAAGAAAAGTAAATTATGTCATTTCGAATGAGCGTAGCGAAGAGGAATCTTATACAACTTGCATAATTTGCTTTTCATGTTCTATAAGATTTCTCACTATCGTTCGAAATGACATTTTTACCTTTTAGGTTTAAACAACGTCTATTTATAAATAATTTCTTTTGCAAGCCATTCCTTTTTTCCATCTGCAATTTGTTTTTCAAAAAGCACTTCGTAACGCCAGGTATAAAATTGGTTATCGCTTGACTTAGTTACGATGACAACTGGTTGCTTAAACCTTCCTTGAGGGCCATTCACATCTAATCCAATGTGTTCTGATGCTTTTGAAATAATTTCTTCTTCTGTAGGCATAATATTAACTCTTTGGCAGAAGCAAGGAAACTGCATTAAATTGAACTCAGAAATTAAAGATCCTTCGCTGGTATATGCGTTATTTTACCCTGCATCATAATAACTAACTCACCACCTGTTCTTTTGCGGTCTTTGATAAGATTTTTTATTGCCGCTCTTATACCCTCAAGTATTTTCTCTCTTATCTCAGCATCATTCGTATAGTCAATACCCATTGTTAATCAAGTCGGATTTTTCAATAACTCAACAATTTCTCCATCATTTCCTCCAGCCTACCCTTCGCCAAAAACTGATCCTCCAATGCCTTATTCATAGGTATGGCGGTATCCAAACTGGCGCAGCGCATAATGGGCGCATCCAGCGCGGTAAAGCAATGTTCGGCTAAGTGAGCCGCTATTTCACCACCGAAACCGTTTGTCAGCGTGTCTTCGTGGAAGATCATTACGCGGCCGGTTTTTTTAGCGCTGGCTTCTACGGCTTCTTTATCCCAGGGCTGCAGGCTGCGCAGGTCGATAATCTCTACCGACATTTCGGAATGCTTTTTGGCGTATTCTAAAGCCCAGTGCACGGCTAAACCGTAAGTAATAATACTGGCTTGGGTTCCTTCCTGCACTACCCGTGCTTTGCCTATCTCGATGGTGTAATCCTCATCACAAATGTCTTCGCTGATGCTCCGGTACAGATATTTGTGCTCGAAGTAGATCACCGGGTTGGGGTCTTCTATCGCAGCAAGCAGCAGGCCCTTGGCATCCGATGGGAAAGCGGGGTAAACTACTTTTAATCCCGGCGTTTTGGTAAACCAGGCTTCGTTGCTTTGCGAATGGAATGGCCCGGCGCCTGTGCCTGCACCGGTAGGCATACGCACTACTACATCCACATTTTCGCCCCAGCGGTAATGCGTTTTTGCCAGGTTGTTGATCACCTGGTTAAAGGCGCAGGTAACAAAATCGGCAAACTGCATCTCCACCACCGATTTATAGCCGTTGATAGATAAACCCATCGCCGCACCCACAATGCCTGATTCGCAAATAGGTGTATTACGCACCCTGCCTTTGCCAAACTCCTCTACAAAGCCCTGGGTTATTTTAAAGGCACCACCATATTCGGCTATGTCCTGCCCCATGATCACCAGGTTATCGTGCTTGCGCATACCCTGGCGCAACCCATCACTTATCGCGTCAATATATCTTTTGGAGGTTTTATTACCGTTGGATGGTTGTAAAGTTGTAAGGTTGTAAGGTTTGTACATGTCGGCTATTTCAATCGCCATATCCGGTATAATATCAGCCTCGCTGAATACCTTTTCGATCTCAATATCGATCAGAGTTGTAAAACCTTTCTTAGTTACCTGTATCACTTCCTCTGTAAGTACGCCTTCATCCAGCAAAAACTTTTCGAAATTGGTGATGGGATCTTTTTCCTTCCACTCGTCAAACAGATGCTGGGGTACATACTTAGTACCCGAGGCTTCCTCGTGGCCCCGCATCCGGAAGGTCATGCACTCCAGTAAAATAGGTCGTGGGTTTTGGCGGATATCGGTTGCCAGTGCATTAATGGTGTTGTAAACTTCGAGGATATTGTTGCCGTCTATTCTTCTTCCCTCTATACCATAGCCAACGGCGCGGTCGCTTAGCCATTCGCAATGGTATTGTTCGTTTGTAGGTGTGGAAAGGCCGTAGCCATTGTTCTCGATCAAAAAGATAACAGGCAGGTTCCAAACGGAAGCCACGTTTATAGCTTCATGGAAATCACCCTCGCTGGTTCCACCCTCGCCTGTATAAACTAATGTTGCTTTATTTCTCTTGCTTAATACATCCGCCAAAGCAATGCCATCCGCCAGCGCCATTTGCGGGCCAAGGTGCGATATCATGCCGATGATCTTATACTCCTGCGTACCGAAATGAAAAGAGCGATCGCGCCCCTTGGTGAAGCCCGAAGCCTTGCCCTGCCACTGTGCCATCAGGCGTGAAAATGGGATATCGCGGGTAGTAAAAACACCTAAATTGCGGTGCATGGGCAGGATATATTCATCAGGCTGCATGGCCAGTGTGCTGCCTACGGCAATAGCTTCCTGGCCAATACCGGAGAACCATTTACCGATACGGCCCTGCCTTAAAAGGATCAGCATTTTCTCTTCTATCAGTCGCGGCCATAATAAAGCCTTATAAAACGACACTAATTTGTCATTATCAACGTTTTTACGGTCAAATATCATAAAGCGAAACTACTGAAGTTTTTAAAACTTTGTATGTTTACATCATTCAATCTTCATGTCTATGAAACGTATTTATTTATTGGTTACTGTTTTATTTTTATTGGTCGCGTTTAAGGCAAGTGCGCAGGATTACGTGTTGCTGCCCGAAAATTTCTTTTTACATAAAGGGGATAAGCTTAACCTTCACATCATAACAGCCAACCAGTTTATTAAACAGGATGAGGTTAAATATGAAACCATAAAACCATCTAAATTCATCCTGTCTGCCGGATCGAAAAAAACCGATCTGACTACCGTGGCGAAAGATACTGCAACTCCTATTGTATCCTACGCGCTCGAGAATCAGGGGCTTAATATGATAGAGTATACCCGCAAACCGGTGACCGATGAGATTGAGCGGGATGATTTTTTGAAGATATTGGATGATGAGGGGATGACCAAAGAGTCGGAAAAGGCGAAGAACGGCAGTAAGGATAGTTTCAGGGAGAGATATACCTGGTTTATGAAATCGCTGGTACAGGTGGATAAAAACAGCGCTAATAATTTTGAAAAGCCATTAAACCAGGACTTAGAAATCATTTTAAAGGACAATCCCTACAAGGGCAATTATGGGGATGACCTGATCGGTGTTATTAACTTCAAAGGAAGCCCATTAGTGAACGCCAACGTGGTTCTATCGGTAAAAGCAGCTACCGGGAATGTATTCGTTCAAAGACTATCTTCGGATAAAGAGGGAAAAATATATTTTAAACTAAGCCGCGAAGGCATTTACCTGGTGCGCACCCTGCACATGGAGGCATCAAAAGATAAGAACGCTGATTTTGAAACATGGATGGCAAGCTACACCTTCGCTTTCAGCAGCAGCAACGAAATGCCTAATACTTATAAGGAATTTGGGTTCGGGAATAGACACTAATTGATTTCGGAAGTCGGAATTTCGATTTCGGAATTATCTTTTTATTGTTTATGAATCGGGGTTATTCCGTTCCCTCCACATTTTGTTGAATGATTTTTCGGCAACGTTTGGCATATCCCGTAAATGTCCCCAGGTTTTTTTGAAGAAGGTTTTTAGCAGGAAGTTTTTTGTTTTTCCGCTGAAAAAGTCCGTCAGTTTACGGCTCAGCATGCCTTTTTTCCAGATCGCCCAGCCCCATTCTTCCTTTTTGGTCACTAAGTTTTCTTTTACTGCATCGCGGCGGTTGAGCAACAGTATCTTGTGGATATCGATCTTTACCGGGCAAACTTCGGTACACTTGCCGCATAGGCTGGAAGCATAGCTCAGGTGTTTAAACTCTTCCATGCCACGCATATGCGGGGTGATAATAGAGCCTATCGGCCCACTGTAAGTAGTTTCGTAAGTATGACCGCCAATGTTCTGGTAAACCGGGCAGGCGTTTAAACAGGCCCCGCAGCGGATACAATATAATCCCTGCCTTTGATCTTTTTGTGCCAACAGGTTAGTGCGGCCATTATCCAGCAATATCACATACATCTCGTCCGGTCCATCGGTCTCAGTTGGCTGGCGCGGGCCGTTCAGGATAGTATTGTAAACCGTAAGGTTTTGCCCGGTACCATGGGTTGAAAGCATTGGCCAGAACAGGTCGAGATCAGCCATGGATGGGATGATCTTTTCGATGCCGGTTATGGCGATATGTATCTTGGGAAAGCTAACGCTCAACCGGGCATTGCCTTCATTTTCGGTAATGGCTATGCTGCCGGTATCGGCAATTAAAAAGTTAGCTCCGGTAATGCCCACGTCCGCCTGCACATATTTATCGCGCAGCAGTTCACGCGCCTTCATGGTCAATTGTTCCGGGGTAAAGTCTAATGGTGTTCCAAACTTCTCATTGAATAGCTTCGCGATATCTTCTTTTGAAAGATGCATGGCCGGGGTAACAATATGGTAAGGCCGCTGCCCAAGCAGTTGCACAATGTATTCGCCCAGGTCGGTTTCTAATGACTCAATATGATGATGCTCCAGAAACTCATTTAGCTGAATTTCTTCGGTAACCATCGATTTGGATTTGACTACGGTTTTAGCGCCTGCTTTTTGGATGATATTTAGTATCTCGCGGTTGGCTTCTTCGGCATCATTGGCCCAGATCACTTTGCCGCCGCGTTTCAGAAAGTTCGATTCAAACTCCGGTAAAAACTTATCCAGGTTCTCCATCACCTTCCATTTGATCACATGGCCCTTGCGTTTGGCATTTTCCAGGTTGATGAATTTTGACAGGCCTCTATCAACTGCCGTATCATATTTACCAATATTGTTATTGATAATACGGCGATGACTCATATCAAACGCCTTTTCCTCAGAGGCAACCAAAAATTCATCCGCAGTGTTTCCCATAAATGCGAAATTAAAGTTTTTAAAATAAGATTGCTAAAAATGAGTGTTAGAAAACTATAATTAATAGAGTGTTAGAAAATCCCCATCTTTAGG
Source organism: Mucilaginibacter sp. (assembly GCA_035489035.1). Classification (GTDB taxonomy): domain Bacteria; phylum Bacteroidota; class Bacteroidia; order Sphingobacteriales; family Sphingobacteriaceae; genus Mucilaginibacter. The sequence goes on from DATHKT010000057.1 coordinate 142,741, forward strand.
TATGAAAAAGCACTTACTATTACTTTCTCTAATTCTATTTTCATTGAATTCTGTCAACGCCAAAAGTGGTAGTTTACCGGATAGCTTAAAGATGCTTCAACGACAAAACATTGAATTTTCAGAGGAACTTTCTAAGCTCAGGAATGAGATTGAATATACGAAATCATTAGTACAAGTTGGAAATGGTTCGATTTCCAACCAACTATCAAGTTCACAACATAATCTGAGTAGTTTAAGTAATTTATTTACTGTTATAAGTATAATTTTAGTTATAGTTATTCCTATTGTAAGTTGGTATATAACTCGCCTATCGAATAGAGTTACAAATAATTTGGTGCAAGCAAATACGATCCTAAGCAATATTAATAATGTGCGTCAAGAAGTATTAGATATGCAAACTGAGGTTACTAGCATTCAACAAACAATAAGGAGTAATTTGTCAGCACTCTATGAATCATTAAGAAATGAAGAAATAAAAGCGATTTTCAAAAGACTAGAAGTCGAGCCATTGGATATAAATCATTTTTTTCCAACTTTGGCGACCGTTACTCTTTCATCAGAATATTTCGATAATTTAATAAAAATATTAAATGCTACCAAAGATTTTGATAATAAAAAAAAGGCTATTATATTAATACTTCTTTGCTCACATTTCCCGAGCGAAACTCTAAATAACCAAGATGCAATAGATGTGCTAAAAGACCTTTCTGTTACTCAAGGATTGTATATGACAGAATTAATTCCTTATTTGAAAGAACTTTGCGAATGTGCTCGAAACAATCAATTTGAAAAATATTTACCATTAATTGTTATGGCAATTTTTGGTACAATAAATTCTACCATGGCTGAAAAGTCGGCTAATGCAACGTTAAATATTTTTAATGAGGGGCTGTCCATAAATCACAAGAAACTTTTAATTGCCGCCTTAGGTGAACACGAGTATCTATTGAAGCAATTAGATGCACTTTTACCTTGGGAAAATTTCCTAAAAATTAATAATTGATTTTCAAAACCGGTGGTTAATAAGGTTGGCTTTGGGGTTAGTCATAGGCCTCTTATTACTATTCATTAACTTCATAATTGCTAAAATCATTTGCGCGGTTTGAGTAGCACATTTCTCCCTGAATTTTAAAATCTTTGTACGATTAATAAAATAATTAGGATCGTCACAATGCGAAACCTTCAATTAAAATTATCTTTTCCACCGACCTGTTTTTCATTTCCATAGCATCCAGGCGCCTGGGGTCGGCTGCATAGCCCGCAAAATCAGCTTTGCTGCCAAAAGTTACTAAATGGATCTCGTAAGGTAATTCTTCGCTGCTTTCAACAAACGCGTTTTTATCCGGCCTGATGCGATAGACCAACTCAGCATTGTGATCCTTCAACAGCGGCAACACTTTGTCTTCGAAAGCGTGGAACTCCTGCTCGCATCCGTGTTTGATAAAAATAAGTTGGGTATAGTAGATCATATTGGAGTACTAATGTAGCTCAATTTATATTAAACTCATAGGCGAGAGATTTACAAAGTTTAACCCGGAAGTGTTTGTTTTCAAAGCCCTCGTTGAGGGCTTCGCCGTTTTAAAACTTCGTAAATCTGAATTAAACAAAAAAGGCAACCGATATGGTCGCCTTAAAAGTTTTAATGCTAATATTTTATTACTTAGTAGCCGGGGCATCAACCACAGGGCGTTTATCCCTGTTAGCCAGTTCCCAACCAGTATAATATACCAGTTGCGCGCGTTTGGCCAGCAATGGGAAATTGATCTTGCTTACTTCATCTCCTGGCTGGTGATAATCGGCATGTACACCGTTGAAGTAAAAAATAATCGGCACACCATGTTTTGCAAAATTATAATGGTCTGAACGGTAGTAGAACCTGTTCGGATCATTCGGATCATCATATTTATAATCCTGGTTTATTTTGATGTATTTGGCATTGGCATCCTCATTGATCTGGTGCAATTCCTTGCTTAGCATAGCTGAGCCGATAGTATATACATAGTTAGCAGAATCAGGCTTGCCGATATACTCTTCGCCAACACGGCCTATCATGTCGATATTCAGGTCGGTAATGGTATTGGCTAATGGAAATACAGGATGATCGGTATAATATTCTGAACCCAATAAACCTTTTTCTTCACCCACATTGCCTAAAAATAAGATGCTGCGGCGCGGGCCGTGACCGTCTTTTTTGGCCTGGGTAAAGGCGCGGGCTATCTCCAGTATACCTGTAGTGCCAGATCCGTCATCATCAGCGCCGTTGTTTACTTTGTCTGTCCCTTTAGTGGTTAAGCCGATATGGTCGTAGTGGGCTGAAAACACAAGCACCTCGTCTTTCAAATCGGTACCAGGTAAATAGCCTAACACATCAACGGCCTTGACATCTTTGGTTTCGCTTTTAAAACTCACATTCACCTCTGCTTTGATGCTTTGGGCGGCTGCAGCTTTCAGGTCGCTAAAAGTTTTGCCGGTTGATTTTACCAGCTGGTCTGCCATGGCGGTAGTGATATTCAGCGTGGGTGCCTGGGTGCTCGCCGGCTTGGTTGCATCAGTTTTGATGGTCAGGCGGCCGCCTATTACCGATGAGCCAAATTTTTTCATCAGGTCGGCAATATCTGCATTGGCAGCCAATATCAGCGCCGGGTTTTTGCTTACTAAGTTTTTAACGATCTGTGTACGCGCAGTAGATAAGCGGTAGCTCACATTAGGCGTTTTACCGGCTTCGGGCTTATCCTCGTTTATCCATAGCAATATCTTTCCTGCCAGGTCGGTGTTGCCTATTTCGGCTTCGGTACCATATCCTACAAACACTACTTCGGCTGCAGTGATCGTTTTATCGCTCGCACCGCCACGACTGAAGAAATCCTGTCCGTTGGCAAAGGAAGCTCCGTTGGCTGTGAAAGAAATAATCGTGGAGTTTTCCACCAACGGAACATCTAAAAAGTATGATCCGTTAACCGGGGCTTGCAGGCCCAGTTTTTTAAACTCACCGGCAATGTAGTTAGCCGCTTTTTCGGCGCCTGGCTTGCCTGTTTCGCGTCCTTCAAAGGCATCGGATGCCAGGATACTTAAATGTTTTTTTGCATCCTCGGCGCTAATGTATTTAGCGTATTTTTCGGGATTGTTGTTTTTTTGCGCGAATGCTCCCGTTGCAAGGGCAAACGTGGCGATACACAAGGTAATTTTTTTCATTTACAGTTAATGGTTTAATTAATTGAGAGAGAAGTTAATTTGAGATTAGTACTTAATATTTTAGCGTTTAGTATTTAGCTTTTGGAATTTCAGCACGCTATTTTATTGACGCGATTAGCATGCCTGCCTCCTTCAAAATCCGTCGAAAGGAAGGTCTTCACGATCTTCTCCGCTTCATCTATCGAAATAAAACGGGCGGGGATGCACACAATATTAGCGTTATTATGCCTGCGTGCCAAGCTGGCCAATTCTTCGTTCCAGCAGATAGCGGCACGTATGCCCTGGTGTTTGTTAGCTGTGATGGCTACGCCATTGGCGCTGCCGCAGATCAGGATGCCGAAATCAAATTCGCCATTCTCAACCGCTGATGCAACGGGGTGGGCAAAATCCGGATAGTCAACCGAATCGAGAGAATAGGTACCAAAATCTTTTAGGTTTTCAGCCTTCAGCCATTTACTAATAGCTTCCTTATAATCAAACCCGGCATGGTCGGCGCCTATGGCTATCTTCAGATCATCCTTCATTATTCAAATCTATTTATAAAACTAAGCAGCGAAGGTAAAGATTTTGTCAGAAACCCTTTATTGTCAGGAGTTCATTAATTCTTCAGTCCTTTTTTTCCTTCTTTTTTCTACCCTGCCGGCTACTGATATACTCAATTCATACAGTAAAAACAGCGGAATAGCAACCACGGTCATCGTGAGCATATCCGGGGTTGGGGTTACCACGGCAGCTACTATTAATATAATGACAATGGCATAGCGACGTGTTTCTCGCATAAATTTGGGGGTCATTATGCCGAGACTCGCGAGTATATAAACCAAAATAGGCAATTCAAAAACCAAACCTGTAGCCAGCGTTAAGGTAGCAACGGATGAGATATAGGAATCAATAGAGAATAAATTCTCAATACTTGCGCTTACCGTAAAACCGGCAAGAAAATTAAGCGAGATGGGTGTGATCACAAAGTACCCGAATAATACCCCGGTAATGAATAAAGCTGAAGTATAAAATACGAATCCATTAGCAGCCTTGCGCTCCTTTTCGTGCAGTGCGGGTTTGATAAAACGCCATATTTCATATAGTACATACGGAATGCCTAATACCAAACCGATCATTAATGAGGAGTCGATCATCAGCGTGAATTGCCCCGCCATCTCCGTATTAATCAGGTGAATATTAATTTTATTCGGGCACATATCCCGATGGAGCATCGCACCAAGGTCACACATCATCCTGAAAGTCCAGAAAGAGGGCTTACTGGGCGCCATGATGATATTATCGTATATCCAGGAATAGAACACAAATACAACAATGGTAATCACTACAATTGCCAGGGCCGAGCGGATAAGGTGCCATCTTAGTTCTTCGAGGTGGCCAAAAAAAGACATTTCGCCTTCGAGCGTCTTTCCCTTATCTTTAATAGCCTTGATGATCTTGTCGCTTGTTTTACTCATTGTTATAGTGGAACGCTATTGATAAGCGCCCGGCCGTGCTATTTACGATTTAATTTATTATCGCAGTGTAATTATTCAGAATATTCAAAGGTTTCCATGAATTTGGTGGTAAAATTACCTGCCCTGAAGTTGGGGTCCTGCAATAATTTTAAGTGGAAAGGTATGGTGGTTTTTACACCTTCTATCACAAATTCGCTTAAGGCGCGCTCCATGGTGCTCAAAGCTTCATCGCGGGTTTGGGCCACACATATTACCTTGGCTATCATAGAATCATAGTTGGGCGGTATCACATAGCCCGAATACACGTGGGTATCAATACGCACACCATGCCCACCGGGCGAATGGAAGTTGGTGATCTTACCCGGAGCCGGGCGGAAGTTATTAAAAGGGTCTTCGGCATTGATACGGCATTCGATGGCATGCATCGTTGGCTCATAGTTTTTACCGGATATAGGTATGCCTGCAGCAACTTTGATTTGTTCTTTGATCAGGTCGAAGTTGATCACCTCTTCGGTAACGGGATGCTCCACCTGTATGCGGGTGTTCATCTCCATAAAATAGAAATTGCGGTGCTTGTCAACCAAAAACTCAACCGTGCCGGCACCTTCATATTTCACAGCCTTTGCCCCTTTTATAGCGGCATCACCCATTCTTTTACGCAGCTTATCTGTCATAAAAGGCGATGGCGATTCTTCAACCAGTTTCTGGTGACGGCGCTGTATGGAACAATCGCGTTCAGAAAGGTGGCAAACTTTGCCATACTGATCGCCCACTACCTGTATTTCGATGTGGCGCGGGTCTTCTACATATTTTTCTAAATAGATACCATCATTGCCAAAAGCGGCGGCAGATTCTGCACGTGCCGAATCCCAGGCCGGTTCAAACTCCTCATCCTTCCACACCAGGCGCATACCACGCCCGCCACCGCCTGCGGTAGCTTTTAAGATAACAGGATATCCAATTTTGTTTGCTATCGCGATGCCATCTTTCACATCCTGAACTAAGCCTTCAGAACCGGGAATGGTAGGTACACCGGCCTTCTTCATCGTTGCCTTAGCCGATGATTTATCACCCATGGCATTGATCTGGTCGGCAGTTGCCCCGATAAATTTGATACCGTACTCAGCACATATAGCCGAGAACTTGGCATTTTCCGACAAAAAACCATAGCCCGGATGGATCGCATCGGCATTGGTCAATTCGGCGGCTGATATGATATTGGGTATATTTAAGTAAGAATCGCGACTTGGCGGGGGGCCTATGCAAACTGCCTCATCAGCAAAGCGTACATGAAGGCTGTCCCTGTCGGCAGTAGAATATACAGCTACGGTTTTAATGCCCATCTCCTTGCAGGTGCGTATGATACGGAGGGCAATTTCACCACGGTTAGCTATTAGTATTTTTTTAAACATTTCTTTTCCGTTTGGGATTACGCCGATTTTCATTTTGATTACATTGATTTATAATACATGCTATTTAAATTCACAGCGTACAATCTGTGTAATCAAACAATAATCTGTGTAATCAATTATATAGGTTCAACCAAAAATAATGGCTGATCGTACTCAACCGGGGATGCGTTATCAGCCAGTATCTTCACGATACGGCCCGAAACTTCTGATTCGATCTCGTTAAACAATTTCATTGCCTCGATGATGCAAAGCACCGAACCTGGTTTTATTTCGTCGCCTACGTTTACAAACAACGGCTTTTCAGGCGTTGACGAACGGTAGAAAGTACCGATCATCGGCGACCTTACCGTGATGTAATGTGAGGTATCGGCTGCGGGTGCTGCTGCTGGAGTACCGGCAGCCGGAGCAAGTGTACCTGCCACTGCCGGAGCACCTTCATGTACTGGCAGCGCTGCCGGGACATTAGCTGTTACATACGTAGGCGCCTGGTTGGTTTTTATTGTGATCTTAAAATCGTTCTGTTCAAGGGAAACTTCATTTACCCCCGACTTTGCAACAAAGCGTATGAGGTCCTGAATCTGTTTAATATCCATGTTTGGAATAAATTGGTTTTGGATAAAGAATTATATCTAAGTTATAACAAATTAAATAAAAAAAGTTCCTAAAATTAATAGGCCCATTTTAAATAAATAGAACCCCATGTAAAGCCCCCGCCAAACGCGGCAAGGATGAGGTTATCACCTTTTTTAAATTTATCTTCCCACTCCCACAGGCACAATGGTATGGTGCCGTTGGTGGTATTACCGTAGCGTTCAATATTGATGATCACCTTATCAGCGCTTACACCGGTACGGTTAGCGGTAGCGTCAATAATGCGCTTGTTGGCCTGGTGAGGCACCAGCCATGCAATATCATCCGCTTTCAGGCTGTTGCGTTCCATTACTTCGGCTGCTACATCGGCCATATTGGTTACCGCGAATTTGAACACCGCCTGCCCTTCCTGGAAAGCATAATGTTCCATCGCGTCAACGGTTTCATGGGTAGCGGGCCGTAACGAGCCGCCTGCCTTTTGATGCAGGTAAGCACGACCTGAGCCATCGCTTTTGCAGATCGAATCGATCACGCCGTAGCCTTCGGTGCTTGGTTCCAGCAAAACAGCGCCACAGCCGTCACCAAAAATGATGCAGGTGGCACGATCTTTATAATTTACAATGGCCGACATTTTATCGCCGCCCACTACCAATACTTTAGTATGCTTGCCGCTTTCGATAAACTGTGCGCCGGTAGCCAGGCCAAAAACAAAGCCCGAGCAAGCCGCCTGCAAGTCATACCCCCAGGCATTTTTAGCGCCTATCTTATCAGCCAATATATTTGCCGTAGCCGGGAAAGGCATATCAGGCGTAGTAGTACAAAAAATGATCAGTTCTATTTCTTCGGCGCTGATGCCGCGCTTTTTGAGCAGGCCCTCAACAGCCGGTACGGCCAGGTCAGAAGTAGCCAGACCCTCGCCTTTAAGTATGCGGCGCTCTTTAATTCCGGTTCTGCTGGTTATCCACTCGTCATTCGTTTCCACCATGGTTTCCAGCTCGTGGTTGGTCAACACATAATCCGGAACGTATCCATTTACAGCGGTAATAGCAGCATGAATTTTACTCATCTATGTAGATTTTTTTATTGAAAAGCAGTTCTGATCTTACCGACCAGATCGCTCTCAACCATATTTTTTGATAAAAGAACCATGTTTTTTATGGCTTCGGGGCTGGATATGCCATGCCCTACCACAACTGGCGCATTCACCCCAAGTATCGGGCTGCCGCCATATTGCTCATAGTTAAAACGGTCGAAAAATTCGTCCTTTAGTTTCTTTTTAAGGGATATCATGTAAAAGGACTCCGCCATTTTCAGGGCGACATTCCCGGTAAAGCCATCGGTAACATACACGTCAGCAACATCGCCGAACAAGTCGCGGCCTTCCATATTGCCCACAAAATTGAGGTGTTTGCTTTCTTTCAGCAGCGGGTAGGCTGCCTGGCAAAGCACATTGCCTTTCTCCTCCTCCTCGCCAATGTTGAGCAGGGCTACACGCGGATTAGGCATGTTGTAAACGCACTCGGCAAATAAGCCGCCTAATATGCCGAACTGCGGCAGGTACTCGGGTTTACAATCCGCATTGGCGCCTACATCTACCAGCAAACCAAAACCGCCCGAAACTTTAGGCACGTTGGTTGACATGGCCGGGCGCAGTACGCCGGGAATGGTTTTAACGCTCAAAACCGAACCAACCAGCATAGCTCCGGTATTACCTGCCGACGAGAAAGCCTGTATCTGGCCCTCTTTAAGCAGCTTAAAACCTACGCTGATACTCGAATCCGGTTTCTGAATTACGGCTTTGGTGGGGTGTTCGCCCATGCCGATCACTTCTGTGGTGTGCACAAATTCAAAGTGATCAGGGCTGAAATTATTTTCGTGAAGAATGGCCAGGGCGACATCCTTGTCGCCGATCAGTACTAATGTTTGCCCGGCAGATAACGTTTTACAAGCCTCAATCGCTCCTAAAACTGTTGCTTTGGGAGCAAAATCACCGCCCATAATATCCAAGCCAATCTTCATTGCAGAAAATTAAACTTAGGCTACTGCTGCGTTTTCGATCAATACTTTTCCGTTGTAGTATAAATTTCCGTCAACAGAGTAAGCCCTGTGAGGCAAATGTACAGCACCGGTAACCTGGCAAGTAGTTAAAGTTGGGGCTTCAGCTTTGTAGTGTGTTCTACGTTTTGCTGTCCTTGATTTTGAGAATTTCCTTTTTGGATGTGGCATAACTTCCTAATATTATATCATTTAATTTTCTTCAAGGCATCCCAGCGCGGGTCTGCCTTATCCTCTTCTTCGTCGCTGCTGCCCGCCAGTTTTTCCAGGCGGTCAATCATTTCCTTGTCGCAATAAGGGGTGTTACCCTCATCACTGCAAACCGCGATCAAAGGAGCGGCAACATTTACATACTCATAGATCAGCCCCGCAACATTGATCTCGTGATCATTTTTGGTCAGGGTGATGATCTCATCATCGTCTATCGCTTCCTCGCTGAACCGGGCTATCTGCTGCTCGTTAATATCCACCTGTTGCGGATACTCAGCCAGGCACTTATCGCAGCTCATATCAATTTTACCGTTGATATGGAAGTTAAGGATCAGCATCGTTTCCTGCTTCTCCAGCTCCAAACTGCATTTAAGGTCGGCCTTTTTAACCAGCGAATACTCAAATTCGTCAAAAAAAGCATTGTCTATCACGTAATCAAACTGATGCTTCCCCAGCTTAAGGCCGGTAAAAGGTATCGAATATGTCCTTAGCGATTTCAATGAGCGACAATTAGCCCGCAAATGTAGGGGAAAAATACCAATTGTGGAAAAAAATTTTACAATAGGAGAGGTGCGGGTGGCGGGTGGGTGGGGAGCGGGTGGGGTTTGGGGGATGTGAGGACGAGTAATTATAATTGTCATTGCGATCCGCTAATCAGCGGAGGGCAATCGCGAACTATGCAAGGCCGGCTACTTGTCCTGTGAGATTGCTTCGTTTCTCGCAATTACAAAAGAGGTAAATCCGGTAAAGGGTGTTGCGTTGCGCAACACATGCAACACATGCGCAACACCGAATCGCAACACCCCTGTTGTATGGGTAGTGTGTTAATGATCAGGCAAATGAGCAACAACAAGTGTAGCATAGCGCTACAGGTTAATACCCCCGCTACATTGGTAATGCGGTAATTAGGTTATTATCCCACTGCAAACTGCCAACTTAAAACTGCAAACGGAATATGGGCGTTGCCTGTGGCCCGTGCTGTACGCTCATACTGCACAGGCATTAACCGCGATGGCCGGTATCCGCTTCCATCACTAACGCGGGGCTACTGCTACTATTAACCATGTCAGTTGAAAACAAAAGCCATTAAATGGGTTTACATAAATTGGCCATTTTTGGACTTAAATAACTGATGATGAGATATTTAATGGTTGCATGGTGTAAACCATGATTTAGGCTGTTTCAGCTGCTATACTTATGGCAACACAAGCTGGAAGTTTGCCCATTGCTTACCACGAGTTACACTTCGTTAAACCAGTGGCAGCGGGGGTGTTAATTTAATTCATAGTCATCTAATAACGTATCTATGTCGATATCATACTTTTCGAACAAAATTTTCAAATCAGACATGTCTTGAAGTGATACTTTGATGATATTTGTTTTGTTTATCGATTTTAAGTAATGATAAAAAGTATTTGTGATTTGTTTACCTATCGGATCATCGGTTGAACGAATTGTCACAGCTTTCAACAAATCATATAGTTTCTTTAACGTTTCATCTGATGGCTTCACCTTGAATTTTTTTAGGAAATAAATTTTTTCGAAAAGGTAACTATGGGTCGAAAACGCCTTAACTTGAAATTCATCTCTATTTTTTATCAAAGCGAGCATTAGGCGTTCACCTTCACTAAAATATTCATTTGCTTTTTCATAAATATCAGAGTGATTTCCTTGTTTCAGAAAATTCCTTGCAATTGCATTTTCCACCATGTAGGAATCTTTACTTAATGATTCTGCTTGTTTAAAATGGTTTAAAGCTAATTCAAAATCATATTCCCTTTGTTCTGCGATTCCTAATTGGAGCCAGTAATTATATGAGTCGTCATAGTAGTTTTTTAATTCATATAATAAATTTTTTATCTCCTTCGACGAAAGCTTTAATCTAGTGCGTAATAAGCGCTCCTTCATTAATGCCGCTTGCATCTCGTTCCAATAACTATGCTTGTCCTCTGTTACCTGAGGAGAAATATTGAACAGTATCTCCTTAATAATTTGAATGGTTTGATTTCTATTTACCTTATTTAAAATCATCCGGCATAAGAAACTGTTACGGAGAATAATCCCATCGTAATTATCGAATTTAATAAAATCTTCAATTTCACCGAATATTGTTTTAGTCTTGCCCGAATAAACTGTATTTAAAATCTGAATTGGAAATGATGGCAGATCGAGTTTCTCAAAAATTGAAAGAATGGCTAAGATTTCCTTCCCTAACCCAATATGTTGAAAAGACTTATTAATTGTTGCTGTAAATCTTGATAAGAATTTGGATCCGTACGTGTTTTCATAAAGCACACTCGGGATATCATTATTATTCAAAATCTTTTTAATTCTTTCTGATTGAGATAGTGCTCTGTAATCACCTAATAGTCCTTTTTCATTTAGTTTTCTTTCAATTTCGATGGCGAAAGGCTTACTTAATTCCGGATCAATATAATGCTCGTAAAAATTTTCAGTTATAAGATTATATATTTTTTTGTTATGGAAAAAAGGCCTTGAACTTGTTAATACTATCAAGTTTTTACCGGCGGGAAATGATCTTAGCAAATCTCTGATTGCACCGTAGAAATAGCTTCCATTATCAATAATAATACAAAAGTTAGTGTGTTTATTATATCTCAAATAGTCGCGTATATAACGAGTGTCGAGTTCTTTGCCATAAAATTCATAAACTTCGTACCCTTGTTTAATTAGTATATGGCCTAACCGCTTTAAGTAAGTTGACTTACCGGACATCGCCTTACCTACAATGGTAAATACAGAATGTGATTGTTTCTTTTCCTCAACTGTTTCTAAAAACTTATTAAAACTTGATTCAATCGTTTGATTCCTAAAGTCCCAATCAAAAAGAATGTCCGACCATTTAGGTTCGTGACCTAAATATAATTTACTTTCAGAAGCACTTTCCTTGCTATAAAGCTTGATAGAACTATTTACATAATTGTAATCTTTAAGTCTTACAGATTTATCCTCTTTTTTAAGTTCTGAAACGACATCTTTTTCTAAAAAATTTATAAATTGTTCGGTTGTCCATTCAATTATTTTACCATTTATACGTTTTACGCGACTTTTGAAAATTGGTGAAGGCTTGGGATTGATAAAAAATAAAAAGCCTTTTTGCGATATTCCACCCGCGCTTTCATAAAGCTTCAAATAGTAATCAAGATTAATTTCGTTGAAATCTGTTCCTAAGAATACAAAATTCTTGAATTGTATATCCAAACCAAATTGGTTGAATCGATAATCTTGCGATTGAAGCATTGAGTCAATATATTCAGAAGCGCTGAAGGTAAATCCATTTGATATGTTATTAACACATCCATGAAGTTTTATATACTCAATTTTCCCTTGCTGGGAACTGGTTTTCTGTCTTTTTAAATTTTGAACTAATAAAGTTCCAGGAGGGTAAATGTTTTCAAGAAGATCATCAATGTTCGTTGTATAAATTTTTTCCCATTGATAATCTCGTATTCCAAAGTGAAAGATTGCTGGCTGGGTATTTGCAAACATTTCTACTAAATAATCGTCCAATATTATCGGATTGAATTCATCTTTGAAATGGTTACAAACGTCCGATAATGAAAATGCGAAAAATTCATTGTATTCGTCAGTTCCTTCCTTCAGGTGCATCAAGTCCTTCAAAATTTGAGCTTTAAGATTAGATCCATCTGGAAATTCTAAATTCTTGTGAGTTTTAGCACCCCTTGAAAATCCGGCACCCGTAAAAAGTATTGTTTTTTCCTTTAGCAAAATTGCTTTCAGCGTAGTTATTTCTTTGTCCATTGGTAAGTAATAATTGATGCGCCGATCGGCATATTAATAACATATCGCCGGCTTAGGTTCTCAAATATATAAAATTAGCGTAATTGACACAAATATATAGGACAGCCATAAGCGCGATTACTACTAGCGTCTTTTTAGCCAAGCTATACCTTATCGCGCGCTACAGTATTGCCCGCGGTCGGTATTATCACCGTACCACTAAGCAGAGCAATCTCTTTACCGCTATCCAAAAAAAATCCGGTAAAATGCTTCAATGATAACACTGTTCAAAAACCCTAATCATGCCCATCCTTAAATCCTATAAATACCGGCCTCGTGATTAATGCCTGCGCAGTATGAACGTACAGCGCGGGCCGCAGGCAACGCCCTGATTCAGTTTGCAGTTTTGAGTTGGCAGTTAGCAGCAAAATGCCTCGTTTGTCATTGCGAGGTACGAAGCAATCTCAAAGGACAAGTCGCCGACCTTGCATAGTTCGCGATTGCCACGCTTCGCTCGCAATGACAATTGTAAATAATTAACTCACCCACCCCCACCCACCAAAATCCCACCCACCCATTCCATCTTGCAAAAATTTATTTTATCTTTATACTTCCACAAAATACAACCGGGGTAGTACACTGTAAATGAGCTGATTTAACGCTGCAAAAATGGGAGAAGTTCGGCATAAGCGCTGGGTTAAGGGCGCGCATTTGATTATTACTTTAAGTTTCCTGGTGCTCACGGTTAGCGGGTATGTTATCCTGATGTCGCACCCGCGGCTGTATTGGGGCAAGGCCGGCAACGATCTTACCCCGGCCCTGTTCGAGCTGCCCATCAGCCGCAACTACCACCACGGCGGCTGGGTAAAACAGATCCAGTTTAAACATTTAGGCGGTTCGCAGGTCAGCGCGGTACGCACCTACGATATTTTTAACCAGAACGGCTGGGGGCGCAGTACCCACTTCCTGTCGGCCTGGTTTTTGGTGATCACTGGGCTGATCTATTTTATCACGGGCTTTTTCAGCGGTCATTTCCGCCGCGACCTGGTGCCGGGCAAACGGGAGTTTAGCTTCAAGCTTTTCTGGCAGGATTTCGTGAGCCATTTCCGCAAGCAGGCCTATACCGAGGGCAAATACGGGCTGCTGCAAAAGCTCACCTACCTGTGGGTTATATTCTTCCTGTTCCCGGTGGTTATTTTAACAGGGCTCACCATGTCGCCCGCCATTACCGCGTCTTACCCTTTCCTGCTTAAAATATTTTTTGGTCACCAATCCGCGCGTACCATTCATTTTTTTTCGGCCAGTGCGCTGGTGTTGTTCCTGTTGGCGCATGTGGTGATGGTAGTACGGTCGGGCTTTAAACGGAACATAGCGGCAATTACTTTTGGCAAATAACCATGAAAGATAAAAAAACCATGACCAGGCGCAGGGCCATTTTCGCGGGGCTCACCTCGGCGGGGGCGCTGCTGCTGTCGGGCTGTTTAAAAAAGGCCACGCCGCCCACCTACGGTAATATCCTGCGCATGGGCGATAACCTCACCTACATGGCCCAGCGTGGTCTGTTGTCGCAAAAGGCATTGGCCCCGGAGTATCAAAAAAGCGATATCACCTCCTTCCCGGTTACCGACATAGGCGACCCTGCCGACCCGGCAAGCAAGGCCGCCTACAACAAGGCATACCAGGAACTGCAACGCAACAGCTTTAAAGACTGGGCGCTATCCATTGAGGGCAGCGTAGCCAAACCCGGCAAATACACCATGGCCGACCTGAAGAAGCTGGGCGAGCGCACCCAGATCACCCGCCATACCTGCGAGGAAGGCTGGAGCGCCATTGCCGAATGGACGGGCGTACCGCTGGGCGCCCTGTTGCAGCACGCAGGCATTTTACCCGCCGCCTGCTGCGTATCCATTTACGGCTATGATAACTACGCCGAAAGCATCGACCTGCTGGACGCCTTTCACCCCCAAACCATACTGGCCCACACCATGAACGGCGAAACCCTCCCCGCCCGCAATGGCGCACCGGTACGCCTGCGGGTAGAAACGCAAATTGGCTACAAAAACGTGAAATACCTGCAGCGCATAGTAGTAACCGATAAGTTTGTAGATGCCGGGCCGGATATCCCTAATGGATGGTCGTGGTATACGGGGATATGATTTGAAACCGCGTTAGCGATGGAAGTGGATACCGGCTTTGTGGCTAAAGCCTGTGCAGTATGAACGTACAGCGCGGGCCGCAGGCAACGCCTAAACTAAAATGTCAAAGAACGATTCCATTATTTGTCGCAAATAAAGATGATATGATGGAATCCCTGTGGGGATGGTTTGGTCTTGCCTGGTTAGCGTAGAAACCCCTCCCTGCCACTGCGCAGCCTGGCGCGCCCCTCCCGTGGGGAGGGAAAACTTTCAACGATCACTATATTTTCTAAAGCACTGGCCTGTGCGATTCCCTCCCAACGGGAGGGGTAGGGAGGGGTTTCGGCGCAAACAAGTCGGATAAACCCCTCCCTGCCATCTCATAGCCCAACGCACCCCTCCCAAGGGAGGGATTTTTTATGTATTTCCTACCTGCATCAGCCGGTGGACGGTGGTGAGGGGGATCTTTAAATCGCTGCTGATGCGGCGCTGGCTGAGGCCCTGTTTTTTTAACTGGGCGACTTGCTGGGCCAGGTGATCGCGGTCGTGATTGGTGCGGCGGTACAGGTGGTCGCGCTCGTGGCCGTTGCCTTGAAATTGGAACTTGAGGAAGCTGGCGGGTTGGGTGATGCGGCACAGGCAGACGTTGGCGGCGCCATACTTTTCGGCCACGCTGCGCTGCTTTACCTGCTTAATGTAGCTGAGGCCGGGCTGTGTTTTGCTTTTGCCGATGGCAAAGGCACTGTCGGCCAGGTTGATGAGCAGTTTGCTGCCCAGCAGATCGTCGGTACTGATGGGTCGCGAGGGGTTGCGTTTGGGTGTATGGGCCAGCACGAGGATGGACAGGTGATGGTTGTTTTGCAGTTCGCGCAGGTGTTTCATGAGGGCGAGGGCCACGCGGCCGTTTTCGGTGCCGTTGCGCATGCAGGTGATGTTATCGATGATGAGTACGGTGGCTTTGATTTGCCAGATGCGGTCGGTAATGGCGGCCATGATGTACTGGTCGTAGATTTGCGGGTCGTACGGTATTTCGCCGTTGAGGTTGAGCTGGGCGCGGTAAAAATTGGGTGAAAAATCATAACCGCCCGTGGCACCGGTATAGCGGAGGTAGAACTGCTTGGCGCTGTGTTCGAAGTCGACATACAGCACCACGGCGTTTTTGGTTTTGCAGGTAAAGGGGCCGATCTTGCGGCGGCGGGCAATGCTCTCGCCGATCTGCACGGCGAGCACGGATTTGCCGGCGTTGGTATCGGCAAAGAGGATGCACAGCTCGTGCTGGTGCCAAAATTCGCCGAACAGCATTTGGGGGTCGGGCTCGCGCTCGCCCAATTCAAGCCAGCGGTTGCCGGTGGCCAGTTTGAACATATATTTTGCTTCGTCGGGGGTGGGGTAAGGGGTGGGTTTGGTGGGTTTGTTCATGGGGGTTGTGCTTTTGCATGGCGGCGAGTGGACTCACTCCGACGGCGCTGCGCTGGTCGACCCTCTCTACAAAGTAGAGAGGGTGTTTTTAAGAATAATATTTTTGGATGATCCTGTTTCGGGCCGGTGGTGACCTCACCTAAACGGCGCAGCCCTCATTAACACCTTAAAGAAAACGAGCACGGTTAATAATCCTCTCCAAAGGAGAGGTTTAATATTCAAGTCAATTATATTCAACTTAATTGAATTTGACTTAATATATTGATTATCAATTAATTATGTTGTTTTACTCGTCAATGTTACTCAACTTTAAACCAGTTCAGTAAACAACAAATTGACAGTTATATTGACAGTAAACAACATGGCAACACTAAATTTCTATCTCGACAGAGCCGACAAACAAGGCAAATCATTCATTATGATGACTTATTTAGCCGGAGGTCAAAAATTCAGGCACTCCGTAAAACTAAAAATTTTTCCGGGTAAATGGCTGGCAAACAAACAAAGGTTAAAGGAAAATTCAACCGATGATAAGTTTATCAACGGTCACTTAGACAGCCTTGAAAACATTATTAAAGAAGCACAAACACACTCTTTATTAAGTACCAATGAAATTAATTTCAGCTACGTAAGGCAAAAATTTAATGATGCCCTGGGGAAGAAAGAAACTAAGAGAACTTTACAGGAGTGCTTTGAGAATTATATAGCCCATTCACGGGCAAACAACAGATTTAAAACTACCGAAAGAATCATTTGCACATTTAATCACCTTAAAGAATTTAGGAAGCTGAAACGTTATGAATTAACGTTTGACAGGATAAATCAAAGCTTCTATGAAACCTTTATGAATTATCTGTTAGTTGATAAGGGTATTTTAAATAATAGCGCTAACACCTATGTAAAGACCATTAAAGCCTTTATTGCTTTTAGCGTTATGAAAGGGTTTTGCAGTGCCAATAATGATATTAAGAACTTCAAAGTGTTTAAGGATGATAGCGCATTAATCTACCTGTCAGAAGAAGAATTGTTAAGCATCTTTCATTTAAAATTAGAAAGCCCGGAATTAATCGTAGTCCGGGAAAACTTTTGTTTTGCCTGCTTTACAGGCTTGCGTTATTCGGATATAGTCAAACTCCAAAAGGAAAATATCAAGACCGACTATATAGAAATCACGACCGAAAAAACGAGGGATTTTTTAAAGATACCACTAAATGTTTATGCCAAAGGTTTGTTGAAAAGGAACAACGGCAGCTTACCCAAGCTATTTTCAAATGTGTTGACCAATTTTTATCTAAAGGAAATTGGCAAGCTGGCGGAAATTAACGAGCAAACGCAAATCATAAAATACCGGGGAGTTGAGAAAGTAGAATTTATTGAACCTAAGTATAAATTTTTAGGTACGCATACAGCCAGAAGAACATTTGTAACGCTATCACTTGAAAAGGGAATGAGGCCGGAAACCGTTATGTCAATCACGGGACACAAGGATTATCAGACCTTTAAGAAGTATATAAAATTGAGCGATAAGGTCAAAATAGTTGAAATGAATAATATTTGGTCAAAGAGTTTGTATATTGCATGACTTTAATGAACCCCGAGTAGTTTTCGGAAGTTCTTCTCGTCATATTACTAGCCTTTCGGCTATTGTTTCTAAAAAAAGTTATGCAAGCTTGTTACTAAAGCTTTTGGGTGTTAGAAACGTTTTATTATTCACAATTTAATGTCAAATTATCAAAGTAAAGACACGGAAGTGGCTTTTGAAGATTTAAGAAATCTAATCAAAGAAGAATTTGCTAAAGCAATTCAAGAGCTTAAAGGCTTGAAACAACACACTAAACCTTTAGACATCGGACAAGTTGCCGAACGTTATGCAGTTTCAAAAGCTACCATCCATAACTGGATCAAGCAGGGTATTGTTACAGGTTTTAAACAAGGAAAAGGTAGGTTCTTTCACATGGAAGAATTAGAAGAAAATCTTACTAAGTATCGTTATTTAGATCCGAAAGGACTACTGGACAGACGCAAACAAATTTCAATGTGAGTTTAAAGTCCCATGCCGTAACAGGCATGGGACTTTTAGTAAGAATCAAATTTAACGCTGGTTGAGTTAACCGAGCTTGCAATGCCCGAATTGGGCGAATAATTCATTAATTATAATTTATGGTATTAACACCGCAAGAACAATTTGCTTACGAAGCGTTTAGAAGAAACCCTGAAACAAAGTTTTTTCAAATACTTGTTGAAGAAGCTGTAGCGCAAGCGCTTAGTGGTTTTATTGCAAAACTTAATGCTGCAAAAGCCGAATCAAAGCTATACTCTATCAAAGAGATTTGCGAAAATTTCCGGGTGACCCCTGCCACCGTTCACAACTGGCGAAAAAAAGGATGGCTTGTCGGCTCAAGGATGGGTAAAAATAGATATTTTACCAGGGACGAGATAGATTTATCAATACGACTTTATCAAATTGGAGATCGTTATTAATAAGTAATCAACTTTTCAGCCCTATGTGAAAACATAGGGTTTTTGTTTTTGGAGGCCATTTGTCGGGAGGCAATGTTTTATGTATATATATCAGTATAATAGTAGTATAAAAGTCCGGCCGACGGGACTGAATGTACCGTGTTACTTACATCGGTACATTCACACACATTAACAATTACATCTCGGTTTTAGGAGACTGGCTTTTAAAGCAGCCTCTGACGTGCTCTAAACTACGCAGGTGAAAACCTTGCCCGCACAAAAAAAAATTAAACAGGAGGCTTGTTTGCACCACCCAGCACAAAAAGACAATTCGGGTAAACCTCATAGACTTTTTCTTCGACAACAAGCCACCTGTTTAATTTTGCCTTTGCGCTTTTTCTATTTGGTAGCCCTTCCTTTTAATTTTAAGAGGTCGCTACCTATTCCATAATATTTTTGAGGTAATGGCTTTTTCAGGTTCGATTTCGAATTGATCAACAAATGATGGAAATAATCCGGTGTATTTCGCTTTTGAAATAGGGATTAACGAAAGATATTCCGGCCAATCAGCTTTGCCGCCATCGCCCAGTATCAAAAATACGGAGATTCGCTTATTTATATCCTGGTATCGCGCCAATTGTTTGTCATTACACCAAACCAATTTATTCTTGTAGACATTAGTTCTGAATTTGGCTTCCACGTAAAATTCCTTTTTTGTATACCGGTCACGAAATTTGAAATCAGGGTTCAAGGATGATTCCACATAACTCTTGCTATTGGTTTGGTAACTATGAGTTTTTTCCAAAACATCATAATAACTATTGGGGAATAAATATTCCTCTACATAGTTTTCAAATTTCTGGCCCTGCTTAAATGATTCAGGGGTATTTATATCATTTGAAATAACATCTGCAATTCCGGTTAGTATTGAAAGTAGGCCCATGAGGATTAAGGTTTAAATTGACTTTACAATATTATAAAATAGGTGATATATAACCTACTAAAATCTTAAACGATAATTCAGTTTCGTAGCGTGGAAGATAACCGCTATGATCCTGTGCTAAAAAATATCGGAAACAATATCCGACGTATCCGTAATTCGCAAGGATTAAGCATGGAAGCGGTTGCAAATGAAGCTAATATCGAATACCGCCAACTAGGACGTATTGAGCGAGGTGAGGGAAATATTACTATTGTTACCTACTTAAAATTGGCTGATGCGTTAAAAGTGAATGTTAATGAGTTCTTCATAACATGAGTTGAATCCTAAGTATCAAAATCAGTATATTGTTGGTATAAAAGTCTCACCGGTGGCAGTGAATGCTGCATGTTATAGGCTTGCAGCATTTTTATAACAGTCTGCAACTGCCGTGTTGCTAACCCCTTCATGGTGGTGGACTTTTATTCATAAGAAGCACGAGTACGCATCACGATTACCGCCTCTGGATACTTGCGCCAGTTGGAGGATTTAACCTCAACACTAAAAAAGGAAATAAAAGAGAAGTTCAACCTGCGCTCAACTCCCGAAATACTACACTATACAAAACCGCTATATCCCGATTTATCCGCGCTCCATAATAAAGTTATCGAGACGAATCACCGCTTCCATCAAAAAGTGTTTGAAGCTGTCTTGGCCGCACATATTTACGGGCAACGGCAAAAGGATAGAGCATATCAATAGCAAGCACAACAGAATAATGCAATTAAAAAACAGGGGAAGAACCCCCTGTTTTGTTTTTTTGAAGGGAATGGTTAGAATTTCTCACCTGTCCTTCCCAATTAAAGTTGAAACCAACTGCTTTTCATAATTGTGAGCACAATTTTCGACTATGAAAAATAGCTAGAAAACCGATACTATTTTAATACTGCCATTTTCTTTAGTCACACATACATGCAGAATAACCCTTTCCAAAATCGGTTTGTTAGTAGCACTAATAGTTTGATTAAAATATGAAACTATATATCCGTTTATTTTTTTTGAATTTTTTATAACAGTTAACGTTTTTAAAGAATTAGCATTTATACCATGGTCATTAGTTAACAAATCGTGTTCTAATCCATTTGCTTTATACTCTTCGTTCAACTCCTTTCTCAGATTTATTGAGCAATATTTCTTTTGAAGAGAATCTATTTTTTTGAGGTCCTTAAGAGTAAATTTAACAGTGCTATATGCTGAATAAAACTCTTTTAGCATAGCTGTCGATTGATTACTAATACTACTGCCTTGTGCAAACGTTATGTTGCTTCCTAAAAGAAGGATGCAAGAGATAAATAAATACATTTTTGTTTTCATAGCTCTAATTTACATTGTATTTCATGATTTTGATATCTGTTTATTAAATAATGTCATTTCCCGGGCCATCGGAAGATTTGATAACTGGCATTATTATCTTGATAGCCTCTGCCAGGATAAAAATTATTTTCCTTAAAATCTGACACCCATTGCTTACCGTTAAACATATCAATATGGCCATAATTATTTTTATCTCCGAAATAAGGCTGCCATACTCTTATGTCTCCCATGTCGGCCGAATAATCTTTAGGACTTATGATTTTAAATCCCCAATCCTTTAAATAAGGGGCATAGTCTTTCGCAGCCACTGGATGATTCGCAGTATTGATTCCTCCGGCTTCAATTGCTTTCCTTACATGCATCGCACATTTTCCACATTTGTTTTTTTCATAATGATCAAGAGAATTAGCATTTAAATTAGCCACTGCTGCTGGTATATTAAAACCATGTTGATGTTGACCACTGCCGCCTCCATTGTTCCAGCCACCTTCTCGCACCGGAATAAAGTGAATTATTAATTCCATTGCTGGATCATTTGATGAGGTAACGTCATTAAAATCATCCCGCCATGTATTATATTGCATATACCGTTGTCCCCTAATTTCCGCATATGACGTTCCGCCTCTATCATCATCTTCCGGTGGTTCTGAGCCAACTTCTCCACCTGATATGGCATTGATTGCGCCCACAGCATCGGCCACCGAAGTTACTCCACTGCCTTTATTATATATATTATGCCCCAAACCACTACTATTCCACAGATATGCTGATCCACTACCATTAACAAGTGCGTATGCACGGTCTGCCAATTCGGAATTATTAAATTCGTCTGAAAACTCAGCTGCCCATGCCATCGGAGGTGTTGCTGTCGCTGGATCTTGAATAAAATTACCCAATGGATCATTGAACATTATAGGATTATTTCCCGCATATTGATAAGTTGTTAAGCTTTCTGCACTTTCAGGTTCAGGGTCTACACCCGCAAATCTACCTAAAACAGGATCATAATTCCTGAAATGAGTTTGTTGATAATTCGGTAGGTCACCAAAATCGTTCTGCCATTCCGAGCCTCCGTTGTACAGGTTCTTGTTATCATCGCCCAATGTGCCGACCGTACTGTTGGTCATACTCATGCCAAACCCATAATAGCTATTTTCCTGTCGTACTTTAGCTGCGCCACCAGTACCGCTGTTATCAAAACTGATGCGCGCGTTGCCCTGTTGATCGGTAATGATAAACTCTTGATGTACTCCGCTGGCATCACTTCGCACCCGACCCTCGGGCATAGGGAAGTACGCCAACGCCTCCGTACCACTGGAATTATTATAAACAAACCCATCGACATAATCCGTCAGTTGTGTCGTTGTGCCGGTTTTATAGGCCTGTTTTCGTAACAGAACGCCGGCGGCGTCGTATGTATAGGTAATATACTGGGTTGACGAAAACCTGATCGTGTCTGATTTATTCAACACGTTGTACGAAATATGAGCGATGCCTTTGTACGGATCGGATGCCAGGTTGCCGTTGCTGTCATAGTTGTAATTACCCGAACTACCACCCGCATAGATCATAAAACCTGCCAAATTATAACTGCCACCTGTACCGTCCGTAACGGATTTTAGCTGGTTAGGGTTATTGGTGTCGTAAGTATAGGCCAAGTTATCGATGGGTGTATGCCCTCCTGATGAAACACCCTGCTGCGCCGAATTGCGAAACAGCGTCTTAATGTTCCCATTTAAATCGTAGGTAATTCTGTTCTCATCCCAGCCATGTGTAAGTGAAAACGTGCCTGTGCCAGTCCGCTCATAATAGATTGCTGCTGTGTCCCGGTTCAGGCCATCATAATAATAACGGAACGCCCGTTCATAGCCACTCGTCCCGCTTCCGTCTTTGCTCATCCATTTAACGGCTGATAGTTTGCCGTTGTAATAAGGGGTAGTAGTCAGTTTGGAGTCGGTTTGATCATATAGCATTTGCATGCCGAACAGGTCATTGGTATCGCTATTGGTCTTGCCGGTATCATTTTTAAGCTGACTGTTGTTGATGCTCAGCAGTTGTCCACGGATGCTGTAACGCATATCCACGCCCTGTAAATAGGTAGCGCCATTAAGTCCTAACCCTTTCCTGGTTACTTGCCCTAATTCATTATAAGTATATTCCGCTACTTGTAGCGTAGTGCCACTGCCATTATATTGCTGGCTGACCGCTTTCACACGGTACATGTGATCATAGGTAAACATGGTAAGCACTGTAGTGGGTGAGCCAGCACTAGTTTTTTTGGACACCTTGCTAATTTGTGGTACTCCCGAAAAATCTGGTACAACCGTTTTATAATCGGTTACACCGCGTCCCAGGTAATATACATGATTGCCACTCTGGTTTTGTATGGGGTTGCCCCTTTTGTCAT
This sequence comes from Mucilaginibacter sp., assembly GCA_035489035.1. Taxonomy (GTDB): domain Bacteria; phylum Bacteroidota; class Bacteroidia; order Sphingobacteriales; family Sphingobacteriaceae; genus Mucilaginibacter. The sequence goes on from DATHKT010000057.1 coordinate 166,134, forward strand.
AAAAGGTAGCCTTGGTCACCCAAGTGCTTACGCTTAGTCCCGGGCCAATTACCCCAATACTTACTACGGTGGGTACCCCTTTGAGTTGAGCGGTGGTTGCCCCGACCTCATTGGGAAGCCCTTGCATAACATAAGTGAAGTCAGCTACGCCATCAAAGTTCATGTCGTAATCATCGTAGTAACTGTAAGCCAATGCTGTTAATGTGCCGGAAGCGAAAATAGGAAACACAACATTGGTATAGTAGCCATTGTTGGTAAGCGTGGCTGTACGGCTTTCATACCAGGTGGTGTTATAGCTGGAGGCGATCGTATTGACATAGGCCTGCATATTGGCCCGGCCGATATGTGATGTTGGTGTGGTTGTATTATCCGTATAAATTCCCTGGCACACTACCCGGTTCTTAGAGTCATATTTGATATAGTTCCATTGGTTTTTTGCTAGCATGTTGGCATCCTGCATCAGCACGGGCCTGTTCAGAGGATCATACACGACATACATCGTGCCTTTTGAGGGAACTGTTTTCTCAATCATGCGACCATGCAAGTCGTAGACAAAATGAAACACCAGATTACTTACAGGAGCAGTGGTCAGACTGTAGCTAGTCGAAGGCAATTTATTGGTTGCAAGGGGCGGAATAATATAAGCGACCATTCCGGCATTGTTGTAAATATAGTAAGTGTCTAACCTTGTACTGCCAAGCATTTCTCTTTTGAGTACGAGATGGCCTGCAAGATCAGTAAAACTTAATGTTTCTGTACCATCTTCATCTTTGCCGTCCATTACTGCGAGGCTACTAATGGCGTAGTATGCACTTGTAACGTATGTGCCTGTTGTTGTACCGGGTTTCCATAGCATGATATTGCTATCAAGTAAGGTGTTGGCTCTATATTCAACCGTCTTAAATTTTTGCCCTGTTACAGGCTGAAAGCCTTTTCCAACTGTTCCTGCTGATACCATCCGTTGTAATGGACTGTTTTCAAAGACCTGCTGGGTATAAGGTGAACTGTCTTTTGCTACTAAATATTGGCTTAGTTGATTATAGAATGCTGGTTGGTCAGTGCTGATCGCGTTAGCGCGATAGCTGCCCATAACATCGGTGCTTTGTCCGGCATAGGGAAGATAGCTTGTCGTTTGTCTGCCGAGGTTATCATAAGCCATTGGCTGAATGATATCTCTTTTTGCTGGACTGGCCTGCACGGCGATGGTTTGGGCCGTTCTGCCTAACCCATCGATATACACCCTGGTGGTTTGCTTATTATCCACGCTTAACGCATAAATTTGAGCATCGGTAGTGATGCCTGCTTGTTTAATAACATCCTGTTCCACAAAGCTAGGTGATTGTGCTGATACAGGTTGGCAGAATAAAGTAACACTGCCGATTACCAATAGGATGAAAGTGGTTTTAAGTTTCATGATGATAGGTTTGGTCGGCATTGTTAATTAAAAGGACAGGTATTATCGTTATACACAGAGAAATCAAGCGTATGCCCACCAATGACGGTCCAGGTAAATACGAATGGTGAACCCGTATAGCCAAAACATTGCCCGTTCATGCCATCTGAAAATACCATGTTGGTGTAGCCTTTGCCTGTTCCCGGATTGTATGCTCCGCCAACCGGATTGATGGTTACCGTATATGTGCCCGGCAGCACTTGCCCCCCATTCAATTGAGCCGTATTGTAAGTGAACGTATTGGATACATTTGAGAAAACGACACTGCTGATCCCGCCGGAAACAGCGTAGTCATGGTAAGAGAGCGAAGCCATTGACTGTTTGACAATGATATGGACAGTATCAGCCGTTTTTGAACCGAAATATGGTGAACCGACAGTGAGAGTTCCTACATAAGTAGCCGGCGTAGCATAGGTGTGTGCCGGAGCAACCGCCGAAGTGGTGACGACATCACCCGTTCCATCCCCAAAGTTCCAGGTATAGGTAAATCCGGCCATAGTGCAGGGGTCGCTATAACTGCTCGTGCTCAATGTAACGGGAGTTATGTTTGTAACGCTATTGTTGCCGGGCGAATGATTGAGAACCGGCTTTACAAAATCCTGTACGTTAGCAGCCGTTATGTAAGTATTTTTCTGAACGATATTTTTATCCTGGTCAAACTGGTAGAGCAATCTGCCCCATTGGTCATAGGAATAATAAGCAGATACCCCGTTTACGTCAGTACTGGCAATCTTAAAATGTGTCGTTGGATCATAAGTAACTGTTCCAACATCAGCTATATCCGGGTAAAATAAAATATCATCGATGGAGATATTATGATCTGTGGCAATGCCAACAGTGATACTTGATAAAATTGATGCGGCAGGGAGTGTGAGCTCATAGTATTTCCAACCACCGGAATAACTGATTGTACGTGAAGTAATCCCACTTACCGCTACTGTCATCGTGCCAGGAGTTACAGCATTAATCCATATAGAGAAGATGTAATTTTTGGCGATGGTGTTTTTTGTTATTGTCCCTGATGTTACAGTTTGTGTAGAAGCTATCCCAGCGGCGTTTCCGGCGTGGCTGCCAACTGGAGTGTACGAACCGCTTCCACTGGTCGTAAAACCAATAATGGATGGCGCAGGATAGGAATCATAATCTTTAAAAGCAAATTCGCCGGATGCAACATTCTTAAAGATCGCCGCAGGCTGATTAGTATAATGATCGGTAACGGTTGTAGATTTATTTTTATTGCCATCATCTGTAGTGGACGGATAGCCGGTGTTATCATAGGTGTAATTGGCAATCGGATAATATTTGCTGTCATACGTAGAAGATTGGGGAACTGTGCCAACAATGCTATACGGTGTAAAACTGCCACCATCAGGCAATACTTGCTGCAACTGTTGCACTGGTAAATAGGAGGTCGTTCCACCTGTTGTAAAGTCATCGAAAAGGGTAAGGGATGCGCTTGTGGTAAGCGTAGTAGCGCCCCTGGTAATTTGTTGATAGGTTTCAACCGGAGTATTAATATTTTGTTGCTGCAAATAATACAACGCGTTTACATAAGAATTTGATCCGGCCGCGGCATTAGGAAAATCTTTAGTATATGTTATTATGGTTGTGCCAATACTCCGGTCACTATTGGTTTTCTGCACCTGTGTTAACAGCTTATGATTGCTGCTGCCATAGCTGTAAGTCGTTGTGTCTGATTGAGCTGTGGTCAAGTTCTTGGAATCATATACCTTGCTTATAATAGTTGCGTTAAGTTCGCTTGTATTATAGTAGATGGTGTATTTGTCGTATGACCTCACCGAAAGACTGCCGTTTATATTGTCATCATACTTAAAAGCCGTAATAGTAGATGGCGTAAACGATCGTTGATAGGTATAGTTTGTTTCACTGACTTCTGTACCGCTATCATTGTAATTGATGACTTTTACGGGCAACCCGCGCTCGAAATCATAATTGGGATTCGGGATAAAAGGATAAGAATAGATGTAGTTAGTTACCGGACCGTAAGCTGGCAATGCGCAATTGCTCCTCGCAACCAGGTTACTTGTCGGATACCATTCATTACTTGAACAACCGCTACAAGATGGTGCAGAACCGGTATCCCAATATGTGGCCGGGACGGTAAATTGGTATGCAGTGCTGCCTGCACCCGTTTGGCTGGCTTTGGCATACTGATACATAATCGTGTGTTCTTCCGATGACAAGTCGTAGGCTGATAAGGCCGTGGCGCTTGCCCATAATGCACTTCCAGTATTTGAGCCACTATAAGGAATCGTAAAAGAAAAAGACGGCAAAGAAATTGGCTTTCCGCTGGAAACACCGGATGAATTTAAATAAGAATAGTTCTTAACAATCCTACTTGTTGAACCGTTTCCAACGGAGTCAATGGTTTGCTTGACTCTGATGCCACCGCCTTGCACAACTGATAGTGAAGGAGTATCGTAATAATCATTGGATTCATATACGATATTGGTACTGCCTCCTTGTGGGTATATTATTTTGTTTAATGCCCCGGTTGCCACCGTAGTTGGGTCAGCGCCCCTATTGTTATAACTTAGCGTATAGGCATAGATCGCGCCGGGCGAAGCGGAAACCTTTATTAAATACCTCTGGTATGAAAAATTAAAGGGATTGACATACACCGAAGGTTCAAGATTGCTTGCCCCGGCAGTACCTGCATAATAACCCCAATAGTCCACCTTGGTCGAAGCGGAATCCGGAAGAATGGTAGTATAAGTCGCCAAAACACCTAATGGCCCTTGTGTTTCCCCGACATATTTAAAGATGTAATTGATTGGTGAGCTACAACCTGCGTCGGAAACATTCCTTAAGAAATACCGGACATAGCCAGTACTGGCACTAACTGGACTATACACAAATGAAATGTTACGGCCGGGTGCGGTAATGCTCGAAATGACGGTTTGACCCGTCCCGCCCAAATTTTGATAGTTAATTGAAGTCCACGCAAAACTTACACTGATATGTTGCGCAGTAGAATTGGCATTAGTAGCCGTTATATTGGAAAGAATTTTTGCGTAGAGCGTTTTCTTCACGTAATACTGCAATGATGCCGAAGTTGATCCGCCGACGTATAACATTACAGGATCTATGCTATATCTGGGCAAAGCGGTAGTATAATTTAACTGAATCGCATTTCCTGATTGGTCGCTAATGGTGGTTAAATACCAGCTGTCTGCAAAATAAATCCCATTTAAATACTGGTTGTATTTGGTTGCCAAGAAATTGGCGCTACCGCCATTAGTGCCTTCCACCATATATTCCGGCGTTGAGAATGTATAAGTGATTCCTTTATCATTCTTAATGGTGAATGAAGTGATTGTGCCTAAATAACGACCTGGTGAACTATAGGTGGTGTAAGTAATGACTAAATCCTGTTGATTGACAGAGTGAAATTTGGAAGTTCCGGGATCATAGACCAATTGACATGATAAGCCTGGGGCATTGACATAGAAAATGTCTGGTTCAGTATCGTAATTTGTTGGAAAGTGGCTATTGATATAACTAATATCAGTTGTTTCGTTGGCACAAGTTAAACCACCATTGTTGGCGATAGTGAAGGAATTTATCGCAGCGACAGCTGTATTGGAAGCGTTCATCCAACCCAACCGTGCATTGCCGACAGTATCTTTGCTGACATCATCTGGAAGCCCACGAACTTGCCTGCTGACTTGTCCACCAGTTACGAGTTGCCAGTTCATACCGGCATTACCTTCTACATCTTTAACTTTTACTCCTGATCCGCTGTAAACTAAAGATACCGGCATAGAAACCTGTCCGCTTGCAATACTATAAATAGGAATGACTGTACTTGCTGAACCCGTTGATGGATTGACATTAACACCCTGTGCAAAGGATTGTGCGATAAATAGCACACAAAGAAAATATAGAATAATAAATTTTATATTCATCGAGTCAAAAGGTTTAGAAGAAAAGTTAAAATAAAAGGCTATTTATTGTGATAAATGACATCTTTAAAATTACAAAGGAATAATTACAAAAATACCCCGTGTTTTCACGGTATTTTCAACGTGTTTATACGTAATCTTACTTTATTAAATTTAAAGGTTAAAAAAAAGCTTTGGGGATAGCGCAAATAGCGAGATGCTATTTTATTCATTTTCAATAATTAAAAAAATGCAGGGGACATATAACTATTGGGTCAACAATAATTAAAAGATGGCTATTCTTCTTAGAAAATATCCTCGACAACTAGAATTATAAATAATTGCAGCTTCAACCAATGTTTCAGTTCCTTAGTTTAGTAAAGCTTTAATTATACCCACTGTTAAGACATGATTTATTACCCAAATATTGACTGACTTTTAGTATTTTTTTGTTATCTTTATTGACAGTAGCGTTGACAGTAAAAGCACCAACAATCACATAAGTATCTCATTTTATGTGGGTTATTAATAATTGAAATCTCTCCAAAGGAGAGAACTGTAAGAAGCCTTTGCGGGATATATACAAATATAACTAACTGATTTGGATAAGTTACTGACACTGTTTTGTCAGTAGCCTCACCCCTGCCCTTCTCCAGGGGAAGGGGTTCTCCATTTAAGAAAGCTTTTTTTGTTTTAGGGAAACGGCCGGGGATCATGAAAAGATTAAGCGGTGAACTATTAGCAAAAATGAATGTTAGTTTGTAGGTTTAAGTTTTATTGAAAATTATGAGAAAAACAGCATTTTTTGGGTTTAACCGGGTGGCGCGTTTTATGGCGGCGCAGGTTATTTTGGCACTGGTTGCCTTTTCGGGAGTTATGGCGCAGGATCATCCAGTGATGGTTAAAGACCCGGCGGTTATTGGCCGGTGGGATATCACCATTAGCCAGGGGGGTAAAAATTTGCCGTCGTGGCTGGAGGTGCAGAAATCGGGTACGCATACCCTTATCGGGCGGTACGTGTATGCTTTTGGCAGCGCGCGGCCTATTTCGGAGGTGAAGGTGACGGATGGTAAATACAGCTTTTCTATCCCCCCGCAATGGGAGCCGGGCACCCGCAACATGGATTTTGAGTTCGAGGTGCAGGGCGATCAGCTGACCGGTACCATGGTGTATACCGATGGCGAAAAGTACACTTTTACAGGTGTTCGCGCGCCGTTGCTGATCCGCTCTGGTGCGGCGGTTTGGGGCAAGCCTATTAAATTGTTCAACGGCAAGGATACCAAAGGCTGGCATACCGACGGCAAAAACCAATGGATTGCCGAGGGCGGTATCCTGCGGAGTTTGAAGTCGGGCGCCAACCTGATCACGGATAAAACTTTTAAGGATTTTAAGCTGCATATTGAGTTCAGGTACAAGCAGGGCAGCAACAGCGGCGTTTACCTGCGCGGTCGTTACGAGATACAGATCATCGATACCAAAAGCGGCGAGCCGGAGCCTATCGCTAACCAGTTCAGCTCCGTTTACGGCTTTTTGCCGCCGAATGTGATGATGGCGAAGAACCCGGGCGAGTGGCAGTCGTACGATATTACGCTGCGGGGAAGGATGATCACCATAGTAGCCAACGGCAAAAAGGTGATCTGCGACGCAGTAATACCGGGCATTACAGGCGGCGCCATCAACAGCGCAGAAGGCGAACCGGGCCCGATATTGATACAGGGCGATCACGGGCCGATAGATTACAGGAATATTGTGATTACGCCGGGGAAGTAAGATGATTCATGTTCCGCAGGGTCCCCCATTGGGAGACCCTGCGGGGACTGGAGCTGTATTCGTGGCGGCGAGTGGACTCACCCCGACTGCGCTGCTAACCAGCGGATGGTCGACCCTCTTTGCGCAGCAGAGAGGGTGGGAAGAAGGGCATTTGAAGTTAAATTTATTAACTATAATGGTGTTCCGGGGTGTTCCATAGTGTTCCACATTTTTGAAGCGGAACGCCCTGAAATTGGACAAAAAGAAGATTCTTTAGTTGTCAGTAATACATTTATTGTGGTTATATTTACCTGACCAACCACTATCCTCATGAAAATTGTCCGAAGTAAAAACAGTGTTATAAAGTCGTTCATGTTGGCTTTAATTGCCTTGCTGATATTTTCTCCTAATGGTTATTCACAAAACAAGAAGGCCGGGGCACACCCAACTCCAGGAAAGAAATGGGATTTGAAATTACCGGGCAATACTTTACTGCCAATGATGTGGGTCGCGCCGGGAAAATTTGTGATGGGCAGCCCGGAATCTGAGCAGGGACGCAAGGCTGATGAAAGTCCGCAAACTACGGTTACGCTCACCAAGGGTTACTGGCTGGGCAAAACCGAGGTAACTGTTGGTCAGTGGAAAGCGGTAACGGGACAGGGAGTGCGCGACAAGCTGATCCAATTGCTTAACGATGAAAAACTATATGATTTTGAGGGTAAGCAGCAAAAGATAAGGGATTTTATGGGGTTCGATCAGCATAACCCCGACAAGGTGATCGCGAATGAAGATGAACGGCTGCCAATGTATTTTGTTAGCTGGAATGAAGCCATGGATTTTTGCCGGAAACTCACAGGGCAGGAACGCGCTCATGGAAGACTGCCCAAAGGTTATGAATATACACTCCCGACAGAAGCTCAATGGGAATATGCCTGTCGTGCGGGTACTACGGGGCCTACCTATGGCAATTTAGATGATATTGGTTGGTATGTGAAAAACAGCTTTATCAATTATACAGGAAAGGGTTTGAGCAACCCACCCGCTGGTCCGCGAAATGCCGGCGAAAAGCAGTCAAATAAATGGGGGTTACAGGATATGCCCGGCAATATATGGGAATGGTGCCGCGACTGGTACGGGCCCTATCCGGGTGGAAACGTTGTTGATCCTACAGGCCCGGCAACGGGCATCGACCGGGTGAACCGGGGCGGCAGCTTTGGCAGCGGGGCGAATGATGAACGATCAGCCAACCGGGCCAAAAACCCGCCGAATGAGGATAGCGCCTATCGTGGGTTTAGGATAGCCTTGTGCGCTGTTCAGCGGTAATCAAGGATAGTTATTTTGAAAAAGTTCCCTGAAATTTAAAACAGACCACCTCGTCATTGAGCAATTTAGCGGTGACGCTGATGGTATTTTCATCAAGCATTTTATAGGCTATGTCCAATTGTACCGACCAGGTATTTGTAGGATCAACCATAGTCATGAATTTAAGATGATCCGCTTTTTTTAGCCTGACGGGATGCTTGAATGTCATTTCCAATACGTCTTTCACAATTTGCAGCATGCAGGCGCCCGGTACTACAGACTGGCCCGGGAAATGGCCTTTAAAAATTTCATGTTCCGGATTAATGTCAAGCTTTGCCCTGACGGCACCACCTTCATGCGTTATTTCGTCAATACTGAACAGGTCGTTTTTTGCGGCTGGCATAGCGGTCAAATTAAATGGCAGAAACAAGCATCAGGGAATGATATTTATTTTGGTAGTGATTATAGATCAGTACCTTTTTAGGAGCCAATCCTTTGGCATCGCCAACTATTTCCGGCACCACACTATTTTTGACCATGTTAGCTGCCAGCCATAACGCGAATGAGGTGGAGGTTGGATACTCGCCGCACAGATGTTTATAGTTTGCCAAAACAGTATTTTTAAACAACGAGTTGGCTAATTGCTTATAGATTTCGTCATTCCGTGTATCGCCATTTTTACCGGTGAGGAATAAATCGATATCATCAACTTTCAGGGAATTATCGCTCAAAAAAGAAGCGATGCTTTCTTCAATATTTTTTGGCTTATACAGCGTTTTCACCGCGGTAAGTTCCGCCATGTTGCTTGGGGACTGTTTATCCGTCAGCAGAAAAAATGCCGCGCCCTCACCGCCAATAGTACCTTTGGATTCGGTGGTATAAAGCGACAGGTTGGAAACAGGCCAGCGTTTGTATAATCCCAATCTGGTTAAAACTTTAAAGCTGGTATCCACCATTTCATCTGTTCCGCCAACTAAAACATTGTCGGCTTCCTGTTCCTTCAAAAGCATAATGGCATCAAAAAGCGCGCTCTCAAAAGAAATGCCCTTATGCACAAACGTATTGTTATAAGCGTGACATTTGAGCATCAGCGCAATCTGCGCGGCTACCGTATTGTGGGTGGATTGAATAAAGGCAGTTGGGGGCAGCAGTTCCTCATCCTGCTCCACTATGCGGGTTAAAAAGGTGATGGTATCTTCCAGGCATCCGAAAGCTGTGCCGGTGATAATAGCGCCCGGCATATCCACATCGGCTTTGTTCAAGCAATCCTTTGCGGCGGCTACTCCCATTTTGATGACATGGCTCATCCGGCGGATCTGTTTGGGATCAATAAACTCCTTATAATCCGGTTCGATGGTTCTTAACCGCGTCCCAGTGTATTCCACCACATCGGTTAAAAAGTCATCCGTACCGAAAGTTTTTTGCGGCGATATGCAGGCGGATGAGCGGATATAGATGTTCATATCAAACCTTCGAAAATATTAAAGATGTGCAGTTACCACCAAAGCCAAAGGAATTCGACATCACATGGTTAATGTCCTGGTTAGTCAAAAAATATTTTTCGGGGATCAATTCCAGATCCTGCATCGGTGTTTCAAAACGGAGGTTTGGGTAGATGATCCTATGCTTTATCGCCAAAACAGAAAATACCGCCTCGATGCCTCCACTTGCACCTAATGTGTGTCCCGTGTAGGATTTAGTCGAACTCATCGGCGGGTATTCCGGGTCGAATATCCTTTTGATGGCGGTGCCTTCTGCACTATCGTTATTGGGCGTGCCGGTACCGTGCAGGTTGATATAATCAATGTCCGATGGCTGCAGGCCACTTTTTTCCAGCGCTCCCTTCATAGCCATATAGGAGCCCGTGCCATCCGGTGATGACGCGGTTTGATGATAGGCATCATTACTGTTGTTATACCCGCTTAATTTGCAGTACAGCGGTTTACTTAATGTTTGGGCTACCTTACCTGATATCAAAACTAAATACCCCGCGCCTTCACCTAAATTGAGGCCTTCGCGATGCTCGTCAAAAGGCTTGCAAAATTCCTTGTCCAGTATCATCAGCGTGTTAAAGCCGTTCAGCGTGAACTTGGTCAGTGCATCCGTGCCACCGGCGATCACTACATCGAGCATGTCATTTTTGATCAGCCTCGCCGCATAAAAAATGGCGTTGGCGGAGGATGAACAGGCCGTGCTGATGGTAGTCATGTAATCAGTGATGCCCAGCTTATCCGCTACGATCTCGGTTTTGCTCCCACACTCGTGATCGAATACATTCCTTAATTTACCCTTGTTGTTATCCGCCAGAAATTCCACAAAAAAATCCTCGCTTTTATCCATCCCGCCTACGCTGTTAGCCGAAACAAAGCCGGTACGCAGATTTTCGAAGTTTGGAATAGCGGCATCAGTCATCGCTTCTTTGGCCGCAACCAGGCTCAATAAAGCCGTGCGACTGGTTTGAGGGGGCATATCTGCTATCTTAGCCAGTTCCGTATTACTTAATTTCACTTCGGCAACAGGCAATTCGTTCTTATGAATAGTATTGAGCAGGGTAATATCGCCCATGCCGGCCTGCTCCCGTTCGAACGCGGCAAGGTGTTCAGCAATATTGTTTCCAATCGCCGAGATCACGCCTGCACCCGCCACATAAACCGATGAACTCATATTATTGCCTAACTGTTGTTAAAAATGTTATCCATGTTCTCTGCCGAAAATAAGAGAGAATTTTTGTTTTTCTTCTTTTCAATCAAAAATAATACTGCTTTGTAATCCTGGTGCAGCACATCCACCCAGCCGCAAATGCAGGCCTGCAAAATGTTATGATCCAGCAAATAGTTTACCTGCTGCGCTATAAAACCCGCGTCAAAAGTTTCCTGTATAAAAAACGCGTGCTCGCCTTTAAATTTATTCCTGATGCTGATCTCCCCGATAACAATGTTGGGCAAGGTGTAAACGAATACGGATGGGCTTGGGATATCTTGTATGGTGTCGTAGTATTTCAAGTCGTTGGCCAGGCTTGAATTGGTGTTGGCCAAAACTACACCTATTTCCTCAGGTTGATAGTGTTCTTTTTCGAAATTATCTTTCAGCAACAGCTCCGAAGCCAGCCAGCCCAGCTTGCTTAAATTATCCATTTTATAAAACTTGGGATAATTGAGCTGGAAATGCTGATAAATGGAAAGTAAGAAGCCGGAGATATCAGAGCCTGAATTCGCAAATAATCCGATGCCATCCTTGCTTACGACACCCTGGCTGATGATGCAATTGCCGGTTATAGATTTTTCTGCAAGTAATTTCTGTTCTTTCACCTTATCCCTCAAAAATATCTATTATTTGCCAAAAATCACTGCCGCGTTGCAGCCGCCAAAACCAGAGGCCGTTTTCAAAAAAGTATCCGCTTTAATAGCTAATGAAGATGCCACAACATTTACCGGGCTGCTCACGCCCAATTCTTCAAAACCGGGAGTAGGTAAAATCAATTCCTCTTTTAATGATTGTAAAGAAATGATAGATTCTATTAATCCTGCCGCGCCTAAAGTATGCCCGTAATAGCCTTTTAAGCTGTTTAGCGGGGCGGATTGCAAACCTGCCAGCCCGATAGCACTTGCCTCCATTTCATCATTGTAAAGCGTGGCTGTGCCGTGTGCCGAAATGAAATCGATATCCTTTGCTATTAATTCGGCATCCTGCATTGCCTTTTTGATCGCGTGAGCCAGTTCCTCACCAGTGCGGGATGGGCCTGAAATATGGTTGGCATCATTGCTGACTGAGCCGCCAAGCACTTTTACATTTTGATCGTATTTTTTTTGGGTCGACAGGATGATGGTGCCTGCGCCCTCTCCCAAATTCAACCCATCTCTCGACTTGTCAAACGGCCTGCATACCTGCGGACTAAGCGCCTGGAAAGACTGAAACCCCGACAGGATAAATTCAGATATCACATCTGCCCCGGCGACTACTGCGTTCTCATATTGCCCGGTTTTTAACAAACGCATTGCAGTGATGACGCCCAATACACCCGAGATACAGGCATTGGAAACGATGACAGGCTGATTGGCAAAACCAAAATAGTCAGCCACTAATTTTGCCGAGGTAGATAAGGCTATTCTTTTTTGTAAGGCCGGGCTGTTCTTTTCCGTTTCGAGCAGTCCGATATTCCCCTTGGTGGAAGATATAATGAACACCGTTTTTTTATCCTGTGCAGCTATGCTGATATTTTGCAAAGCATCGCTGATCGAAGCGATAAGCAACTGTTCAAATTTGGTATAGGTATGAGCATCGCCCTCGATAAAGCTTTCATTCTGATCAAAAAATGAGGCATAAAAAGGCTGCGATGAAAAGCCGGTATCTGTGTGAAGTTTTACGCCAGATCTGTTTTGCTTTAACTGGGAAAAATTTTCAGCAGTGGTTTTGCCCAATGGAGACAATACATTATCAGCAATTACAAATACATCCGGTTCCTTCATTTCTCCTCCAATTATTCATTACCGGTGAATACTTTCATTTCGCATTGAGCGAGTAGTTCGTTATTGTGCCAAACCTTACCCGAAAATACGGTAACATTAAACACCTGGTTTTCGATGGTGATCTCTGTGGTTAGTTCATCACCAACTTTTGGCAGGTTGAATATCTCGAAATTCTTAACTGCACCAATATAACCTGCTTCAACTGGTTTATGTTCTGCTTCAGCTAAATAGCCTGCTCTTAATGCGGCGGTTTGGGCAATGTTTTCCATCAAGCCTGCTTCCTGAAAAACATTATTCTTTACCAATACATTGTCTGCTTGAATTACAAAGCTGCTTTTGGTGCTGGTTTCATCGGTTGATAGCAATTTGCCCACCATCACAAAAGGTGGTTTCTGCGGGATAAGGAGGACGATATCTTCAACCGGGAAATTCATATCAGGAATATAAGCCACCGTTAATAGACAGTACCTGCCCGGTAATATAAGCCGCTTCGGGCGAAGCCAGGAAAGCAGCAGCATGCGCCACTTCTTCCGGTAGACCAAAGCGTTTTACCGGGATCAGCGCCTTTAATTCTTTTTCATCCAGGCCATCGGTCATGTCGGTTTTGATAAAACCCGGAGCCAGCGCGTTCACGGTGATTCCCTGCCGGCCCACTTCCTGCGCCAATGCTTTGGTAGCGCCGATTACTCCGGCTTTGGCAGCCGAATAATTAGTTTGCCCGGCTAATCCTTTTAAACCTGACAAGGAAACTATGTTGATGATGCGTCCGTACTTTCGGGTCAGCATACTGTTCAATACCAGGCGGGTGACATAGAAAAAACTATCGAGATTGGTTTTCAAAACGTTATCCCATTGCTCCTCGGCCATCCAGGCCATTAGGCTATCATCACGGATACCGGCATTATTGATCAGGATATCGATCTGCTTTTCTTCATTAATACTTATCCAGCCACCTAAAACTTCCTGTATTTGAACCCTATCGGCTACATCAAATTGCAGTAATTCGCCGGTACCGCAGGCTTCTTTTATGAGCGAAAGCGTCTTATCTGCTTCTGCGGTATTGCTTTTATAATTTATTAGTATATGATAGCCCAACGCCGCCAGTTTGATACAGATCGCCCTGCCAATGCCCCTTGAGCCGCCGGTAACTAACGCGCATTTCATTTTGCAAAAGCGTTTAGGTGATCTGTGCTTTCCAGGAACTCTTTAACCCTTGCCATATCCTTATATCTTGGTTGATCCTCAATAAATTTCGGGAAAATTTCTCTTACCGTATCATATAATGTGCGGGAAATGGTAGATAGCCTGTCCTGACATTCGAGGTAATCTATAGCCTGCAGGATGGTCATCAGGTGGATAGCTAACACTTCAAACGAATTATCGATCACCCTTTTGGTCATCAGCGCCGCATTGCAGCCCATGCTCACAATGTCCTGGTTATCATTATTATTCGGGATGCTGTGCACATACATCGGGAAGGAAAGGGTCTGATTTTCGGCCACAGTTGAGGTAGCGGTAAACTGCATACCCTGCATGCCGAAGTTCAACCCTAATACACCCAGATTGACGAAAGGAGGCAGTTTTTGATTCAGCTTATTATTCAGCAGGTAATTCAGTTGCCTTTCTGCCGTCATTGATAATTTGGTAATGGCTATTTTCAGCTTATCCATTTCCAACGATACGTAATCGCCGTGGAAATTACCCCCATGGAAGATATTCTGGTTCTCATGATCGATCACGGGGTTATCATTTACCGAGTTCAATTCGTTTACCAGCACGTCTTCCGCCTGTGAGATGGTATCATAAATAGGCCCTAATATCTGCGTAACACAACGCAGCGAATAATACTCCTGCACCTTATCTTCAAAAACTTCCTGGTCCAGGTTATCGGGATTGTATAAATGCTCAGAGCGGTCGCGGATCATCTTACTGTCCTTCAAAATATCGCGCATAATGGCGGCAATTTTGTTTTGGCCCTTATGATGCTTTACAATGTTCAGTTCGTGCGAATAGTGATCGTCAAATGCTTCCACGATCTCGTTGATCATGGCTGAAAACATCACTGCCCAACTTAACAGTTTACGGGCCTGTATGATATTGACCATTCCGATCCCCGTCATGGCTGAAGTGCCATTTAAAATAGCCAGCCCTTCGCGGATATGGATGGAAAGCGGTTTGATGCCGAACTTGTTAAATATATTGATAGTAGGGTGAACCTCATTTTCAAAGAGCACCTCGCCTTCGCCGATCAATACTAAGCCCAAATGTGCCAATTGCACCAGATCACCGCTGGCGCCTACACCACCATGTTCGTAAATGCAGGGACAAATGTCTTTATTGATCATTTCCGTTAACAATTCAACCACCTCAGTATGCACGCCGGAATAAGCCTGCATAAAGCTGTTCAAACGGGCGATCATGAGGGCTTTTGACAGTTGCGCGGGCATCAGTTTTCCGCTGCCGGATGAATGGCTGCGGATGAGGTTGTATTGAAGCTGTAAAATATTTTCCGGGCTCACCTTATATTGCGCCATCGGCCCGAAACCGGTGTTGATGCCGTAGATCAGTTTATGGGAGGAGAATTTTTTAAGGAACTCGTAATTGGTATTAACTTTATCTAAAGCCGTTTTATCTAAAGCGACTTCCCGATGTTCAAATATTAGTTTGGAAAAATCATCTAAAGAAAGCGCACTTTGTCCAACAAGTATCATGGGCAAAAATTATTTGTTTTTATGGGTTGAATAATAAAGGGCTAAAGTAGGAAATATATGCAAAAGGGATTAACATCAATCTGCAATATCATAGCAAACGTATTTTAATGGATTTTGTTAGGAGGCTCCTAGGAGCCAACCGATTTTTTCAATAATGTGCTATAAACAGGGGGCTCCTATGGAGCCTAATCCGCATGGATATGTCTATAAGCAGAATACATATAGGAGAGACGAATGATCAATAATATCAGGGTTAAGTTCCGTAGGAACTCCCTGTTTATAGAAAACACAATATAGGCCCCCGGCTCCATAGGAGCCTCCTAAAATATCACGGCCGCTTATCTATAAATTTGATAGCTTTCCTACTCGCTTCGCTGAATTGTATCTTTTGTATCGCCTCTGCCGAAACATATTTGATGTGCGGACTCACCCTTAGTCTTGCCTGTAAATAGGCCCGTATTCGATGATCACATTCGTCGCTATCATCCGCGGGAACCACATATAATGATACCTGGTCGAGGCCGATCTCGTTGGAATAAACTTCCACCACAAAATCCAATATTTCCTCGCGCTCATTCAGCAGGTCGAATAAGGCAGGTGGATAAAGCGTGGTGCCTTTAAATTTGATCATCTGCTTTTTGCGGCCCATGATGGGCGAAAGGCGCAAGCTGGTACGACCACAGGCACATGGCTCGTCAAAATACATGCAGATATCACCGGTTTTGTAACGGAGCAGCGGCATTCCTTCAACACCAAGCGTGGTAATAGTTACTTCGCCGGGAGTATAAGGCTCTACATGTTTATCATTCTCATCCAACAGTTCTACAATAACAAGTTCGGGTTGATAATGGCCGCCCTTGCCTTCGCCGCATTCTGTAAAGGCGGTCTGCATTTCGGTGGAGGCGTAGGTGGAGTACAAATGGATATCCCAGGATTCGGTTATTTTTTTGCCCAGCATGTTCAGCGAAAAATCGGTATTGCGGATATTCTCGCCGATACAAATGGCTTTTTTGACCGAGGTTTGATTAATGTCGATCCCGGCTTCTTTGGCGAATGTTATCAGCTTCAAAATAAAAGACGGTACAGCAACAATGGCAGTCGGTTTTAATCTTTTGATGGTTTCCCATTGCAAAGCAGGCACACCTGGCCCCAAACGGATAATACCGGCGCCCATTTTCCGGATACCTGAATAATAGGCGATACCTGCCATAAACTGCCGGTCGAGGGTAAGCATCAACTGGTAAATATCATCCGCCGAACCATCGGCACATAAAAATGAATTGTACTCGTTATAAGCCAAACGGTTAAGGTCGTTTTCTGTCAGCGCGATAGTTACCGGGCTGCCCAACGTACCTGATGTGGAGGTGTATTCAATAACCTTCCCGGCCGGCACGCATAAAAAATCATTGTTACGCTGCTGCAAGTCGTCCTTACTGGTGGTGGGTATCAACGCCAGGTCGGTTAGGGTTTTTACGACTGATATGTCAATATGATGTTTTGCAAACAGCTCCTTATAAAACGGCGAATACTGAGCAACATATTGCAAAAGATCCTGTAATTTTTGCTCCTGCATTTCGCTTTCCTTGCCTGCCAATTGACTATCCCTTTCTCCTGAAAACTCCATTATTTCTCTATGATGACTACTGCCGATGCAGTTTTTTTGATGTGGGATAAGGATACCAGGATCTTTTTTATTCCCATTGTATTTACTGTTTTTAAGGTGAGCCCGGATAACGTTATCCCTGGTTTACCTTCGTTGTTATTGTTGACTTCTACCTCATTAAAGCGGGTATCTTCGAGCCAACCGGTGCCCAGGGCTTTAAAAAAAGCTTCTTTGGCGGCAAAACGGGCGGCATAATGTTCAAATTTCTTCTTCTTTGATTCGCAATAAGCTATTTCCGTTTCCGAAAATACCAGTTCGCGGAAACCGCTTTCCTTGCCTATCTTTTCGGCTACACGCTTCACTTCAATCATATCAATACCAACACCTGAAATCATATATTACAAGCCGTTTTTAATAGCCCAAATGTAAACATTCCACCAGTTTTTAGGTTATTTGTGTAATCGTTTGATAATTAAACAACCAACATGAAGTTTGCAAAATTGTTATTTATTACAGCACTAATTATTTTTAGTGTTGACTTCGCAAAAGCTGAAGTGGTAAGCCCGGAGGTTGGGTCAGCCTCCTTCCAAAGGCCACCACCACGACCACCCCGCCCAAGATTCAGAAGACACCGTAGGCCGGTGAGGCATTACAGGCATCATCGCCGGGCACGGATACGCATACACTTGCCGCCGCATCCGCCACTGCCGCCACCACCGCCGCGTCCATAATAAGGGATTAAGGAATATTGAAGGCCTCTCAATTAGTTGGGAGGCTTTTTATTTGAAGAATATTTTGATCAACCTGTGATTTTTTCGCCCGTTCTGCGAATAATCAGGTAAACAGATAAAATGCTTACATTGATTATGCCATCATCAAACTAAAAATGAGCCTGAATATTAAAGAGCAATTCCTGCAACTTATCGAGCAAAATAAGGGAATCATATATAAAGTCGCCCGGTCATATGGCAAAAATGAAGAGGACAGGGAAGATCTTTTCCAGGAGATCATCATTCAACTGTGGAAGGCGTTTGAACGCTATGATGAGCAATACAAGCTATCTACCTGGATGTATCGCATCGCCTTAAACGTGGCTATTTCCTTTTATCGTAAAGACAGAAAAAGAACAGCAGCCGAGTTTCCGTTAACCGAAGGCATGACGGAAATCGCTGAGGATAATGGCAATAGCGAACTGGAAGCCAACATCGCGATGCTACAGCAATTTATCAACGAACTAAAGGAACTGGACAAGGCCCTAATGATCCTTTACCTCGAATCAAAAAGCTATAAAGAAATAGCCGAGATATTAGGCATCACGGAAACTAATGTGGCTACCAAGATCAGCCGGATAAAGGATCAATTAAAACAAAAATTTTCAACTATTAAATCATAAATAAAATGGACGAACTGGAACTGAAAAGCATCTGGAGTGCTTACGACAAAAAATTAGAAAAGTCGCTGAAATTGAATATAAGGATATTCGAAGATATGCAAACCGGCAAAGCCAAATCAAAACTTAGGGCACTGATCTCTATAAAACTAACAGGCGTTATTATAGGGATACTTTGGCTGGCGCTTTTAGGTTTCCTGGTTTTTGCGGTAAATTTTAAAAACCCATGGTTTTCGGGATCGCTTTTGATGATCATGATATTTACGGTGATCACTATCGTCAACTACATTGAGCATATTATCCTGATCGGCAAAATAGATTATACAGACAGCATAACCAGCACACAGGCGAAACTGGCGGAGCTGCAGGTATCAACTATCTATACCACCCGGTTTGCCTGGCTGCAGATGCCATTTTACACCACGTTTTTTTGGAGCAATAAATGGATAATGGAGAATGATAAAGGATTTTGGTTTATTGCGGTGCCCATTACCCTGTTATTCATTCTACTGACCATATGGCTGTACAGAAACATTATACCAGAAAATCTACATAAAAGCTGGATGAAAAAACTGATGATGATGGGCCTGGAATATAAATATGCGCTTTCGGCGAGTGAACTACTCGGAGAGATCGAGGAGTTTAAGAGGGATGAGGGGTAACAAAGTGGTGAGCCAATCGGCGAGTTGACTCACCCCCTGCCCCCCTCTGCTGCGCAAAGCGGGGAGTAAAAAGAAAAACCCTCTTTACCGCTTGCGGTAAAGAGGGTGATCGAGCGGAGCGATGATCGGGTGAGTCGTCTACGCTAAATACATTTCCCTGTAATACTCATCTGCCATCCGGCCCGAATCAAATGCCGGAACAACATCCGCAGCTGCTTTTTTGAGGATCGAAAGCCATTTGGCCTGGTCGGTGTAATACATGGGCAATACGGTTTTCACTAATATATCCATCAGCGCCGCGCCCTCTTTCTGATCCTTTTCATAATATTGGAGACTGTCATCAGCGGGTGGTATAACAAAGGAGTTCTCCTGGTCCTTAGCAAACTCGGGCACCCAGCCATCAGGTAACGAGAGGTTGATGCTGCCGTTCATAGCGGCGGTCATCCCACTGGTGCCTGAGGCCTCGCGGTACATGCGCGGGTTGTTCAACCACACATCCGAGCCTTTTTTGAGCAAAGCGGATAAGCCTAACTCATAGCCCACCAGCACCGCACAATTGGCCAGCGGCTTAGCCCGGCGGATGATCTGGTTAAACAGGTCTATCGCGCCCATATCTTCCGGGTAAGGTTTACCCGCCCATATTACCTGAACCGGGTGCTCGGCATTAAAGATCAGTTTGATAAACCTGTCCCAATCATACATCAGCATATCTGCACGTTTGTAAGCTGCAAAGCGGCGCGCCCAAACTATGGTCAGTACGTTCTCGTCAAATATCTTTCCGCATTGGTCGGCCACCACCTTGAATAGCTGTTTTTTCATTTCCTTTTTGCGGGAAACGATGGCCTCATCATTATTTTCAGCCAAAGCTTTTTCCAGTTGGGCGTCTTTCCAATAGGTTTTGTTCTGGGCGTTGGTGATGGAAGTGATCTCGCAGATGCCCGAATTGCCTTTCCACATATCGCGGGCAACTTCGCCATGCAGTTTGGATACGCCGTTTGCTTTTTTGGCAAACTTTAACGCAGCTACGGTATAATTTAACGAATCACCTTCGATGCCTAAGATGTACTTTACTTCATGTGTTTGCAGATGATAGAAGAAGGACATTTCTTTCAATAGATCAAAACGGTGCTCTTCGTTCCCGGCAGCTTCCGGTGTATGTGTAGTAAATATCACATGCTTTTTTACCTCATCCAGGCTCTGATATTTGGAGTACAGGTAAAAATTGAGCGGGAGGGAATGACCCTCGTTCATGTGATAGATATCGATGTTCAGGCCCAATTTATCCAGTAGCATAGCGCCGCCAATACCTAATATGATGGATTGCGCTATACGGGTCGCCTCATTAGAATCGTATAAACGATAACTGATGGAGCGTGATTGCTCATCATTCTCATTCAGGCTGGTAGTCAGCAAAAAGATAGGCGCCGAACCAAAAGTTTCGGGATGCAGCAGGTATGCTTTTACATACACAGGTGAATCGTGCACCGGTACAGTAAACATGATACCGGTGTCCTGCAAAAAGGAATAATCTTTTTCTACAAAAAAAGGCTTCATGTCGGCGTTCAGATCTCTCCCCTGGTCGTAGTAGCCGTTTTTCCAGAGCATGCCGATACCGACCACGTTCTGCTTTAGTTCATAAGCGCTGCGCATGTGCGAGCCCGCCAGGAAGCCAAGTCCGCCGCTGTATATTTTTAACGCCTGGTCGATAGCGAACTCCATAGAGAAGTAAGCGACAGCTTTGCTATATTTTTTATCTGGCTTGTAGCCGAAAATTTCTTGTGTGGTCATGTGTTGTGATGTTTTGTTGGGCACAAGATAGCAAAAGAAGGAATTGACTAAAATGTTTCTGATGTTAAGAAATTGTGCGCTATTTTTTGCCGGGTTGATGCACGGGTTCCGCGGCGGCAGCTATGGCCTGTAAAAACCAGGCGGCATGCGGTATCCATTGCTCCGTCCAGCGCCATTCATTTCCTTTGGCTTCGGTTTTAAAGTCGATGCCCGAGCCATCGCCGTTGCCATCCTTACCGGTGATACCGTTGGATATACCACCCTTTTCAGACCCATGCCCAAAAAGGGAGTGCATGTAAGGCACGTTCACTTTACCGAAGCCATACATAAAGCACATGGAGTAAGGGTTGCAGCCCAGTATCCACGATAATTGCTGCGAGGCATAAGTAGCCAAAGGCGCTTTGATACCCCAGCCGGTTTGCGCGGGGTAAGTTAACCGACCACCGATGATAGCCGCAGTTGCCAATGAGCCAAGCCGGGCATCCTCACCCTGCCACCACCAGCCGGTTTCATTTTCATGGGGGATAAAAAATCCATCCTTGACCGCGCCTTTGTATAAGAAGCTCTGCCGGGCATAGCCGAAGGGATTGCTCACTTTATGGCTAACTGCCAAATTATAATCCAATGCCTTTTTAATAGTTAACAAAGCCTTATTCCTCAATGCCGGGTCTGTTTCTTTTTTTAGATAACGGGATAAGGCCACAACGGGCAAACCTGCATCTGCCGCATGCCAGAAAGGCCGGTTGGCATCATTGGCGATAAAATAGCCATTTGGCGACATACGCTTAGCTAAATTATTGGCGCGTTTGCGGGCTTCGTCACGGTAAAGCGGTTCGTTGGTGGTTATCCAGAGTTCAGTCGCCGCCATCAGGGCGCAGTAGTCATCTATAATATTTTCCTTGCCATCATCATCGTATTTGATGTTGTTGATAAGCAGGTGGGCAAAGGCGCGTTTGGCGCCGTCCAGGTATTGTTGTGAGGTAAACTCGCCGTCCTTTTTCCATCTTGATATACGGGCCAGCGCGGCAATTGCCATGCCCCCGCCTTCGCGGAAAGCGGCCTGGTACTGATCGGTGGTGACACTATTGGCACGCAAGCCAACTACACGCCTGTCGTTCGGGTTTTTGCTGAAATAACTGAAGATGGTCTCATAAAAATAGCCTTCTGCTGAAAGCGAACGCATAAGAAAATCGGCCCCGTAAACAGCTTCATTTTCCAGCGAATCTTTAAGGTGCCATTTGGTCAGCAGGCCGGGGATAGACTCATCAACGCTGACCATCGACCAGGTAACCAGCGGGATTTGCTGCGGCGACACAAAATTGGCATAAGCCAGATGCGAGAAATATTTGCTGATGTCACCTGAGGCATCGCACCAGCCGCCACGCAGATCTGCCGTTTTGGTACTGCCAAATAAGGTAATATGACTATCGGCCTCCAGTTCTTCCGGCGTATTGGCCCTTTGCTTGTTGTAATAACGGAGGATAGAGGAGATGGTCAATTTGGCCAGCGCATTTTCGGTGATCGTAAACGTAGCAGAACCAAACACGGCATGGCCAACATAAAATTCAACCAGGTACTTTCCTTCCTTGGTCAATTTTGAAAAATCAGCCTGGTAAAATATTTTGCCCGGGAACCATTCTTTTACCTTTTGCGGGGCGCCAATGGTGCCGGTAAATGCTGTTTTTCCCCCCGCCGATACATTGATCACGAAGAACTTAGTATTGGCCGGCAAAGGCTCATCTGAACCGATGACAGCTATCTTGGGTCCGCGACTGTCGAAACCTACCTGGTTGATGTAAATATCGGTGCTGGCATTAGCTGCAAAGGAGATAATTACCATATATAGGATGGTAAGCAAAACGGCTTTAATGTGTTTCATACGTTTAATTGTTGTTGAGCATGGGCTCAGGATGGTTTACGGTGGCTGAATAAATCCAAATATAACCTACTTAATTTTTAAAGTGTTAAACAATTCAGGCCAAAAAATAATATTTTTATCGGATGCCTCCGTCCGCCGCCATAAAAAAGATACGCCCGTTGCAGCTAATCGCTGTCATCTTCTTTACCGTTTCCGGTGGGCCGTATGGCTTGGAGTCGTTATTAAGTTATGCCGGTGAGCACGCGGCTATATTACTACTATTACTCACCCCAATGCTGTGGGATGTGCCGGCCATTTTTACTGTGCTCGAACTTAACAGCATGATGCCGGTTGAAGGCGGGTATTACCGCTGGGTGAAGTATGCCTTAGGCGATAGGTGGGGATTTTTTGAAGGCTGGTGGACATGGCTATATACCTTTGTGGATTTGGCTATTTACCCGGTTTTGTTTGTACAATACGCATCCTTCCTTTTTCCGGCTTTGGCGGGATATAAGATCCCGGTGTGCCTGTTTGTGATCTGGTCATCCGCCGGGCTGAATATTTTGGGTATTGTACCGGTAGGCCGGGTTTCGCTGTTGCTGAGCATCGCGGTATTGACGCCTTTCCTGTTGCTGGTTATCATGTTTTTTTATCATCATACCGGGGCGGTATCCATCCCTTCGCCGTCATTAAAGGGCATTGCCTTTCCATCGCTGGGCATGGCCTTATATACAGTGATGTGGAACTGTTTGGGTTGGGATAATATCACCACCTACGCTGAAGAAGTGGAGAAGCCCGTGCGTTCGTACCTGATTTCCATCTTTGTAGCATTCGCATTGGTGATGGTGGTTTACTTTTTTACTATACTGGTTGCCCAGCAGTCGCATATCGATTTAGCTTTATTTACTAAAAAAGGTTTCCCCGCTTTGGGTGAGCTGATCAGCGGGCGCTGGCTGGGCACGCTGATCGCTATTGGCGGCATGGCCAGCACCCTGGGGATTTACGCTGCGGTGCTGTTATCGGTATCGCGCGTACCAAAGGTAATGTCTGATGACAAATTGCTTCCGGCGAGCCTGAATAAACTGCATCCAAAATTTAACACGCCTTATCTATCCATTATCATTTGCTCGCTGGTGGTAAGCCTGATGGTGCTTTGGACTTTTGCTGATCTGCTGATCATCGATGTTACGGTTTATGGGGCCGGCTTATTCCTCGAATACATTTCGCTGATCAGGTTACGATTGAAGGAGCCGGATACCATTCGTCCTTTCAAAATACCGCTAAACATAGCCGGGCTTTGTGTGATGACGATTCTGCCATTGGCTGTTTATGTGGTCGCGCTTTGCGGTGCGCTGTCATCCGAGGAGGGTGGTATAATGCCCGCCATCTTTGCCATTGGTGCTTTACTTACCGCCGAAATTGCCTGGCAGGTGGTTAAATGGAGTAGAAGATTTGCCCGCGACGCAGCATCCGGTTAATTCCTGCTTTGTAAAAAAATGGTTATAAAAGGAAATTTTTAATTAATAATTGTCAATCATACAATTTTAATTCTACCTTTAGTATACCAATTTAAAAAACCATGTTAAAACATTTTTCCAGATCAGTAACCCGGTTGCAAAGCTGCCTGCTTACGATATTATTAATCACTCTTGTTGCTTCAACTGCTGATGCGCAGGGACGCAGGCGCGGGGTAGCCGGCAAGCCTTTCGAGATACAGGTAACGCCCTACAAAACCACTATGCTGGCAAACGGCAAGGATGAAGTATCTGTAAAAGTGGTGGTGATAGATGGCGTTGGAACAGAAATGAAGGACGCCGTAAACCCGGTTAGGTTTTCCTTAAAAGGGGATGCTCGCATTACCAGGATACAGGATGGCAGCAAAGCCGATGCCGGAGCGACCATAGCTGATACATCGGCACAAGCTACCTTTAAAAATGGATTGTTGTGGGTTACGGTAGTGGCCGGGCGCACGTTAGGTCATATCAAATTTGAAGCGAAAGCGGATAGCCTGTGGCCTGGCTCAACCGAGATCCATACCGTACAGCCGGGGAAGGCACATGTGGTTACAACCGCTAAATACACACCTAAAAAGTTCGATGATAAAATATTGGGGGCCGATATTTCTTTTCTGCCACAGTTGGAAGACCGCGGAATGAAATTTTCGGATAAAGGCACACCCGGCGATGCCATACAGATCATGAAAGATCATGGGTTTAATTATATCCGCCTGCGCATATTCAATGCACCGGCGAATCCTAAAGGCTATTCGCCTAATAAGGGTTTTTGCGACCTCGAACATACCAAAGCAATGGCCAAACGCATCAAAGCTGCCGGTATGAAATTTTTGCTCGATTTTCACTACAGCGATTATTGGGCCGATCCGCAGCAGCAAAACAAACCGGCTGCCTGGGTGGGGCAAGATTTTACCACGCTAAAAAAATCAGTGCATGATTATACCGTGGATGTGATGAAGCAATTAAAGGATCAGGGTACCACGCCGGATATGGTGCAGGTTGGCAACGAGATCAACCATGGGATGATCTGGCCCGAGGGTGCTATCAATAATTTGGATAGCCTGTCGCAATTGTTGTATGCCGGTATTACCGGGGTGAAGGCTGTTAGTCCATCCACCATTATCATGATCCATATTGCTTTGGGTGGCCAAAGTGAGGAGTCCAAATTTTTCCTGGATAATATGAAGGCCAGGAATTTACCTTTTGATGTGATCGGCTTATCCTATTATCCAAAATGGCACGGCACCCTCGAAGACCTGAAAAACAACATGGCCGACCTGTCAACCCGCTACCCGCAGAAAGTAATGGTGGCCGAATATTCTCAGCTGAAAAAAGAAGTTAATGATGTTTCCTTTAATGTGCCCAATAGCAAGGCTGTCGGTTCGTTCATCTGGGAACCGATCAGCAGTTGGGAAGGTATTTTTGATCGGGATGGCAAGTCTAATCAATACATGGATGTGTATCCGGAGATAGCGAAGAAGTATACGGGGAAGTAAAAACTCATCTGATAGTTAAGCGCTGAGAAACTTACGAAGTCTTAAAGACTTCGTAAGTTTTTTTTTGCTTTTTGCCCAGACGCAAAGTATTGCGTCTCTACGGGTTTAAATTTTAAAACCTATTTGTGCTTTCCATAGTTATACTAAATGTTTAAAAACATTTGGCTATGAGATCAATATGGAAAGGTTCGGTAGGTTTTGGGCTGGTAAGTATTCCCGTCAAACTGTACTCTGCTGTACAATCAAGTTCGCTCGACCTGGATATGCTGGATGGTCGCGACCATTCGCGCATACGTTTCCAGCGGGTCAATGAGCATACGCATAAGGAAGTGCCTTATGACAAAATTGTAAAGGCCTATAAGCTTAATGATGAATATGTGGTGGTGGAGGAACGCGATTTTGAAGATGCTGCGCCCGAAAAAAGCAAGGTGATCGAGATCGAAAGCTTTGTGGATATCGCTGATGTGAACCCCATGTTCTATGAGACCTCCTATTACACCGAACCCGATACCAAAAAGAATAAAGCTTACGCCCTTTTATTACAGGCCCTGAAAAAATCAGGCAAGGCTGGCTTGGCGCGGTTTGTTTTGCGCAGTACCGAGAGCCTGTGCATTGTGCACCCGGTAGAGAATGTGCTGGTAGTAACGCGCATCCGCTTTGGGCAGGAGATCCGCGACACGGATGAATTGAATATCGACCCCGATGTTAGCGTAAGTAAAAAAGAATTGGACGTGGGCCTGGCGCTGATCAACCAGTATGCCGAGGATTTTGACGTATCCAAATTTAAGGATGAATACAATGATGAGCTGCTGAAGATCATCAAGGCGAAAGCTAAAGGCAAACGACCAACCATCAAGAAATTGAAACCGCATAAAGCCAAAGGCGATGACCTGTACGAACAACTAATGGAAAGTTTGAACACAAGGAAGGGGGCATAACATGAGCCTGGTTGATTATGTAAAAAAACGGGTATTCCATAAAACACCCGAACCAAAAAGTGGGAAAGGTACGGGCAAGCAATTATCTTTTGTTGTCCAACGCCATCATGCCTCGCACCTGCATTACGATTTCAGGCTGGAGCTGGATGGCACACTAAAAAGCTGGGCCGTACCAAAAGGTCCATCCATGAACCCCGGCGACAAACGTTTGGCTATGATGGTGGAAGACCACCCTATAGACTATCAGCATTTCGAGGGCATCATCCCCAACGGCAATTATGGCGCGGGTGTGGTGATGATATGGGATCATGGTACGTATGAATCCTTAGCCGAGTCGCGGGCGGATGATGTAAAAACACTGCGCGCTGGTTTAAAGTCGGGCGACCTGAAATTCAGGCTCAATGGTGAAAAATTAAAAGGCGAATTTGTATTGGTGAAACTCCGCAGTGCCGAAGACAATTCCTGGCTGCTGATCAAGCATAAAGATGATTTTGCAGTCACCAAAAAATATAACAGTGAAGACCTTGTTCCGGCTGAAATAAAAAAAATGCGGAACAATAAAAGCGGTGAGGCAACTTCATTACGCCATATCAAAAAAGCTAAGGCTGAAAAAAAAAGTCCGGACCTTGACGAAGAAGAGGATGAGCCGGTTGCAGGCAAAGCCTATACGCCCATGATGGCCAAATTAGAAGCCAAGGTTTTTGATCATGAGGATTGGATCTACGAGCGTAAACTGGATGGTTACCGGGCTATAGGGCATACCGGGAAAAAGGCCAAACTAACCTCAAGAAATGGCATAGATTTCACGCATCAGTATCAAAAAATAACGGATGAACTGAAACAGATAGAAGGCGATGCGATACTTGACGGCGAATTGGTGATTGAAGATAAAGAGGGCCGCAGCCGTTTCCAGGATATTCAGAATTATGACGGTGATAAAGCCGACAGGACTTTAAAATTTTATGTGTTCGATCTGCTAAGTCTCAAAGGGCACGACCTGCGCGACCTGGAATTATTAAAGCGCAAAGAATTATTAAAAGCACTGATTCAACCTTTAAATAGCCCCTCTATTATTTATAATGACCACATAGTTGGCAAGGGAACCGACCTGTTGGCCAAAGCGAAAAAAGAGGGTTGGGAAGGTGTCATTGGTAAAGATGGGAAAAGCTATTACAACAGCGGCAAGCGTACCGACCGGTGGCTGAAGTTTAAACTGCAAAATTCGCAGGAGGCTATTATTTGCGGATATACCGCGCCTACGGGTTCGCGTAAGCATTTCGGGGCTTTGATACTGGGAATTAATGAAGGGGAAAAGATCAGGTACATAGGCAACTGTGGAACCGGGTTTAATGAGGCCGGGATAAAGGAATTATATGCCAAGCTGGAGCCTTTAGAGACCGACCAAAAGCCCTTTGAAGAGAAGGTTCACCAGCGCAGCAGGGTTACCTGGCTAAAGCCCAAGCTGATTTGCGAGGTGTGGTATTCGGAGTGGACAGAGGAAAGGCATTTGCGCCACCCGGTTTTTAAGGGATTACGAACAGATAAGGAAACTCAAAAAGTAGTTATGGAAACACCCGATAAACAATTGGCCGATGAGGAATTGATCACCTTCGGCAAAAAGCAATTGAAAGTAACGCATTTAGAAAAAGTTTTCTGGAAAGAGGAAGGCATCACCAAAGGCCAGCTGATCCACTACTATAAGGATATGGCCGAATATATTGTGCCTTATTTGAAGGATAAGCCGATATCCATGCGCCGACAGCCAAATGGTATTGAGGACGGAGGCTTTTTCCAAAAGGATGTGGATGTGAGTCACCTGCCGGCGTGGGTAAAAACCCAGCCGTTGTATTCGGAAAGTAATGATAAGAACATTAATTATATCATTGGCGATGACGCGGCAACTTTACTGTATATGGTGAATTTGGGCTGCATTGAGATCAATCCCTGGCTGAGCTCCTATAAAAAGCCGGATAATCCTGATTTTGTGGTGATCGACCTTGATCCGCATGATGTGCCGTTCTCTCAGGTCATTGAGGCGGCGCAAAAAACCAAGGAGATATTCGACCGGATGAAGCTGGAGGTATTTATTAAAACATCCGGTTCAAAGGGGCTGCATATTTATTGTTATTTGGGTGCGAAGTATGATTATGATTTTGTAAAGATGTTTGCCGAATACACCGCCAACCTGATCCATGACGAATTGCCGGATACCACCAGCGTTGAAAGAAGTCCCGCGAAGCGGAAAAATAAAATCTACATTGACTTTCTGCAAAACAGGCGCGGGCAAACCATAGCCTGCCCTTATTCAGTAAGACCCAAACCGGGGGCAACTGTTTCTGCGCCATTGCATTGGCATGAGGTAAATGAAGATTTGAAGCTGTCCAATTTCACTATTCATAATATGAGAGAACGGGTAAAAAAGACAGATGACCCCTGGAAGAATTTAACAAAAAGCAAAAATGATCTGAAAAAAGCACTGGAATTATTGAAGTCATAACACGCACGATAAAATAATTTTCTAATTAATAAATTTTCTAAATATTAAAACTTAAATAAAAGTTGTATGTAATTATGTATGAAAAACATAAAAAAAAATCTACATTATGGCAACCACAAAAACAAAATCAAATCCATCAGAAATGGCTACTGGTGTGACCGAATCGGCATTAAATGAATTATTCATTGATGAACTGAAAGACATTTACTGGGCCGAAAAAAACCTGGTAAAAGCATTGCCCAAAATGGCAAAAGCTGCAACGAGTGATGAACTGAGAACCGCCATTGAAAATCACCTTGCAGAAACGGAAACTCATGTAACCCGTTTGGAGCAGGCTTTTGAATCCATTGGGGAAAAAGCAGTAGCAGTAAAATGTGAAGCAATGGCAGGCCTGATCAAAGAAGGTGATGAAATCGTGTCCGAAACTGAAAAGGGCACCCTCACCCGCGACGTCGGTATTATATCCGCCGCACAAAAAATAGAGCATTATGAGATTGCTTCTTATGGCACCTTAAAAACTTTAGCAAGCGTGCTGGGCTATAATGAAGCGGCCGAGATATTGGACGCTACCCTGCAGGAAGAAAAAAATGCGGATAGCCTGCTTACTCAAATCGCCGAAGGCAGCATCAATCAATCTGCCAAAAGCGAAAAGAAATAAACTGATAATGTGATGAGTGATAAGAGCTGCCTTCGGGTGGCTTTTATTATTTATAAAATGTACTAATGCAAAAAAGCCACTATTAAAGTGGCTTTTTTATTAGACTGACATTTTTTAAATGGCTGTTGGCCGCCTGATCAGCCCTAATATGATGGCTATAATTGCAATTACTAATAATACATGTATTAATCCGGTTACGGAGTATACAAATACCCCCAATGCCCATCCAATTATGAGGATAACGGCAACGATATACAATAATGAATTCATGGTTGATGTTTTTAGTTTATTATTCTGTTTTTCACTTATATAAGTCGCAAAAGGGGCAAAATGTTTTATATTTTTTAAGTTATAAGCAACAAAGCCGCCCCGGTTTAGCGGGGCGGCTTTGTTATTTGCTTGGTGATTAATAATTTATAAACTCAGCCATTTCTTCCTAACCTCCAGTTGTTGCGGAGTAGGATTGTCCAGGCTGTCTATCTTATATTTGATCTGTGTTTTTTTCAACAAGGTAACCGGCAGATCCATGGGCAGCCCATCCCGTATTACAGATAGGGTGATCTTATCGCCAACTTTTTTCCCGGTCAGGATAGTGCTCATGTCTGTCAGTTTATTGCCGTCAACAGCGGTTATTTCATCATTCACATTTACGCCATCAACCCAGGCCGAACTGCCGCGAAATACGCCTGAAACAGTTGTTTTGCCGGCGGCTGTCGCTGTAGCAATACCCAGGCCGGGGTCGTTATTATCAGCAAGCTCATCGGTTAAATGATAGCCCGCATAGCCGAGGTATTTATCATAATCGATATCGGCCAGGCCATAGATGTATTTTTTATAGAACTCATCCAGGTTTTTGCTGCTGAATTTTTCAACTGCTTGCTTAAATTCAAGATCTGTATAGCCACGCTTTTTGGTTTTGTAATAGGTGGTATACATGTATTTCATTACATCATCCAGCGAGTATTTGCTCTTCGAATCATTAATGATTTCGAGATCAAATAGCAAGGCCATGATGGAGCCTTTGTTGTAATAGGAAATATTAATATTACCCGAATTTTCATTGGGTCTGTAATATTTTATCCATGCATCGTAGCTGGATTCGGCCAGCGTTTGTAGTTTATTGCCGGGATGATTGACCACGACATTAATATCTGTAGCTAAAATTCCCAAATAATTATCAGGAGGATAAAGATTAGTGCGCCGCACAATGATATCCTGGTAATAGGCTGTAAATCCTTCGGCTATCCATAGGTCGGTAGTATAATTTTCGTTGTCATAATCAAACGGCCCCAATGCGATCGGGCGTAAACGCTTTACATTCCACAAGTGAAAATGCTCGTGTGCTACCAAACTTAAAAAGCCCTGGTAACCACGTTCTGATGAATAAGCTTCGCGCGAAGCACCTAAAACAGTTGAGCTTAAGTGTTCTAAACCACCTCCGCCCCTGGCATGGTTATGTACGATGAAAACATAGCGTTTATTGGGGTTTTCACCAAAAATAGCGGCCTCGCGTTCAATAATCGAGGGCATATCCTTTTTCAGGCGTTCCTTATCATAAGTACCACCCCCGTACATCGCTACTTCGTATTTAACTCCGGCAGCGTCAAATCCAAAAACATCCTGGTTACCCACCTCTATAGGCGAATCGAATAAAATATCATAGTTGGGCGAGTGCAATGTAAACGGATCGTTATTCACCATATCCAAACTGGTAGAAACTTTGCTCCAGCCTTTATAAGGTATAATATGAATGGTAGACGGGTGCATCAGCATACCATCCGGGTACATGAACACGCCCGATGATGACAGAAAACCGTGTGATACATCCACAAAGCTGGTGCGTACCGATATCTCAAAGCAGTAAACCCTATATTTCACCGTTACAGCCGAAACGTTTTCGGTATGCATCCGCCATATATTTTTGCGGATCTTTTTGGCATCCAAAGCTTTTCCATTGGCTTCGGCGCTGAATGACTCCACATTTTTGGCAAATTCCCGCACCAAGTAGGAGCCGGGTGTCCAAACAGGCATTTTCAGGTCCAAAGTGTTTTGCTTCAAACCGGTAATGCTCATTTCAATATCCACGTAGTGGGCCTGGGCTTCCGGGAAGGTGACCGTATACCTGATCTGCGTATTACCCGCCGCCTTGGTAGTTTGATTCATCAAAAGCAATAATAAAGAAAAAAGGATTGTTAATCGTGACAGTTTCATGCCGGCAATTTATAAAAAAATTAAAAAGTGTAACACAACAAGCTAAGCTGTTGGTTGTAAAATGGTTGATACATGAAACTATTATTGTGGTTTATCCATTTACTTTGTACCCGCAATGGATAAAGTGAAATTAGTAGAACCCATATCCCGTAAGCTGATTCGCCTTGGTAAATTGTATCTTAGTGAATTAGCCAAAAATATAGACCACTTAGACATCAACCGTTATTATTATGTGCTGACGCTGATCTGCTATCACGACGGGGTGCTTACCCAAAAAGCATTAGGCGAAATGTTAGGCAAGGATAAATCATCTATGGTATCTATTATTGATACTTTGTCCGAAGAAGGGTTTGTTTACCGGGAGATCAACCCTGCCGACAGAAGAGAGCACTTATTAAAGGTGACCGAAAAAGCTAAAAAAGCTGTACCAGAAATCGTACAAGCTTTTGAACAAATGAATAAAAGCATAACCGGGGATATATCAGAAGATGAAATGCTGATCTTTAACAGTGTTTTATATAAAATGCAGGAAAACCTGAACAACTTTCAAACGCAATAATTCGACCTTAAACACAATGAATATAAATTTATGAGAACCAGGTATTACATATACATCGCGCTGGCCCTGCTCATCGGCTTTTTGATCTATAACAAATTTTATAGTCCTAAAGGCAAGGAGGCTATGGCTAACGCCAGTAAAAAAGGCGCCAAGCGAAAAACCGGTCCCGTGCCTGTGAATATCATGATCGCGAAAGATACCATCGTGATCAACAGTATTGATGTGACCGGAACCATTGATGCTAACGAAAAAGTGAACCTGACGAGCGAAACCGCGGGCAACATTACAGGCATTTATTTTAAAGAAGGTACCAGGGTACAAAAGGGGCAGTTGTTGCTTAAGGTTTATAACCAGGACCTCGTAGCATCATTAAAGCAAAATGAATACCAGGTAGCGTTGGCCAAACAAAATGAATACCGCAATAGCATTTTATTGCAAAAGGAAGCCATCAGCAAGCAGGAGTACGATACTTCGTTAACTTCGCTGAATACCCTAAAGGCACAAGGCGATGTGGTAAAGGCGCAGATATACAAAACAGAGATACGCGCGCCCTTTTCGGGTACTATCGGGTTGAGGAATGTTAGTCCGGGCGGATATTTGGTACCGGGTGCAACTATCGCCTCACTGGTAAATATCGATCCCGCAAAAATTACTTTTTCTGTTCCTGAAAGATACCTGGCTTTGATAAACATAGGCAGCAAGATCAAATTTGGTGTGGAAAGTTCGAGGGAAAAATTTACTGCTAAAGTATATGCTATAGAGCCCAACATCGATCTTGCTTCGCGCACTATAACCGTGCGTGCCGAAGCGCCAAACCCAAAAGGGTTGCTTACCGCCGGCGGATTTGCCAAGATCAATTTAACACTTGACCAGATGCCAAAAACCATCATGATACCTACCCAATGCGTTATCCCCGACCTGAAAAGCAGCATTGTGTATGTTTATCATAATGGCAAGGCGCTTGCAAAACCGGTACAAACCGATCTGAGAACGGATACCAAAATTCAGATCATCAAAGGGATCAACGCAGGCGATAGCGTGGTGGTGTCGGGTATTATCCAGATGCGGCCAAAGGTTGATTTAAAAGTTGTAAAAGTTATTAAGTAAATACCATGAGTTTATCCTCAGTAAGTATAAAAAGACCGGTGCTTGCGACAGTAATGTCTGTTGTTATCGTGGTATTTGGTATCATCGGGTACAAGTTTTTGGGCATCCGGGATTTCCCTTCGGTTGATCCTCCCATCATTACGGTAAGTACAAGCTATTCCGGTGCCAACGCAGATGTAATTGAATCGCAGATCACCGAGCCATTAGAGAAAAATATCAACGGAGTACCGGGCATTCGGAATATATCATCCACGAGCTCCGTAGGACAAAGTCAAATTACCGTTGAGTTTAACCTGGATGCTGATTTGGAAACCGCGGCTAATGACGTGCGTGATAAGGTTGGTCAGGCGCAACGCCAGCTACCACAGGATATTGATGCGCCGCCGGTAGTAACCAAGGCTGATGCCAGTGCGGATAACATCATTACGCTTACCGTAACCAGCAATACCCGCAACATAACACAGGTAGATGATTACGCCGAAAATGTGCTGCAGGAAGGCTTGCAGACTATACCGGGTGTGAGCGCCATCAATATCCAGGGGCAGCGCCAATACGCTATGCGTTTGTGGATCGATCCCAATAAATTATCATCGCTGGGTTTAACGGCTACGGATATCAGCAACGCGCTGAATTTGGAGAACGTGGAATTGCCTGCGGGTAAAATCGAAGGCAACAATACCGAGGTGATCATCCGGGCATTAGGTAAGTTATCTACCGAAAAAGATTTTAATAACCTCATCATCCGTGCCGATAGCAATAGGGTGATCCACTTTAGCGATGTTGGCTATGCCGTAATGGGTAGTGCCAATGAAGAGACATCCCTGAAGGAATCAGGTATACCCGAAATTGGTTTGGCTATCGTCCCGCAGCCAGGAGCTAATTATGTACAAATCGCCAAAGATTTTTATGTGAGGCTTGCGCAGATAAAAAAGGACCTGCCACCAGATATCGCCCTGAAAGTGGCTTTGGATAATACCAAATTCATTAACCAATCCATTACAGAGGTGGAGGAAACACTGCTTATTTCCTTTGTGCTGGTGGTAATTATCATTTACCTGTTCTTCCGCGATTGGCTTATCGCTTTCCGCCCGCTGATCGATATACCGGTTTCGTTGATCGGGGCCTTCTTCATCATGTATGTCTTTGGGTTTTCCATCAATATATTGACCTTGCTTGGCATTGTATTGGCGACAGGCCTGGTGGTGGATGACGGTATTGTCGTCACGGAGAACATTTATAAAAAGGTGGAGGCCGGGATGCCGATTAGGGAGGCTGCTTTTAAAGGATCAGCAGAAATTTTCTTCGCGGTAATATCTACATCCGTTACCCTTGCCGCTGTGTTTTTACCTATCATATTTTTACAGGGCTTTACCGGGCGATTGTTCAGGGAGTTTGCGGTGGTGGTGGCCGGGGCCGTATTGATCTCGGCTTTTGTATCATTGTCGTTAACGCCAATGCTTAACGTTAAGCTGATCCGTAAGAATTCAAAAAAATCAAAATTTTACGAGAAAACAGAGCCATTTTTTGTGAACATGACCAACTCTTATACAGAAACATTGGTCAAGTTTATGAAAGTGAAGTGGGTGTCGTTTGTTCTGCTGGGTATATCATTAGCGATAACGGTCGTGCTGTACTATGTGGTGCCTTATGAGTTGGCGCCTTTGGATGATAAGAGTTTATTACGCTATTCGGTTACCGGTTCGGAAGGTGCCACCTATGAGTTCATGACCAAGTATATGGATAGGGTTGGTGACTTGGTTAATGATTCTATACCGGAAGCCAATGTAAATATTGAAGTGATTTCGCCCGGCAGCGGCGGCGGCGGCTCGGCCAACTCAGGTTTTGGGCGTATCGGGCTGGTACCTCCGGATGAGCGTACCCGAACCCAGCAACAGTTAGCGGATTATCTAACCAAAAAGCTAAGCCGTTTCCCTGATGCCAGGGCGCTGGTGATACAAGAACAAACCATAAGCGGCGGGGGTAGCGGTGCGCGTACGTCATTGCCGGTACAGTTTGTGATCCAGAACCAGGATTTTGAAAAGATACGAAAGGTACTGCCTGATTTTTTTGCCGAAGTGTCCAAAAGCCCGGTATTCCAGGGTACGGATGTCAACCTGAAATTTACCAAGCCTGAAATCCGTATCACTACCGACCGTGATCGTGCCCGGGACTTGGGTGTATCGGTATCTGATATAGCACAGGCTCTGCAATTATATTATAGTAACGGCCGTATGGCTTACTTCCTGATCAATGGTAAACAATACCAGGTGATAGGGCAGGTAAACCGTGCAAACCGAGATCAGCCGCTGGACCTGAAAACTGTTTATGTTCGGGGCACAAAGGGTAATCTCGTACAGCTGGACAACGTAGTGAAGATGGATGAGGACGCAACTCCTCCTGCTATTTATCACTTTAACCGTTATAAGTCGGCTACCATAGCCGCGGGCTTATCGCCAGGGCATACCGTGGGTGATGGCATTAACGAAATGAACCGCATTGCCAAAAGTATGCTGGACGAGACCTTCAGTACCGCGCTTAGCGGCCCATCGCGTGATGCGGCCGAAGGCTCATCCAATATCGGGTTCGCGTTTGCATTTGCCTTATTGCTTATCTACCTGGTATTGGCGGCCCAGTTTGAAAGCTTTATAGACCCATTCATTGTGATGATGACGGTTCCCCTGGCAATTGCTGGTGCATTTTTATCGCTGTGGCTATTCAACCAAACATTGAATATATTCAGCGAGATTGGTATGATCACGCTGGTGGGTCTGGTTACCAAAAATGGTATTCTTATCGTGGAGTTTGCTAACCAGCGTATGGAACATGGCCTGTCAAAATATGAAGCGGTGGTTGAAGCCGCGACTTCACGCTTACGCCCTATCCTGATGACCAGTTTGGCTGTAGTACTTGGTTCGGTTCCTATCGCGTTCGCATTGGGTGCGGGTGCCAAAAGCCGGGTTTCACTGGGTATTGTGATCATGGGCGGTATGTTGTTCTCCCTGGTACTGACGTTGTATATCATCCCGATGATGTATATGATCCTCGCGCCAAAAGAACACCACGACCCGGATGCAGAGCCGCCTGTAGAAGAAGAAGACAAAGAACCTAAATTGATTGAAAACTATTAAGCAAGATGGATCTGAAGAAAATAATTTGCCTGATTTTTTGCTGCATATTCATCATCGCATATAGCAGGGCGCAAACCGCACCCCCAATGCTTACTCTGAAAGATGCGATAGAAATAGCGTTAAAGAACAACTATCACATACAACTGGCTAAAAATAATTCCACCATCGCCCAAAATAATGTTACCCCCGGCGCTGCCGGTATGCTGCCTGTGGTTAGTGGTGCCTTTACTTCGACCAATAGCATCCAGAATACCAAGCAGGTACGCAGCGATGGTACATCAGCCACTATTAACGGTGCTAATAACAGCAATGTGAGTTTCGGCCCAAACTTAAATTGGACTATTTTTAATGGATTCGGCATGTTTGCCAATTATGACCAGTTGAAGCAATTGAGCCAGTATAGCGAAGTTGCGATGCGCGATACATTATTAGGTACCATCAGCAATGTAATGGCGACCTATTTTAACCTGATCAACCAAAATCAGCAGATCATCGCGTTGAAAGGGGCAATTGATATTTCGAGGACACAGCTGCGCTATGCCAATGATAAATACCAGGTTGGCAGGGCGTCCGGGCTTGATGTATTGAATGCGCAGGTAAATCTCAATACGGATACAGCTAACTATTTAACGCAACTACAGCAATTCAGATCAGCCAAAGTTCAGCTTAACCAATTGTTAGTACGTGATCTTCAGACTGACTTCTCAGTAGCTGATACGATAGTTGTAGATGAGAAACTGGTGTTGGGTGATATCCTGGCTAAAGCACAAAATCAAAATCCAACGATATTATTATCCGAGATCAATAAGCGCTTATCCGAGATCAATTTGCGGCAGGTTAAAGCAACGCGTTATCCACAGGTTGCTTTAACATCGGGCTACACGGTGAGCAACAGCAAAACCCCCGCCGGCTTTACCCGGACGCAAAATACTAATGGCTTTAACTACGGGCTTACCGCATCTATCAATATATTCAACGGCTTCAATCAAAACCGGCTGGAAAAAAACGCCAAGATCGGGATCGAAAATGCCCAGTTGAGCTACAAACAAACCCAACTGAACGTAGAGGCGCAGATCAATGATCTTTACATCAGCTACCTGTCGGGCCTCGACCTGGTAAAACTGGGTGCGAAAAATGTGGACATCGCACGTAAAAACCTCCAGATATCCTTGGATAAATACAAGTTAGGCAACATTACCCCACTGGAGATACGCGAAGCGGAAAGGAATTACCTGGATGCGGAATCGAAATTTTTTGCTGCGCAATATCAATCCAAAATAGCCGAGATAACATTGAAACAGCTCACTAATAGCATTGATATTCAATAAATAAATAAAAAAGCTAACACATTCTTTTTTATTTTTATAAAAGCTATTTTTGAAAGGAATGTCAAATTATAAAACTTGTTTGCTGATAGACGATAATTACATTGATAATTTTGTCACACGCAGAATATTGGAAAGCGGCAACTTTGCCGACCAGGTTATTGTCAGTCAATCGGCTACTGCTGCCATTGATCAGCTGCGCGCTGGTTTGGTAAAGCCCGATGTGATCTTTTTAGATATCCGCATGCCGATGATGGGGGGGTTTGAATTTTTGCAGGAATATGATAAGCTGCATATTGAGGGTAAAAACAACATAAAAATATTTATGCTGTCATCATCATTGGACCCAACGGATATGAAAAAATCGGTCAACAACAAGTACATCACACAATTTGTTCATAAGCCACTCACCCAAAAAATACTTGATGAGATTTCTACATGATCTTAGTTGCTGACAGCGGTTCATCTAAAACAGATTGGTTACTTGCTGTACCCCAACAAGAGCCATTACAATTCAGAACAGGGGGGCTTAATCCCTATTTCCTTACGGAAAAAGAAATGGTGAAAATCCTGCAGGAACAGGGTGCCGACCTTGTGGCCCACGCTGCAGATATTACTGAGATCTACTTTTTTGGCGCAGGTTGCTCCAGCCCCGACAGGCATGAGATTGTTTCGAATGCGCTTAGCCAGTTATTTACCAAAGCTTATATCAGCGTTGACAGCGATCTTTTGGGATGCGCATACGCCACTTCCGGGCACGAGAAGGGGCTTTGCTGTGTTTTGGGAACAGGCTCCAATATCTCTTTTTTTGATGGCGAGGATGTGCACTCGGGCAAGCATGGGTTGGGATATACCTTAGGCGATGAAGGCTCGGGCACCTGGTTTGGCAAGGCGCTCATCACTGATTTTCTGTATGGTAATATGCCCGGCGATATCGGTATCCTGTTCAATAATGCTTACTCGCTGACGAAGGAAATAGTGATCTATAATGTTTACCAGCAACCAAGAGCAAATTCTTACCTGGCCCCATTTGCTAAATTTTTAAATGAGATCAGGCAATCCGATTATGGGCAGGCTTTATTGAAAAAAGGCTTTGACGAGTTTATTGAAACCAATATCAAATCATACCCGCAATACCACAAGTATAAATGCCATTTTGTGGGTTCAATAGCTTATGTTTTTGCCGATGAGCTAAAAGTATTATGTGCAGCCAACGGAATACATACCGGCAAGATCATCAGGCAGCCTATTTTTGACCTGATGCAGTTTATTGTAAGCCGGGATAATTAGTTGATCGATAAGGTGAGCTTTATGGACGGAATTAATGAGCTGCTGGCAGCGTAGCTTCCCTGATACATAATCGCCGGGCTTATCCTGAAAGATAAATTATTATCCATGGTATAGCTCTGCATAAATTTCGCTTCGATATACGCCTCCAATACATTGATCCCCCAAAAACCGGCTAATCCCAAAATGCTCAGATCACGGTTACGCTCAAATAAACTGGATGCAGCTGCTAAATTATCTTGAGAAAGATAGGAATACTGTATGTAGGCCTTTTCGTAACGTTTGTAGAGAGAATAATACCTGGTTGACGGCGTAGGTATCGACCCCAAACGTTTAATTATTGCCAGGGTCGTAAATTGCGAATACTGCTGCTGATTAGAGACTATAGCCGATGCCAGAGAACCTAATACCCCATAAATTATAGGTACTTTCCAATAGCTGCGATTATATACTTGCCCCCAGCCCGGGATCATTAATGAGCGCATAGCTGCCTTGTGTGGGCTATGGGTGCTATCCGGGTTGTATATCCTGTTATCGATATCCTGTTTTTGTGCTGAGGCCGAAAGAAAAGCGAATAAGGATAAAATGAGCAGGAACGATTTTTTCATTTAAAGTGATGGCTAAGTTTGTTAACTATAAACTTAGTTATTGGCTTTAAATTGTTGTTACTCTGGAATTATCTTTTATGCTGATGAGCTTAAATATAAGAAAGGTTATATTTAATTACTCTTATATTCTATCAACCAATCATTTTTGATCAATTCCTCCTCTGAATATTCCATCATCTTCAAATATTTATGCATAGCAAGTAACTCATTCATGGAATCACTTCCATTATACTTGATGAGTTCATCAACAGAAAACACGTAGATAAAAAGTTTCTTTTTTGCGCCATCGGTTATATAATTGTGCCATGCATCAGCTTTGCCGACCGTAATTATAGTATTGGTTGAATCTGGATAGATTACCTGATTCTCACTTATATAAAAATCAACATTATTCTCAGTCTATGCAGGGGCGTTGTTATTAGAGTATAAAATGCTGATCTTATTATTAGAGCTATTATGCACTTTTAACATGTGGTTAGAATAATCCATTATACAACCAGGGGTCAGCAAAATTGAGCTTAAGACTATCAAGAATGTTGCGGCCCAAATTTTGTTTATTTTGCGCATAATATTAATGTCTATGTATTAATACCTGTTGGCCTTTTAGGTAACCTATATATGTTATATATAAATTACTTAATCTCTAAGAGGGCTTTCTTCTCCTGGTCTTCACCTTTTCAACCAACAGCCAAAATACAATAGCTATTGATAGGAGGCTGCCTATTTTTGCCAGGTAATCGCCATGCAGCACATAAAATGTCAGTTCTGAATTGAGGTTGATGTTTTGCTTGATCGCTGTGGCAACCCACCACTGCGTATGCTGCACCACATCCCCACGCTGGTTGATAAACGCCGAAATACCCGTGTTAGCCGATTGGCAAACCCATCGGCGGGTTTCGATAGCACGTAGCTTGGCATAGTCCATATGCTCGTCCTTGCCGGAAGTGTTTCCCCACCAGCCATCATTGGTGATAATGGTAATAAATTGGGCGCCTTTCCCGACAGATTGCGCTATCCACTCGCCCCAGAGCGAATCATAGCAAATGGCCGGGGCAACGCCTATCCCGCTTTGCGAATAGAATACCCCCGGTTCAGCCTGAACGCCGTAGCCACCGACCGCGCCACCCAAATGTTCAAAAACAGGTTTCATGAACGATAGCGCTTTGCCGAATGGCATGGCCTCGACACCGGGCACCAGCTTTGACTTATGATAGAATTGCACCTCGGCCGAATTTTCAATATTGATAGCGGCGTTAAAGCGATCAAAAAATTGACTTTCCTGCGGGTCGAGCGGCTGGGCGGTGCTGGTTTTGGGTGAATTGTAGATCCTGTAGGTTTCGGCCCCGGTGAGCACATTCCCGTTTTTGTATTTATTCAAAAAATGCTGAACCTGCGTAAAATAAGGACTGAAGCGTACCTGCTCCTCATTGATAGGCTGCGGTGGAGTGATCGCCGTTTCGGGCCAGATGAAAAACTCGGTGTTTTTTTGGCCCAAGGAATCAGACAGGTGTGTTAAAATAGCCACCTGCTGAGCAGTAGGGATAATGCCCTGTTTTTCATAAGGATCGATATTAGGTTGCGCTATT
Source organism: Mucilaginibacter sp. (assembly GCA_035489035.1). Lineage (GTDB taxonomy): Bacteria > Bacteroidota > Bacteroidia > Sphingobacteriales > Sphingobacteriaceae > Mucilaginibacter. The sequence continues at coordinate 207,935 of DATHKT010000057.1, forward strand.
ACAATATTTGCCGGGTTTTGCTGCTCGGTATAGGCGCTGTACCGGTACAGCGAAAAGCTAAGGGGGAAAACCAAGACCAATACAAAAGCGATGATCAGTTTTCGCCGGTATTTAGATTGTTTTTTATTCAGGCCGTCATATATTAAAAAGCCGAGGACATTGATCACCCAGATCCATACGGTACCGCCATATGCGCCGGTATACTCATACCACTGCACCCATTGGTGGCTGACGGCAAAGCCATTGCCTAAGGTCATCCAGGGGAATTTGAGGTCCCAGGTTTGGTGCAGGTATTCATAGCCTACCCAAAGGCACACCAACGCGGATAAGGCCCAGCCTCGTTTAGTAACTAATCTAACCCGGTAATATAGCCAGCAAGCCGTAGCCATCATCAGCGGCGCCAGTGAAAACGGGATGAGGGTAACAGGCGCGGCCACCACAGGCCCAATCATCTTTAACGCGTTATAAACCCAATAAATAGACAAGCTATTCCAGACAAAAAATCCCAGGAAGCTAAGCCAGAATATCTTTTTTCCTTTTTTTGCTGTCGCTGATTGAATGATATTTTCTATCGCCACCAGCATCGGCACAAAACCTATAAATAATAAAAAGGTACTGTAAGGCGTAGGCGGCCAGGCGATCCATAATAGTAAACCCGAAAGGATGGATAAGGTGATGTTTTTTTTCATTCTTCTTCTGCATAAGCCCTCTCCTTTACAGAGGGTTTGGGCGAGGCCCCCGCCAGGCATATGACAAACTCACCCTTCACCGGATGAGTTTCAAAATAAAGCTTTACTTCCGTCACCGTTCCGCGTACAGTCTCTTCAAACATTTTGGTCAGTTCACGGGATACGGATATTTGTCTTTCGCTTCCAAAATAAGTTGCCATCTCGTCCAGCGTTTTCAAAAAACGGTGCGGCGATTCGTATAGTATAATCGTGCGTTCCTCTTCAGCTAATTGTTTATAACGTGTTTGCCTGCCTTTTTTTAGCGGTAAAAATCCTTCAAAACAAAAACGATCCGTAGGAAAACCCGAATTAACCAGCGCTGGAACAAATGCCGTTGCACCCGGCAGGCATTCAACATCAATATCATTTTTAATAGCCTCACGCACCAAATAAAATCCCGGATCAGAAATGGCCGGAGTGCCTGCGTCTGATATCAGGGCAATGTTTTTCCCCTCCTTCAAAAAGCGGACGATCTCATTAGATGATTGATGCTCGTTATGCTGATGATGCGCGAACACTTTTTTCTCGATCCCGAAATGCTTCAGCAAAGGCGCGGATGTGCGGGTATCCTCGGCCAGTACCAGGTCGGCCTCCTTTAAAACGCGTATCGCCCTGAAAGTGATATCCTCCAGGTTGCCTATCGGGGTGGGTACTAAGTAGAGTTTACCAGGCATTCAGTTTGATTATTTGTCCATAGTCCATGGACGATAGACCATAGCATTCAATCCAAATAACGATGGACCATGGTCTATTGACTATCGACTTATTTATATCTTTGTCAAAAAATACAATAATGCTGCAAGTTAGTTATATCCGCGATAACAGGGAACAGGTTTTAGAACGTTTGGCTGTAAAAAATTTTAAACAGCCCGAATTGGTTGATGAGGTGATCCAACTGGATGATGACCGCAAACAAACCCAAAGCCGTTTGGATAATGTTTCCGCCGAAGCTAACTTGGCAGCAAAGCAGGTAGGCGAACTGATGCGCGCCGGTAAAAAGGATGAAGCCGAAGCCATCAAGGCTAAAACCGGTGCTTTAAAGGAGCAGATCAAGGGCTTAGGCGATGACCTGGCGACAATTGAAAATAACCTGCAGCAGAAACTGGTATTATTACCTAACCTGCCGCATGCATCTGTACCCAAAGGATTAACCCCCGAGGAAAACGAGGTAGTGCTGGAAAATGGCACCAAACCCCAACTGCCTGCTAATGCATTACCGCATTGGGAACTTGCCGCCAAATACAAGCTCATCGATTTTGAATTGGGTGTTAAAATAGCCGGTGCCGGTTTCCCGGTTTATTTGGGTAAAGGGGCCAAACTGCAACGGGCATTGATCGCTTATTTTTTGGATGAAGCTGAAAAAGCAGGTTTTGCTGAAGTGATCCCGCCGCTGGTAGTCAACGAAGCATCCGGCTTTGGAACCGGGCAATTACCGGACAAGGAAGGGCAGATGTATTACATCAATGAGGACAAGCTTTTCCTGATCCCTACAGCGGAGGTACCGGTTACCAACCTATATCGTGATGTGATATTAAAGGCCGATGAACTGCCTGTTAAAAACTGTGCTTATACGCAATGCTTCCGCCGCGAAGCAGGCTCTTACGGCGCACACGTGCGTGGCCTGAACCGCCTGCATCAGTTTGACAAGGTGGAGATTGTTCAGATAGCCCATCCGGATGAATCTTATAGCCTGCTGGAGCAAATGAGCGCGCATGTGCAGGGATTATTACAAAAATTAGGTTTGCCTTACCGCGTATTGCGCCTTTGCGGCGGCGATATGGGTTTTGCATCTGCCTTAACCTACGATATGGAAACCTGGAGCGCCGCACAACAACGCTGGCTGGAAGTATCTTCTGTGTCCAATTTTGAAACCTTCCAGAGTAACCGTTTAAAACTACGTTTCCGCAATGCCGAAGGCAAAACGCAACTGGCGCATACGCTGAATGGCAGCGCGTTAGCTTTACCGCGTATTGTGGCAACTTTATTGGAAAATAACCAGACTGAAAAAGGAATTAAGATACCCGAAGTACTGGTACCTTATACAAAGTTTGAGTGGATAGATTAATTTATCTTATTGTAATTATCAACTGTACAATGCACAACCACGAGTTGCAAACTCGCGGGAGCGGGGACATTTTCGAATAATCCTGCTTCAAGCACCCCAAAGAAGCCGTTTTGTCCACGCTTGGGTGTAGCGTAGCGCAACACATGCTACACCGAATCGCCACACCATAATAGTTAAGAAATTTAACTATAAATGTACTGACAAAACAGTGTCAGTAAAACATTCAAAATGGTTTCGTAAATTTGTAAATACCCTTTTTTCAACCCTCTTTGCGCAGCAGAGAGGGTCGACCAGCGCAGTGGGGGTGAGTCCACTCGCCGTGCATTTTTAAATCCTCTCCTTTGGAGAGGACTATTCACATTACTAACCTATATAGCTGAACTATAGCGATTTATAAGTGTTCGATCATGGAGCGCTGGCCCTTTCCGGTCATTAATACAAGAGCCTCGGCGGCTTTTACACCTAGCTCGCGCCCTCTGAAATCTTCCATCGACGCGTGACCGCAGCCATAAATCCCAGGCGGGTCCTGGCTTACGTGGCAATAAACTGATTTCCGCTTCTGTTCCTGCGTGTCTGAAATATCCACATAATCTGTTGGCTTGAAAATCATGGTTTGCTCACCGGTGCATACTTCAAAGAAGTATAACGGGTATTTTTTCACCGAACGCACCCAGGTTTGTATCATTAGCAGGCTAGCTATTTGATGGTCTTTATGACTATCGACGGGCCAATGTGTAAAAACCATATCAGGTTTTTCATCAGCGATCATCTTTTGCACTTTGGCCAGCCAGGCATTATCCATAATGGTACCGCCGTCAATTTGCCCGGCGAACATCGGTTTTGCCTTTAAAATTGCACAGGCATTGATGGCCTCCTGTTTACGGATGGCGGCTGCCTGGTCGTGCGATTTACCTTCAATTCCGGTCTCGCCGGTGGTGAGGTAAATGATGGTCACTTCATGGCCATTTTGAGCCAGCCGGGCTAATGTACCTCCACAACCGCTTTCCGGGTCATCAGGATGTGCGCCGAAGCAAACGATCTTTTTCTTTTCTGCAGTGGTGGGAGGCTGAGCTTGTAAAAGACCGGGTAACGTGAGCAGACCTAATCCTGCTGCGGTGGTTTTTACAAAATTGCGGCGGTTGGAAGAAGTTTCCATTCTGATTATTTTAATTGGAAAGAATAGGCAATATAACGATCATGGTGGGCTAATGAAACAGGTATGTTCGTTACTTCTGTTCCGTTAAATAATGCAGGAATACCTTCCGGGCTTTTTTCTATAGTAAAAGCCATATCAGGGAAAAGGCCATCAAGTTTATCAATCAAAAATTTCCGTACGGCTTTGGATTGATACTCTGTTTCAGATGAATCGATCAAACGGATACCCCAGCACGTATGTGTAAAATCATCCTCCCCATTTACTACGGAGAAAATAAAATCGTGGTTGATTATCGACCTCGAATACAGCTGAGTACTGCCGCACTTTACAACGCCCTTATAACCAGCTTGATCGTCAAAGCCATTGTCCTCTATGGTAGCCCCTTCAAATATCTTTAACGAGTGCTGCGCCGGGGGGGCAAGCGTTTGAATGCTGACCCTGGTAGGCGAAAAAACAAGTTCCGGCGTAAACCTTTGCAGGTATTTGTAAGCAGATTCCTTAACAGACCACAGTAGCCAAACGAAGTTTTCGAAGGCTAATGTATTTGCAAACTGCTCATCGTAAAGAGTCTTTTCGGCAGCTGAAAGGATCTTTGAATAAAAATTAGACTGTTTTGTACGGACAACATTTATAGCCTTTAGCGCTACAATATCATTGCCCGTGCCGGTCATTTTCTTTGGCCAAGTTTTTCGGTGATCACATCCAAACAGGTACCCACATTGGTCATCTTATCAGCCGAATCGTAATCAATTTCTATATCGTATTTAGCTTCCGCATCGATAATAATATCAACCAAATTAGCCGAATTGATCTTCAGATCTTGTATCAAATCGGTATTATCATTAATACTGTCAAGCAATTCTTTATGTGTTGTATAGGGCGCAAAAACTTTTTTAAGCTCGTTCAGCGTTTCTTCTCTCGTCATCAGTTATTAAATTTTGAAAATATTAAGCAGGAATTAACGTCGCCAAAACCAAAATTTGCTTTGGCTACAATATTAATTTCCTTTTTTATCATAGTTACCGGCAAGCTTTCGGGGCTTACCGTATTAGTTATCTCTGTGTTTGGATCTTCTAAATTAATATTCGGATGCACAAAATCATGCATGATCTGCAAAACGGATGCCACTGATTCAATAGACCCGGCGGCGCTTAAACAATGCCCGACCATGGATTTGAGTGAATTGGTTAAAGGGAAATCTTTTCCGCTTCTACCCAATACTTTGCTCCAGTTATTTATTTCCTGCCTATCGGCCATCGTGGCTGTCAGGTGACCGCTTAACAGGTCAATTTGCTGCGGATGAATACCCGAATTAGTTATAGCCTCTTCAATGCATCTTACCACACCTGTTGAATTAGCCGCCGTCATCGAGCCGCCGCCCCGCTGCCCGCCCGAATTGCTTGAACCACCCAGCACTTCGGCATAAATGGTTGCGCCGCGCTGTAAGGCAAATTCAAGGTCCTCCAAAATTAATGCCCCTGCACCTGAACCGGGGACGAACCCGCCTGCGGTAGCACTCATTGGCCTCGAAGCCTGTTCGGGGCGATCATTAAACTTGCGCGATAAAACACGCATGGAATCGAACGTTCCAAAAACGTAAGTATCCACATGCTCGCTGCTGCCCACCACCATGCGTTTGGCAAAGCCATGTTTAATATACTCGTATCCCATTAAAATAGCCTGTGTGCCGGTTGCGCATGCTGATGAATTGGTAATTATCTTATTCCCCAGGCCCAAACGGCCTGATATATAGGAAGTAACACCACTATTCATAGTTTGTTCCACTACGCGCGAACCTAATTTTTTGGCCTCACCTTTATCTACCCGGGTTATCACGTTTTTCATAGCTTCGGTATCCGGTGTACTGTTACCAAAAACACAGCCAGTTTCCCAGCGGGGCTCATCAGTATCCATAGGCATGCCCGAATCTATCCAGGCATCCATAGCGGCCGTGATGCCGTAACCAATATTAGTTCCCTTTAAACCATGAAAGGTGACATCAGAGATATATTTCTTTAAACCATCCCATTCAAAATCAGGGAGACCGGCTACCTGGCAGCTCATGTTAAGTTCCTGGTACAGCGGTACAAACTTTATCCCTGATATTCCTTTTTGGATGGCATTTAAAAATGCGGGCAACCCAACACCGTTAGGGGAAACAACCCCTAAGCCGGTAACCACCACACGTCTATCCATTTTTTATATCCATCCTTTTAACAATACCCGAAAACATTCCTTTTGCCACTGTATCACCCGAACTATCAAACATCTCTATATAACATTTCAGCTTGCCGAAACGAAAATATTGTTTCTCTGAAATAACCTTTACTTTTTGCCCCGGTAAAACCATTTTATGAAAAGAGACCTCCGTTGATGTAAACAGGGGAAACGTTGCCTCACCTGTTTTGTTACTAAACTCAGGGTCCCTTGTCAATAAAAACAAGCCTAATACCACCAGCCCTATTTGCGCCATAATTTCGGTAATAATTACCCCCGGTGTAACCGGGTTACCGGGGAAGTGATCTTCATAAAAAAAAGAGTCTGCCCTTAAAGTATAATCACCTATTACCCCATCTTCACTTAGCTCTGTGATATTATCCACAAAAAGGAAAGACGATTTATATGGCAAAAGGTTTAATATATCGTTATACATAAGCGTAAATGTGCAGATGCGTAAATGTGCAAATATGCAAATGTATCGATTTGCAAATTACGGGTACGAAGATGAAAAGCGCATGAATTAAACTAACTATATACCTATATAACTTCATCATTCAATATTTAAAATCATCTGCACATCCGCACATTTGCATATTCGCACATCACTTACAATGCTCCCCGCCATCAACATGAATTAGGGAACCATTTATCCAGAAAGCTTCATCGGTGCATAGTAAATAGATGACTTTTGCCACATCTTCCGGCTGTGTCATCCTGCCCATCGGGTTTCTTGTTGCGGCAATTTCCAATAGTTTTTCGCTCCCTGGTATCATTTTTAACGATGAAGTATCTGTAATACCCGCCTGGATCAAATTTGTTTTTAATCCGAACTTGCTGAATTCCACCGCCATATATTTTGCAAGGCTCTCCAGGGATGCTTTGGCAATGGAAACCGCAGCATATCCGTCCCAATGTTTATGTGCGCCCTCACTTGTCAGGCCGATGATGCGGCCATCAGGATGAAATAGTTCGGCGTCCAAAAGGGTCCTTGCCCAATCAAGCAAACTGTTTGACATCGCATAAGTAGTAAACTGGATATCTTCTACAGAAAGCTCATCCTGCCCGCCTTCGGCTGCCAAAGGTTTTAAATTACCCCGCGCGATGGAATGAAGCAACAATTTGACTTTGTGCTTTGAGTTTCCCGCGGCAGCGGTAAATTGCTGTATAAAGGATTCACGCCCTTGCAGGTTGAGCGCATTTAAATTGTATGGAAGAATAGTTACCCCGTTTTCGGAGGCTATTTTGGCGAGCTTTACCAGTAACGGTTTCTCCGTAATAGCTGTTTCCCGGTAAAGAACGGCGATATTCATACCATGTTGGGCCAGTTTTTCTGCCGAGGCAAATCCAAATCCGCTTGATCCACCTAAAATTATAGCCCACAGGCCCGAAAACGGCACGTTTTTACTCACTTAATTATTTTTAAACTTTTATAACCTTAGCTTGTCTTAACAGGGGTATTGTTAAAGGCAATAAAATTATTTACAAAAAAAATTGCAGCCTCAAAGTAAGCAAAAGTAAATTAGTTTTATAGCATGATGCCCGATAATATAACGACTTGTGAATAGTTTGTTATATAAACCATTATTAAGTAATAGAAGAGTTGATGCCTTTCATGGTTATTGCGCGGGCATTTATTATGTTTGGGACTGCTTAAATATTTTATGAGAAGAATAACAATTTTTGCCGCGGTAATCACCGGGATATTTTTGATGGTTGCAGGGCCGGTGAGGGCTGCAGCAGCGCCCCAGAAGTTTAGCAAAGCTGATTTTTATTCGGTTATGAAATCGGGTGATAAAGCCGCTGTTGAAAGTGAAATAGCTTTGGTGAAGAGTGATGCCCCTGCAAAGGAGAAAGAAGGCTATGAGGGAGCTTTGCTAATGAAACAAGCGGGCCTGGCTAAAAGGCCGAAAGAAAGATTAAGCCTTTTTAAAGCGGGACGAATTAAACTGGAAACGGCTCTACTGGCTGATAATGATAATACAGAATTTCACTTTTTGCGCCTGGCGATACAGGAGCACGCGCCAAAAATTGTAAAGTACCGGTCGGATATCGGGAAAGACAAAGAGTTTGTGCAGAAGAATTTTAAAGGCTTATCGCCGGCAGTGCAGCACGCCATTTTGGATTACGCTGAAAATTCAAAGGTGTTGCATAAGGAAGAATTTTAACTTTGCCGGAGAATGGATAAAAAAGTTTTGGCAATTTACTATACGCAATCGGGTCAGTTAGGCGAAATTATCAATTCATTTACTGCTCCGATCGTTGAGACAGGTGCAACAGTTGAAAAAGTGCAGATCAAACCAGTTACCGATTATGCCTTTCCGTGGACAGGAAGCCGGTTTTTCTCCGTGATGCCGGATTGTGTGTTAAGTGTGCCTACCGCGTTAGAGCCGCTTGGGTTAAAGGAAAGAAAATATGACCTGGTCATTTTAGGTTATCAGCCCTGGTTTTTATCGCCAAGCATACCTTCCAACTCGTTATTGAACAACCCGGATTTCGGGGCTATTTTAAAGGATACTCCTGTAATCACCATCAGCGCCGGCCGTAATATGTGGCTGAATGCTTATGTGAGGATCAGGAAATCATTGAAGGATGCGGAGGCGAATTTGGTTGGCAATATCGCTTTGGTGGATAAGCACCCAAACCCGATAAGTTTCATCACCATTTTTTACTGGATGCTGACGGGCAAGCGGGACAAGTATTTAAACATCTTCCCAAAGCCTGGCGTAGCCGATGAGGATATTAAAAATACCAGGATATTTGGTGAAACGGTTGCCGCGCATTTAGCCAAAGGCGACTGGGGCAATTTGCAGGAAGAACTTTTAGAGCAAAAAGCGGTTGTTGTTAAATACCCGTTGATGTTTATAGAGGGAAAAGCAAAGATCATATTTGCCGTATGGGCCAAATTTATAGCTAGAAGGAAGAATAAAGGGCCGTGGCTTTCGGCGTTTAAGTACTATCTTTTCGTGGCGTTATTTTTGGGCGCCCCGGTTCTGCTTACCTTAGATGCGATATTTATCAGGCCATTTTCATCCAAAAGAATAAAAATTAAAAAACAAAGCTATTTACAAGTAATTTAAAGTGATGTCTACCCAACAAGTTTATATAAATTCTACCGCTGCCTATTTCCCAAATGAGCCCGTTTCGAACGATGAAATGGAGGAATATTTGGGCTATATCGATGGCAGGCCGTCTAAATCAAAAAAAATTGTACTGCGTAACAATGGTATCATCAACCGTTATTACGCTTTGGATAAGAACGGGAAACCTACTCATACCAATGCCCAGATGACCGCCCTGGCGGTGCAGGAGTTGTTTAAGGACGATCCGGCTAAAATAAAAGAAATTGAACTGTTATCCTGCGGTACCTCATCGCCCGACCAGGTAATGCCGAGCCACGGTGTGATGACGCATGGCTGGCTGCCCGATGCTGAAGCGATCGAGGTGGTTTCGCCCTCAGGTGTATGCTGCGCAGGTATGCACGCTATTAAGTACGCTTACCTGGCCATTAAATCGGGGGAAGTAAAGTTGGCGGTGGCTACAGGGTCTGAAAGGTTTTCGGGCTTATTGGTTTCGGATGTTTTTGAAGAAGAGGCGCAGAAGTTGAAGGAAATGGAAGACAATCCATTTATTGCTTTTCAGAAGGATTTTTTGAGGTGGATGCTGTCGGATGGTGCATCGGCGTTTTTAATGTCGGATAAACCGAACGAAACCGGCTTGAGCCTGCGACTGGATTGGATAGAGGGTGCGTCCTACGCCAACGTTATGGAAACCTGTATGTATATGGGCGGCGACAAGCAGGAAGACGGCACGCTGAAAGGCTTTATGGATTATACGCCGGAAGAGATCATGAACAAATCCATTTTCAGCGTAAAACAGGATATTACTTTATTGAGCGATAATATTGTGCATTTGGGAGGCAAGAAGATCAAAGAGATCATGGACCGGCGCAAACTTACCGCTGATGATGTGGATTATTTTTTACCCCATATCTCCAGTGATTTTTTCAAGAGTAAAATATACGATTTAGTAGAATATTATGGCGGCGGCATCCCTTACGAGAAATGGTTTATCAACCTGTACACCGTAGGTAATGTAGGCGCCGCATCGGTATATTTGATGATCAACGAACTGTTTAACAGCGGAAGATTGAAAAAGGGCGAACGGATATTATTGCTTGTTCCGGAAAGCGCCCGATTCTCGTATATGTATGCGATGTTGACGGTGGTTTAGTTGATTGGGTTAGATTGGGTTGATTAAGTTAATGGGTTTTACAATCATGGTAATCCTTCAATCCTACAAATCATGGTTCAGACAAAATGAAGAAAGAAAACGTGCCGCAGGATGTAAGTGCTTTGGGAAAGATCACGAAGGAGGTTTGCTATGCTACGGATAGTTCGGGAAAATATGTAAAGGAACTGAGCAGCGGCTGGGACGTAAAGATCAACGCGCTGGATGTGGCCTGGCAGGATATAGCACAACGTACTGCTAAAGCAAAACAGCAGGTATTAAATAACGAAGCGAGTCCGCTGCTGTTTTTTATGGAATATAGATTGATGGATATAAGCATCTTATCTGATTATTCCGGCTTTTGGAAATGGCAGATCAAACGGCATCTGAAACCGGGAGTATTTAACAGATTATCAGACAAAAAACTGCAGAAATATGCGGAGGCCTTTACCGTAAAAGTAGAGGACCTTAAAACGATGAATGTGCATGAAGCTTGATTTCGAACATCTCCAGTCGGCACATTGTGAATCAGGAGTTACCAGTAGTTTATTACGCGAAAGTTCACTATCCAAAATAACCGAGCCCCTGGCTTTTGGTATTGGGGCAGGACTGTTTTTTGTTTATGTGCCACTTATCAAGATCAACAATGGCCCGGCCATCGCGTTCCGCACCATTCCGGGTTATATTTTTAAGCGGACTTGCAAGGCGCTGGGCATACCGGTAATTAGGAAAAAATTCAGCTCCAAAGAAAAAGCCGAAGCATTTTTAAAGCATTGTTTGGATGAAGGACACCCTGTGGGCTGCCAGGTGGGGGTATATTATTTATCGTATTTCCCGCGAGAATACCGCTTTCACTTTAACGCGCATAACTTAATTGTGTATGGCAAAGAGGGGGATAATTACCTCATTAGCGACCCGGTAATGGATAAGGCAACCACGTTGACCAGCTATGAACTGGAGCGTGTGCGCTTTGCCAAAGGGGCGCTGGCACCCAAAGGGCAAATCTACTATCCGGGCAGCAAGGTGGAAATTACCGAGGGGCAGATCAAAAAGGCTATTGCGAACGGGATCAAAAAGAATGTTTACCAGATGCTGAATATTCCGGGTTGGTTTGCAGGGGTAAAAGGCATTAAATATACCGGCGAGAGCATAAAAAAATGGCGCGATAAACTGGGCTTGCAAAAAGCAGGTTTGTACCTGGCACAATTGGTGCGTATGCAGGAAGAAATAGGGACAGGCGGTGGTGGATTTCGCTATATTTATGCGGCCTTTTTGCAGGAGGCGCATACTTACTGGCAAAAAGATGAACTATTGGAAATATCGCAGCTATTTACCCAGGCAGGCGACCTTTGGCGTACCGCAGCCGTACAGGCAGCGGGTATTTACAAGGGAAGATTAGGCAGCCAGGAAGATTTTAATTTAATGGGTGACTATTTGATAGAAATATCCGTATTGGAAAAAGAGGCATTCCTCGCGCTAAAAAATATAAAATGGCAGTAAGCGATTCTTTAGCTGTAAACATCGAAAACCTGGGATTTCATTATCCCGGCAACGACGGCGTTACTTTTTCCCACATGAATTTACAGGTAAAAAAAGGGGAACGCTTTGGTTTGTTTGGCCCCAATGGCGCAGGTAAAACTACCTTGCTGAGCCTGATGACAGGACTGCTTTCCGCTGATGAAGGAAGCATCCATTTATTGGGCCTCGATGTAAATAAGCATAACAAAGAGGTGAACAAACTCTTCGGTTTTGTACCGCAGGATTTTTCTTTTTACCAGGAATTGAGCCCGGTGGAAAATTTAGAGTTTTTCGGCGCCTGGTCTGGATTAAACAGACAGCAGATCAAAACCCGCACTGATGAATTGCTACAGATATTGGGGTTGGAAAACGTGTGTCATAAACAGGTAGATAAATTTTCGGGCGGAATGAAGCGGCGGGTAAACCTCGCTATCAGCGTGATGCACAACCCGGCGGTGCTGATCTTAGATGAGCCTACTGTGGGCGTGGATGTGCAAACCCGCCACGCCATTATTAACTACCTGATGGAGCTGAACAAAAAGGGCACCACGCTTATTTACACTTCGCACCAATTGAGCGAGGCAGAAGGCTTATGCGAACAAGTGGCGCTGATAGACAGCGGCGAGATCATTGTGCAGGATAGCTTAACCAATTTATTGAAGGAGCACAGGCAGGAAAACCTGGAGGACCTGTTTTTAAATTTAACGGGGAAGGGATACCGGAACGATGTTTAAGCTTTGGGTCACAATAGTAAAAGATGTGCGGATACTGGTTCGCGATGGAATAGGGCTTGCACTGATGTTTATCATGCCTATCGTATTGGTTTTTGTGGTGACGGATATTCAGAATAGTACGTTCCAGCTTATCAATAAAAACAAAATGCCCATCCTGGTATGCAACCAGGATACGGGTGAATCAAGCACACAACTGATAGAAGCTATCAATAAAATCGGGTTGTTTAAGGTATATCAGCTGCCAAAAAACCAGGATATTAAACTCATCACTGATTCGATGAAGCAAAGGGATGCTTTATTGGGTGTGGTGATCCCCGCTGATTTTACCGGGAAAGTAAAAGCCAAATCAAAAAGCGTGGCGGGTAAAGCATTAACCAGCTTTGGTTTACAGGCAGATTCCGTTAAAAACAACGCGGGAGAAATTGATCCGCTGACCTTATACTATAACCCGGTGCTGCAGGAGCAATTGCGCCTGTCTGTACAGGGCGGTTTGCGCAGTGCGCTGCAATTGGTAGAGAGCAGGGAAACTTTGCGGACACTGTACTTCGCTATCAACGAGAAGCCATTGCCGGCTAAATTGGAAGAGGAGATGCTGAATAACAAGGCGACCATCAATGAGGTGCCTGTTTCAAAAAACGGCACGCTGAGCGCGCCGAACGCGGCCCAGCACAATGTGCCTGCCTGGACCATCTTCGCCATGTTTTTTGTGATCATGTCCTTAGGCGGCAGCGTGGTAAGGGAGAAAGTGAGCGGCAGCTTTATCCGGCTCAAAACTTTGCCAACCAATTACGCGGTCGGATTATTGTCCAAGCAGATCACCTATGTGGTAGTTACCGTGATACAGGCGGTTGTGATATTCTCATTAGGAATCTGGATTTTCCCCCTGGTGGGTTTACCTGCTTTGAACTTGCCAGGAGATGTAGCGGGCTTGTTTGTGGTAACTTTAGTTTGCGGCTGGTGCGCGGTGAGTTATGCGATATGCATAGGCGTTTTTGCCGAAACACACCAGCAGAGCAACGGCTTCGGGGCGATATCCATTGTGATACTGGCCGCTATTGGTGGCTTAATGGTGCCGAGCTTTGCCATGGATACATCGCTTAAAACTGTTGCTAACTTTTCGCCGATGCATTGGTGCTTACAGGCTTATTACGGATTGTTCCTCGAAGGTGGTAAATTGCGTGATGTGTTTGGAAACCTTGTACCTTTGATCGCCATAACCCTGGTGTTTCAGTTGATCACCTTTATTGGGCTGAAAAGAAAAAATTTAATATAATTGACGACACGATTTAGCGATTGGAAGGATTTATAGGACGATCACTTTTCTTATCTACCTAATCAGTGCTAACTTGCTTTAACACTTGATACATAGTCTTGATTTGCTGTCCGTCAAATCCATCAGTTATTTCTGTAAGTGAAATCTTTTTACCCGGATCGTTGTTATCAGTAATAATTAAATTCCAGAGATTATTCCCTTTATAATTTATTATGTCAAGGTTAAGGTGAGCGTTTTTAATATCGATGGTTATCTGACTTTTTTTCGCAAAAAGTCTCATCCAATAATATTCGATAATATGCTCTTGTGGATATATAATGATTTTGAGACTTATTTTTATATACGCGATTACTGCAAACACCACCGCCATGTTGATGAATATGGCAAAAACTGTTATCACTTTGTTGAATCGGAAAAATACAACCAGCCAGGGAAATATTAATACACAAAGTATAGCGAGCCAAATCTTTATCAATTTTGGATTATTAAAATCACTTTTGAAATCTACAAGTTGCCTCATGATATATAATTAACAACTTTCATAATTGTATTAATAAAATAAAGGATGTATAAATCTATGAATTAAATTAGCGATCTAACTATTTGTTCGGATTTGTACGTTAAAACCACTATAATTACTCGATGGAAAACACGGAATTGAAAGAAAAGCTGAAAAGCCAGATCATATTATTTTTAAACCTGACCGACCTTACCCCGGCGGATATCAAGGATGATGAGCCTTTATTTGGCGATGGACTGGGACTGGATTCCATCGATTCGCTGGAGCTGATCGTGTTGCTGAAACGCGAATACGGCATTACTATACAGGACCCCAAGGAAGGACGCAAAGTGCTGGTGGATGTGAACTCGATGGCGGCTTATATTGAGCAGCACGGGGGGAAATAAAGGTAGTTGGTAACAAGGTTATGATGACCTTCATTATGGCTGATACGCTTGATTCATAGTATTATGGATTTTTTAGCTTATCGTGTTTTACTAAAAATAATAGATAACCACCTGAAATTATGGTCAATGACGAGATAATCAAAGAAATTGATAAAACCCATGAGTTATCGAACGAAGCTCTAAAATTTAAGCAGTTTGACCGGTATATAGAATATTTCAGTGAGAATCTAAAATATGTTCAGCTTAATGGAAAAGAGATTGGGAAAAGGCAACTAATCCAGGATATAACCAACTATTTTAGGCGAATTAAAAGCTTTTCCAGTAAGTACGAAAGAAAAGACTACACTATTAATAAAGATTGCGTAGTTGAAACTTTAGTCCAGCAATCCAAAGTGTCACTTAGAATCTTCATATTCTTTTCAAAAAATTGGACAGTTGAAAGGGAAGGCGTTTATGA
Organism: Mucilaginibacter sp.; assembly: GCA_035489035.1. Lineage (GTDB taxonomy): Bacteria > Bacteroidota > Bacteroidia > Sphingobacteriales > Sphingobacteriaceae > Mucilaginibacter. The sequence goes on from DATHKT010000057.1 coordinate 223,219, forward strand.
ATGGATAAAAGTTAATGATTCCTGGAAAATTGTTAAAGTCAAGATATTGAAGGAAAAGGTTTTTTAATAATTCAATCAGTGTCTTATCCCCACGCACGATCTATAAGATTTGACAACTTTTAAAAGTTGTCAAATCTGCGCCAATTAAATTAAGATGTCAAAGAGCGTTTCAATTATCTTCACAAATAATTTATATGATGAAATGCCAGGTATGGGTGGCGGCATGAAAGAAGTCTCACTTAAATCCTCTCCTTGGAGAGGATTTAAAATGCTTTTAAAGTCTCCCCTACAGAGGGAGATTTAGAGGGGGCTGATATTCCAGCAACTCCATCCTGTTTCCAAACGGATCGAGAAAGAAGAAGCGTTCCCGGTCTGCTAATTTTTCTTCTTCATACGTTTTCACACCATTTTCCTCCAGCTGCTTTCGGGCTGCGTTTAAATTCGTCACCTCGAATGCGCTGTGCCGCGAGGTAGTTAACAAGCCGGGTTCAATACCGATATGAAAACCAATATTACCTATCTCGAACCAGTATCCCGGGTGACGAAATACCTCGGGGCGGTGTGTTAATTTTAGTCCGACTATATCAGCGTAAAATTGCCTGGCCTCTTCCAACCTTTCAGGCGGAACGCAAATGTGAATATGGTCGGCGCGTTTAAAATCTATCATTCGTGTTCGGCAAAGGTGAGCACATAGTTATTGTTATCCAGGATGGAAAATTCGGTCGCTCCGTAAAAGGTCGCTTCCAAACCTTTCAGCACTTTCACTTTGTCCTTTATCGACTCAAAAAAACCGCGGATATCTTTTACATCGATATAAAGCAACAGCGAACCTCCATCTTTCCGGCTTATTTCGGGCAGTTCTTCGGCCAGGCTGCTATAGGTTTGAAACATCATGGTAACGCTGCCATTAACCATCATTGCCCAAACCAGGTCCTCGCCACTATCAGGAACGGACATGGTAACCTGGAAACCCAGCAGCTTATAAAAAGCAACGGTTTCGGGCATATTGCTGACAAAAATATTCGGTGATATACTTTCCATATAATATAGTAAAAAGGTAAAAATTTAATTTTGCTGAAACGATATAAAGATAAAAATATATATTCGTAAAAAACTAATTTTATTAGCATTTTCAATGTGTTAAATGCCAATCAATAATTCAACAAATCTATAACTCAATAATTAATCTCCATGGGAAAATTAGAAGATGATTTCAACGCCTATCGCACCAAAATGAACGACAGGATAATGGAGTCGGCCAATATCAATATCAAACGTTTTTTCGCGCTGGATACCACCACTTATGCCGAAGGCGCCCTTGATGTAAAGACCAAAGAAATGCTGGGCCTGGTAGCCTCCATGGTTTTACGCTGTGACGATTGTATCAAATATCACCTCGGTAAATGCCACGAAGCCGGCGTAAATCACGATGAAATGAACGAGGTGTTTATGATAGCCAATTTGGTTGGCGGATCGATAGTGATACCGCATTATAGAAGAGCAGTGGAGTATTGGGATGAGTTGAATGAAGTTGGCAGTGGACAGTAGCAGTGTGCAGTTAATGCAGGCAAAAAATCCATCAATCCTGAAATCCCGTTTAATCTTAGTTCAGACAAAAGAATAAACTTAAATTAATCATTAAATTGAAAAGCATATGCCAACTGAAATAAAACGCTGCTCCTGGCCCGGAACCGATGAGCTTTACATCAAATACCATGATGAAGAATGGGGCAAAACCACTCACGATGATAAAAAGCTATTCGAGTTCCTCATCCTCGAATCTGCACAAGCCGGTTTAAGCTGGATCACTATTTTGCGCCGGCGCGATGGCTACCGCAAGGCATTTGCCGGTTTCGATGTGCATAAGGTAGCCGCCTTTACCGATGAGGATGTGGAGCGCCTGATGCAGGATGCCGGCATTATCCGCAACAGGTTAAAAATATTAGCTGCTATTAATAATGCCAAACTGTTTATCGGGATACAAAAAGAGTTTGGCTCTTTTGACAAATACCTGTACAGCTTTATGCCGGATGGGAAGCCCATTGTCAATCATTCGGATAGAATACCGGCAAGCACCCCCATTTCAGATGCGATAAGCAAAGACATGAAAAAGCGCGGGTTCAAGTTTTTCGGCACTACGATTTGCTACGCTCACATGCAGGCTACCGGCATGGTAAATGACCATATTGACAGTTGCTCATTTAAATAACTATTATTCCTTTCACTTTGAGTAGGAATCTACTACAACACAATAGCCTGTTGTCATACTGAGCGATAGCGAAGTATCTAATCCGCCATGCTTGTTTGAGACTTGTCGTATAGTTAGATTCTTCACTATGTTCAGAATGACAATTTGATCTAAGATTTTTTGATTTTACCGATTTGATTTTGGATTGCTAATCAGTGAACATAAATTGTATTTTTGAAAAGATCGGTGTAATCATTACCTATCAGTGAAATCATAATAAAAATATATGAAGAAGCTTTTTTTGTTGGATGGTATGGCCCTTATTTACCGGGCTCATTTTGCGTTGAGTAAAAGTCCGCGGTTTACATCGGGCGGCCTCAATACTTCGGCGGTAATGGGTTTTACCAATACCCTGCTGGATGTGCTGAAAAAAGAAAGGCCAACCCACATGGCGGTAGTTTTTGATACCGAAGCGCCAACCGAACGCCACACCGATTTCGAAGCCTACAAAGCACACCGCGAAGCTATGCCCGAGGATCTGGCTAAAGCGTTACCTTATATTTTTAAAGTGGTTTTGGGTTTTAATATCCCATTGATCACTTCCGATGGCTATGAGGCTGACGATATCATAGGCACCCTGGCTAAAAAGGCCGAGCTAAAAGGCTACCAGGTTTATTGTATGACACCTGATAAGGATTTCGCGCAACTGGTATCCGATAATATCCGCATTTACAAGCCAGCTCGCATGGGTAACGAAATGGAGATCCTGGGTGTAAAGGAAGTGCTGGAAAAATGGGAAATAGAGCGTGTAGAACAGGTAATCGACATATTAGGCTTATGGGGTGATGCGGTGGACAATATCCCCGGCATCCCCGGCATAGGCGAGAAAACTGCTAAAGCGCTGATCAAGCAATATGGGTCGATGGAAGAGATCATCGCCCATAGTCATGAGCTGAAAGGCAAGCAGCGCGAAAATGTAGAGCAATTCGCTCAGCAGGGCTTGATGTCCAAAAAGCTGGCAACCATCAATCTGAATGTGCCTGTTGAACTGGATGAGGCCGGACTGGAAATGTGTGCCCCGAGCAAGGATCTGTTAGAGCCTTTATTTGCTGAGCTGGAATTCCGCACCTTGGGCCGTCGTGTTTTTGGCGACGATTTCAGCATTACCGAAACTAAAGCTGTCAGCATCCAAACCGACCTGTTTGGCGACCCGGTGGCTACCAACCGCACCACCATGACGGTTGATCTGAAAGATATAGCCGAACCCGAATTTGAACGGGTCACCAAAAATATCAATACCGTTCCCCACGAATATCATTTGGCTGAAACGTTTGAAAAACGTGCAGAACTGATCGCCACTTTAAAACAGCAAAAAAGCATTTGCTTCGATACGGAAACTACCGGAACAGACGCTAATTTTTGCGAACTGGTAGGCCTTTCATTCGCGGTAAAACATGGGCAGGCCTGGTATGTGCCTGTTCCGGCTGACCAAAAGGAAGCCCAGCTTATTGTAGATGAATTTAAACCGGTACTGGAAGATGCCGCCATCGGCAAGACCGGCCAAAACCTGAAGTTTGATATCCTGATGCTGAAATGGTATGGCGTGGAAGTACAGGGCGACCTGTTTGATACCATGCTCGCCCACTACATTATCGACCCGGATACCAGGCATGGTATGGATATCCTGTCGGAAAATTACCTGGGTTACAAGCCGGTTTCCATCACCGAACTGATCGGCGCTAAAGGCAAAAACCAGGGGAGCATGCGCGATGTGGAGTTTGAAAAAATAAAGGAATATGCTGCCGAAGATGCCGACATCACCCTACAGTTAAGAACCGTATTCGAGCCTAAACTGAAGGAAGTGGAAAGCGAAAAGCTGATCCACGAGATAGAGCATCCGTTGGTGTATGTTTTGGCCGATATGGAGTACGAAGGTGTAAAGATCGACCATAATACGCTGAATGAGTTCTCCAAAGAACTGGAAACGGATATTTCCAAATACGAAAAGATAGTTTACGAAAAGGCAGGCGTCCGATTTAACATCGCCTCGCCAAAACAGCTGGGCGAAGTGCTTTTTGAAAAACTGATGCTCGATCCTAAAGCTAAAAAAACCAAGACCGGCCAATACCAAACCGGTGAGGATGTGTTGCTTTCACTTGCCGCCAAAAGTGATATTGTGAGGGATATATTAGATTACCGCCAGCTGCAAAAACTGAAATCGACTTACGTTGATGCCCTGCCGCAAATGGTGAACCAGAAAACCGGGCGCGTGCATACTTCTTATAACCAGGCGATAGCTGCAACTGGTCGGTTAAGTTCCACTAATCCCAACCTGCAGAATATCCCTATCCGTACAGAGCGAGGTCGCGAAGTGCGCAAGGCATTTATTCCACGAGATGCCGGGCATAGCATAGTATCTGCGGATTATTCGCAGATCGAACTGCGCATCATCGCCGAGATCAGCAAGGATGCGAACATGATGGAAGCCTTTGTGCAAAACCTGGATATCCATACGGCAACCGCAGCTAAAGTGTATGGCATAGGGTTGGAAGAGGTAACTGGCAGTCAGCGCCGAAATGCTAAGGCTGTTAATTTCGGTATCATTTACGGGCAGTCGGCATTTGGCTTATCCCAAAGCCTGGGTATCCCGCGCAAGGAAGCTGCCGAGATCATCGAGAACTATTTCGCCCAGTACCCCGGCATCAAACAATACATGAACGATACCATGAATTTTGCCCGCGAAAATGGCTATGTATGTACCCTGATGGGTCGCCGCCGTTACCTGCGCGATATCAATTCGGCCAACATGACCGTGCGTGGTTTTGCCGAAAGAAATGCCATCAACGCGCCAATACAGGGTTCGGCCGCCGATATGATCAAGATCGCCATGATCAATATTCACCGCGAGCTGAAAGCCCAGAAACTGGATGCCCGCATGACCATGCAGGTACATGATGAGTTGGTTTTTGATGTACCGAACAATGAAATAGAAACAGTAAAACCTATTATTATGCACCACATGAAAACCGCGATAAAAACCACGGTACCTATTATGGTGGAGATAGGGACGGGGTTGAATTGGTTGGAGGCGCATTGATGGGTGGTTGGATTGGTTGATTGGGTTTAATGGTTGATGTTGGAATGTTAAATTTTATTACCTGTAATGCCGAACTTGTTTCGGCACCCGATCATAAAAGTAGCGAGTTATTTGGGCGTTGCCTTCGGCCCGCGCTGTACGCTTATACTCCGCGAGGCATTAGCCACAAGGCCGGTATCCGCTGCCATCGCTAACGCACCCTTTTTTTCCTTTTGTCTGAACCATGATTTTTAGGATTGAACCGATTGCCATGATTATCTTTTCCGCCAAGTTTAGCGTCCACGCTAAACTTTAAAAACGTTCGAGTGTCGACACTCGAACAGACAGGGAAACATTCGATTTTTTACTCCCGCGAGTTTATCTTAGCGTAACTCGTGGTTGCCCTTGCCCAAATTTCAGCTTCCTTCAGTAGAAAGCTGAAACCATGTTAAACTACAAGCCGCAAACACGAGATAACAAATCAAATATGTTTTTTAGATTCGCATAAGAATATAGGTCACTTACAAATTAAATTATTAAAATTTGTTTGATGAAACAGCAGGAGCTTCTACAACTAATATCCAAATACTTTTCCCGTTTTAGTGAACAAGTTAAAATTCTTAATAAGAACGGAGAATTTAGCATTAACATTCATGCCGAGAATGTTCTTATTAAAATTCTAAATATTGTCTTTAGTGCAGATTTTGAAAACGTAAATTACGTTGAAGCCAAAAATTATAATAGTATAGACTTGCGTGACAAATTTGGTCAACTTTCAATTCAAATTACAGCAACTTCCGGCATAAAGAAAGTAAAAGATACTTTAGAGAAATATGTTAAAAATAAACATTATGAAAAATATAAGGCACTAAAAATTTTAATCATAACTGGTCGGCAGGAACAATATAGTCAAGAAGCAATTGACAGAATAGTTAATCCAAATTATGCTTTTAATGGGGGAAAAGACATAATAGATTTTTCAACACTTTATTTATTATTAAATAAGCAAAATGATCTTAGCAAGATTCTTGCCATAAAAGAATTGTTGGAGTCCCAATTTAGTGATATCGCCACTAATATTGAAGAACCGCCAATTGAATCTTTTACGCAGTTATGCAAAATCATATTACCTTATTTAAAAGACAATGAGCGAGTTTTTAGTGCTTTTGGACCTAATTCTGGTGTTAACAATCAGCAACCTTTACGGTGGGATATGACTTTATGGTATAAGGTTCGAAGAGAACAGCTTTTGCCTAATAATAGTATCATATCAAACTTGATTTCGGAGTACAAGGCTCTTATTCCAAAAGTGCATCTTAAAATATTCGAAGATTTTCTAGCTCATGGATATGCATTTGAAAAGCACTGTGAAGATGCTAATTTTGATTATAGTCAATATTTGTTCCCGAAAGAGATAATTCGAATTGTGAATGAAGAGAGTTCAAACTAATATAGTACAAGAAGTGAAAAATTGGATTCTTTCTAGATTTTCAGAATATACCATTATAGATGATTTATACCTTATAGGTTCTATATTAAGCGATTCTATAAATTTTAATGATGTAGATATTGTTCAAAACATAAATTTTAAAAACAACAATGAGTTAAAAGAATATAGCAAAATAGTTAATACGATAAAAGAAGAATTTCTTGAAAAATTTAAAATAGCTTTACATATAACAACATTTACACAAAATGAACCAGTGGATTTAAAAAAGTTTATGAATAAGAATATTTGCTTAAAAATCATTTAATATGGGAAAAGATCTTCATCCCTCGATAATGCCATTCATATTAGAAAAGTTGCATTCTCATCAAAATGTTGTAAGCGTTGAAAATATTTCAACCAAAGAACATTATATGTACCGCTTGGTACGTAGGAGTGGATGTGATGTTGTAGTATTAGTTAGCGATGCTTATCATTTTGGTGAATTTGATTATTTGTCTAAACCATCAGAGCTCAACGAAGGCGGATTTATTCTTATTGCAAAACCTGAGTCATCTTTTCCAGCTGATATTCAGCATCATTTAAAAGTTGATAAAATAATAATTGGAAAGATTGGAATTTTGCTAGGAGCATTGAGAATTAAAGAATTTTGGAATTACGAAAAACCAAAAGATGTATTAAAAAAATAGAATAATTTATTAGTTATTCTACGCTCCCGCGAGTTTAGCGCAGCGTAACTCGTGGTTACATTTGATGAAGCTTTCAGCTTCCTTCAGTTGAAAACTGAAACCATGTTAAACCACAAGCTGCAAGCTTGCGGCAGAAGAGATAAGTGATCATGGCAATCCTTAATCCTATAAATCCCAGTTCGGACACAGCGAAGGCCGCGTTAGTGATAGTAGCGGATACCGGCCATGTGGCTAATGCCCGGGCAGTATAAGCGAATAGCACGGGCCGCAGGCAACGCCCTAATTTAAAGTCATAAGTCTTAAGTTTCAAGGCATAATCTTTTTGGCTTTTGACTTCAGACTAAAGACTTAGATTACCACTTTCGTAAAAAACCCACCATTCCCCCTCCAAAAAATATCAATTTAACAAAAAACCACCCATGCCGCTTATAATTTAAAAGCGAACAGCCCCGGCGGCTAAACAAATAATAAAAATTCATTTTTTAAACTCAATATAACATTAAGGTTGTTTATTTAAGTAATTCTTTGCTTAAATTGAGCTTTTTATCTGCCAATCAATGAGAGTTTTCCATCTGAGTGCCGAGTGTTATCCAGTAGCCAAAGTTGGCGGGCTGGCCGACGTGGTAGGCGCCCTTCCAAAATACCAAAACCAGCTTGGTTTACAGGCCGCTGTGGTGATGCCTTTTTACGACCGGAAGTTTACCCAGGAGAATGAATTTGAGACCATTTTCCAGGCGTCTTCCCTGTTGGGCTCGCGCAGGTTTTATTTCGAAATATTAAAGGAGGCAACAGATAAACTGGGTTTTGAGCTGTACCTGGTAAAAATACCGGGTTTGCTTGACCGGGAAAACGTGTACAGTTATCCCGATGAAACAGAACAGTTCATCGCTTTCCAGATCGCGTTTTTAGATTGGATCAACTGGTCGCATCAAACACCCGACCTGATCCATTGTCACGATCATCATTCGGGCCTGGTGCCCTTTTTATTGTATAACTCAAAACTTTATGAGCGCCTGGCGGATACGCCAACCATATTTACGATACATAACGGGCAATACCACGGCGCTTTCGGCTGGGATAAGTTATCCTATCTGCCAGAGATCGACCTGTCAAAAACCGGTCTGCTTGATTGGAACGGGGCCATCAATCCGCTGGCTGCCGCGGTAAAATGCTGCTGGCGTTATACTACTGTATCGCCAACCTATCTGGAAGAATTAACCTACAATTCAAATGGCCTCGAATATTTATTTTATATAGAACGGGCTAAAGGCTACGGCATCCTTAACGGGATAGATACCGAAATATGGAACCCCAAAACCGACCCCATGATACCGGAAAAATTTTCTTTGAGGCAATTGGCAGCCGGGAAACAAAAGAATAAGGAGGCATTATGTGCCCGGTTTGAACTGTCGCCTGATAAAGCCCTGATCTCATTTATTGGCCGCCTGGTTATTGAGAAAGGAGCCGACCTGTTAGCCGAAGCCATCAGACAAAGCATTTTAGCTCATCCCGGCGAGATCAATTTCTTTATATTGGGTGCAGGTGAGGTAGCCGTGCAGGAAGAGTTACTGGCGCTGAAAGTGGAATTCCCTGCACAGTGTAATGTGTTTATCGGGTACGACGAGTCTTTGGCGCACTTAGTATATGCCGGGTCTGATTTCCTGCTGATGCCTTCGCGCGTGGAGCCATGCGGTCTGAACCAGTTGTACGCGCTTCGGTATGGTACAGTTCCGATGGTGAGAACAACAGGCGGTTTAAAGGATACTGTAATTGATTTTGGCGATGAGGGCGGTTATGGCATACGTTTCGTCCATACCAGCGTGAGCGATATGGTGCATGCTGTGGGCCGGGCTGTAACACTTTATGAAACTATACCGCATTTACAGTTGTTACGTAAACGAATGATGGCGCTCGATTTCTCATGGGATCGCTCGGCCAAAGAATATATAAATCTCTACGAAAGTTTAAATCCTGCTATATGACATCAAAAGTAATCTGCATCGTACTTGGCGGTGGCCAGGGAAGCCGCTTATCGCCGCTTACCGCAACCCGCTCAAAACCGGCCGTTCCCATCGCCGGGAAATATCGCCTGGTTGATATTCCGATATCAAACTGTTTGCATTCGGACATTACCCGTATCTATGTGTTAACGCAGTTCAATTCGGCCTCGCTGAATAAGCACATCAAAAACACCTATCATTTCAGCAGTTTCAGTACCGCTTTTGTGGATATTTTGGCTGCAGAGCAAACGCCGACAAGCGGGGCCTGGTACCAGGGTACAGCCGATGCGGTAAGGCAAAGCCTGCACCATTTGGCAGTACATGAGTTTGAATATGTGCTTATCCTTTCGGGCGACCAGCTGTACCAGATGGATTTCCAGGACATGATCACTCATCATATTGAAACCAACGCGGAAATATCTATTGCAACCATACCAGTAGATGCCGCTGATGTGCCCGGCTTTGGTATCTTAAAAACTGATTCGAAGGGAATGATCAATGCCTTTATCGAAAAACCCAAAAAGGATTTCGAAGGCTGGGCATCCGAAGTTAGCGATGAAATGAAGGCCGCCGGGAGGGTTTACCTGGCTTCCATGGGTATTTATATCTTCAACCGGAAGCTGTTGTATGAATTGCTTGAAGGCAATGAAAGAACCGACTTCGGTAAAGAGATCATACCGCAATCCATCGATCACCACCGGGTAGCAAGCTATCAGTACGAGGGTTACTGGACAGATATCGGTACCATACCCTCATTTTTTGAAGCCAACCTGGGGCTGACAGATGATATTCCTCAATTCAACCTGTTTGATAAGAATTACATCTTCACCCGTGCACGTATGCTGCCGCCATCAAAGGTATCCGGCACACGTTTGGATAAAACCATCATTGCGGATGGCTGCATCATTAATGCAAGTGAAATTTCGCGCTCGGTAATAGGTATCCGCACCCGAATTGGTTTGGAAACGATCATCGAAAGCTGCTATGTAATGGGAAGTGATAATTACCAAACACTGGATCAGATTGAAGAATCGCGGTTAAGCAATTCGCCCATCATGGGTATAGGCGACAGGTGCCATATCAAAAATGCCATCATTGATAAGAATACGTATATCGGTAATGATGTACAGATCAATTGCGGCGACCCGCTGGAAGACGGGGATTATGGCACGCATACCGTGCAGGATGGTATTGTGGTTATCAAGAAAAGAGCTATCATACCACATGGAACGATAATTTAAAAACTTAAAAACAAATAGTTGTGCGTTTTGGTTAAAGTATTATAGCTATCATAAAAAACCAAAAAACTCAAACTATGAAAAAAGCACTGTGCATGATCGCTTTAGCAGCGGTTTGTTTTGGCAGCACTGCTTCTGCAATTACCCCGGTAAAAGCATTGCGGGATACTACCAAAAAGGACACCTCGAAAATGAAGATGAAGAAGAAGGGTAACAAGATGAAGATGAAGAAAAAGATGAAGGACACCACAAAAGCGTAGTTTTTCAAAAAGAGCCCCCGGATTTTGGGGGCTCTTTTCTTTTATAGCTCAAGGCTCTCACCTATTGCCGGTAGCTTTAGATTTAAACCCGCCTTCGCAAATTTTTCAGCAGTCTCTTTTTTATCGATCTGTATCACCGGGAAGGTATCATAATGCACGCCGATCACATTTTTACAGTTCACAAATTCAGCCGCTTTGATAGCATCATCAGGCCCCATAGTGTAATTATCGCCGATAGGCAAAATGGCCCAGTCTAGGTTCTCGTCAGCTAATAATTTCATATCATAGGTAAGCGCGGTATCACCGGCGAAGTAAATCTTTTTGCCATCGGCATAGATTACAAAGCCCGCAGGGTTGCCGCCATTAGCACCATCAGGCATCGAGCTTGAGTGTATGGCATTCACCATTTTTACACGGCCGAAATCAAAATTAAAACCGCCGCCTATGTTCATGCCATGCACGTTGGTAATATCCTTACCACCAAGCCACCCGGCTATTTCGGCTATGCAGATCACTTTGGCTCCGCTGTTTTTTTGAATGGTGATCAGGTCGGCCATATGGTCGCCATGGCCATGCGAAAGCAGGATGTAATCGGGCTTCAGACTGTTGACGTCAATGTTTTTGGCTGCCTCGTTGGGCGAAATAAACGGATCGAATAATAGTGTTTTGCCACCGGCTTGCAATTCAAACGCCGACTGGCCGTAATAGGTGAATTTCATTGTAGATGATGTTTTTGGTAATAACTAGTTAAGATAATTTGTCATTCTGAGCATGGCGAAGAATCTACTTGTTGAACTGATCGCCGACAGATGCTTCGCTATGCTCAGCATGACAAACCTTTTTATTTTTACATTGAAATAATGTTCAGCCTTACTTACCAAACAAATTTCCCAGCCCGCCAAACATGTCTTTTGTTAAAACGGCCATTTCGCTCTGGCTTACATTTTCTGCCTGCTCAAGGGCTTTGTTTATAGCAACCATCAATAACTCCTCCAGCTCTTCCTTATCCGCCGATTTCAAAAACTCGTCATCAATAAGCACCGATTGAATTACCTTGTTGCCATTAGCGGTAACCTTGATCATCCCGCCTTCGGCCATTCCTAAAACAGTGATCGTATCCAACCGCTGTTTTACTTCGCCAGCTTTTTGCTGTGCTTCAAATAGTTTATCGAACATGGTTGTTTTGTTAAGTGGTTGATTATGTTGATTGAGTTCTAACCAGGATAATTATTATAAAGTTGAGAAGTTTTTTACAACTATTCAACTTTATCAACCTAATCTAACCCAATCAACTAAAAAACTAATCCTCCGCCGTATCGCCATTACCGTTGTAGGCCCCTTTGCGGATCACGGGCATGCCTTCCAGCTTAAATAATTCGTCCAAATGTAACAAGCTTCCGTTTACAAGGTTTCCAAGCAATACAATTGTTACGTCATTTTTCAGATCGCGCACATAGATGTGCCTGAAACCGTGCCACCAGCCGGTATGGTAAACTACTTTTTCGCCCGGAGCTTCAAACAGCCTCCAGCCATATCCGTAGTTAAAGTGGCCGCGTATCATCGGGTTGCGGTCGGTATAAGCCGAATCCTGGGTAGCGGGTTTTATCAAACGCCCTGAGCGGAGCGCCTGGTCAAATAAGTATAAATCGCCTATAGTGCTGTATACACCCTTATCACCCACCGGGCCATCGAGGAAATTTGGAGCAACAGAATATTTCCAGCTGTTGCGGTCGTGGCCAACCACATCAACAGGTATTTTATCGTAAACCGCTTTTGAATATACGGCTGTATGGGTCATCCCGGCAGGTTTAAACACATTATCCTTCATGTAATCAGCATAGGTCATGCCGCTCACTTTTTCGATAATGGAACCCAGTACCATAAAGTTGGAGTTGTTATACAAAAAGCGTTTATCAGGTTTGTTAAATGGGGTTGGCTTATATTGGGCTATCATATTCATAGCCTCTAAATTGGTCAACCCTTTGCGCTGGTTCAGGTGTTGGCTGCGGTAAATATTATCAATAAAATACACATAATTCATCATGCCCGAACGGTGTGTAAGCAGCAATTTTATGGTGATGCCATCATACGGGAAGTTCGGGAAAAAGTCCTTTACATTTTGATCGAGCCTTAGTTTTCCGCGCTCCATTAACTGTAAAATAGCGGTGGAGGTCATGGTTTTGGTAACCGAAGCCAGTTGAAACTGCGAACCGATCTTAAGGCTATCGCGCCTTAGGTGATCGGCCCATCCCAGGGCGTTTTCGTAAATTATTTTACCTTTTTTAGCTACCAGTATATTGCCGTTGAAACCACTTTTGAGGTGCAGTTTATGGAAAAACTCATCGATGCGTTTATCCGCGCTTTTTGGATTATATTTTAGAAGTTCGGTAGGATTAAAGGGTTTATTGTAGGATATGGAGGTTTTGGGGTTGGCTTTATCGTTGTTTCCGCATGCTATTAACAACAGTAGGGGGGCCGAAGTAGTCAGCAGTTTTTTTATCACTAATCTCATAAGTTATTCAATCACGTAAGCAAACGCGAAAATCCAAAATTATATACCGGCACGAAACTAAAGTTTTAAACATTTTTCTTCTTTTAGTTAATAACCTTACCTATTTTTAAAGTATGAACCTGATTTCAAAAATAGCCCTAAGCCTGCTTTTTGCAACCATCACCTGTTGTGCAAAAGCACAGGATACTAATGCGGGGGACATGGTAAAACAAGGTGTTGAACTGCAGAACCAGGGTAAATATGCTGAGGCGATTGAGAAGTATAAAGAAGCTTTAAAAGCTGATCCCGAAAACACACAGGCAAACTATCAAATGGGGTTCTCATTATTTGCTTCGGGTAAGGGTATGGATGGTGTGCCCTTTGTTGAAAAGGCCATTAAAAACGGCGCTACCCCGTCATTTACAGCCTCTGCCTATGACCTTTTGGGCAGCATTTATGATCAGGCTAATCAAAGTGATAAGTCTATTGATGCCTATAAGAGTGGAATAAAGGTGAATCCCAATTACCAGCGACTGCATTTTAACTTGGGCATTGCCTACTCCCGCTATAAAAAATATGCCGAAGCCGAACAGGAAGCTATTGAAGCGATCAAACTCGACCCCAAACATGCCAGCAGTCAGCGCCTGTATGCATTGGTTACCTTTCATCAAAATAAGCGGCTGAATGCCTTATTAGCCTTTTGCAGTTTTATAGCACTGGAACCAAATACCCCACGCAGCACCGAAGCTTATACCAACATACAAAGTATCCTGAAAGGGGGGACGCTTAAAGATGCAGTCGGCCGCAATACGATAATCATCTCACCTAAAGATAAGCAGGACGATGCAGTAAATAACATGGTGATATCAGTTACAGCATCGGTGGCACAGAAAACGAAGCTGACCGGGGTAGACTTGCTTGGGTATGAGCTGCAACACATCTTCAGCATAGCGGGACAGTCTTCCAAAGACAAAACCGACAAGACTTTTTTCGAGCAGTTTTTTGTAGTCTATTTTTATAAACTGGCGCAAAGCGACAATATGCAGGCATTTGCCCATATGGTTGACGCGGCAGCTAATAAAGAGGCGAATGAAAAATGGGCAACGGAAAATGCGCAGCAGGTAACTGCTTTATCGGAGTGGTTACAAAAAGCGGAACGGGGTTTTTAATCAAAATCCTTATTATATTTATTACATGAAAACCTATCACAAAATATTGTTTGTTTTACTGTTGCTTTTGCCTTCAGCTTTGATCTATGCCCAGGATAAAAAAGAGGTTAAAACATTAATTGAGGAGGGTATAGCGCTTAATGATTCCGGCAAGTATGATGCAGCCATTGCAAAATACAAAGGTGCGTTGAAGCTTGACTCCGGAAGCTTGAGGGCGCAATATGAACTTTCTTACACATTATCTACCGCAGGTCGCCCACAGGAAGCCATTCCTTACCTGTTAAAGGTCGCACCATCTAATGATTATGCCGAAGCTTATGACCTGCTTGCAAATATTTATGATGATGCGAAGGACTTTGAAAAGGCCATAGCTTTTTATAAGCAAGGGTTAATCGCTTTTCCAAAGGATCAGCGCCTTCATTTTAACCTGGGGATATCATACCTGAGGCAAAAGAAATACCCCGAAGCTGAACAGGAAGGAATAGCCGCGATAAAACTCGATCCGAAACACGCCAGCAGTCAGCGGTTATATGCGCTGGCCACCTATAATCAAAATAAACGCGATTGTGCCTTGCTGGCCTGGTGCAATTTTATTTTGATTGAACCGCAAACGAAGCGATCCGTTGAAGGATATAACTACATCCACAAAATATTGAATTATGGCCTCGAACGTAAAAGTGAAAAAGAGGTGACTGTTCATATTTCGGACAAGGAGCTTGGATCATCTTCCATGATGATAAGTATGGCTACATTAACCGCCACCGACAATAAGAAAAATTTATCTCCGGCAGATTCACTGGCTTTGCAATTGACTTCCGTTTTCCAGCTGGTGGGCGAACTTTCAGAAAAGAAAAAGGTAGAATTCTATTCAAATTACTATGCCGATTATTTCAAAAAAATGGCTGATTCGGGCAATGTTCCTGCCTTTGCCCGCATGGTTTATTTAAGTGTAAATAAGGAAGAGAGCCTGAAATGGTTTAAGGAAAACGATAAGCAGCTAACCGAGTTGGATAAATGGATAGCGGCTACGGAAAAAAAGTTTTGAAAGTAATTACCGTTAGGCTTTCTTACTCCCATGTTTCATTTAAATTCTTTTTCCAAAGCTGAAGGGCGTATTGCTTAAAAACTACCGGGCCGGTTTTGAAGGTTTCATCTATGGTGTATTCACCTCCGGAATAATCCTTATCCGATATTTTTACCCTGTTTGTGCCCCGAATGGCGTATTTTTTATTCCCCTCATGCATAATTATTTTCATATTGGCAGAGCTAACATCACTCCGGCAAACCGTTGTATACATTAACCATACTTCGCCTTTTCCGTCTTTGTTAAGGTCGGTAATTGCAAATGTATTCGAAATGTACTTCGCCTTTGTGTCAGCATCGCAATCATTAATAAAATCATGCATTTGCCAGGTTAGCGTATATTGAGCACCTTCAATCCTAAAGTTGTAGGCATAAATATCAGCCTTACGAAAGCTGTCCTCTCCTTTCGCCTCCACAATGCCTGTTTCTGTGGTAATGACGATATATTCACCTTCACTATCCGTATACTGAACAGCGTTTATTACATGGCCGGCAAAATGAATAGATTTAGGGATTGCTTTTTTATCAAGTGTGATCGATTTGATCTGTGCAGATGTACTTTGTACAATTGCGAGAAAAATTATAAGGCTTAAATATTTCATTCGTTGTAGGTAAGGTTTGGCGCAAATCAAAAATAACATAATCACTGCAATATTGACAATGACTTTTTAATATTATTTTAAGAAGTATCCTTTCCACCAAATGCCTGTGTCCTCACAGGCATTTATTAACGATAATATTACGCGCTGCAATTCCGCCACTCCATATAAAACCCTAACTTTGCAGCCGCAATATAATTGACACAAATACCATGAGTTTCAGAACCGAACACGATACCATGGGCGAGGTACAGGTACCTGCCGATAAATACTGGGGAGCACAAACCGAACGTTCACGCAATAACTTTAAGATAGGCCCTGAGGCATCTATGCCGAAGGAGATCATCGCTGCTTTTGCTTACCTGAAAAAAGCTGCCGCCTATACCAATACCGATTGCGGCGTATTACCAGCCGAAAAACGCGACCTGATAGCACAGGTTTGTGATGAAATATTAGCAGGCAAACTGGCTGCTGAATTTCCATTGGTGATCTGGCAAACCGGCTCGGGCACACAATCCAATATGAACGTAAACGAGGTTGTCGCCAACCGGTCGCACGTATTACAGGGTAATCAATTGGGCGAAGGCAAAACCTTTATTCACCCAAATGATGATGTCAACAAATCGCAGTCGTCCAACGATACTTATCCTACCGCCATGCACATCGCTGCCTATAAAATGGTGATGGATGTTACCATACCGGGGATTGAAAAGTTGCGCGATACTTTGAAAGCAAAATCAGAAACCTTTAAAAGCGTGGTAAAGATCGGTCGTACTCATCTGATGGATGCTACACCGCTTACTTTGGGGCAGGAATTTTCGGGCTATGTATCACAACTGGATCATGGTTTAAGGGCATTAAGAAATACATTAGCCCATTTGTCTGAACTGGCATTGGGCGGCACTGCCGTGGGTACCGGTATCAACACCCCCAAAGGTTATGATGTTAAGGTGGCCGAATATATTGCCAAATTCACCAACCTGCCTTTCCGCACTGCCGAAAATAAATTTGAAGCTTTAGCCGCACATGATGCTATTGTGGAAACTCACGGTGCATTGAAACAAATAGCTGTTTCGCTAATGAAAATAGCCAACGATATCCGTATGCTGGCCTCAGGCCCACGTTCGGGTATCGGTGAGATCCATATCCCGGATAACGAACCGGGTTCGTCCATTATGCCGGGAAAAGTTAATCCCACCCAAAACGAGGCGGTTACCATGGTGGCCGCGCAGGTGATGGGGAATGATGTGACAATATCTATAGCCGGATCAAACGGGCATTATGAGCTGAACGTATTCAAACCGGTAATGGCTGCCAATTTTTTACAATCGGCGCGCCTGATCGGCGATGCCTGCGTTTCTTTTAACGATCATTGCGCCAACGGTATCGAACCAAATTACGAGGGCATCAAAAAACACCTGGAAAATTCATTGATGCTGGTTACGGCGTTAAACCCGCATATCGGTTATGAAAACGCTGCCAAGATCGCCAAAACCGCTTTGAAAGAAAACAAATCATTACGCGAAGCTGCTATTGGATTAGGATATCTTACCAATGAACAGTTCGACCAATGGGTTAGGCCTGAAGATATGATAGGCGGATTGAAATAAGCACCGTCTCACAAACTACCTGTCATTCTGAACGTAGTGAAGAATCTGATTCCCGATAGATGCTTCGTTCCTCAGCATGACAAGTTCTAAAAGAATTTGCAAATGCAAAAACCTTTCGTTTTTCTCCTTTCAGCTTTAACCTTAATAACGGCTTTCTGCTTAACAGGCTGTGGTGTAAACCCAAACCTGCAGGGTAAGGGCGAAGTTTATCTGCAAGGCGAATGGCAGCAGGATTCCATCCCAATGCAAAAGAAGCTTCTGGAATATTCCATTTATCATTTGCAATTCAGTTGCGATTCTTTTTATATGACGATCCGCTCTGTCAGTACGGTAAATCCGGGTTTGGATACCTGCATGAAATCGGGCCGCTGGACAGAATATGTGAAGGGGAATTACGAGCAGCGAAACGACACCCTGCATTTAAAAGGCCAGTTTTGCAATGCCGACCATAGCATAAAGGAAGAGGGTGGCTGTTTCCGTGCAGGTGTTTACCAGGAGTTTTTCAAGATCAGCAAAAAAACCGATTCGCTTATTCAATTTTCAAGCACATCAAACGTTATACCCATCAACGCGCATTTATTAAAACACACTACCTGTAATCCAAAACCATTGTAATATGAAATTTAACTTTTTAAAGAAACTGCTTCTCGGCATCGCTATCATTTATGCTCCGCTACAATCCATGGCCTGGGGAACCGAAGGGCACCGCATAGCCGGACAAATTGCAGATAGCTATTTAACGCCCAAAGCCCGCAAGGCCATCCAGGCTATTTTAGGTAACGAAAGCATTGCCATCACCAGCAACTGGGCCGATTTTATCAAATCAGACCCTGCTTACAATTACATGAGCGCATGGCATTATGTTGATTTTGATAAGCCATATACTTATCCTGAATTGCAGGAATATCTAAACCATGATACTAACGCGGATGCTTATACCAAGCTGAACTTTTTGATTGGCGAGTTAAAAAAACCAACCCTTTCCAAAGAAAACAAATTGCTTTATCTGCGCATGCTGATTCACATTGCAGAAGATGTACACCAGCCACTGCATACGGGGCACACCGAAGACAAGGGTGGAAACGATATCAAGGTAACCTGGTTTAATAACAATACCAACCTTCATTCAGTGTGGGATTCGCAGTTGATCGAATTTCAGCAATTAAGCTATACCGAATATACGGCTGCTATTAATCATACCACCGCGGCACAACGTGCCGAATGGCAAAAAGCGCCGATAAGCCAATGGCTGTTTGAATCGAGCCAGATCGCTGAAAAACTATATTCCGAAGTAAAATCAGGTGATCAACTGAATGTTTACAAATACAATTTCAATCATATAGATATCGTTAACCAGCAACTGGTAAAAGCAGGCGTTCGTTTGGCGGGGGTGTTGAATGAATTGTTCGGGTAACCCTTGTTGAAAGGTTGGAATGTTTTAAGGTTGAAAAGTTGCTTATCGCTTTTGCAACTTTCCAATGGTATGATAACGTTCAAACCTTTCAACTTTACAACATTCCAACAAAATAAAAAATGAAAATCCTCATGGTTTGCCTTGGTAACATTTGCCGCTCGCCTTTGGCGGAGGGTATTATGCGGCATTTGGTGAAGGAGCAAGGCCTTGATAGGGAGATCGATTCAGCCGGAACGGGTGGCTGGCATGTGGGTGCAGGGCCGGATAGACGGTCTGTCCGCGCAGCACGCAATCATGGTGTGGATATCAGTCTGCAGGTATGCCGGCAATTCAGGCGGAGCGATTTCAATGAATTCGATCTTATCCTGGTGATGGATAAAAATAACCGCTCGGATGTATTGGCCATGGCGCCTGATGAGCAGGCTGCCGCCAAGGTGAAATTGTTATTAGGTGATAAGGAAGTGCCAGATCCTTACTATGATGACGACCTTTTTGAGCCGGTGTTTAAATTAATAGAGCAGGGGTGTAAGGATGTGATCAGGCAGTTAACTAAAGCCGGCAATTAACTATTTATCCAAAAACCACAGCACCTTTTTCATTAACGAGACCCGCTTATTGGTAAAAGGATGATCGGTATCCCAAACCTCATAGTCAAAATAGGCTTTGTTGTGTGCCTTGATATCATCCGCAAGGGCTTTATTCCTGTGCATTTCATCCAGCATGATGATTTGCTTTTTTGATAAGGCGGTCACACTATTATGGAGGTTAAAGTATTTCTCATCTTTGGTAACCGGGCCAAACTTTTCTTCCGCAGTCGCATTTAGCACAAAATATTTGCCCTGCATCTGCTCTATTCTTTTTATCCGGTCGGGCCCGTTAAGCTCTTTTACGTCAGCATAAATATCCCAGGCCGACAGTACAAAACCTTTTTTAACACCGGGCAAATATTCCAATGCTTTCAGGCACACAAAGCCGCCCATGCTATGACCAAATAAGGCAATGTTGGAGGTGTCAATTTTTAATGAATCTGCATATTTCTTGCACCAGGCTACCACGTTTACCACATCTTCCACACAATGCTTAAAAGTAAATTTCCCCTGGCTGCCCCACGAGCCACGGTAATCAAAATAGATCACGTTCCAGCCATGCGCCCTTACTACCTGCGCCAGGTCGAGGTTGCGTTCGTTGCCGGGATAGCCGTGAAGCAATAATAAAGTAGGATGCTTCTGCGCGCCGTTCGCTGTCAAAATAAATCCCTGCAACAAACTTCCTGCAGATGGTATGTTCAACTCTGCAAACCCGGCAGGAGATTTGGCGTCCCATTTCAGGTCGCGCAATACGATAGTGTCTCCTGTTGATTGTGCGAAGGAATGACTGGCCAGCAAGAGAAATAAGATAACAAGACAGCAGTGGGAGATTTTTTTCATGTTCCGATATGGTGTTCTGCTAAATTAATTATTTCTAACAGTCATTATATCACTGCTTTCTGATTATTCTAAAATAGGTCAGCTTCTCCCCATCCCTTACAAAATTATCCATGCGTTCCATCCCGGCTTTTTCCAATACCTTTTGCGAACCGGTATTTCCGAGCGTAGTTACTGCAACAATTTCTTTGGCATCGGTACGCGTAAAACCGTAAGCTACCATGATCAGCGCCATCTCACTGGCGATGCCTTTGCCCCAGTATTTTTGATGCAATACATAGCCCAGTTCTATCTTGCCATCTTCATCATTGTAAGCACGCAACAGGCACAGGCCGATAAATTCGCCATCGGTATTATTGAATATTCCCCAGCGGCCCAAAACTTTATGCTCCGTATAATGAGCCAAAGCCTGTCTGAATATCGCTATATGCTCTTTCCGGCTCCTGTCGGGCAGATGCAAGGTGACACGCTCATCATCAAACAAGGACATGTAAGTATTTTCTTCTTCGGGCTTGAAATTGCGGATCACGAAACGGGGAGTTTGGGCTATGGCGTGCATAAAGCAAATTTATACTATTTTTGCGTTTATGGCATCCATCAAACCATCCGTACCCAAAGGCACCCGCGACTTTTCTCCGGCCGAAATGGCTAAACGCAACTATATTTTTGATACTATTAAAAGCGTTTTCCGCAAATATGGCTATCAGCAGATAGAAACGCCTTCGATGGAGAATTTGAGTACGCTGATGGGTAAGTATGGGGATGAGGGGGATAAGTTGATATTTAAGATTTTAAACAGTGGCGATTTTCTTTCGAAAGTAGATCAACAAAAACTCACGACTCATAACTCACAACTTATAACTGGTGATATCTCCGAAAAAGCCCTCCGCTACGACCTCACAGTTCCTTTCGCCCGGTATGTAGTACAGCACCAGAACGAGATCACTTTCCCGTTCAAGCGTTTCCAGGTGCAGCCGGTTTGGCGGGCAGACAGGCCACAGCGCGGGCGTTACCGCGAGTTTTACCAATGCGATGCCGATGTGGTTGGATCTGATTCTTTACTTAACGAAGCAGAATTTGTGATGATCTACGATGAAGCTTTGAGTAAATTAGGGGTGAAAGATTTCACCATAAAAATCAATAATAGAAAAATTCTATCCGGAATAGCCAACATTATAGATAAAAACGATAATATCATTGACCTGACCGTAGCTATAGATAAATTAGATAAGATCGGTCTCGACGGGGTAATAAAAGAACTTTTGGAGCGTGGATTTA
The DNA here is from genome assembly GCA_035489035.1 of Mucilaginibacter sp. Lineage (GTDB taxonomy): Bacteria > Bacteroidota > Bacteroidia > Sphingobacteriales > Sphingobacteriaceae > Mucilaginibacter. The sequence continues at coordinate 245,185 of DATHKT010000057.1, forward strand.
CTCAGGCCGATATCGAAAAAATAAAGCCTGTAATACTGTTAGAGGGCACAAATGAGATCAAGCTAAGGAGCTTGCGTGATGCTTTGACCGGTTCACCTGTTGGCTTAAAAGGCTGCGACGAAATAGAAACCGTTTTGGAGTATGTGAACCGTTTTGGCCTGCAAACTGCGAAACTGGAACTGGATATCACCTTAGCACGCGGATTAAACTATTATACCGGCGCCATCTTCGAGGTAAAAACTAACGAGGTAGCTATGGGCAGTATTGGCGGCGGTGGCCGGTATGATGACCTGACAGGTATGTTTGGATTGAAAGATTTAACCGGTGTAGGCATTTCCTTTGGTGCCGACCGTATCTATGATGTGATGGAAGAGCTGAACCTTTTCCCGGCAGCAACCAACCAATCAACCCAAATATTGATCTGCTGCTTTGATAAGGAGGGAGAAATTTATGCTTTGCCACTTTTAAAGCAACTGCGAAGCAATAACATCAATACCGAACTATATCCTGCAGGCGCCAAGATCAAAAAGCAAATGGAGTATGCTAATAATAAGCAGATTCCTTATACTATTGTAATTGGCAGTGATGAAATGCAAAGCGGCTTGTTGACCTTTAAGGATATGACGAGCGGTGTCCAGGAGAAGATCACCACTGCGCAGGTGATTGAAAAATTAATATAGCGATGGGTTTCAAACCCATCGCTACAGAGCATATTATTAACTACCCTTGGTTGCTGTTGCGGCGTGCGGCGACAGATCAAAAGGCACTACTATTTTAACACTTATATTCCGCCCCATATTAAAAATACCGGGTTGCACGCCTGGTGGAACCGTTGGGTTATCAAAATATTTCAGCCTGCTCATATTCGACTGGTAATTTACATTAGCCAGGTTGGTGCCTTCAATGAATAGTTTTAATACCGTATTACCTGCTTTGTTGACCAAATTGCCGCCAATGCCTGCGCTTAATAAATTATATCCTGCGGTATAGGTTTCCGTCCCATAAGCCGAGAAAAACTTGTTCTGTGCGCTATAATGATCGAACCCAACGTAAGCGTAAACGTTGCGCAGGTTACTGAATCCTTTAGAAAAATTACCTCGTAATTCCGAATGTGTATGCAGTGGAGGTATAAATGGCAAATACTTTAGGCTGTCAGGCACAGGACCGCCGTTTCCTAAATTAGTGCCGTAGGTAAGGCTCAGAGCGTTTTCAAAATGCAGCCAGGGCACCGGATGCAGGTCGACATTAACTTCGCCGCCATTGATGCGCGCCTTGCTTTGCACATAGGTAAAAGTATTGTAGCCCTGGGTTAATACCGGCGAGCCATCGGCATTAAGCTCCTGCTGCTGAAATATGTAGTTCTGTATGTTATTGTTAAACAATTCCACACTTAACGATAAATTAGGCAGGGTCAGGAACGCGCCGATATCTTCCTGCACGTTGAATTCTGGCTTGAACTCGCTATTACCTACATGATAGATCTGCGAGCCCGGATCGGGGCCGTTGGCGGATAGCTCGGCAATGCTTGGCGCCCTGAAACCGCGGGCGATATTGGCCTTTAACAGGAAGGCATCTGAAAAATTATAAGTGGCTCCAAAGCTGCCGGTAGCTCCCGAAAATGTTTTGTTCAACGCGCCAAACTGCGAAACTACATTTGGCGTGGTAGTCGGGTTCGGCCCGGCATACAAACTTGGAAAGGCGCCGCCTGCGGTATCGATGTAGGCTGCCTGGCCATTAAACGAGCGGCTGTCATACCTTGCACCTGCGGCTATATCTAATTTCCCATAGCTCTTTTTGATGATGAAAAATGGACCGATGTCAAACTGGTGGTAAGCCGGTATCGGGAAATCGGTAGCATCGCCAATAGCGTTGTTCTGATACTGGCCGTTCACGCCAAAGGTGGTTTCATAATTACCCATCAGGAAATTATATTTTACATCGTAGGTGTACGTACTCAAATGCAGGTTAAGCCCGGCAATGTCCGCGTCTTCGGGGTGCGTATACTCCCTGCGATGGCTAAATTGATAGCCCAGGTTAACTGCAAGGTTACCACTACCCAGCACAAAGTTGCTGTTGCTATAGATGCGGTAAAGCTGCACGTGCTGGTGCAATGTTGGTATACTGTATGAATTCAGTTCGGATTGGGGTACTATCGGCCTGAAGAGATCATCCTCGGTAACTTGTTTGGTGAATTTACGGCTAAGCGAATCGCGGCTGCCATCAGGAATGGCCTGCTGATCGTCATATACGGAGGCATTTAGATAAGAATAACCCCATGATTTATTCAGACCGACCATCAGGCGGGCATCCTTTTCATGGAAATTGGTTGCATATACACGCCCGTCGTGCTGATTTTGGTAATCCTTGGCTTCTTTTGCCGATAGAACGGTACCCCAAACAAAGCCATTATTGTTGCCCTGTAAACGAAACGAGCCGTTAAACAATCCATTGTTAGTACCATAATTACCGGTAACAGATCCCAGTATTTTTCCCTCGGCAACAGGCGGGGGAGATATTAAATTGACCACACCACCAATAGCATCCGAGCCATAGCTTAAGCTCGCCGGGCCCTTGATCACTTCTATCCGGTCGATGGAGTTTTGATCAACCTCAATACCGTGTTCATCACCCCATTGCTGGCCTTCCTGGCGGATACCATCCTGCAGAGTGATCACACGGTTGTAGCCCAGGCCATGTATAAAAGGTTTGGAAACATTTGGGCCCGTAGTTACCGCGCTTACGCCAGGCAGATTGGCTATTTCATCAATAATATTGCTTGATGCCGAATGCTGGTCGATATAGGTTTTACCTACAGCCACCATGGGTACCGGGTTTCTTTTTATTTCGGTAGCCTTGCTTACACCCGTTACAACCACCTCGCTCATCTCGATGGATGAGGTTTGTAATTTAACATCAAGCACACTTGTCTTTGAAAAATCTACCCGTTGATTAAAGTTTGCATAACCTACAAAACCAATTTGCACCAGGTAAATACCCTTTGGCAAACGATTTAAAGTAAATTTTCCGTCGGCATCAGTAGCAACACTTAGTCTTAGATCCGGAACGGAAACGGTTGCGCCAGGGATTGGCTTGCCATCAGCCTTATCAGTAACGGTACCGGTTAAAGTGCCAATGACGCCGTTTTTAACATCATTGTCAATTATGGTATCTTTTTTTAGGGTGATTTCCGCAAACGACGAAAAACATATAAACAGGGATAAAAAGCAATAGATCAGCTTTAATTTCATCATAATAATTTTTAAGATTAATAATACCGCCCGTACAGGCAGTTGTTAATTGGGAAAGAAATTATTATGAAAGCGGAGGTCCCCTGTCGGCCGACAGGATAAGGGCAATACTTATAAAATCATATTTGCCCGGTGTATAAAAATGATCGGCAGCAACCGCAGGCGAAAAATACTGTTGGGTTTGAACCAGCATACTATTGTGGTGCATGGCATCACACAACTGGCACTTTTCGGTAATGGTTTGCTGATTTTGCGCGGTTTGAGTATGGTGATGTTCAGCAGATTTAATAATGTGCTGGTGAGCATATACCATCAACTGACCCGCTGCAAAGCAGATGAGCACGACCCAGGTGTAAATGATATGTTGCTTGCTCTTTTTCAAAACACAAAAACAAGGTATTGCAATAATAATGCCTTGTTTGGCAAAAATAGTCAAACACATCTGTAAAACGCCATCCTATCGTAACAATATCGTTGTAAAGGTTGTGGCGGCAGTTCTTTTAATTGCACAGGCAATGTATCTTTGGCGAATGAAACCTGCTGAAGTTAATTTAAAATGGACCGCCTTACAACAAAAGATATCTGCAGATTTTGATACCGATACACCCGATATCAAGGTTATGTTATTCCTGATCGGAGTACAAGAGTTGGGTCAGGGGCCAAAAAAGTTCAGCAAGCGCCAGAAGGAAGAACTGATGCATATCGCTACCTGCAAACTATTTAGCCAGATGGGATTTTATGAACTGGAAGGACTTGACCAGGATGGCTGGCCGCATTGGAATTTGGTAAAAGCTATACCCAATTACGCGTTGCTGGAACAGGAGATGGTAATGAAATCATTGATAATTGAATATTTTGAGTCCATGTGAGTCGAATGTTGGAAAGTTGTAAGGTTGAAATGTTGTAAGGTTATAATAGCACTTACAAAAAAACTTTTCAACTTTACAACGTTCCAACCTTACAACAATAAAAAAGTATGAAAAAACTATTTACACTTATCCTGGTGCTGGTCAGCCTGAGCGCTTTCGCTAAAGGGCCTAAAAACCGGTTTGTGCGTATTAAAACCAGTTATGGCGAGTGTATCATCCGCCTGTATAATGAGACGCCGCAGCACAGGGACAATTTTATCAAACTGGTGAAAAAAGGGTTTTATAACGGCACTTTGTTTCATAGGGTGATCCAAAATTTTATGATCCAGGGTGGTGATCCCGATTCCAAAGATCCCAAAAAAGCGACTCCTGGAGCTGAGTTGGGCAATGGCGATGTGGGCTATACTGTTCCGGCTGAATTCAGGGACAGTATTTTTCATAAGCGTGGGGTATTAGCCGCTGCGCGGGATGACAATCCGAAGAAAGCATCAAGCGGCTGCCAGTTTTATATTGTAGAAGGCAAACGCTATACTGATGGCAAACTGGATACTTTAGAAAAGGCAGAACGGATGCATGGCCACAAATTCCCGGCCTGGCAAAGGGAATGGTACGAATCCGTTGGCGGAACGCCGCAATTGGACCAGGCTTATACCGCCTATGGCGAAGTAGTTTATGGTTTGGACATGGTAGACCGCATTGCCGCAGTAAAAAAGGACGAGCGCGACAGGCCAACCACAGATGTACCTATGGCGGTGGAATTGCTGAGCAAGAAGGAATGTAAAAGGCTGGATGAGATATTGAGCCCCCCAGTTAAGTAGCTTAAATCCGAAATCGAACATCCGAAATCCCAAATATGAAAATAATCACCTACAACGTTAACGGAATCCGATCAGCAATAAACAAAAATTGGCTTGCTTGGTTGCAGGCTACCGATGCCGATGTGATTTGCCTGCAGGAAATCAAAGCAACACCGGATGTGCTGACCGATCTGGGTCTTGTTGACCAGATGGGTTACCAGCACTATTGGTTCCCGGCAGAAAAGAAAGGTTATAGCGGCACCGCGATATTCACCAAACAGCTACCTAATCATATCGAGTATGGCTGCGGCATAGCTGATTTCGACCGGGAGGGACGCAATATCCGGGTTGATTTTGACGATGTATCCGTGATGAGCGTTTACTTCCCGTCAGGCTCAAGCGGGGATGAAAGGCAGATATTCAAATACCGTTTTTTGGATGAGTTTGGTAAATATCTCACGTTGCTAAAAGTACAATATCCCAAACTGGTGATCTGCGGCGATTATAATATTTGCCACCGGCCGATAGATATTCATAACCCAAAATCAAACGCCAACTCTTCCGGTTTTCTACCCGAAGAGCGCGAATGGATGGAGAACTTTATCGAATCGGGCTTTGTGGATACCTTCAGGCACGTGAACAAGGAACCGCATAATTATACCTGGTGGAGCTTCCGCGCCAACTCCCGCGCCAAGAATTTGGGCTGGCGTATCGATTATGCTATGGCGAGTAAAGAGCTTGAAGATAGCATCAAAAGGGCCGCTATATTACCAGAAGCGAGACATTCGGATCATTGCCCGGTTTTGCTGGAGTTGGAGTTTTGATGAAAATTTAGAATTGACAACTTTTTAAAAGTTGTCAATTCTCTCTACTGAATTTTTGTAACAAATTATCCCTTTCCGCATCTAATCAAAACCAAATCCCATGCTTATGAAATGGAACATCTTTAAAAAGAAAACCACAGATAAACCCAAGCCAAAAAAATCCAAAACCCGTGAGTGGGTTGATGCCATTTTATTTGCCTTGATCGCCTCCACTATTATCAGGGGATTACTGTTTTCTGCCTATGCCATACCATCCGGTTCGATGGAAGGAACACAAATGACGGGCGATTACCTGTTTGTAAGCAAGATAAGTTATGGCCCACGCATGGCTTTTACGCCGGTATCCATACCATTTACAGAGCCAACAGTGTTTGGTATCAAAACTTATTGGGATGGCATCAAACTGCCTTACTGGAGGCTCCCGGGATTTGGGGAAGTAAAAAAAGGCGATATCGTAGTATTTAATAAGCCCGAAGAAGCCGATCCAATTTACGATAAACCTGTAGACGAGCGCATGGCCCTGATAAAACGCTGTCAGGCCACGCCGGGCGATGTACTAACCATTGTAAACGCGCAGGTTTACATCAATGGAAAAGCTGCACCAAACGCTCCAAGAGCTCAAACGTCTTACACCGTGGTAACTGATGGCACAGATATCAACCCACAAATATTGCGTGATTTCAATGTTGAGGTGAGACCGTCAATGGTAGCGAATACCTATGAAATGATTATCCCACCAGAACATCTTGCTGATATGAAAGGCTATTCCAACATAAAAAGCATCACACCGATTATTAAAGGGGCAGGCGAACGTGATTCTCTGATTTTCCCTCATAATGAAAAGTTTAAATGGAATGAGGACAATTTTGGTCCGCTGGTATTGCCGAAAAGAGGTTATACCATAGCGCTGAATGATTCGACCATGATCTTATACCGCCGCGCCATCGAGCTTTATGAACATAACAAAGTAGAAGTAAACGGTAAGGATATTTTGATCAACGGGAAAAAAGCTGATAGCTACACTTTCAAAATGAATTACTACTGGATGATGGGTGATAACCGTCACAATTCATTGGATTGCAGGTTTTGGGGCTATGTGCCTGAAGACCATGTTGTGGGAAAGGCCATGTTCACCTTTATGAGTATTGATTCAACAAAAGGTTTCTTCAGCAAGGTACGCTGGAGCCGGGTTTTCAGACCGATAAATTAAGAATTTTATTTATTGTCATTTCGACTGAGGAACGAGGGAGAAATCTTATACCACAAGCATGCTGGCAGTTGCTTGTACAAGATTTCTCACTATCGTTCGAAATGACAAACGTGTTAAGGAAAACTTATCCTTTCACACGCTCCACGTAAGAACCTGTAGTGGTATCAACTTTTACCTTATCGCCAATATTGATAAACAAAGGCACCTTGATTTCGGCGCCGGTTTCAACAGTGGCATTTTTTAACGCACCGGTTGAGGTATCGCCTTTTACAGCAGGTTCGGTATAGGTGATCTCTAATTCGGCAGAATTTGGTATTTGTCCCATAATAGGCAGATCGCTTTCAAAAGCTACAATCACATTCATTCCCTCTTTCAGGAATTTTACAGCAGTTCCAAACAATGCCTTTGGCACATTATGCTGATCGTAAGTGGTGTTATCCATGATAACCAGGTCGGTACCATCTTCATACAGGTATTGGTAATCACTGGTTTCAACGCGTGCTATGTCAACTTCCTCATCAGTACGGAAGCGATATTCAACCAATTTGCCGCTTTTTATATTGCGCATACGGGCCTGGTAAAAAGCGCGAAGGTTGCCCGGCGTACGATGTAAAAATTCTTCCACCTGCACTAACTCGCCGTTAAAGCGGAGTATGTTGCCATTTTTAATATCAGATGCTTTAGCCATAAAATTTTATTGGAGCGCAAACTTAGGGAGTTACAAGCAAAGAAACAAGTGATATGAACAAAGGGTTTTGAATGATTCAGGATTATTCATTATACCTCCAAATCTTATAAATCCGCTAATCGTATTACCTTTGCAGCATGGTGGAAGTGATATTAAAAAAAGGCAAGGAGAAAGCTGTTCTGCAGCGTCATCCCTGGCTGTTTTCGGGTGCTATTGAGCGCGTAAAAGGTAAGCCCGCTAATGGCGACATAGTGAAATTGCTGAATGAGAAAGGTGATTTTATGGCTTACGGCTTTTATAATGATCAGTCGCGGGTGGCATTGCGGTTATTGGAGTGGGAAGAAAGTGTAGCAATTGATGATAATTGGTTCCGTAAGAAAGTGGCGATAGCAGTTAACAGCCGCAGCAATATACTGGAGGACGGCACAACTAATACCTGCCGCCTTATATTCAGCGAGGCTGATTACTTGCCGGGACTGATCGTAGATAAATATGCGGACTATTTGGCCGTGCAGGTCCTTACCTCGGGAATGGAAAACGTAATGCCGGTCATCATAGATGAATTGCAAAAGCTATTAAAGCCACAGGGCATTTTTGATAAAAGCGACGCCTCTTCGCGAGCACACGAGGGCTTAGGTACCATTAACCAGGTGCTGGCAGGTAATCACCCACCCGAAATAGTCCAGGTGATCGAAAATGGTATCAGCTACGGCATCAACATCGCCGAAGGGCAAAAGTCTGGTTTTTACTGTGATCAACGGGATAACCGGCATGTTGTAGCCCTGCATTCCAAAGGAAAAAAAGTATTGGACTGCTTTTGCTATACGGGCGGGTTCACGCTCAACAGCCTTAAAAATGGCGCGGCATCGGTTACCAGTGTAGATAGCTCGGCGTTGGCTATTGAAACTTTAAAAGATAACATCCGGCTAAACGGCATCGATGCTTCAAAAAATGTAACTGTACAATCGGACGTCAACAAACAGCTAAGAGCATTAAGGGAACAGGGAGAAAAATTTGATGTCGTGGTGCTTGACCCGCCAAAGTATGCGCCATCACGCTCGGCCATGAATAAGGCATCCCGTGCCTACAAGGATTTGAACCGGATGGGCATGCTGCTGCTTAATAGCGGCGGGTTGCTGGCCACATTTTCCTGCTCCGGCGCTATGGACATTGATACCTTTAAACAGGTATTGGCCTGGGCCGCATTAGATGCCGGAAAAGAAGTACAGTTTATCTACCAGTTTTGCCAGCCTGAAGATCACCCCGTTAGGGCATCGTTCCCGGAAGGAGAATATCTGAAGGGATTGTTGTGCAGGGTATATTAGTGAGAGGTTAAATGGTTGATTAAGTTGGATTGAGTGAATAGTTTTAACCTAATCCACCACTCACCTAATCTAACTTAATCAACTTATCTATTCAAACTTCACACCACCATATCTCGAACTGATATTGATCGTGCGTGCGGCATTACCCTTTCCTATGTGGCCTTTGTAGTTTTGGGTTGGATGGAAACCTCTTTCAGAGTCAGCGGGTGTTTTCCTGGTGATCTCAACTGGCAGATCGTTATAATCAAAACCGCCATAGTGTACTGTGATATCAAAGTCGGCTGCAGTGGCATTATTCAAACCTATCTTGATGCTGGAATACGAGGCATTAGCGGTAAAGCTGGTGAAGTTTCTATCAAGCTCATCTATCTGTATACCGCCTGCATACCGGGCATCGATATTTCCTGAGGTTTTTATCTTGCCGATCTTTACTGAGCTGTAATTTACGTCAGAGTTTAGCTTATCTACCGAACCCAAATCGAGGCTGCCATAACTTACATTCACTTCGGCTGAACTAAGGCTTTCGATACTGGCGCTACCGTATCTCACCTTAATATCATTACCTGAATGAGGAAGCGCTTTTGCTGAAAAACTTCCATAAGCACTGTTGATCTCCACCTGCCCGTCAAAATCGGGTAGCTCTGTTGCACCGTAGCGGTTATCGATTTCCAGCGCATTTTTTGATGGCATATAAATGGTGTAGTTTACTTCGGCCTTGTGACGGTCGTTACGGTTATTAAATAGATTCCAGATAGAATTGTTATTGCTGTTGTTGCCAAAGTTTGTTTTAAAAGACACCACATTGCCGTCTTTGCTATCCGAAATACTGATCGCATCGATCATTTTTTGGGCTGCGCCGTCATCACTGGCTATTGCCTTGATCTGCACATCAACTTTTACTTCGTTTTTGTTCCAGGTATTTACAACCACACGGCCAAACTTATTGCTGATCTCCAATTTATCATTGGCATCCATGGCATAGCTTTTACTATAAGATTTTATCCTTTCATCCGTACCGCCGTTGGCTGAACTGCTATTGTCTGTACTGCTGTTATCAGATAGTTCAATATCATCATCATTAATGCTTAGGTTGATATTGTTCACCAGGTTTTGCAGGTTCACGGATACCTTGGGGACAATTATATTGAGGCTTTTATTCAGTTCATTCAGGCTGGTATGCAGGTCAACATTCAGGTCGTTCATGGCCAGGTCCAGATCCTTCAGATCTATACTCAGGTTTAATTTCAGATCCTTTTTCTCTTTTTTATGAGCAGCCTTGATCTCAGCTTTATGGCTTTTATTAACTGATTTACGCTGGCTTTCCTGCGCAAAGCCGATATGGCTAACGGCCAATAAAGCAATGATAAACAGGACAGGTTTAAATATTTTTGGTTTCATTTTTTTGGTCTTTTTTCATTTGATTATACTGCTCTATCACATTCAATTGCTGATTAAGCACTTCGGTCTGTATTTGCAGGTTGCGGATCATGGCACGTAAAACAAGCTCCTGGTTGGGGCTGGTGGCCAGATCGTTATTTAATTTTTTATAAACGGAGTCCATTTTGGCTATTTCGGCGCTAAACTCTTTGTACAATTGAGGGTCTGATTTGGCGATAGTCTTCAACTCGGTGCGTTTAATTTCAACCAGTGAAGCATAATGCACTTGCTGTTTGGCGTAAGCCGGATTAATGGATGCAAAATCAATACCTTCTCTTTTTTCGTGGCGCAGGTAGAAAACGAAACTGATACCCATCACTAAGATCACAGAAGCCGCCACCCGCAAAACAAAGTTGAGCGAAAACGTTTTTGCTTCGCGCTTTTTTGGCTGTGTTCCCTCCGCCGGTAAATGCTTTTCTATCTTCAGCCACAGGTCTGCTGACGGTTCAAGGTCATCAAATTCTTCCCTGTTGTCCCTCATAAAATCTTCTAATCGCTTGCTCATGATGTTATTCCTTTTCTTGTTAAAATCTCGTTCAACTTTCTTTTTGCTCTCAAAAACTGTGTCCTTGAGGTGTTTTCCGAGATATTTAGTATTTGTCCTATTTCTTCATGGTCATACCCTTCCAGCAGGTACAACGATATTACTAACCGGTATCCTTCCGGCAATTCTTTCATGGCCTCTTTAACCTGGGCCACTTTATATTGTATTTCTTCATCGTCCCAACTTTCCTCGTCCGCTATATTATCTATCTGGTCATCCTGCAGTTCAACCATCTCCAGTTTACGTTTGCGCAACAGGTTAATGGCCCGGTGAACAACTATTTGCTTTAGCCATAAACCAAAGGTGGTTTCCTGCCTGAAATCCTTCACCCGGTTAAACGCGTCTAAAAAAGCTTCCTGTAATACATCTTCGGCCTCGTCAATACTGCCCACTATCCTGAAGGCGATGTTCAGCATCGCTTTCGAATACAAACGGTAAAGTTCGAAGCAGGCTTTTTTACTGCCCTGCTTACACTCGACCACCAGGTCGTAATGCTTGTCAATGTATACAGATTCCAAATTTTCAGCTTTCAGGTTATATGACGCATCGTTTTTTTGAACGTTGCACGATAGCTTAATTTAATGTAAAGAAATTCTTTCAGGATTTCGGAATTCGGAGGTTCGATTTCGGATTTTGTTTCTATCAGATGCAGGATAGGCCCTTTTCGGTATTATAAATTCGAAATTAAAGATTCGGAATTCGACATTAAAAAATCATCAATAGCCTTCACCGCGTTATCATATCTTTCCTGCCCGGCGCCTGATATCAGCACATAATTGGCATTCAAAGCGTTCAATTCTTTATACCAAACGTCCATAAAATGTTCGCGCATATGGGGGAAATCGCGTAGGGGGTCTTCCTCCCAGGGCAGGTCGATACTTAATAGTAGGTATAGATCATAGGGATGTTTTGGCAATTCATCCAGCACCTCCTGCGGCGAGCGGCCAAAGGTATAATCGCTCCATATTTTTACCGTGATAAAGGTGGTATCGCAGATGAGCAGTTTATTGGCTTTAGGCAGGTATTCTTCCTCGAGCGCCAATTGCCCGTAAAACATATTGATCTCGTCTTGCCAGGTGGGTTGCCCGGTTAGTTTTTCGCAATAACCACGGGCATATTCCGGCACCCAAACCGTACGGTAATGATTAGCCAAAAATGCCGACATGGTAGATTTTCCGGTTGATTCGGGCCCAACGATGGCTATTTTTATTATTTCGGATGGATTTTCCATTTCGGGATTTAAGCCAATTGCTTCTTATAATCTTTTTTCCAGTCGAGATAACCCAACAATGCGATACCAACGTAAATGGCGTACATGCCCGCGGTCAGGTCGAGATGCTTGAAAATATACACACCCACGTAAATAATATCCACAAATATCCATATCAGCCAGTTCTCCAACACCTTGCGGGCCAAAAATACTTGAGCCACTAAACTGCATGCGGTGCAAAAGCTATCAACATAAGGATAAGATGCGGGCGTATACTTTAAAACCGAACCCAGAAAAATAGTGAATATAATAATAGCTATCACTGATAGAATGATCTCCTTTTGAGTGATCCGCATTACCGGGATCTTCTTTTCGGTTGACGGTTTATGACTCCAATAGTACCAGCCATAAATGTTCATCCCCATAAAGTAAAATTGCAAACCCATGTCGGCATAAAGCCTGCTATCAAAAAAAATGAAGATGTAAATACCAACGCTGATGATGGCTATGGGCCAATTCCAGATGTTATTAACTGCCGCCAAATAAACACAAAGAAGGCCGGAGATAACGCCGATAATTTCGAGCAATGTTTGATGGTGCCACCAATCTTGCAGCGCATGAATAATTTGCATTGCCCAAATATAAGTAACCCTGCCTTTTCAAGGGCAGGGTTAACGGTAGTTTTACCAAGTATTTACTCTTTTATTCCGGACCCGGCCACATTTCATTGTTGTTTTGGTGTAGAAAGTGTTTTAAAAAACAGGGCAAATGGTCCCTTCATCCTGTTTTTTATAAAGCGTTATTATCCCAGATAACGTTTCAATTGTGCCGCAGCCTGTATAAATAGCGCGCGTGTTTGGGGGATGGTAGCTAAAGCATTCAACAACCCGAAGTCGTGAATGACTCCATTGTAACGTACCGTGGTTACTTTAACACCTGCCTCATCCAGTTTGCGGCCGAAAGCCTCCCCTTCATCTCTGAGGATATCATTCTCTGCTACCTGGATCAACGTTGGAGGCATCCCCCTAAGTTGTTCAACGGAGGCCTGCAGTGGTGAGGCATAAATCTCTTTGCGCTGCCTCTGGTCGGTGGTATACTGGTCATACATCCATTCCATCAGCGGGGTAGTCAAAAAACGATCCTGGCCATAAAGCTTGTAGGACTCCGTATCAAAATCGGCATCAACAATCGGCCACATCATAACGATCCCTTTGATCCGCGGGCCACCTTGTTCTTTAGCTTTCAGTGCCGTTACTGCTGTCATATTACCGCCAACACTGTTGCCAATTATAGCCAAATTGCTGCCATCAACGCCAATCTCGGCGCCATGCGTAGCCACCCATTTGGTTGCCGCATAGATCTCGTTTGTTGCTCGCGGATAATGTGCTTCTGGTGACGGGGTATAGTTGACAAATACACCGGAATAGCCGGTAAGTACCACCAGGTCGCGTACCATGCGTTTATGCGTAGGATAATCACCCAATATCCAACCGCCTCCATGAATGAAAATAAAAACGGGCAAAATGCCCTTTACACCTTCGGGGCGCACAATGTTTAACTTAATAGTATAGCCATCAGCTGTGATGGTTTTCTCAGATTCCTCAATGCCTGAAAGGTCAACTTTGACGGATGCCTGGGCATTGATCAGTACATTACGGGCCTCCTGTTTTGGCAAACTTTCGACCGGAGGTCCGCCTGCATTTAACAATTTTAAAAATGCTTTTACTTCTGTAGACAGATGCGGATCCCTCGCATAGTCCACTGCTTTTGTTGCATATTCCTGAATTTCCATGACGATAAAAATTTAATGTTCTTACCAAAATGTGGCTATCTATATATTTTAACTCCGAAAGCAATTGATTAGTATGGATGATGCCGGATAAAAAAAACAAAAAGCCGTCCTAAAAAGGATGGCTTAAATCTATATGCGGGGTAATTAATTCTCTACCAGATCTTTACTCTTTTGTCCGGATCGAGCCACATTTTATCACCTTTTTTGATATGGAAGGCTTTATAAAATTCGGGCACATCGGTGAATGGTCCGTTTACTCGTAAAAAGCCGGGGGCATGCACATCAGTCAGTATTTGGTTCGATAGCGCTTCATCACGCTCGTGGCCGAGCCAGCCTAAGGCATAGCCTAAAAAGAAGCGCTGCAATGGGGTAAGGCCATTTATCTTTTTGCCTTCCTTGTATTGCTGAGTTTTCTTAAAGGCATCCAGGCCCAATACGATACCGCCCAAGTCGGCTATATTCTCACCTAAAGTAGCTTTGCCATTCACGTGCAGGCTATCTAAAACTACGTAGCTGCTAAACTGGTCGGCCAGCATTTTTGCTCGTACGGCAAATTTGGCTGAATCCTGCGTGGTCCACCATGCTTTCAGGTTTCCCTTTACATCATACTGGCGGCCCTCGTCATCAAACCCATGTGTTATCTCGTGCCCTATAGTTGAAGCTGCTACGTAGCCGTAAGCTACAGCATCATCCACCTGGTCGTCTTTTACACCGGGTATCAGGAACTGCGCGGCCGGCAGGGTGATCTCGTTGTTAGAAGGACTGTAGCTGGCATTGTAGGTTTGCGGTGTCATACCCCATTCCTGGTGATTTACCGGTTTGCCCAGTTTGTTTACATTGATCATGTACGACCAACGGCGGGCATTCATTACATTACTTACATAGGATTCGCGGCTGATATTAAGGGTTGAAAAATCCTTCCATTTATCAGGATAACCAACTTTTGGATGGATGGCGTTTAATTTCTCCAACGCTTTTTGCTTGGTTTCGGGGCTCATCCAATCCAGTTTCTGGATGTGCTCGCGGTATGATTGCCGGATAGCTTCTACCATCGCCACATACCTGTCCTTACTGCTTTGCGGGAAATATTCCTGCACAAACAGTTGGCCCAGCAATTCGCCCATAATACCGTTTTCATTATCCAATACCCTTTTCCAGCGCGGAAGCTGTTCTTTTTGGCCGCGTAATACTTTGCCCGCAAAACGGAAGTTCTCTTCAACCAACGCAGTATTCAGGTAAGGTGCGTTTGATGTGATCAGCTTCCACCTTAGGTAAGCTTTCCAGTCATCAAGACTGAAAGTTTTTAAAGCCGTGCTTACCGCCCTGTAATATTCAGGCTGACCAACAATTACCGAATCCACTGCCGTAAACTGCAATTGTTTGAATAGGTCGGTCCAGTTGATTTCAGGCGTTAATTTATTCAGTTCCGCCACTGTCATTTTGTGGTAGTTGCGGTATGGGTCGCGCAGGTCTTCCAGCTTGCGGCTGCTATCAGCCAAAAACTTTTCGATGTTATATACGCTTTTTGCCCCTGCTGTTGCCTTTGCCTCATCCCAACCGGATAAACCCAGCATAGTGGGTAAATACTTGGTGGTATAATCCGTGCGTATGCGGGTGATGCGGGCGTCAGTTTTAAAATAGTAATCGCGGTTTGGCAATCCCAGTCCTGTCTGACCAAGCTGCACCATCATCTTCGAACTATTTTTATCATCCTGCCCAACGCGCGAACCTATAAAATTGCGGGTGCCAGTGGTAGTTAACAAAGCGGCCGCGTTTACAATATCATGCGTATCCTTTGCATGGTCGATGATATCCAATTGTTCTTTTAAAGGAGTAATGCCGGCTTTTTCAATGCCTGCGCTATCCAACCCGGTATAATAAAAGTCGCCTATTTTTTGTGTGCTGGTTCCTTTGGTTGCATTGGCTTTCAGTGCATCATCGTTTATCTTTTTCAGTCGACCCCTAATTTCTTCCTGCACCACATTGCCGATACCCCAGCTGGAATAAGCCCCGGGTATCGGGTTCTTTTTTATCCATCCGCCGTTAGCATATGAAAAAAAGTCATCACCAGGCTTAACCGTAGGATCAAGATTTTTAAAAACCGGGTCATTCGCCGGGTCGATGAAGATTTTGGTTTGCCAGGCGCATAATGCGAACGCGGCTATTACGGATACATAGATGATCGGTTTTTTGTAAAGTATTTTCATAGTGATATACTGTTTAAGACAAACTTAATTAAAAATCGGAATGGTGTTTAAGGGCTTGTGTAAAAATTATATGGCTTAACAGTACTAAGTTCAAGTCGACTCACCCCGACTTCGCTGCGCTTGTCACCCCCCTCTACGAGTAGAGAGGGGGTTTTAAAGAATAACCCTCTTTACCGCTTGGCGGTAGAGAGGGTGGTCGAGCGAAGCAACGACCGGGTGAGTCTACACGTTTACCATATCTTAACCCTTTTATCCGGATCGAGCCACATTTTATCCCCTTTTTTAATATGGAAAGCCTCATAAAACTCAGGCACATCGGTAAACGGCCCGTTTACCCGCATAAAGGCCGGTGAGTGCTCATTAGTGAGTATCTGGCTTGATAGCAATTCTTTTCTGTCCTGCTGCATCCACCCTAAAGAATAGCCGATAAAAAATCTTTGTGTGGGCGTAAGGCCATTTATTATTTTTCCTTCTTTATACTGGTCGGTTTTCTTAAATGCATCCAGGCCGATCACAATACCACCCAGATCGGCAATATTTTCGCCTTGCGTGGCCTTGCCATTTACATGTAAGCCATAAATACTATAACCATTAAACTGATCGATGAGCATTTTAGCACGCTGGGTGAATTTTACAGAATCCTGTGGCGCCCACCATTCTTTTAAATTTCCTTTAGCATCAAATTGCCTGCCCTGGTCATCAAAGCCGTGCGTCATTTCGTGGCCGATCGTCGATGCCGCCGCATAACCATATACCACCGCATCGTCAACGTCATCATCTTTGGTGCCTGGTATCATCAGCATGGCAGCCGGTAATACGATCTCGTTATTGGACGGATTATAATAAGCATTATACGTTTGCGGGGTAATGTCCCATTCTTTACGATCTACGGGCTTGCCTAATTTATTAGCCTCAAAGTGATGCCAGAAATTATTAGCGCTGATAATATTTAAAGCATAAGGCCCGCGGCTGATGGTTAATGCCGAGAAATCCTTCCAGTTGTCCGGGAAGCCCACCTTGGGCGTTATTTTGGCCAGTTTATCATACGCTTTTTGCTTGGTGGGTTCGCTCATCCAGTCCAGCTTTTCAATATGCTCCTTAAAGCTCGTGCGCATAGCCTCAACCAGTTTCACATAGCGTTCTTTTGTTTTTTCAGGGAAATACTCTTTTACAAACAGCTGCCCCAGCACTTCGCCCATTACATTATTTTCTACATCCAATACCCTTTTCCATCGCGGAAGCTGCTCTTTCTGCCCATACATTACCTGGCCATAAAACCGGAAGCTTTCGGCATCAAAAGGTTTGCTTAAGTAGGAGCTGAATGAGTTTACCAGGTTTTTGCGTAAATAGGCCTTCCAGTCGTCAAGGCTATAGGTTTTCAATGCTTTGTTTAGCGCCCTGTAGTATTCAGGTTGGCCAACAATTACCGAATCCACATTTTTATAGTTCATTTTGCCCAGAATATCTTTCCAGTTAACATCAGGCGCCAATTTGCTTAAACCGGCCAGGGGCATTTTATTGTAATTATGATAAGGATCACGCAGATCTTCCAGTTTTCTTGAGCTATCGGCCAGGAACTGTTCCAACGCATACACTTTTGTTATAGCGGCCGTAGTCGCAGCATCGGTCATCCCCATCAGTTTAAATAATACCGGCAGATGCTTTTGCTGGTAATCTGTTCTAATAGCCACACTATGCTCGTCCTTATTAAAATAGTAATCGCGGTTTGGCAAACCGATACCCGACTGGTCAAGCTGTAACATCATCTTCGAGCTGTTTTTGGCATCCTGGCCCACATAGGCGCCTATGGGTGTGCGCACGCCTATAGTTTTCAGATGCGCAAATTCATCTAACAGGCCGTTGATATCTTTTACCGCGTCAATCTTATCCAACTCGGGTTTTAGCGGAGCCAGGCCCTGTTTTTCAATATCCGCCGTGTCCATCCCGCTGAAATAGAAATCACCGATCTTTTGTGTGCTGCTTCCGCTGGCGGCATTTGCCTTCAGCGCATCTTCATTTATTGTTTTTATTTTATTGCGCAGATCCTCTTCGGCCACATTGCCGATGCCCCACGAAGAATAAGCCGCTGGTATAGGATTCTTTTTGAGCCATCCGCCGTTGGCATACTGAAAAAAGTCATCGCTGGGCTTTACGGTGGTATCCATATTTTTATAGATGGCATCCGTAGCCGCATAATTTTTTTGGTTATCCTTACAAGCGTTTAACAGCGATATCCCGATAGCTGCTGCCAGGATAGCTCCAATGACGGTCTTTTTGGTCATTTTTTTGAGTGTGTGTGTAAAATAAAATACAATTACTGTACAGTATACTGGAATGGTGTGTGAATTAGTGTTTTGTAAAAGCAATTTAGCTAATAAATACCATGAAAAAAGCCCGATAACGATACGTCAAAGTAGTAACAAACCTTGCGTAAGGTGTCCAGCCGGATATCAACCCGGCCCGATTCGAGCCTGGCGATATTAATATTTGTCTCGCTGTAAAATTTTTCCTGGGTAACCTGGTTCTGTCTTCTTAATCTTTTTATCTGTAGTGCGACCTTTTTCTTAAAGGCATCTTCCGAGTTGTTAAGATACTCAAAATCAGTTAGTAGCATATTAGTTATTGGTTAGTCGATTGTATTATAGTGCAATCTAATAAATAAATTACTAAACTAATTTTTACGTTGGTAAAATCTTTGTAACAGATATATTTCCAAATCCTGACGTATTAGTCATTGGGCTAATGAAATTATGGCTTTACTTTTGATTAATACTTAATGACTCTGCATTATAATCTGTGAAAAAATAAATTTTCATTTACCTATGAAAAACTTTTTTTGAATTCTCAGGTGCCCAAGCTGGGATTTTTTGTTCTTTGTTTTGGGTTTAATCAATAGTTTAAATTAATTAGGGGAAAGAGAACTTTATTTTAAAGTTCTCTTTTTTTATGCATATGTTTTTTACTATGCGTGCATAACATTATTTTTGGCCATCAATTATTTGATTCCTATGCATTTTGAATTCACCGAAGAGCAATTGATGATACGGCAGGCAGCCAGGGATTTTGCGCAGACCGAACTTAAGCCCGGTGTAATAGAACGTGATGAGCATCAGAAGTTTCCGGCTGAGCAGGTAAAAAAACTGGGCGAATTAGGCTTCCTGGGGATGATGGTTGCGCCCGATTATGGCGGCAGCGGAATGGATGCCATTTCCTATGTGCTGGCAATGGAGGAGATTTCCAAGATCGATGCATCCGCGTCAGTGGTTATTTCGGTAAATAATTCACTCGTGTGCTTTGGTCTTGAAAAATACGGATCAGAAGAGCAAAAACAAAAATATTTGGTGCCGCTTGCCAAAGGTGAAAAGATAGGCGCCTTCTGCTTATCCGAACCCGAAGCAGGTTCAGATGCCACTTCACAGCGTACTACCGCTATTGATATGGGCGATCATTATTTGGTTAACGGTACCAAAAACTGGATAACCAACGGTAACTCGGCATCTACCTACCTGGTAATTGCCCAAACCGATGCTGCGAAAAAACATCATGGCATCAACGCGTTGATATTGGAAAAAGGGATGGAGGGCTTCACCATCGGCGCAAAGGAAAATAAATTAGGCATAAGAGGCTCAGATACCCATTCCTTGATGTTTACTGACGTAAAAGTACCGAAGGAAAACAGGATAGGCGAGGATGGCTTCGGATTTAAGTTTGCCATGCAAACCCTGGAGGGCGGGCGCATAGGCATAGCCGCACAGGCGCTGGGTATAGCAGCCGGCGCGTATGAGCTGGCATTGCAATATTCTAAGGAGCGTAAGGCATTTGGCAAGACCATTTCAGACCTGCAAGCCATACAGTTTAAGCTGGCAGATATGGCAACCGAAATTGAGGCCGCCCGCTTGCTGTGTTTAAAGGCGGCCTGGTTAAAGGATCATCATTTACCCTATGCGCAGGCCAGCTCAATGGCCAAGCTTTATGCATCTGATGTAGCCATGCGGACAACGGTTGAAGCGGTGCAGATACATGGCGGATATGGCTTTGTGAAAGAATATCATGTGGAGCGTCTAATGCGCGATGCCAAGATCACCCAGATATACGAAGGTACTTCTGAAATTCAAAAGATTGTCATTTCGCGGGAAGTGTTGAAATAATCAGATAGTTTTCGTTTACTTTGAAAAAGTATATCAATTTAATAGACTATTCAAAATGCATTATAAAAACCTATTAGTTACCGGGGTATTAGCTCTTCTCATTAATGTAAGTTCGGCACAAAGCAAACTAAAAACAGGTATATGGCGGGGCGCTTTAAAAACATCGTCTGGAAACGAACTGCCTTTTAATTTTGAAGTAAGCAACATTGCAGGCAAGCAACAACTGGCTATTACTAACGGCGCTGAAAGATTTAAAGTGACCGATATACGCCAAAAAGGCGATTCGGTGTTTATTCATATGCCCCTGTTCAATTCGGAGTTTAAACTGAAATATGAAGGTGCGGGTTTAAAAGGAAAATGGATAAAACATTTGGCCGATAAAGACGCGGTGATGGAATTTGCGGCACAACCCGGAAAAGCCTGGCGATTTTTTAAGACAGCCGAAAAACCGGCCTATAATATAACCGGCAGATGGTCGGCTATATTTGGAGAAGGAGCAGGGAAAGACACCACTGTTGGCGAGTTTAAACAGCTTGGAGCAAAACTGACCGGTACATTTTTAACCACTACAGGAGATTACCGTTATTTAGAAGGAACTGTTGCAGGTAATAAAGTATACCTATCGACCTTTGATGGCGGCCATGCTTTTTTGTTTACAGCGGATATTACCGACAGCAAAACCATCGCCAATGGAAAATTTTATTCGGGTATTTCGGGCTTGGATAAATGGACGGCGGTGAGGAATGAAAAAGCTAAGTTACCTGATGCCTACTCCCTTACTTATTTAAAACCCGGCGACAAAAAGATCGCTTTTACCTTCCCGGATATCAATGGAAAGAAGGTTTCGCTGAGCGATCCGCAGTTTAAGAATAAAGTGGTTATCGTGCAGATATTGGGCTCGTGGTGCCCTAACTGTATGGATGAGACCTCTTACATGGTGAACTATTACAAGAAATATCATCCGAAAGGTGTTGAGGTTATCGGGCTGGCTTATGAACGCACTACGGATTTCGCTAAATCTCAGCCAACTTTGAGGCAATTAAAAACCAGGTTTAATATTACTTACCCCTTATTGATCACTGGCTATACTCCAAATAGAGGCGACCCCCAAAAGAGCCTGCCTATGCTGGCGGATTTCAAAGGGTTCCCGACCACCATTATTATTGATAAAAAGGGTGATGTGCGAAAGATACATACCGGCTTCAGCGGCCCGGGTACCGGCGTACATTACACCGAGTTTGTGAATGAATTTGAGAAGCTGACCGGGGAATTGCTGGCGGAGAAATAGACGTTATTGTCATTTCGATGCGTAGCGAGAAATCTTGTACGACAAGCATATTCCGCTGTTTCGGTTGTATAAGATTTCTCCTCGTTCCTCGTTCGAAATGACATAATTAATTTACCCCTTTTCCTCCCATATCATACACAAATGCAAAATCGTTTCCACGGCTTTTTGCATATCCTGTACCGAAACCCATTCGTGTTTGCTGTGAAAAGCATGCTCGCCCGCAAAAATATTGGGGCAGGGTAAACCCATAAAAGATAATCGGGAGCCATCCGTCCCGCCACGGATACTGCACAGCCGGGCATCCAATCCTGCACGTTTCATGGCCTCCATGCCGTAATTAACAATCTCAGGATGCTGTTCAAGCACGTTTTTCATGTTGCGGTATTGGGCGTGTACCTGTAATTCATAACTGCAGCCGGGGAATTCTTTTAACACCTCATCTGCTATTTTTCGTATCACATCAGCATTATGTATTAATTGATGCTCCTCAAAGTCGCGGATGATAAAATCGACCTCCGCAGTTTCCACATGCCCTTTTATCTCTACCGGGTGCACAAAACCCTGCATATCTTCAGTGCCCTCGGGTGAGAGATCATAAGGCAAAGCCGCAACTATCTTTCCTGCTATTTTAATAGCGCTTTGCATTTTACCTTTGGCAAAGCCCGGGTGCGAACTGATACCATTGATGATCAGTTTTGCTCCATCTGCGGAAAATGTTTCATTTTCCATATTACCGGCACTTTCACCATCCATGGTGTACCCGGCATAAGCGCCCAGTTTTTCGATGTCTACCTTGTCCACACCCCGGCCTATCTCCTCGTCAGGGGTAAATAGTATCCTTATTTTCCCATGTTTTATTTCAGGGTGATTGATCATCTGATAGCAGGCATCCATAATTTCGGCTACGCCGGCTTTGTTATCGGCGCCTAACAAGGTGGTGCCGCTGGCTGTGATCACATCATTGCCTATCTGGTTTTCCAGGTCGGGGTGATCGGACATTCTTATAATTTGCGAAGTATCATCGGGTAGTACGAGGTCCTGTCCCTGGTAGTTATGGTGCACAATCGGCTTTACCCCCGTTCCGCTGCAATCAGGCGCAGTATCCATATGTGAGCACAAGCAGATCACCGGAATATTGTTTTTTTGGGTATTGGAGGGGATGGTTGCATACACATAACCGTATTCATCCAAATGCGCGTCATGTAACCCTATGTCAATTAATTCGTTTACAAGTAACCTGCCTAAATTTTTTTGTTTTTCGGTAGAGGGGCAGGTAGTTGAGTTGGGATCAGATTGCGTATCAATGGTTACATAGCGCAAAAAGCGTTCGGTAACTGTAAATTTTAACAAGGAATTTAAATTCATATATAGCGTATATATTGGCAGAAATTTTATTTTTGACAAAACTTAGTTTAGCCTGCTCAAAATTGTAAAATATTGATTAAAATTAGACATTGAAAAAACTCATTTTATTTTTCGTTTTTGCACTCGCTGCAACTGTTGTAAAAGCCCAGGCAGGATATAACTATAAAGAATTTGCTATTGGCCTGGATATAGGTTACGCCCGGGGCTATACGAATATTAACAGGCAGGATAATAATCTTACTCAAAGTATCAATTTCACCTATAATTACAGTCCTTATATCCCAATTACCGCCGAACTGCAATTCGGTAAATTGTCAGGTGGTGGCCTTACGCCCAATCTGGACCCCTATGGCCGCATGTATGTGAATAAATATGAAGCATTTGTTTTACATGGCGATTTCCAGTTGGGTGAGGTAATAGACTATTCGGAAAGCGACATACTCAATGTGGTAAAAAACTTTTATTTCGGCAGCGGGGCAGGCATTGTATTCAATAACAATGTTGTGCAGCGCACCAATGTATATGATGGAACGGGCGGCTTACCTAACTATGGCGATAGAAACTACGTTTTCCCGGGTAAGGATAATAGTATCAATATTACCATCCCACTAAGGTTTGGATACGAATTTAAGATATACAACGATTACGAAGAGCCCTATATGGCTATCGATATCGGTTATGTCCACAATATGGTATTTGGCGAAGGACTTGATGGCTATGACGATCCGTCGGGTAAGTTTAAAAACAACGCCACCAACCAGTACCGTCAGTTTACTATAGGGGTTAAGTTCAACTTCGGCAATGTAACTTCATTTAATAAGCTGATCAGGCGTTTCTCGCAATTTTAGATATTGAATATAGAAGAGTTACGTGATTATTGCCTGGCAAAGCCGGGCGTAACTGAAGGCCTTCCCTTTGGCGAGGACACTTTAGTGTTTAAAGTCGGCGAAAAACTCTTCCTGCTCACCAGTATTTCAGACAGCTCCAGCTTTAATGTAAAATGCGATCCCGAATGGGGCATAGAGCTCCGCGAACGCTATCCCGAAGTGCGCCCCGGCTACCACATGAATAAAAAACACTGGAATACCGTACAAACCGATGGCAGCCTAACCCGCAAACAGTTGTGCGATATGATCGATCATTCTTACGATTTGGTGCTGAAAAGTTTGCCTAAAACCATTCAGGCAGAGATTGCCAACCTCTGAAAAATATAGTACAGCTATGATTTCGTCCATAGTTACAGATTTTGCATATTGTGGCCCTGCACTAATCGGAAATGGAAAAGTTAAACCCGGAAATTCTAAAAACAAAACAACATTTTGATATTCTCGATGGCTTACGCGGCATAGCCGCCCTGGCCATTGTATGTTTCCATTTTATGGAAATGGCTTACTCTGATTATAGCCAGAACTTTATCGGGCATGGTTTTTTGGCTGTCGACTTCTTTTTCTGTCTTTCCGGGTTTGTCATCGGCTACGCTTATGACGACCGTATCGGGAAAATGGGAGTTTGGGAGTTTTTTAAGTCGCGGCTCATAAGGCTTCACCCCCTGGTTATCCTGGGGTCAATATTGGGCTTGATCGCCTTCCTGTTCGACCCCTTTGGCGGTCATCCCGAGTTGTATAGTGCCGGGAGAATATTGCTGGTTTTCCTGTGCTCGGTGTTATTGATCCCTCTCCCGGTAATATCAGATCGCGCGTTTAACCAATTCAGTTTCAATGCGCCTGCCTGGTCATTATTTTGGGAATATGTAGCTAATATTTTTTACGCTTTTATACTGCACCGGCTTACCCGGCGCTGGCTGATCGTATTAACCCTGGTTGCGGGATTAGTTCTTTGTATAGTTTGCTACCTCGCCGGCAACCTGATGGGCGGCTGGGGCAAAGGCAATTTTTGGGATGGCGGTGCCCGCATCTTTTATTCGTTTTTGGCCGGCCTGCTGATTTACCGCTCCAACTGGATCATTAAAAACAAGCTGGGTTTTGTCGGCATTGCCGTTTTGCTGGCGCTGGCCTTTGTGATGCCCTTTTCTAAATGGAACTGGATTACGGAGCCACTAGTGG
This sequence comes from Mucilaginibacter sp., assembly GCA_035489035.1. Taxonomy (GTDB): domain Bacteria; phylum Bacteroidota; class Bacteroidia; order Sphingobacteriales; family Sphingobacteriaceae; genus Mucilaginibacter. The sequence goes on from DATHKT010000057.1 coordinate 270,200, forward strand.
TGCTGATCTATTTTCCATTGCTGATAGCGTTGGGTGCAGGGGCCGTGCTGTCACCCGGGCTTAAAAGGCTTTGTGTATTTTCCGGCAAGATATCCTATCCATTGTATATGACCCACTACGCCGCGATATGGATGTTTGGAAATTATTATGCCAGCCATAAACCGGCAAGCGGTCAGCTAACTTTGATCATCATCGCCGGTATGATCACTTTAGTTGGCGTAGCCTGGTTGGTTATGGTGCTTTATGATATCCCGGTAAGGAAATATTTGAATGATAGGAGGAAGCGGGTTTGATTTTGCGTTTATCCAAACACTGTCGGTAAATTTGTTATATATTGTTTAACTAACCTTATCACCGACATGAAATATCTTCTAATGCTAATCCTCCTCATCAGCCTTAATTGTTACGGGCAGGCTTATAAAGCCGGTATAGCCGATTTCAGGAAGAAATACTCCGATGATTTTCTTACCGATCCCAGTTCGCCGCTGAAAAAGGACGACCTGCAGTACCTGCGCTTTTATGATGCCGATAGCACCTACCGGGTAACCGCCAAAGCTGAGATTTTGATAAATCCCCCGGTTTTTATGATGGCAACCTACACCAGCGGCGGCCAGCAATATACCCGTTATGCGGTGCTGAAGTTTGAGCTTAAAGGCAAACCTGTGCAGCTCACCATGTACAAAAGTGTCGCCCTGGGCAAATTGCCCCAATACAGCGATTTCCTGTTTATTCCATTTACCGATGAAACAAACGGCAGCACTACCTATGGTGGCGGTCGCTATATCGATATGCGCACCGGCGATATTAAAAACAATGCCGTGGTCATAGATTTCAATAAAGCCTATAACCCTTACTGCGCCTTCGGCGGCGGATATGCCTGTCCTAAACCCCCTGATGAGAACAATTTGCAACTTGCTGTGGAAGCAGGTGAAAAGTTATATGCGGGTGAGAAGAAGCATTGAGGGTATTTTAAGCGCGACGCATATTTAAGCGTCGACGCTTAATTGTTTTTAAAGTTTACGGTCAACACTAAACTTGGCGGAGGTCAGATTTATTTAGTTAATTTGATCTATTTTGATGACGCTAAAGTATCGCCAGGTGTGTTGTTTTTTGTCGTAGATGATTTTAATTTTTCGTCTATCGTATTCTGTATAAAAGTGCGCGTGTTGATTGCCAAAATATAATAACTTATTAGTGATATTTATTTCGATCGTCACCAAAGCGGAATTAGCTAAAAGCTTATTAAAAGTAACCGAGAGGCTCTTTAACTCTTTACCATCTAAAAGTTTTTTTTCAAATGCCTTTTCATCTCTTAAATAATTTATTTTAACGGGGTAATTCGAAGAGCTAACAGTATCAATAAAACCGAAATAAGCAGGAATAATATAGTCGAGGGCTAGAATACTATCTGTTTTAACTGTAGCCTTGTCTGGAAAATAAATTGCAGTCAATATCTTTTCAAGATTGATAGATTGACAATTTGCTTGGATGCTCAAATTTGTTAAAATAATAACAACTAATATTTTTTTCATTTTATACTTTCCATCGCTTTAGATAATTCTCCCATTGGGGCGAGTATTGCGCTCGGGGCCAAGCAATGCATATTATGGCTTTACAAGATACGCAGTATAGTTTTAAAAAGGAAAATTGATAACGAATCAACTTGTTCTCATGATTTTAGCGCAGCGTAACTCGCGGTAACAATTCTTTGTAGTTTCCAACCGCAATGTAAAGCACTTTAAAATCTCCCATCCTAAATCTTTTAACGGCGAAGCCCTCTTGAACACCTATAAAAAACAAACAACAGGTGAAAAATCCAATAAATCAAGAATACCGGCCATGCGCCTAACGCCTGTGCAGTAAGAGTGTATAGCCCGAGAGAATGCCTATTCAAGCATCGATTCTTGAATATTTTAAAGTTTAGTATCGACACTAAACTTGGCGGGGCGCTTGAGACAAAAGTTATTAAATTCATTCGCAGGATATTGCCCGGTTCTGGCTTAAATTTTGTGATTAATCAGGCCGAAGCCTTGCTTGGTAAGTGCCATTTTTAGGGGGGATTGATCAATCTTTAAAAATATATATCATGAAAAATCTATCAAAAAACATCATCCGGCTGATGGTGGCCGGCAGCATAATGTGCGCCGCTTTATTTACTGCATATGCACAACAGCCTCCGCCGGTTAAAACCATCGTATTAGTACACGGCGCCTTTGTAGACGGCTCCGGGTGGAAACCGGTTTATGATATCCTGGTAAGTAAAGGATATCATGTAAGCATCGTACAGCAGCCTTTAACCTCTTTTGATGCCGACCTGGCCGCCGTGAAACGTGTATTGGATCTTCAAAACGGCCCCTGTATTTTAGTGGGGCATAGCTATGGCGGCGGTTTGATCACCGAAGCCGGTAATGATCCTCATGTGGTAGGCCTGGTTTATATTGCCGCTCACGCCCCCGACAAAGGAGAGTCAGAGGCCGACAACGGTAAGCGTATTCCTCCGGCTTACAAATCCTTGCAAAAGCCGGCGAATGGGTTCGACTATATTGATCCTGCACAGTTTCCAGCCGATTTCGCAGGCGACCTACCCGCAAACCAGGCAGTATTTATGGCCAATGCACAGATGCCAACAGCAGATGGCGTGTTTCATGCTGTAATTCAGAATCCGGCCTGGAAAAATAAGCCAAGCTGGTATATGGTAGCTAAAGCCGATCGGATCATTAACCCCGAACTGGAACGCATGTATGCCAAACGTGCCGGCAGCCATACGGTAGAAATTGAAGGCGCAAGTCATTCTGTTTTCGAATCACACCCCAAAGATGTTGCCCGTTTAATTATCGAAGCCTCAACAGGGGCAGTAAAATAAAACAATATTTTATAGAATTTCCTAGGGTCTCTGTAGGGTCTCGCAGAGGACCTGCATTTATTTGATAAAGGTAAGAACTGCCGCAGGGTTTCTTTCGGAAGACCTCGCTGAGACAAAGTTTTACACTTTACCAGTAAAACATTGGGTATTTATTTGATCCGTTTTCCTACTTTCGGATCTTATCATAATTAACTAATTTATCACTTATGCCAAAAACCAAATTAAAGATTTTATTGAAACCGAGTTATAGAGCAACAGCAGCGAAGCTTGGACTTGATCCTGATGGTGTTTATGAAAATGACCGGATACTGTTTCAACAGGGATATGATATGACCGAAATAGAAGTTAATCCTGGCAGGATATTTTCTATCTCAGAAAGGTTTGAACATGGAGAAATTTCTTTTGATGATGTTAAATATATATTACTGGACGAAGAACAAGATGAATTTGAAGATGAGTTTGACGAAATGGATAATGACGGACTTATCTTAAAGCCGGGGAACTATATATATCATTCAGACGGGATCACAATTGAACAGACCGTCACCGGGGTACACGAAGATGAGGATGGATACGAAGATGATGACCTTGAGGATGATGAGGACTTTGACCAAGACGAACAACTGATATTGAACACTATTACCAACAGCGCAAAAAGACGGTTTAATTATGCCGGGTTTGAAAGCGGTTTTAGCAGCTTTGATAGCACCATTGCACATAATATTTTATTGGAGACAATAACCCTTTTGGCTTCCGGAGAAACGCCTGCCCTTGCATCGGCGAAATTGTTCAATAAAATATTGATGATGGGCCTAACATGTGACAAAACTGAATTAGATGATTTTGTTAAGACTAAGACAGAAGAGTTAAAAATAGAAATATACGTTATTACACTTGCGCGCCAAATGCTGCAGGATGGTACAAACCCATTAGCTGTTTTAGAATTTGTAAGGAAAATGTTAAATTGATATGAACAAAGGGTTGCCGACACAATAAGCCGATGCTACGCCCCGCTCTCGCAAGTTTAGCGCAGCGTACAAGTATTAAGATGGCCATAAATAATCATAGTTCAGACAAAATGCGTAAGGGATAGCAGCGTATACCGGCCTCGCGCCTAATGCCTGTGTAGTATAAGCGTATAGCACGACCCGCAGGGATACGCCCTAATAATAATCAAATTGTCATGCTGAGCATAGCGAAGCATCTGTCGCGCGATTAGATTCTTCGCTATGCTCAGAATGACAAGAATGGCGAAAAACCTATACTCGCCCGCGCCGCCCTACCAATCTTTGTAATATCCTTATTCCAAACCTTTAATAATCATTCCTCAAATCTATATTTGCTAAAACTTTTTTTTATGAAAAGATGCCTGTCAGCATTACTGGTCTGTTTCGTTTGTTTGCAAGTTGAAGCGCAGCTAACCCCCTTTGAATTAAGCAAGGATAAAAACTATACGGCTACCTATGCCGAGGTGATGGCTTATTATCAAAAATTGAGTAAGCAATATACCGGGCAGATGAAGCTGATCAACTACGGCACTACGGACGTAGGTAAGCCGTTAACATTGGTTGTATTATCAAAGGATAAGGTTTTCGATCCGGCCCTCATCAAAAAACAGAACAAGCGGGTGTTGCTGATCAACAACGGTATCCATCCCGGTGAGCCAGAAGGAATTGATGCCAGTATGATGCTGACCCGCGATCTGCTCAAGAATAATAAATTGCCTAAGGATATTGTGCTTTGTTTTATCGCGGTGTATAATATTGATGGCTGCCTCAACCGGGGCGTATCGCGCATCAACCAAAATGGCCCGCGTGCTTATGGTTTCAGGGGGAATTACAAAAATCTTGACCTTAACCGTGATTTCATCAAGGCCGACAGTAAAAATGCCCTGGCCTTTATGCAAATACTGAATACCTGGCAGCCCGAAGTTTTCCTGGATAATCATACCAGCGACGGCGCCGATTACCAATATGTGATGACGCTGATAGAAACTCAAAAGGACAAACAAAACCCTATCCTGGCCGAATACACCTCCAAAACGCTTTCGCCCGAACTATATAAACGCATGGCCAAAAGTGGTTATGAAATGACGCCTTATGTGGAAGAGAAAATGGCTACGCCGGATTCGGGTATTGTGAGCTTTTTAGAGACACCGAGGTTTGCCACCGGCTATACCGCCCAGCACAATATCATCAGCTACATTACCGAAACCCACATGCTGAAAGCGTTTGACAAGCGGGTATATGCCACTTATGACTTTATGCAGAACCTGTTTGACATTTGCCAGCGTGATGCCAAATTGATAGGAGAAGTAAAACATAAAGCCGATGAGCAGGTGAAAAACCAAACCACCTTCGCGCTCAACTGGGCCCTGGATGAGCAGAAATATGATACTATTACCTTTAAAGGATTTACTGGCGCTTACAAAACAAGCGGTGTAAGCGGACTGCCCCGTTTATACTACGACCGCAGCAAGCCGTTTACAAAAACCATTAAATATTATAACACCTATAAGACTACAGTAACGGCAGATAAGCCGGTGGGCTACGTGATACCCCAGGCCTGGCAAAAGGTGATCGAGCTGTTTAAGCTGAACAATATCACAATGCGCAGGCTCACGCATGATACCACGCTAGACCTGCAGATGTATTATATAGCCGATTACAAAACAGGTCAGCGACCTTATGAGGGGCATTACCTGCACAGCAATGTAAAGTTGAACCCGGTTGATGCCAAAGTGAAGTTTTATGCCGGTGATTATGTGGTGTATACCGACCAGGCTTTGAACCGTTATATTGTAGAAACTTTGGAGCCGCAGGGAGTTGATTCATTTTTTGCCTGGAACTTCTTCGATTCCATTTTGGGCGCAAAGGAATACTATTCGGATTATGTGTATGAAGATGTGGCGGCTGAAGAGCTAAAGAATGATCCATCGCTCAGAAAAAAACTGGATGATGAAAAAGCTAAGAACCCGCAAATGGCCAATAGCGCCGCCGCGCAATTAAACTTTGTATACCGCAACTCGCCTTATTTTGAAAAAACCTATCTTCGCTACCCGGTTGGCAGAATATTAACCAAAACTAACCTCGACCTGAAATAATGGAACATTACTTAGCCGTAGCACCAGTAGCATCTGTCATTTTTGCCATCACCATCATTTTTTCGCTGATAGCATTTTATAACGAAGATCTTTTAGTGAAGTGCATGCTGCACCCTTACAGTGTTTCACGGGGTAAGCGCCTTTACGGCTTAATTACCAGTGGTTTTATACACAAGGACTGGATGCACCTGATCTTTAATATGCTATCCTATTACTTTTTTGCCTTTCAATTGGAAAGCGTGTTTGGTCATTGGCAATTTGGGTTGCTGTATATGCTGAGTTTGGTGTTGAGCGATCTGCCTTCAGTTAGTAAACATAAGAATGATTATGGCTATCATAGTCTTGGTGCTTCGGGAGCGGTTAGCGCCGTTATTTTTGGGGCGATATTATTTGATCCGCTCAACCCGATCTATTTGATGTTTATACCAATTCCTATTTATGGGGTTGTATTTGCGGTGTTATATTTGGTTTATTGCAATTACGCATCCAAACACTCCCAGGATAATGTTAACCATGATGCGCATTTATTTGGCGCGCTAAGCGGACTGATGATCACCATCGTTTTGCATCACCAGGTTTTACCCGAATTTATTCACATCATTACAGAGAAAGTTCAATCGTGGACGCACTGATCGGTTCGCCATTAGCATCCAGTAAAAAGCTCATGGGTTGTTCCTGGTTTTTGATGATCTCCAGCAATACGAAACCCCATTTCTTCCAGAAGTTTTCGAGCACTTGTCCGTAGGTTTTATTTTGCCAGAAATCGAACAACGGCTTGCTGCTCATGCCGCGCAGGGGCATGGCTTCTAAATAAGTCTCGTCGCCCACAGGCAGAATATTGTATTCCGGCAGGCGGTTAAATAAATAAGCCGAATAAAATATGCGGGCGTTAAATTCTTCAAACTGTATGGGGTGCAATGTTTTACCCTCAATCTTTCCCAGAACTTCCTGGTGATACAGGCGGTTGGCGCCATTATCCTGCAGGCAGATGATCAGTCCAAAATCCTTGATACGTAATGAAAAAGTAAGCGTATTGATCTCATCGCGGTAGCCAAACAGGTCGGACTCGTTATTCACCTTAAATAAAAACAGGCTGAAGGGCTTAAAATCTTCGAACAATATGGGCTGATTGATACTTTGCAGCATCAAATGCAGGTTGCTGAATTTATGGATCAGCGCCTGCGAAATATTAAACTCCAATCCCTGCGCATGCTGCTGTTTAATACCGGCCTGCATCTCATTAAACACAATACCATACAGTAATTTGCCCGCCCATTGGAACAATTTAAACTCATTTAACTCCCGTACCGCATCATAACCCACAGCAAACGCGGCGGCTATTTCGGCTTCCAGAGGCTCCAAATATTGCTCATTGATTTGCGCAGAACAGGGTATTTTTAGGTCCTTGTAGGTGGCTATGCTTTCGTCCAATAATTTAAAAGGCTCATCGGCTAAGTTATAGCTGCTCATGAGCCAGGCCGGGAACACCTGTATCTTCTCTTCTTCAGATGTCAACGTTTGCCCGGAAAGAAAACAGGTACGGTTGCTGAAATTAAATTTTTCGAACGGTGAATAAATTTGTGCCGGCATAGGCGCAAAGATAGTCAGTAATTTTAAGCTGAAAATTTTAGCTTTGAATTTAACATGGAACTGACTTACCAACCTTTCGAACTCGAACTAAATCATCCCTTTACCATCGCGAAGTTTTCACGTACCTCCACGCCGCTGATGCTGTTGCAACTAAAGCATGAAGGTTTTACAGGTTATGGCGAGGCCTCCATGGTGCCCTATATGGGCGAGAGCCATCAAAGCGCTGCGGATTTTTTGAGTAAGGTGGATGTCAATCGGTTTAAATATCCTTTTGATTTTGGGGAGATCATCGATTACCTTGATAGCATTGCACCGGGCAATCCCGCGATCAAAGCGGCTATTGACATTGCCCTGCACGATTTGGAAGGAAAGATCAAAGGTCGCCCATGCTGGCAACTTTTAGGCAGCGATCCTAAACTGATGCCCGTTACCAGTTATACACTCGGCATCGATACCCCTGAAGTGATCATCCAAAAAGTGAAAGAAGCCAAAGACTGCAAAGTGATCAAAGTAAAATTAGGCCGGGATAGTGATAAGGAATTGATAAAAACCATTCGCTCGGTAACCGGTGTACCGCTTTATGTAGATGCCAACCAGGGCTGGACGGACCTGCAGGAAAGTTTAGACATGACTTACTGGTTGCAGGAGCAGGGCGTGGTACTGATAGAACAACCCATGCTGAAAACCGATCCCGATAGTAACGCCTGGCTCACCGAACGCAGCCCGATACCAATTATCGGCGACGAGGCCGTGCAACGCTTGCCTGATGTTGAAAAGGCAAAGGGCGTATATCATGGCATCAACATAAAATTGATGAAATCGGCAGGTATGTATGAGGCGCATCAAATGATATTAAAAGCACAGGAACTGGGTTTAAAAATACTGATCGGTTGCATGAGCGAAACCAGCTGCGCCACCCTCGCCGCCGCCGCCCTTGCCCCGCAATGTGATTGGGCCGACCTGGACGGACCGCTATTAGTAAAAAACAACCCATTTAAGATGCCGGTGTTTGCGGATGGGAAGTGGGTTTTGGGGGGTGAAAGTGGATTAGGACTCAAACAACAATAGAAAACTTGTTATTGCAAGCGCAGCGTGGCAATCGCAGACCATATAGGGCGGATTAGCATACTTCGCGATTGCCACGCTGCGCTCGCAATAACATAGCATATAATTTTAGTAGTTTTGATAATCAACCCATTCATCATGAAGTCTTTCCTCTTATCCCTTTCCTGCATTTTTATCATCCTCTCCACTACCTCCTTTCAACCCAAAGACGAATGGACGCCCTTGCTGGATAAGAGCCTCTCCAAGTGGGGAGTCTATCAAAGCTTCCGGTATAAATTAGGCTATAAAGGTGAGGCGCCAAAGGATGAAAATGGCAACCTGGTAAAACCGATTGGTTATGATATAAACCAGGATAAGGTATTTACGGTGGCCGAAGAAAACGGTGAGCCTGTTTTGCATATTGATGGCGACATTTACGGCTGCCTGTTCACCAAACAGGAGTTCGGCAATTACCACCTGAAACTCAAAGTAAAATGGGGGACCCACAAATACGTGCCACGGGTAAACGAGGACAAGGATTCGGGCGTATTATATCATTCAATTGGCGAATGCGGGGTGGAGTATTGGCGCACCTGGATGCTGAGCCAGGAGTTCCAGGTAACCGAAAGAGGCATGGGCGATTACTGGACGCAAGCCAGCTCACGGTCGGACGTGAAAGCGGTGAAGAAAGGCAAGGATTACTTCTTTGATAACAACGGAACGCTAACTCCATTCGGCGGTGGCACAGGTAACGGCGGCTTTTGCCATGCTGGCGTTGATGCTGAAAATAAAGATGGCTGGAACGATCTGGAACTCATCACTTATGGTGATAAAAGTATTCGCATTGTGAACGGACAGGTAGTAATGGCGCTATCAAACAGCCGCTACCTGCTTAATGGCGAAGAAAAGCCATTGGTAAAAGGCAAAATACAGATCCAAAGTGAAGCCGCGGAAGTGTTTTATAAGGATATTAAGATAAAGGCTATTGATGGGATACCGGGGGAGTATGCGAGGTATTTTAAGTGACCAATAAGAATCTATTCAATAAATTCTTCGATACAATAAAAAGATATAAAAGGGATCATCAAATACTTAATGAGTTGAATTCGATTACGGCCAAAGAGAAACAATCAATGCTTATTAAAACATATTTAAAACCTGTGTTTAAACAATACGGATATTTAACAAAAAATCAGACGTGGTGGCGTGATCAGGGTGATTTTTTTCTAATAATTAATCTTCAAAATTTTTCATGGAATACTGAAAACGATGTTACGTTTTGTTTTAACATTGGCATAGGGCTAAAAAATGAAATGAAAGATATTTCTAAAGAACCGACCCATTTTGATTTAACAATTCCGATTAGAGAGGATTCATACCTGTCCGACTCCAGAACACCCAGTCTTTATAGAAGTAAAACCGGTTACGTCATATCGACCCATACAAATATTGATGAGTTCATAAAAGAAATTAAATTAGATTTTGAAACCGAAATACTTCCGAAATTGGATAAACTAAAAACAATAAATAATTGCGTTGATTATTACGGAAATTTTCCTTTTTGGGGAGATAGGTTGAAAGAACTGGTGAGAACATAATAAACGGGTAGTAAATCCGCACTATTTCTTTACCCGTTTTAAAGTAATAACCGGGCTGTTTGAATTTTCATCAAAAGTTGCCGGCCTGTTCCCATTGGGGAATATCCACCATTTGATGGTGTTATCATCCACGAACAGCATAAATCCGGGCAATATTGCTTCCTTGCCATTAAGCGCTATCACGGCCAGGTCGATGGTGGCAGGCGTTTTGGTAAAATCAGATTTGCAGGTATAAGGCGGTAAAGCCACGCCCTGAATAGCCACCACCACTTTAGCGCTATCCGAAAAGGTTACTGCCGCAGGGGTACCGGCACTGTCGCTCCCCTCCCAATGCCCTAAAAGATCCTTTTGCGTATGATTTTGCGCAAAAGCGGAAACGGAGAATAGGATCAATAGAAAAGTGATCATATTTTTCATGGCATATCAAAATGGGAATATGTTTAAATCACATCAAGCTATGTGAACATTCTATCGCATTTTGTTATTTCGAACAGTAGTCATGACAAAGATAAATAACGAGACGCTAACCATAACAATGCCTGTAATTAGGAATATTTTGTTAGTAGTTACAGAATGCATCCTCCGATCTCCGGTAAACATTGATATAAATATCATCCCAATTATAAACACTATTAAACAACTTGTTTTGATCAATTTCATGAAATGTTTACTACGCCCTCAATCGGCATTATAATCGTTATTTATCACTCAACATAATTGGATTTTTCCCGCCACCCCCAATAATGATAACCTTGGCATTAGGCGACAAAGCAATTTCTTTTTGCGCCTTAATGCTCTCGTAGATCAATTGCTTATCAGATAAACCAGTCGAAAGTATTTTTTGGTAATCAGCTATACCCTGTGCCTCTACACGTTTACGGTCGGCTTCCTGGCGTTCTTTTTGGAGTACGAACTGCATTTTCTGTGCGTCCTGCTCGGCGTTGATCTTGGATTCGATGCTGGCTTTTACAGAAGCAGGCAGTGCGATGTTACGCACTAATATCTGCTGTAACTCCAAACCTCTTTTGGTAAAAGTTTCGGTAATAGTACGGTTGATCCTTTCCTGAAATTCCTGCCTCTTGGTGGAATACAGGTCTACAGCCTGGTAGTTCACCGCGTTATCGCGGATCGCTGTGCGTGTCACCGGGCGCACTATTTTTTCGATGTAATCTTCTCCTATATTTTGCAGGATATAAGGCGCTTTTGAAGGGCTCACCTTATAAAGAACAGAAATATCGATGGTTACTTCCAGTCCGTCAGATGACAGGACGCGAATAGCATCATCGCCTTCTTTCTGGCCCTCGGTACTCACGCCGCTCATGGTATAATTTTGCGTTTGGATATCGAAATTGTGAACGTCAACCAATGGGTTGATCAGGTGCAGACCGCTTTCAAGCACATCATTCTGCACTTTACCGAACAACACTTGTACACCAAGCTTACCCGGGTCAATAACTTTAACAGTGGATAGCGCCAAACCCAAAACGATAATAACGATTCCGACAGTATTGACGATACCACCGAAACGGCTGCCTGGTTCGGGCGAGCGTTTGAGCACTATACCCACTACAAGTACAATGACACCTAAGATTGCGATAAACATAATTGGTTGAGTTTTAAGGTTTTTTCTGCATGTTGCGCACGTCCTTCATAAGCCTGATCTTCAGGATCACCAATATGGTTCCTATAAATACAGCACAGGCTAAATATTCGTAACGCGGATGTTCGTATCCAAAAGTATATGCCAGTATAAGGCAAACAAAAATGCCGATGTTGTATAAAACATTCAGCGCTAATTTTTTACCCATTTTAATAAACTTCTATGGTCGGATCAATTTCTTCGGCCCAGGCCAGTATGCCGCCTTTCAGATTATACAGATTGCTAAAGCCAAATTGCTGCTCCAGTTGCATAATAGCTGCCGCGCTGCGTTTCCCGCTGCGGCATTGTACAATTACGGGCTTGTCTTTGGCTATCTGCTCGGCTTCGATCAGTATCCCGCCAAGCGGGATCAGGGTGCCTCCCAAATTCGACATCTCGTATTCAAAATCCTCGCGAACATCTATCAGTTGAAAATCCTCGCCGTTATCCATTTTTTCTTTCAGTTCCTGAACGCTTATTTCTTTCATCGTTATAATAATTTCAATCAAAGGTAGCTTTTTCTAAAACAATTAATTAACGATATATTTTTGTAACAATCACAAGGTAAGTGCGTTTTATATATGTTTGCATAAAATTTACCTTTGTTTGATGAAACCTCCGTCACAATATGACAGGTGGCGGCGTTTCATTATCATTGAAAAACAATTAATTAGATGAAAAAAATTACCCGATTCTTTTGGTTCTGTTCCGGGGCGCATGTGGGTACCTTAAAGAAATACCCGATAGAACACAATAAATATATAGGCATCGGCGCCACCATATTTTTTACCGCATTATTTGCTTCATTATCAGGCGGGTACGCCATGTATTTTGTATTTAATGGTGACGCATTCGCTGTAGGTTTTGCTATTTTATTTGGATTGATCTGGGGCCTGGCCATTTTTAATATGGACAGGTATATTGTATCCAGTATTAATAAAGAGGGTACCGTCAACCAACAGATATTACAGGCTTCACCACGTATTTTGCTGGCCATTATGATCGGTATAGTGATATCGCGCCCGCTGGAGTTAAAGATATTTGATAAGGAGATCCGCCAGAAATTAAAAACAGCTTACCTTAAAGGTCAGCACCGCAAGATAGATACCCTGCAAAAAACATACAATCAAAAGTATGGTATGGAGCTGACCAAGAACACCGATCTGAAAAAGGAAAAGGACTCGCTGGAGAAGGATATAAACCGTACGCGTTATGAGCTGAACCAGGAAGTTTTTGGAGATAAAACCAATCAAACTTCAGGAATTATAGGATATGGCACTTATGCCAAGCAGAAACAGACCGTGCTGCAGGAGAAGGAAGACCGCCTGAAAGAAGTGACGGCCAACCTGGGCCAAATGGATAATTACCTTGGGCAACGTAAGGATTTTGAAGGCTTGAACAATACCCGGCTATTTAACAGTCATGAATTGGACAGCCTCTCAAACCTTGCCGGTTTCTCCGACCGTAACTGGGCCCTTGGGCAATTAACTTATAATGAGAATGGTACCCGCGATCTGGATACCTACCTCGCTATTTCATTTATCGGCTACCTGTTTATTTTGTTCGAATGCCTGCCGGTGTTTGTAAAGCTGATGTCGCCAAAAGGCCCTTATGACGTGGCCATTTCAAAAATGTCGGAAGCGAATATACATTATGCCGAAAGAGATAAGAAACGCGAAATGCAAGTTACAGATGATGTATTTGACCATCATGTAGGGACAGATATCGAAAAACAGAAGAAGATAATTACTGCCCAATCGGAATACGATTTTGAGCGGCATAATTATGATTGATAGGTTAAGTAGTTGATTAGGTTGGATTAAGTTGATTGGTTTAACCATTATTAACATTTCTGTCTGACCAACTACTCATCCAATCAACCCAATCAACAATTCAACTTAATTTATATAAAACTTTTCCCGATTTAATAGTAATTTGACCGCTGTTAATCCGGTACTATGAAGAAGTTTTATTTATTAGCAGTTGCAGCGCTTTTTGCAACCACCACGTTTGCCCAGGTTACCCAGAATTTAACCGATCAAAAGCAAAAGGCAATTTTTTATTCAGTTTCATTTCCCAATGCGGCGCATCACGAGGCCGAAATTGTAATGACCATTCCCCAAGCCCGTTCAGGGGCAATGCGCCTGCGTATGAGCCGCTCGTCTGCAGGCAGGTATGCCACGCACGAGTTTGGTAAAAATGTTTATAATGTAAAAGCCTTCAATATGGATGGCAGCGCATTGGCCTTAAAACAAGTAGAAGGTGATTTGTATGAGGTTCCTGCTGATCACGGCGAGACCGTAAAAGTAAGCTATACCCTATTTGGTAACTGGACCGATGGCACTTATGCCAGTATAGACCCAAGCCATGCTCATCTGAATATGCCTGCTGCCTTTTTGTGGGTTGTAGGGCAGGAGAAACGGCCCCTGAGGTTTGAATTTAACGATCTGGATAAGTACGGCTGGAAGGTAGCCAGTCAGCTAAAATCCGAAGGCGATAATATTTACAGCGCGCCGGATATGCAGTATATGATGGATAGCCCTACTGAACTGTCGGCTTACAAAGTAAACAGTTGGGAAGTGAACAATAATGGTAAAAAGGAGAAGATAAACCTCACCATCCATTCGGATGATGACCAGGCCACCGTTGATAATTTTGCTAAACAGGTGCAAAAAATGGTGCTGGAGGAAAAAGCGGTATTTGGCGAACTGCCTGCTTATGATTACGGTGAATATACCTTTATTGATGATAGCTATCCAACCAACTCGGGCGATGGGATGGAACATCGTAATTCCACCTGCATTGTGCACCCTATACCCAAGGTTGCCGGACTGGAGCCGCGCTTGCTGAGCACCTACTCGCACGAATATTTTCATAGTTGGAACGTAAAGCGCATCCGCCCAAAAACATTGGAGCCATTCAACTTTGAACATGCAAACATGAGCAGCGAGCTTTGGTTTGCCGAAGGATTTACGCAATATTATGGCGAAATGGTATTGGTGCGTGCCGGATTTCACACCATCGATGAATATACACGCACCATCAGCGGTTTGGTTAACCAGGTATTAAACACACCAGGGGCAGCCAGGTTTTCGGCAGCGCAAAATAGCCGATATTCTGTATATGCCGATGCAGGTGTTTCCATCGACCCGAATAACCAGGCTAATATGTTTACCAGCTACTATACCTATGGCGGTGCGGTAGCTTTGGCGCTCGAATTACGCTTGCGCAGCGAATTTAATTTGACGCTGGATGATTACATGCGTACAGTTTGGCTGAACAGGGGGAAAACCATGCACCCTTATACCATACCCGATTTGCAAAGCGACCTGGCTGAGGTGACCAAAAGCCCCAAATTTGCTGCCGACTTTTTTAGTAAATATATCAACGGCATCGAGAAGAATAATTACGAAGCGCTGTTGGCTAAAGCAGGTTTATTACTGCGCAAAGTGCAACCCGGCAAAGGCTGGGCAGGATTATCAGGCGCAGGGCAGCAAAGAGGGCGTTCTGGCCAGACAAGGACAGCCACGGATGTGGGTTTATCAATAACATCGGGAACAGTTATCGGTACCCCTGTTTACAAAGCTGGTTTGGATGCCGGGGATATTATTCTGAAGGCTGACGGCAAAGAAGTAAAGGATATGCAATCATTTAACGATATTGCTGATGGTAAAAAGCCCGGAGATAAGATCGTAGTTAATTATAAGAACAGGACAGGCGAGCACGAAACTATCATAGTGTTGGAAGAAAGCCCATATTTTGAAGTAGTTACTTTTGAAAAGGCTGGTAAAGAATTGACTAAAGAACAAAGTGATTTCCGCACTAGCTGGCTATCGACCAAAGTAAAACAATAAAATGAAAAAACTAATAATAGCGATTGCCTTACTGGCTTTAGCAACAGGCGGTTTTGCCCAAAACGTTAATAAAAAGATAAAGGAAAAGGATGTAGAACGCATTATCAAAACCCTTTCGGCTGATGATATGCAGGGTAGGGGCACTTTTACACCAGGTATAGAAAAAGCGGCGCAGTTTATTGAAGGTGAATACAAGCGGATCGGCCTGAAACCCATGGAGGGCAATACCGGGTTCCGCCAGAATTTTACGATGATAAAAACGGCCCCTGTAAAACAGGAGGTGAGTATAAATGGAACAAGCATTTCTGCTGCCAATATTGCAATTGCTGGTGCTTCGGCATTTACATGGAGTAAGCTCGAAGATGCTGAAATAGTAAAAGTAACAGCGGGCAAAGATTTGCGTAAGGAATATATGAGCGCGATGAAAAGTGGTAAGAGTATGCTGCTGTTAATCGATCCCAAGTTTGCGGATATGTTCAACAGGATACAGTCGCGCTACAAAGAGGGGCGTGTAGCATTTAAAGGCGCAGCCAATAAAAATAATCAGTCTCTGGTATTTGTTTTAGGAACATTTGATGATGTCAAATCATTCACGGTCAGTTACGATGTTAAAAGCGAGGAACTGCCTTTATTCAACATAGCAGGCATTATTCCCGGCAAAACCAAACCCAATGAGTTTGTTGTTTTCGGGGGGCATTATGACCACTTGGGTATCATCAAACCAATGGAAGGCGACAGTATTGCCAACGGCGCGGACGATGATGCATCAGGCACAACTGCGGTGATCAGCCTGGCTAAATATTATAAAAAATTGCATAACAACGCGCGCACCTTGATATTTGTGGCTTTCACTGCCGAAGAGATCGGCGAGTTTGGGTCACAATATTTTGCCAAAACGGTTGAGCCGGATAAGGTGGTAGCCATGTTTAATATTGAAATGATCGGCAAGGCATCCAAATTCGGGCAGAACTCGGCCTTTATTACGGGCTTTGAACGGTCTGATTTTGGTACGATACTACAAAAGAACCTGGAAGGTACCGCGTTTAAATTTTATCCTGACCCGTATCCTGACCAAAATTTATTTTACCGTAGTGACAATGCTTCCCTGGCCGAGGTAGGCGTACCAGCGCACACCATATCAACCGACCAGATCGATATTGATAAATTTTATCATACCGTAAAAGACGAGTTAAAAACCTTGGATGTCGGAAATATAACGTCCACCATCAGGGCTATTGCTTTAAGCTCGCGCAGTATCGTTTCTGGTGCAGATACGCCTAAACGGGTAGCTAAGCTGGAGAGGTAATCACTATAGCGATGGGGTTTGAATCTGGAGTGTTCAAAACCCGCTTTTTCATTAAATTTGTCATCCTGAACGTAGTGAAGGATCTTCTCCACGGGACATGAACACAGGACAAGTATGGTGGAGACTTATCGATCGGAATAAGATTCTTCACTACGTTCAGAATGACAAATCGCTTTTTAATATTTCGAAAGCTCGTAGTTAAATTATGACCAACAAGCCGAATATTATCCCACGCATCGCTATCCGCGGCATTGCTTCGGGTATGCTGATGATGGCATTTTTTACCATGATGTGGGCGGGCATAGCTTATGGAAGTATGGCTCACGGCCTTTTTGTTTTGATCCTGTTTGCTGTGACCAGCGCTGCCTTTGTTGCTAACGCCATCTACCTGTTCAGCATCTCCAAACGCTTCCCTGTTTTAACTACAGATGAAGATAAGGCCGAAGGAAAAAGATCCGGCATGTGGTTCGGGATCATTTTCGGCGCGGAAGGTTTGCTGATCTTTATCGCTATTAATATTGTTACCAATATGGGCCATGCCGATTTGACGATAGCGGTTATCGCCTTAGTGGTCGGACTGCATTTTTACCCTATGGCCAAAATATTCAGAAGAACTATCGATTACCACCTCGCCACATGGACCACGCTTATTGCGATTACCGGCATACTGCTAATATTGAATAAAACTTACACGGTAACCCATGTTGATGCTTTTGTAGGCGTTGGTGTTGCCATTGCTACTTCATGCTATGGATTGTATATGATGTATAGCGGATGGAAGACGGATAAGCCTATGCAAGAGGCACTTAAGTGATTATTTTAATTTAATTTCCTATTTTCAATAGCATGGAATTCCTGTATGGGCGGCTCATTGTTTAGCTCAACAATTTCAAAATGGCCAGGCAGTTTTGATAAATTGGTCAACTCCAGATATTCAGGCACAACGATTTTATCAATTTTAATTTTTCCGCCGCCTGCCCAGTGTCTGTCTTTCCCATCCTTTTTTACCCCTGAGATCCAATAGTAATCACCACTAAAACGCTCCAAATAATTGCCCTCTTTCCCATGCCCTCCCTTTAAGAAGGACAGGCCGTTAAAGTAAATTGTTTCCCGGGTTTTCGAGAATAAAGCCAATCCAATCCAGGCTGGCCCTTTATCACTATGCCCTGTTTTTAATTCTACATACATTAATCTGTCTTTCATAAATCCTATTTAAAAAAATAATATAGGTATAATTATAACTCCTTTCGCATCACATAATCATTCATCCAATAGGTACCGATAGGGATATCCTCTTCATAAGCTATCTGGAAACCCATCTTTTCATAAAAACTTTTCGCTTTGTTATAGCGGTTTACGTTAAGGTCGAGGGTATGCTTGCCGGCTTCGAGTGTTTTATGAGCTACCTCGTTTATCAGGATCTTGCCGTAACCTTTGCCCTGTGTTTCGGGGAGGCAATACAGCTTGTGCAGCTTATAAATTTCCGGGTCTTCCTCGCGGGGTGAATAGGCGGCAAAGGCTACCGGTTTATTATCTTCTGTCAGTAATAAATACGTTTGCGTATTGTTTTTTAGTTGAGAAGATATCTTTTCAACCGAATAGATCTCACCCAGCATAAAGCTGATCTGCTCCCTTTCTAGTATCGGTGAATAGGTGGCCCACCAGGTATCTTCAGCTATTTGGCGAATGGTTTCGAGGTCGTTGATAGTAGCTTGTTTGATGGTGTACATTGATTGTGGTTCTGATAAGTTTGCGGTTCAAATGGTGTTTGTTCCGCTCATAGCCGCGGAGGCTTAGTCACTTTTGTCGCCACAAAAGTAACCAAAAAGGCTTTCAGCAGAAAGGCTTCTTTGCCGCACAAGCCTTTACCCTGCAAATCCGCCAAAACCTGGGCTGCAAACTATTGCCCTTTTCTTGCCGCTCGAGGCCGAGGCTTGACAAAATTTGCTATGCCCTTCCAACGCACGGGCCACCATCGTTTTGCCTTATTTTCATCCGAAGCTGCTCTGCTGACAAGAAACGGCTCAACTAAGTCCTCTCCAAAGGAGAGGACTTGAAAAGAATCTTAATCAAAAGGGGGCAAAGGCCTGACAGAAAAGCGGGCCGGGTGTATGGCGGGAATGCCGGTTTAGCCTTTGCAATGCGCGAAGCGCGAAAAAGGCGTAAAGAACCGGCAGGGCGGGCAGAAGCTTTTTTCTGTCTTGATTTTTTGGTTACTTTTTTATCAAGAAAAAAGTAACAGCCCAGCGGCAATTGAGCGGAACGATCATCTCATTAACCTATACACCCTCTACTTTATGCAACTTGTTCTTCCTCACCCAAATCATCCATTATCCCCTTCAGCTCTGTTAAATATTTACCATATAAACATTGGACATAATAATTTAGCCACTTATACATTACAAGCAACATAAACAGAACAATCAAAAAGGCCGCTACTAATATCATGGGAGAAAGAAAGACATCTGATGTGATAAAGTGCTCGATACGATCAGATGTTTTCCGGTTGCATACCAGGCCAAAAGATGGTAATATGAACAGCGGTGTTATACAAAAATTAAAGGCCTTATATAATTCTATGTTCAGTTCAAGTTCGTACGCCACTTTGTAAATCGTATTTTTCAGGTTAAGGTCATACCGGCCGATGGATTTATAGAATGTATAAAATCTTGAGGCATAATAGGCATTCAGTATCATCATGGCAAATAGCAATATGCAGCTGGTATTGAAAAGAAAAACATTATGCTGAAAGATGTACAGGAGTGCAAACATAGCCGGGTACATAATCAGTGATGCTATAAATTCAGCTTTCATGTTTCTACGGATCTTGCCAATAGCCGATGACGTTTTCCCCAGCATCGCCGCGCTCATTGGTAAATGCATGCCTGTGGGTTCATCCTTGTTCCAGGCATCTTTCAAATCATCAATATTCATAATTCGTTTTTTTAATATTTTCCTTCAATTTATTTTTCACCCGGTTAAGCCGCACCCGCAGGTTTACCTGCGTTATGCCCAGGCTGGCTGCCATTTCATCGTAGGGCCTGTTTTCCATATACAGGAATATCAGCGCCTTCTCTACCTTATCCAGTTGCTTTACCGCTTTATAAAATATGGCCAGTTGCTCTTCCTTTTCGTCACCCGCGCCGGGTTCCTGCACACGGTCGAAACCGTAGGGCAATTGCTCATTATCAGGGCGGCGTTTTTGTTTTTTAAAAAAGATGATGGCGGTATTGAGCGCCACCCGGTACATCCACGAACTAAGCTTGCTATCACCGCGGAACGACTCAAATACCGTCCAGAGTTGGAGGGTTATCTCCTGCAGGAGGTCGTCACGGTCCGCAGGGTCGTCCTGGTAAATTTTACAGATCTTAAACAGCATGCCCTTGTTCTGCTCCATCATTTGCATAAAAAGGGTTTCCTTATCGCTCACTGTAAATTGTAATTCGGTTATTGCTTAATTATACAATAAGTATCCGCTTTTTAAATTTGTTACAAGAAGGGTTGATTGTTTTAATATAGATGGGCGTAGAGACGCAATGCATTGCGTCTCTACAGGATTAATATTTATACCTCTCCCCCCACAACTTCTTTAATTTCTCTTTGGTCTCTATCTCCCGTGCATTATTACCAGGCTCATATATCTTGGTGCCTCGTATAGCCTCAGGCAAAAAGTCAAGATTCACGAAATTGCCCTC
This sequence comes from Mucilaginibacter sp., assembly GCA_035489035.1. Taxonomy (GTDB): domain Bacteria; phylum Bacteroidota; class Bacteroidia; order Sphingobacteriales; family Sphingobacteriaceae; genus Mucilaginibacter. The sequence goes on from DATHKT010000057.1 coordinate 290,892, forward strand.
ATAACTGTGGGCATATTTATAGTCTTTGCCATAGCCGATATTCTTCATCAGCTTGGTAGGCGCGTTACGGAGGTGCAGGGGTACCGGCAGGTCGCCGGTTTCATTTACCAATGCGATGGCCGCGCCAATAGCTGTTGTAGCCGAATTACTTTTGGGCGATGTAGCCAAATAAATCACAGTTTGCGATAAAATAAGCTGCGACTCAGGCATGCCGATCACCGTTACCGCATTGAAACAAGCTTGGGCCAATAGCAAAGCATTCGGGTTGGCGTTGCCGATATCCTCCGATGCCAGGATCAGCATCCTGCGGGCTATAAACTTGGGGTCCTCGCCACCAACGATCATTCGGGCCAGCCAGTAAACGGCGCCATTGGGATCACTGCCACGCATGGATTTGATGAAGGCCGAAATAATATCATAATGCTGTTCACCTGCCTTATCATACAAGGCCATATTTTGCTGCACGTGCTGCAACACCACATCATTGGTGATCACAATTTTTCCTTTCGGGAAGGCATTTACCAGTAACTCAAATATGTTCAGCAATTTTCGGGCATCACCGCCTGAAAGGCGGAGCAAGGCCTCATGCTCTTTGATATCGATCTTTTTTTCTTTGAGTACAACATCCTCCTTCATCGACTTATTAAGCAAACTAACCAAGTCATTCTCTTCCAGTGGCTGCAAAATATAAACCTGGCATCGCGACAGCAAAGCACCTATGACCTCAAATGAAGGGTTCTCTGTGGTAGCGCCAATGAGGGTAACCGTGCCGCGCTCCACTGCACCCAGTAATGAGTCCTGCTGTGATTTGGAGAAGCGGTGTATTTCATCGATGAATAAGATGGGTAACGTTTCTCCCTGTTCTTTTAACAGCGAAGCCTTTTCAATTACTTCGCGCACATCTTTCACACCGGAGTTAATAGCGCTTAATGAAAAGAACGGGCGGTATAGTGTTTGCGAAATGATATAAGCCAGCGTAGTTTTGCCCACACCCGGCGGCCCCCAAAAGATCATGGAGGGCAGCGAGCCCGATTCAATTGCTTTGCGCAATACCGCGCCCGGCCCAACCAAATGTTTCTGGCCGACATAATCGTCCAAAGTTTTGGGGCGCATGCGCTCGGCTAAAGGCGGCAGGTTGTTCATGTAGTAAAATTCAGAAAAGTAAATGCCAAATCCTAAAAAAGTTAGTAATTTTAAACAATAACACTTATAAACAACGATATGACCGATTTGTCAGGAATAAAAATTTCACTTTTAAAACTTCATCCTTTTACGGAAGAAGAGCTAAACCAATTCATAACCAGGATTACTTTTAAGAAACTTAAAAAAAAGACCTTCCTGGTAAAACCCGATCAAATTTCTAATAGCTTAACCTTTATTAATCGCGGAAGTTTGCGGTTTTATACCAATACCGAACGTGGTGAATTGATAATAAATTTTTTTACCGAAAACCAATGGGTGGCAGATATTGAAAGCTTGCTGATGCAGCAACCGTCTAAAAATTATATTGAAGCATTTGAGAATTCAGACATTGCTTTGATCACACTTGAAGACATTCATGAACTTATGGACATTTATCCCTGCTTTCTTAAATTAAATGCCTTGATCGCAAACTTGACAATTTCAACCGCGCATTTAGCGGCCATAAGCACCAAAAATCCCGATATGCGTTATAAAGAGCTCTTGCAGATACATCCTGATTGGATTAACCGCTTTCCGCAAATGCAAATTGCATCCTATTTGGGGATGACGCCGGAAACATTGAGTAGGGTAAGGGGGAGGGTTGCCTGATTTCTTGCTTACAATCAATTTTAATTCGCGTCGACAAATGCCATTTTTGTTGGAACTAAAATAAAAAACCATGGAACAAAAAGCTAAATCAATTCGGCCATTCATCGGGGCTAAAGACTATGACTTGTCAAGGAGTTTTTACAGGGACTTAGGTTTCCAGGAAATCATCCTGGCTCCCGGGATGTGTTTATTTAAAACAGACCAAATCGGGTTTTATTTGCAAAATGCCTACGTGCAGGACTGGATAAATAATTCAATGATCTTTTTGGAAGTGGATGATGTTGATCTTTATTGGAAAGACCTTTCGGCTTTAGACCTGACGACAAAATATCAAGGTGTAAAACTGACCGGTATCAAATCATACGATTGGGGCAGGGAATGTTTTATGCATGACCCATCCGGAATTCTCTGGCATTTTGGACAATTTAGCGGCCGCTAACATTGAGTTCGCTATATTTAATTTTGAGCTTATAATACGATGCTTCAACAATTTTCTAAAACCAATTACCAGGCAATTTGTGCCGAACTCGCTTCAAGTGACCCTGATCTTCAAAAAATAATTGATACCCACGGCTACCCGCCATTTTGGTCGCGACCAAACAGTTTTGAATCATTGGTGCATATCATTTTGGAGCAGCAGGTATCGCTGGCCTCGGCATTATCAGCCTTGAATAAACTCAAAGAAAGAGTGCAGGAGTTAACCCCGGCAAGGGTATTACTGCTTACGGATGAGGAATTCCGCGCCTGCTATTGCAGCCGGCAAAAAACATCCTACATCAAATATTTGGCTGAAGCCCTATTAAGCGGACAATTAAAACTGGAAGACTTTCACGACCTGCCGGATGACGAGATCCGCGCCCAATTAGTGGCCCTCAAAGGCATCGGCAACTGGACGACCGACGTATACCTGATGTTTGCCTTGCAGCGTGCGGATATTTTCCCCATCGGCGATCTGGCGGCGGTGAATGCTTTAAAACGGGTGAAGCAATTGCCTGCAGAAACAACAAGAGAAGAAATGCTGGAAATCACTACCAAATGGGCACCTTACCGCACTTTGGCTGCGATGTTGTTGTGGCATTATTATTTGTCGGCACCGAAAGCAAAATCATAAGCTATGTCATTTCGAACAACAGAGAGAAATATTATACACTTTGCATAGTCTGCAACTCGCTTGTATAAGATTTCTCCTCGTTCCTCGTTCGAAATGACAAGAAGAAACTCGAATTTTTAAAAGCCCTCCCGTCCGGGGAGGGTTTGGGTGGGGCCACTACACATTAAACAACCCATTTCTTTCCTGCTCCTGGTAGTTTTGCACAGTTTCAATGGCATTATCTACCACATCGCTTAGCGCAGTAATGAAGGTGCCCGGTTTGGCCATGCTCATGGCGTGCTTAATAGCATCTATTTCTTTTGGTACGATCTCAAACCTTTTATCCGGGTTAACAGATTTAATGCCCTCAATCAATAAAGTCAGGATATTTTCTTCGGTACGCCCGCGCAGGTGTTTTTCCTGCCTCAGGATAATATAATCAAACATTTCTGCTGATATTTTTCCAAGCTCGCGTATATCTTCATCGCGCCTGTCGCCGGTTCCGGCTATGATGCCTATTTTCAAAGGCGAATCTATATGGCTCAAAAACTCCTTAATGCCATTATAGCCATCCGGGTTATGCGCAAAATCGATCATAAATCTGAAATCTTTGAATTCAAAAATATTCATACGGCCCGGCGTTTGTGCTGCCGATGGAATAAAGGTTTGCAGCGCGGTCTGAATGTCGTCTGTTTTAAAGCCCCATAAATAAGTGGCCAGCGTAGCAGCCATTACGTTCTCTATCATAAAAGGCACTGTGCCGCCAAAGGTAAGCGGAATGAGGATGGTGCGTTGAACGCGTATCTTCCAGTCGCCTTTTAATATGGTTATATAACCGTTTTCGCTGATGCAGGCAATGCCTCCCTTTTTGCAATGTGCTTTGATCACCGGGCTATCCTCGTGCCGGCTGAAATAGGCCACGTTACAATCGGCTTTTTTACCAATGCGCACGCAGTATTCATTATCCGCGTTCAATACCGCCCAGCCATCTTTTTTTACCGAGTTGATCACTACGCTTTTTACCCTTGCCAGATCTTCCAGCGTATGGATATCCGCCAGGCCCAAATGGTCTTCCTGTATATTGGTCACCACCCCGATATCGCAGTGGCTAAAGCCCAAACCTGCCCTTAAAATGCCGCCACGTGCGGTTTCCAATACTGCAAAATCAACCGTAGGGTCCTTCAGGATAAACTCCGAGCTTACCGGGCCCGTAGTATCGCCCTTGAGCATCATATTGTTTTGTACATAGATACCGTCAGACGTGGTAAAGCCTACCCGGTGCCCATTGTTTTTTACAATATGGGCAATCAGTCGGGTAGTAGTTGTTTTACCATTGGTGCCCGTTATGGCGATGATAGGGATACGTGCCGATTTACCCGGAGGATACAGCATATCGATCACATGGCCGGCCACATTACGGGGCAATCCCTCGCTTGGCGCTATGTGCATCCGGAAACCAGGCGCAGCATTTACTTCCAGTATTACGCCTCCTGTATCGGTAAGCGGCTCAGTAAGATTCTCCGCCATGATATCGATACCGCAAATGTCCAGGCCGATGATCTTGGATATGCGCTCGCAGATAAATATATTTTGGGGGTGCACATGGTCGGTCACGTCAACCGAGGTTCCTCCTGTGCTTAAGTTGGCGGTCGATTTTACAAATACCTTTTCACCTTTTTTAGGTACAGTTTCCAGCGTATAGCCTTTCTTATCCAGCAGGTCCAAAGTATCCCGGTCTATCCCGATCAGTGTTAATACGTTCTCATGGCCGTATCCCCTTCGTGGGTCGGTATTTTCCAGGTCGATCAATTGCTGTATGGTAGATTTTCCATCCCCCTTTACATGCGCCGGATCGCGCAATGCAGCCGCCACCATTTTATTATCGATCACCAGCACCCGAAAATCATACCCTGTTATAAAGCGCTCCACAATTACCTTGCGGGAGATTTTTGCTGCGTGCTCATAAGCGTTTATCGCTTCTTCTTTGGTTTTTATGTTGATGGATATACCCCTGCCATGATTGCCGTCTAGTGGCTTAAACACCAATGGGAACCCAACTTTGCGGATCGCTTCATCCACCCCGTCCGTTGATGAAATGGTGATACCCTTGGCAACAGGTATGGCCTGCTCCTGCAACAGCCGCTTGGTTTCGTCCTTATTGCTGGCTATGTCAACTGCAATGCAGCTGGTTTTTTCTGTCATTGTGGCACGGAAACGTACCTGGTTTTTACCATAGCCCAATTGCACCAGCGACTCTTTATTCAATCTTATCCAGGGAATATTACGGGCGATGGCTTCTTCTACTATCGAACCGGTACTTGGGCCCAGGCGGGTATTTTCCCTGATCTCGCGCATTTGCTGTATATCATGCTCCAGGTTATAATCCTCGCCTTTGATCAATGCAGCTGCAATCCTGACAGCCGCTTCAGCGGCATAAATGCCTACCTTTTCTTCTAAATAAGTGAACACTACATTGTAAACCCCGGTGGTTTTTGTTTCGCGGGTACGGCCAAAACCAGTGTCCATCCCGGCTAAAGATTGTATCTCAAGTGCGATATGCTCTATCACGTGCCCCATCCAGGTACCAGCTATCACCCGCTGAAAAAATCCGCCCGGAACGCCCGGCGAGCAGCGGTGCGTGTACAAGGTAGGCAGCATTTTCTCCAGCCTTTCCATAAAACCTTCTATCTTGTTGGTAGGCTTATGCTCCATTTCTTCCAGATTCAACCGCATCTGTATCAGCTTTTTCCGGTTGGTACTCCATATATTCGGTCCGCGTAGTACCTGTATATTCTCGATCTTCATAGTATCTGTTGTGTTTGACCCGCAAGGGGTGTATAATTTATTTTAAAGCTATGAAACTTCACAGGCTAATAAAACTTTTCAATAAAAAACGCATAATATATTTATAATAGGCACCTTTGTTTATCCTTTTTATTTTAATTTGTAGGGTATTAACTGGCAGTAAACTAAACATTAAGATATGATCGTTCCGAAGGGAAAACTGGTAATAATTGGCGGCGCTGTTGATATGGGCAGCAGCATAAGTTCACAAGAAAGGGTAGTACAGCCGGATTATATTAAATTTTTCGACCGGGGTATACTGAAAAGATTGATCAACGAGTCGGAAAAGCATGAGGGCTCGCATGTGGAGGTCATTACTACCGCTTCGCAAATACCCGAATTAGTTGGTAACGAATACATAAAAGCGTTCAGCCAGTTAAACGTGCCCAAAGTACATACGATGCATATCAAAAGCCGGGAGGATGCCACGCATAAAGGTTTCCTTGACCGTATACGCAAGGCAGATATTGTGATATTCACCGGGGGCGACCAGCTAAGGCTGACTTCTATATTTGGCGGGACGGAGTTTTTGCAGATACTAAAAGCCCGTTACCAAAAAGAGCACTTTGTTTTGGCAGGTACTTCCGCAGGCGCGGCAGCAGCTTCCACTCACATGATCTATCGTGGCCAAAGCCATGATGCGCTGATAAAAGGCGAAGTGCAGATAACCGCAGGGCTTGGATTTATTGATGGGGTGATCATTGATACCCATTTTGTGCAGCGCGGGCGCATTGGCCGCTTATTGTATGCCGTAGCCAGCAACCCGGGTATTTTGGGTATCGGCCTTGGCGAAGATGCGGGACTGTTGATTACAGAGGGTACCATTATGGAGGCCATCGGCTCGGGCTTAACTATTTTGGTTGACGGTAAAAACATGGTGGAAACCAATATTTATGATGTGGAATTAGGTTCGCCGGTATCTATCGAGAACCTGAGGCTGCATGTGATGTCAATATTTGATAAGTATGATCTGCAGCAGCACCGCCTGATGATCAAGAAGGTGATCAAGGTGGAAGAAGGCGTTTTTATAAAAGGCCCGGACAATGAATTTATGCAATAACACGTTAGATTGTAGTCCGAAAGATTTTTCCGGCTGCATTTTTTTGATAGGATAGTATTTTAAACTTCCGGACTTATGCGGACTTTCTGACTTCCGGACTAATAAAAAACCATCTGCCATGAAACCATCAAGCATGAAACTGATCATTCACGGAGGCTTTTTTAGCGAGTCGAGAACCAACCAGGAAGTTAAGCAGGCCAAGCAACAAGCGTTAAGAGAGATAGTGCAGTTGGGATATAAGCACCTGGAAACACATAATGCTATCGAAACCGCAGTTTACACGGTCAGCCTGCTGGAAGATTGCGACCTGTTTAATGCCGGGACGGGCTCACAAATACAGAGTGATGGTAAAATAAGGATGAGTGCCTCCCTGATGAACGGCAGAACCATGCAATTTTCCGGGGTTATTAATATCGAAGATGTAAAAAACCCTATCCGCGTAGCCGAGAAGTTATTAAGGATGGAAGACAAGGTGCTGAGCGGAAAAGGCGCCCATGATTTTGCCCGTCATAATGGATTTCCTTATTACAACCCCGAAATTCCCCAGCGGCGGCATGAATATGAAAAGAAATTGAGCGATTCTATTCGCCTGGGTACAGTAGGCTGTGTTGCCCTGGATATTTATGGCGATTTAGCTGCTGCTACCTCAACCGGTGGCAAAGGCTTTGAGATACCCGGCCGGGTAAGCGATTCGGCTACGGCTGCCGGCAATTATGTAAATCAATGTGCCGGGATATCCTGCACTGGCGTGGGAGAGGATATTGTAAGCGGCGCCGTTGCCCCCAAAATTGTAACCCGCGTAACCGATGGTATGAACCTGCAAATGGCCACTATGAAAACTTTAAATGAACTAAAACCGTTTAATGGTTTTGCAGGAATAATTGGTATATCCGCTAATGGCGATACCTACCATGCTGATACCCATCCTTACATGGTTTGGGCCTTGCATGATGGACAAATTGAAGTTTTTAACTAAATTGCCTTTTCAAAGCAATTGTTAACCAATTTAATATCAGCTATATTTGCACATTATTTGAATTAAATTAAACCAGGGATTAAATTTTAATGCGTTTTAAACTCCTCCTTTTATTGTGCTTCATCAGCTGTTCGGCATCTGCCCAGTGGTGGCGCATTCAATTAAAAAAACACGCGGTTCTTCCTTATATTCAGCCGTTAAAAGATCATTCTATTAGTCGTATCCAGCTAAAAATAAAACCAAGCACCCTTGCAATAAGACCCTTGATATTCAAGCAAAGCCGGTACAGCCTGGAAGCGACTGAAGTTACTGTGATGAACATGGCCAAGCATAATATGCGTTTCAGAATTTATAATGAAGCCAGCTACAATTTTAGCGACCTTGCACAGTTATATATACAGTTGCACCGTCTTTCTGAAGCAAAATGGTACCTGCTCCAGAGTAATAAGATAGCGCGCGAAGAAAATGACGATAAGCATACAATATCAAATTTAGTTAGCCTGGCGGTGATCAAGGTTACACTTGGCGACAAAGCATCGGCACATGCCGACCTGGTTGAAGCGCGCGACCTTGCCCATGCAAGGGCCATGCTGCCAGAAACGACTGAAATTGAGAAAAAAATGCAGTTTTTGGAACAAAACGGAACACTGTATCCAAAACCGGATGTGAAATACGCAGAAGCCGCTGAGACAGGGAAAAAAGTTTTTCGGTAAGATGCTTTAAACTTAAAGCATTAATATCGATCCAAATAAAACATTATTTGTAATATTGTTATTCTTAATAGCGAGGCAGTATTTGTACTGTCTCTTTTTATTTACATTAGCAAACAATTAAAGGCACAGATATTGATGAGCTATAGCCAGCCTGATTTAAATACAGTAAAAGACATGTTAAAGAAATTATATATTTTATTGATACTTGGCGCAGCATTGGCCTGCAAAGCATCCCCAAAACAACAGACCAAAGTACCCGGATCAAACGATCTGCAGCCCGATGTGCAGCAAAGCATTGTATGTCAAACCGTAGCATCATTTATTACCGATGCTAATTACAAGAAAGTTCCGTTAAACGATTCGATATCGCAGGTGGTTTACAGCCGCTATATCAAAGCGCTTGATGAGAACCATAATTATTTGCTGGCATCGGATATCAAGGATTTCGACAAGTTTAAAACCGTGTTGGATGATGATCTGAAAAACGGTGAGCTGGCCGATGTGTTTTACATGTTCAATGTATACCAGAAAAGATACAACGATCGTATCAGGTATTCCATCGCGCAGCTGGACAAAAAATTCGATTTTACGGGTAACGAGAAATTTACCTTTGATCGCGACAGCCTGCCTTACGCCGCAAATGAGACTGAAATGAACACCATCTGGAACGAACGTGTAAAATATGATATGCTTAATTTAAAGCTGGCCAGCGCTGATGTGGATAAAAATAAAGCAACGCTGAAAAAACGTTACGAAAACCTGTTGAGCCAATCAAACAAGCTGAATAACCAGGATGTGTTCCAGATATTTATGGATGCATTTACTAATGCTATCGATCCGCACACCAATTATTTTATCCCGTCATTGGCGGCTAATTTCAATATTGAGATGTCGCGTTCGGTGCAGGGTATTGGCGCTACGCTGTTGACCGAAAATGAGTACGTTACTATAAAAACTATCGTTCCCGGTGGCCCGGCTGATAAGAGCAAGCAAATAAACCCGGAAGATCGCATAATTGCTGTGGCACAGGGCAAGGATGGCGAATTTCAGAACGTGGTAGGCTGGCGCGTTGATAATGCGATCGCTTTGATCCGCGGCACCAAGGGTACGGTTGTACGCTTAGAAATATTACCAAAAGGTAGTATGAGCAGCAAACCTAAGGTGGTGGAGATGGTTCGTGAAAAGATCATTATACAGGATCAATCGGTTAAGAAAGAAATACGTACTTACAACTCCAATGGCAAAGTAGTGAAGATCGGGGTGATATCGATACCCGCATTTTATATTGATTATAACGACTATAAAGCAGGCAACCCGAACTACAAAAGTACCACCCGTGATGTAAGGCTGATACTGGATACGCTGAAAAAGGAAAATATAGATGGCGTGGTGATCGATCTTCGTGAAAACGGAGGTGGCTCGCTAATGGAAGCTATTGACCTGAGCGGCTTATTTATCAAAACCGGCCCTGTAGTGCAGGTACGTGACACCAAAAACCAGGTAGAGGTTGATAATGATGATGATCCGGCTATTGCTTACTCGGGCCCGCTTGAAATTTTGGTGGATAGATTCAGTGCTTCGGCATCTGAGATATTTGCCGGCGCTATGCAGGATTACGGTCGTGCTTTGATCGTTGGTACACAAACTTATGGTAAAGGCACCGTTCAAAACGCGATTGACCTGGATAGGGTAATTAAACCATCGGTACGCGATATGCTGGCTAAAGTGTCTGGTAAAACTGATAAAACAGTGGCTACAGGCAGCCAGAGCAGGTTTGGCCAGCTTAACCTGACCATTGCTAAATTTTACCGTATCAGCGGAAGCTCCACACAGCATAAAGGTGTTTCGCCTGATATTCAGTTCCCGTCGGTGATACCTTTGGATAAATACGGTGAGGATACCGAGCCATCGGCATTGCCATTTGATATTATTGCCAAAAGCGATTATACCAAAGTAGGCGATTTTACTGCCGTAGTACCTCAATTGGATAAACTGTATAAACAGCGCACCGCTACTAATCCAAGCTTCAAATATTTGAATGATGATATTGCTGATTTCAATAAGCACTCGAACGAGAAAAGTGTTACTTTGAATGAGCAGGAACTTAAAAAAGACCGCGATAGCGATGAAGCCAAAAGCTTTGAGCGCGATAACCTGCGCAGGGTTGCATTAGGCTTTAAAGCATTAAAGAAAGGCGATCCTAAACCAAAGAAGGAAGACCTGGACTTTTTAAAGATCGAAGCAGGGCAGATATTAACAGATTATATCAACCTGGGCAGTAAATATACCAGTGTGACCACTCCGGCTGCGCCAGGCAGTAACTAATCGCTTTCAAAATAGAAATTGGATACCCTGGCCTTGGCCGGGGTATTTTTGTTTAGAAGGATACTCCAAAATGCTGGTTGCCCCCTTATCAAGGCAATTGCTATAGCATTGCCTTTGTCTTCCCCTAAACTTAGGGGAAACTACTGCCACTGCAAACTTGCAGTAACTTTAATAGGGGTAAAAACGGCGATAATTATTAACTCACGCGGTACCTTAAAACTAATTCCTCATCCCGACAGTTTATAAACGATATGGCAAAACAACCGTTACTTGAATTTACCGACAGGGGCATTTACTGTAGTAAAGGCAAATTCTATATCGACCCCTGGAAGCCGGTTGATGATGCCGTGATCACCCATGCCCATTCGGATCATGCGTATTGGGGGCACAAGCATTATTTGGCGCATCATCTGTCTAAACAAGTGCTGCTTTACCGTTTGGGCGAGATCAATTTAGAAACTGTTGAGTACGGCGAAAAGGTAACGAAGAACGGGGTAGAAATATCGCTGTTCCCGGCCGGGCATGTGATCGGTTCGGCGCAGGTTAGGGTGGAGTACCAGGGTGAAGTTTGGGTGGTATCCGGAGATTATAAAGTGGAGGACGATGGAATTTCAACGCCCTTTGAGCCGGTAAAATGCCATCATTTTATATCGGAATGTACCTTCGGGATGCCGGTTTACCAATGGAAACCACAGGTGCAGATATTTAACGAAGTGAACAGTTGGTGGCGAACCAATCTGGCAAACGGTGTGGCAACGGTGTTGGTGGGCTATTCGCTTGGCAAGGCGCAGCGCATCCTGCAAAACCTCGACCTCACAAACGGCAAAGTTTACACGCATGGAACTATTGAAAATACCAACCAGGCTTTGCGAAACAATGGCGTCATACTCAATCCCACAGAACGCATCACACCTGATACCCCTAAGGACGAGATACGCAAAGGCATTGTATTAGCCCCTCCATCATCTGTGGGTACACCCTGGATGCGGAAGTTCGGGCCCTATAGTTTTGGCTACTGTTCCGGCTGGATGGCCATACGTGGAGCCAAACGTCGCCGCGCCGCCGACCGTGGCTTTATCCTTTCCGATCATGCCGACTGGGATGGCCTGGTAAGCGCCATTGACGCCACCGGATGCGAAAAGGTTTACCTTACCCACGGCTATACCGCCACGTTTTCGAGATACTTAAACGAAATAGGATTTGATGCGCATGAGGTGCATACGCTGTATGGCGGCGAGGAAGAAGAAGCCACCCCCACCCAACCTCCCCCGGAAGGGGAGAAGTCAGAAATCAAAAATCATAAAGTCCTCCCTTTTGGGGAGGATTTAGGAGGGGTGGGAGGCGAAACACAATGAAAGCCTTCGCCCAACTCTTCCTCTCATTAGACGAAACCAACAAGACCAACGAAAAGGTAAAGGTGTTGAAGGATTATTTCATCAGCGTGCCCGATACCGATAAGATGCACATGCTGGCGCTGTTTACCGGGCGCAAACCCAAGCGACAGATCAATGCTACGCTGATGCGCAACTGGGCCATCGAGGCCTCCAACATTCCAGCCTGGCTGTTTGAGGAAAGCTATCATGTGGTAGGTGATTTGGCTGAAACTATGTCGCTGCTAATGCCGGAAAATACTGCGGGCAGCAACAAATCACTAACCGAATGGATAGCCGAGATCAATACATTAGGCAGTAAAACCGAGGAAGAACGCAAACTATGGCTGATGGATTCCTGGGCGATGCTGGACAGGCAGGAGCGCTTTGTATTCAATAAAATATTGACTGGTGGTTTCCGGGTAGGGGTTTCTCAAAATTTAGTGGTGAAAGCTTTGGCTGATGTGGCCGGACTGGAAGCCGCCACGCTCACCCACCGCATCATGGGCAGCTGGATGCCGGAAACCTATCATTATAAGCAACTGATCGAGGAGCAAAACGCGGGCGATGATATCTCGCGCCCTTACCCATTCTTCCTGGCTTATCCCATACAGGAAACCTCGGAAAAGCAACGCTCAGTGGAAGAATTACAGGGAACTTTGAGCAATGCAAGTCAATGGCAAGCCGAATGGAAATGGGATGGCATCCGATCGCAAATGATTAAGCGCGATGGACAGATATTTATCTGGAGCCGGGGCGAGGATCTGGCAACGGAAAAGTTTCCGGAACTGCATCCCTTCCTGAACGCCCTGCCGGATGGCACTGTGTTGGATGGCGAGATCCTGAGTTTCCGTAATGGATTGCCGCTGCCCTTTAATGTGTTGCAAACCCGCATCGGCCGCAAAAATCTCAATAAAAAAATACTTGAAGAAAGCCCCGTGGCGGTGATTGCTTATGATTGTCTTGAATATGCCGGGGAAGATATCCGGCGGAAAACACAATCGGAGCGGCGGTTGATACTGGAACAATTGCAGGCCGCTACACCTTTCCCGGAGGTGTTCAATATATCGGTGCTGATCGATTTTAACAGTTGGGATGAATTGGCTGCCATTCGTGGACGGTCCCGTGAGATGATTGCCGAAGGTATTATGCTGAAGCGGAAAAGCGCCACCTACCAGGTTGGCCGCCGTCGGGGGGACTGGTGGAAATGGAAGATCGATCCTTTATCAGTTGATGCCGTGATGATCTACGCCCAAAAAGGCCATGGCCGCCGCGCCGACCTGTATACTGATTACACCTTCGCTGTGTGGGATGGCGATAAACTGGTGCCCTTTGCCAAAGCCTACTCCGGCCTTACTGATCAGGAGATCGGCAAAGTCGACTATTTTATCAAACGCAACACCATCGAAAAGTTCGGCCCGGTGCGCACAGTAAAACCTGAGTTGGTCTTCGAGATAGGTTTTGAGGGCATCAACAAATCAAACCGGCATAAATCAGGCGTGGCTCTTCGTTTCCCTCGCATTCTGCGCTGGCGGCATGATAAGCCTAAAGAAGAAGCGGACACACTGGATAGTTTGAAGGCGTTGTTGGGGGAATAGTTCATTTGTCATTCTGAACCTAGTGAAGAATCTAATTTGTGAATAGATGCTTTATCCCTCAGCATGACAATCAATTTGTTTAACCAAATTACCGTTCGCCTTTGCCCTTTTGCCTTTCCACTCAAATTCCTATCTTTAAAATCTCAACAACTGGATTCACCATGAAGAAACTTACATTATTTATACTGACTGCACTGACCGGCAGCTCTACCTTTGCACAAATGACTATCAAAACGCTACCATATCCCAAAACCAAAAAAGTTGATACAGTAACCACCTATTTCGGCACCGCCGTGCCTGATCCCTACCGTTGGCTGGAAGATGACCGTGCCGACGATACCAAAGCCTGGGTGAAGGAAGAAAATAAAGTTACCCAGGATTACCTGGGCCAGATACCCTATCGCGAAGCCATCCGCAAGCGGTTGGAAGTATTATGGAACTACGAAAAATACAGCGCGCCTTTTAAGCAGGGCAAATACATCTATTTTTATAAAAATGATGGTCTACAAAGCCAGGCGGTGCTGTGGCGGCAAATAGGCGATAATGGCACGCCAGAGGTATTCCTCGATCCTAATAAATTCTCGGCTGATGGCACTACTTCCATGCAGGGTATCGACTTCACCAAAGATGGCAGCACGGCGGCTTACCAGCTTTCCGAAGGCGGTAGCGACTGGCGCAAAGTGATCGTGATCAAAACCGAGGATAAGAAGATCATTGGTGATACGCTGGTCGACCTTAAATTTACCGGCATAGCCTGGAAAGGCAACGAAGGCTTTTATTATAGCACTTATGATAAGCCGAAAGTAGGCAGTCAGTTGGCCGGAATTACCCAATTTCATAAGCTATACTACCATGTGCTGGGCACGCCCCAAAGCCAGGATAAGATGATATTTGGCGGTGAACAAACGCAGCGCCGTTATATCGGCGCTTACTTAACGGAGGACGAACGCTTTCTGGTGATCACCGCGGCAAAAGAAACTACAGGCAATGAACTTTACCTGCAGGACCTGAGCAAATCCGGCAGCGAAATTGTAAACGTGGTGGATAATTTCGACAACCAGCATAGCGTGATCGATAACCTGGGCAGCAAGCTGTATATACTCACCAACCTGTATACGCCCAATTTTAAGGTGGTTACTGTTGATGCGGCTAATCCCAAACCCACCAGCTGGAAAGACCTGATACCCGCCACCAAAAACGTGCTGACCGTAACCACAGGGGGCGGAAAAATATTCGCCGAATACCTGAAGGATGCCACTTCGCTGGTTTTACAATATGATATGGACGGCAAGCTGGAACATTCCATCGAACTGCCTTCGGTTGGCTCGGCAGGTGGTTTTGGCACCAAGAAGGAAGAAAAGGAAACCTATTATACCTTCACCAATTACGTTTACCCGACCACGATTTTCAAATACGACATTGCCACCGGCAAATCAACCCTGTATAAAAAAGCCGGGGTGCAATTCGACCCGACACAATTTGAATCGAAGCAGGTATTTTATAAATCGAAGGATGGCACCAGGATACCAATGATCATCACCTATAAAAAAGGTACGGTGATGAACGGCAAAAACCCTTTGGTACTTTACGCCTACGGAGGTTTTGGAATTAGTTTGACGCCAGCCTTTAGTACATCGAACATTGTATTGCTTGAGCATGGCGGTATCTATGCTGTGCCAAACCTGCGTGGCGGCGGCGAGTATGGCGAGAACTGGCATAAGGCCGGTATCAAACTAAAAAAGCAGAATGTGTTTGACGATTTCATCGCGGCAGCCGAATACCTGATCAAAAATAAATACACCTCAAAGGATTACCTGGCCATATCAGGCGGCTCAAACGGTGGCCTGCTGGTAGGTGCGGTAATGACCCAGCGCCCCGACCTGTGCAAAGTGGCTTTCCCGGCCGTAGGCGTGATGGATATGCTGCGTTACAACAAATTTACCGCTGGCGCAGGCTGGAGCTATGATTACGGCACCGCCGAAGACAGCAAAGAAATGTTTGAATACCTCTATAAGTATTCGCCCTACCATGCGCTGAAACCGGCCAACTACCCGGCAACCATGGTCACCACTGCCGACCATGACGATCGTGTGGTACCGGCACACTCGTTCAAATTCGGTTCACGCCTGCAGGAAGATCAGCAAGGGCCAGCCCCGATACTCATCCGCATCGAAACCAAAGCCGGGCACGGCGCTGGCCAGTCCACCGCGCAGATCATCAGCGGCCAAGCGGATAAATGGGCTTTCATGTTTCAGAATATGGGTTTGGAGTGGAAGTAGACACTTTTTAAAGCCCTCCCCCTTGGGGAGGGTTGGGAGGGGTCTAATACTTCTGATACACATTATACAGCACATTCAGATCCAGTTGGGTTAGCTGTGCTGTGGTATCCGTTTGCACAAAATGGCGTTTAAAGGCTACAATGGTAGCGTTGAGATTTGATGTATCATAGCCTATCAGCCGGAAAGCGGTGGCATAATCAAAATTATCCGGCGCAAGCTCCAGCACATCATCGCTCCAGTAGCCGAAACCGTGCTGCGCCAATACCCGCCACGGGAAATACGGGCCCGGGTCGGGTTTGCGGACAGGGGCAATATCCTGATGACCGATAAAATTGGCCGTAGGAATATTGTAAGTCTTTTTAAGATTCGCCAGTAACGCCAGCAAGTTTTTTACCTGCGGCGCGGTGAACGGCTCGTTACCATTATTATCCACCTCGATACCTATCGAACAACTGTTCATATCGCTGATGCTGCCCCACTTGCTGATGCCGGCGTGCCAGGCCCGCAGGTAATCGTTCAGCATGTGGTACACCTTGCCATCCTTGCCCACCACGTAATGCGCGCTCACCTGGGTTTTCACCACGGTAAAAGTTTGCAGCGTTTGTTTGGCCGAATCCTGCGCCGTAAAATGGATGATCACATAATTGGGCTTGCGCATATTAAAATTTACCGTGCCCACCCACTCCGACGGCACCACGGCACCCGTACTATCCGTAAGCACGGCAGGCTGCTCCAGTTCAATGGCTTCGGCATAGGTTTTCGCCTGGTCTTTATATACTTTGTTGGTGAGGGCATACGGCCCCTTGGGCGAACAGCTTATTAGCGTTACAGTGGCGAGTAGCAGTAGCAGGATGGGCGAGCTTTTCATACAACTAAGGTAACAATTAAATGGCTGAAGTGTTGGGCGTGTGCGCTGATAGAAGCGCACCAGGCTATCCGCTCCTTTGGTAAAGCAAAGGAAATAACTTAAGAAACTACTATTGTTTGAAATGGGGGTTCTAGGGGGTGTTAAAAACTAAAAACTTTGTGAATAAGTTAATATAAAGGCAGGGTGAACTAATATCCGCTC
>DATHKT010000058.1:0-2748 GCA_035489035.1 Mucilaginibacter sp.
GAGCGGATATTAGTTCACCCTGCCTTTATATTAACTTATTCACAAAGTTTTTAGTTTTTAACACCCCCTAGAACCCCCATTTCAAACAATAGTAGTTTCTTAAGTTATTTCCTTTGCTTTACCAAAGGAGCGGATAGCCTGCCCGAAGGGAACGCCCAAACAAGCAAATTTATTCCTTATAAATGTGCTTCTAAATATCTATTATATATAAGTACAAAAAATAGCACACTATATAAATGCTAACCGATTACAAATATTCCGCTTTATGCTAAATCTGAAGAGCTCATTATCGCACCATAAATAACTGTTCTTCCCTTCTGCTTTATAATAGCTACTTCTCCCTTTTACCTTATTCCACTTCTTCCTTTACCTTATTATAGTATAGCGTAATATTACAACCTACCCAACCGTTAAAAGATGTTAAATAACACCTATATATATACAAGGTACAAAAGCAGCCCTCTATATTAGCTGCTAAATAAATAATTGACTGATTTATAATATTAATTTATCTTTGCAAAATGTTTAAAAAACAACGTCCTATTTTATCCGGCCTTTTGATTGTATTGTTATTAGTGGCAGGAAGTTGTAAAAGCAAGTACGAAAAGCTGAAAGCAAGTAACGATCAGGCTAAAAAATACCAGGCGGCTTTAGCTTATTATAATAAAAAGAACTACACCAAAGCTTTGGATCTGTTTGAAACGTTGGTGCAGCGTTACCGCGGGCAGGCACAGGCCGAGGATTTGTACTACTATTATGCTTATGCTAATTATAACCTGAAGGATTACACCGCGGCCAGGTATCATTTTAAAACCTTTGCCGATACGTATCCAACCAGTCAGCGGGCTGAGGAGTGCCGCTTTATGGGCGCTTACTGTTATTATTTGGATTCGCCTACTTTTTCGCTGGACCAGGAAAACACCAACAAGGCCATCGAGTCGTTACAGTTGTTTATTAACCTTTACCCGAAAAGCGAACGTGTAGCAGAGGCTGGTAAGCTGATACAAAACCTGCGTGATAAATTAGAACGCAAAGCTTTTGAAAATGCCAGGCTATATTTAACTATCAGTGACTACCAGTCGGCTGTAATAGCTTTCGGTAACGCGATGCGTGATTACCCGGATACCAAGTATGCTGAGGAAATGGACTTCCTGACGATTAGGGCGCAATATCTGTATGCCAAGCACAGCAACGAATACAGGCAAGAGGATCGTTTTAACCAGGCGCTAAGCTATGAGCAGCAATTTGCTGAAAAGTATCCTTCAAGCAAGTTTCTGAAAGAGGCCCAATCGCTGAAGCAAGATAGTGAAGACGGAATAAAGGAAGTTAAAAGGCTATTTGAGGAAGCAGCCAATAACGAAAGACTGGCCCGCAAACTGGCTAAAAAAGATACAGTGACCGGGCAGCCGTCATCTGAAAAAGGAAACGAGAACAAAAAAATACCAAATTAAAAGATATGAACAATCCTGTAATTAAACCAGCTGTAGCAAGCAGCACTGTAACACGCGATTTGCGCGAACTGGATATCAAGACAGACAATATTTACGAATCGATCGTGATTATGTCGAAAAGGGCCAACCAGATCTCCAATAACGTAAAGGAAGAATTGCACCAAAAACTTTCGGAATTTGCTTCATCAAATGACAACCTGGAAGAAATATTTGAAAACCGCGAGCAGATAGAGATATCAAAATACTACGAAAAATTGCCTAAACCATCATTAGTAGCGGTTCAGGAGTTTTTAGAAGATAAGATCTACTACCGCAACCCGGCTAAAGAACAACAATAAGCCCCTGCGCTGCCATATGGCAGATTAGAAAAGGGTTTGGATATAAAAACTCCCCAATGGGGAGTTTTTTTTGTTATTTTTAACTTTTGAAACGATTCCTCTACCTATTGGCGGAGAGATTAAGGCTTATGCTTGAAGGTAAAAACATCATTTTAGGGGTATGCGGCAGTATAGCAGCTTATAAATCAGCCCTGCTGGTGCGTTTGCTGGTTAAGGCAGGTGCCAATGTGCAAGTAGTGATGACACCTGATGCGGTCAGCTTCATTACTCCCCTCACCCTTGCTACTTTATCCAAAAGACCTGTACTGGTTGATTATTTTATCCCCGAAACCGGTGAGTGGAACAATCATGTGGACTTGGGTTTATGGGCCGATGCTTTTATTATAGCCCCGGCAAGCGCCAATACGTTGGCCAAGATGGCAAACGGGCAAAGCGATAATTTACTTACCGCCGTTTACCTGTCGGCCAAATGCCCGGTTTATTTTGCTCCCGCGATGGACCTGGATATGTGGAAACACCCGGCTACGCAGGAGAATGTACAAAAACTGCAAACTTATGGTAACCTGCTAATCTCGCCCGGCAAAGGTGAACTGGCAAGCGGACTGTATGGTGAAGGCCGTATGGCCGAGCCGGAAGAGATCGTTTCCTTTCTTACCGGCGAGATTAAAAAAAAACTTCCATTAGCTGATCAGAAAATACTGGTTACCGCCGGCCCCACTCATGAGGCTATTGACCCGGTGCGCTTTATCGGCAATCATTCGTCCGGCAAAATGGGGTTTGCCATAGCAGATCAACTGGCTTTGATGGGTGCTGATGTGACTTTGATCTCGGGGCCAACTTCGCAAACGGCACATCATCAATCTATTAAACGAATCGATGTTACCTCGGCGGCCGAAATGCTGGAAGCCTGCCTGTTGCATTTTAAAGCATCCAAAGCCTGTATCATGAGCGCCGCGGTG
>DATHKT010000059.1:0-110966 GCA_035489035.1 Mucilaginibacter sp.
GGTGGCGTAGTTCAATTGTTCTAATGAGATAACCCGGTTAAGCTGCAGGTTATTGAGTTGAATGGTATTGGTTTTATAGGAATCGTAAAAATCAAGGAACTCCAGCATGCTGATGTTGCGTTTTTGGTAGTTTTTGAAAACTTCCTGTATCAGGTGGTTAAAATCGTCCTCGAATTGCGGGTCGAAGCTGCTGTACAGTTTTTCCAATCGCAAGGCATTCCGGTAGTTAGTGGCTACATCGCTTTGCACCTGGTTCTGCTGATTTTCAAATTGCGCCTTGCTTTGATCTATAGCTATCCGCGCCTGGGAAATAGCGCCCTGGTTGCGGTTAAAAAACGGCAGGCTGAACGCGATACCGCCGCCCAGGTAGTTATTACTGTACGCTCCCAGCTTATCAAAGTTTAAGGAAAGCGAAACATCCGGCACAGCCGTAGCTTTTTGCAGCTTCAGGTTGATGTTGCTGTAATCGATAGCAGCCTTCGAACTTTTTAAATCATACCGATTGGTATATGCAGAATCTAATAACTGCTGATAGGGCACCGAGGCAACAACCTGTTTGCTATCGACACCAGCAGTAAGCATTGGTTCGATGTAAATATTCACCGGTGCTTTAATCAGCATTTTCAATTCGCTTTGTGTAGTGTCAATACCGGTAAGCAGGGTATTATATTCTGTTTGTAATGAATACAACTGCGACTGAATACGCAGCACTTCCTTTTCGGCGATGTTGCCTTTGGCGTACTGCTCTTTAAAAACGGTCAGCGTTTTGGATAGCGAGTTGATCTCTTCGTCATATATCTTAGCCGACTGCTGCTGATAATAGATGGTATAAAAATCATTCCGCAGTGTGAATTTCAAAGTGCGAAGCAGGCCGAAGAACTGGTATTTAGCCTGTTCTACCTCTATTTTGGCTAACTGAATACTCTTGTTCCGCTTCCCGGCAGTGGTGAAAAGCTGCGAGATACCGAAGGATTGTTCCTTATAGGCAGGTCCCTGGGTTACATCAGTGGCATGGATACCATTGGCATAGCTGAAGTCCGGGTTTGGGAAAAGTCGCGCGGTAATTACCCCCGCACTGGCGTTATCAATATTGTAACGCTGGATAATGAGACTGAGGTTATTTTTTATAAACTGATCCTCGGCCTGTTTCACTGTCAACTTTAGCGTATCGCTAACCGGGGCCTGCGCAAAGGCAGACATCCCGGCAGCAACACACCCTATTTGCAGCAATAGAAGGGCTCGAAAAAACTTCGAATGCATAGTAAAATTGTTTGCACAAAGCTATTATGCCCGTATTAGAGCCGGGTTAAAGGGAGATTAGAATGTAATTAGAATTAACGCACGAACCGGATCACGAAGGAAGTGCCGGCATCAGAAGCCGGGTCGATACTGATGGTGCCGTTAAAAAGATTAATGATCTTGCTGGTGACATACAGCCCGATGCCATTGCCATAATAGTCCTTTACATTGGTGCCGCGGAAAAATGATTTGAAAACTTTTTCCCTTTCTTCGGGCAAAATACCAACGCCTATGTCAGAGATGACAACCCGTATCTCGCTGTCATCAGCATACAGGTCGCATATAACCTGCTGGTTGCCAGAAAATTTGAAGGCATTGCTGATGATGTTATTAAAAGCGATAAGCAATAGGGACCGGTTGGAAGATATCAACAGTTTTTCAGGATCATCGGGCAGGTGCAAAATGTTTACCGTAAACAAATTTTTCCCGATCCTGCCTGTCCAGTAATCAGATAGTTCCCAAATTAGTTCATCAATAGGTACCAGGCTTAAAGCGGCTTGCGTATAGCTCATGTCCACCTGGGCAAGTTCCAAGATACTGGATATGGTCTCGTTTAGTCTTTCAGCATCAATTAACACCGATTTAAGCGTATGTTCATAATCATCAGCCGTGCGTAATTTATTGAGGGTAACTTCCACCTCACCGATAATGCTGGTAACAGGTGTCCGCAACTCATGCGAAGCATTGGTGACAAAGGTTTGCTGCAGCTCAAAAGCGTTCTCGAGGTGAACTAATAGCCTGTTAAAATTTTGCGCCAATTTGCTGATCTCGTCCTTGCCGTTTCCCTCGTTAATGCGCAGACTCAGGTTGCTGGCACGTACCAGTTGCACTTGGTCGACTACGTCATCCAATGGTTTCAATATCTTTTTGGCAAACCAGCGGCCTATAAAAAATAGCCCAGCTGAAACGCCTATCAGCATCATGACCATGATCTCGATCAGTTCATTGGTACGCTTGCGCCCCTGTATGTCTACAGCCGACACGAGTATTACAAAGTTGCCCTGGTTGTCCTTAAAATAGATGCCCACCGTTTGGCGGTTGCCTTCGGCAAATTCAAGCTCTTTTCTTTTGCGCACCTGGTTGATCACATCGCTGCCCCAATACTGCTGCTGATCGCGGATAAAGGAGGCGGTATTGCTCTCACTATAAAAGCGCATCACCTCGCCGGGGAATTGTTTCAGATAGCGTTCCCGCACCCGGCTGAGCGAGTCGGCGGTGATCTCATCTGCTTTAAGATATAATTGCGCGGCAACTTTGGCGCGGTCGGTTAGGCGGCTATAGAAATCAGCCTTAACAAAGGATTTAAAGACAAAAAAGATGGTGGTCAGCGCGATCAATAAGATCACCGCGCTGATGAGCGTAAAATAAAGCGCCAACCTGTCCTTTATCTTCATTATTTGTTCGCCTGTTTCAAGATATAACCCATACCGATCACCGTATGGATCACTTTGCTTTTAAAGTCCTTCTCTATCTTTTTGCGCAGATAATTTACATATACGTCGATAAAGTTGGTGCCCGTGTCAAAGCCAATCTCCCACACCTTTTCGGCAATGTATTCGCGCGAAAGTATCTTATTGGGGTTGCGCATAAACAACTCCAGCAAGGTATATTCTTTGGCTGTGAGCGCGATCTGCTTGCCTGCCCGTTCGGCGGTTTTGCTCCAGGTGTCCAGCTTCAGGTCGTCAAATAAGATGGTGTGATTTTCTTCCGTGTTTTTATTACGCCGAAGCAGGGCCTCGATTCGCGCCAGTAATTCGCTGAAATGAAAAGGTTTTACCAAATAATCATCCGCGCCTGATTTTAAGCCCGATACCTTATCTTCTATCTGGTTCAAGGCGGTCAGCATCAATATAGGTGTAACGGCATCCGTTTGCCTGATCTGCCGGCAAAGTTCTATGCCGCTGATATCCGGTAGCATCACATCCAGTATCAGCAAGTCGAACTGCTGGTTATGCAGCAGGGTTTTGGCCGTACGCCCATCGCCGGCAATTTCTATCTGGTAACCATGTTCCTCCAGCCCTTTGCGGATAAAGGCGGCAACTTTTTGTTCGTCCTCAACTAAACAGATGTGATTCATGTTAAGGCAAAGATGATAATATTAAGGTTAATGTGCTTAATGTTATGTCATTTCGAATGAGGAACGAGGAGAAATCTTGTACGATATACAACTCGCGGAACATATCGTAGAAGATTTCTCTCTTCGTTCGAAATGACACCTGCTTTATAAAGAAAATCCAAATCCTTATTATTGCACCATATCACCATGAAAAGATTAACCCCATTCCACGTTGCCGTCCCGGTATATGACCTGGAAGAGGCCCGCAAGTTTTACCGCGAAGTATTAGGCTGCCCCGAAGGCCGCACTGCCGAACTTTGGACTGATTTCGACTTGTTTGGCCACCAGTTCGTGATTCACTATAAACCCCGCCCCGAAGGAAATCTGCAACATCACACTAACCCGGTTGATGGGCATGATGTTCCGGTACCGCATTTTGGCGTAGTACTGGAGTGGGACGAATGGGAGCAATTGGCCGATCGCCTCAAAAACCACGGCATCAAATTTATTATCGAACCCGGCATCCGTTTTAAAGACCTGCCCGGAGAGCAAGCAACCCTATTTTTTGCTGATCCATCAGGAAATGCTTTGGAGTTTAAAGCCTTTAAGGATATCGGGCAATTGTTCGCGAAGTAGTAAAATTTATCATCCTATAATAAAGAATTGTTGGTGAGTTTACATAGCAGTGAGTAGCTGCTGACTATGCTCAGCGTAACAATTTGACTTTCTTGCCGTTGTGCCTGATCGCAAGGAAACCTTGCAATAAGATAAATTTATTTATTGTTACGAAATAAATATTATGTTAAAGAAATCTTAATGAAATGTTTACCTGGCACTAATATTCTGTTTAAGAGGAGAGCCGTTTTTTGCATCACACCTCTCAAATGCAAAATATTAGATCATTATGAAAAACAACTTACGCAATTTCAAACTAAAACAGCTGTCTGCCAAGGCTATCGGGATGCTGTTTTTGGGTTTAGCTTTTTACAGCTGTAAAAAGAACGACACTTCCTCTACAAGCCCGAAGATCAACAAGGTGAACCACGTGGTGGTGATATACCTCGAAAACCATAGTTTCGATAATCTTTACGGGCAATTTGCCGGCGCTAATGGATTATCAAACGCTACGGCCGCCAATACAACGCAGGTTGATGCTACAGGCGCTGTTTATACCGTACTGCCGCCCGTACCAGGCACACCGGCATTCCCTACCAACCTGCCAAATAACTATTTCAACATAGATCAGTATGTTCCGAATGATATGATGACGCAGGATGTGCTGCACCGTTATTACCAGGAGCAAATGCAGATTGACGGCGGGAAAATGGACAAATTTTCCGTGTACAACAGTAATTCAGCAGGATTGTCCCAGGGATATTATCAAACCAATTTATTGCCATTGGTAAGCATGGCCCAAAGATATACCTTGTGCGATAATTTTTTTCATAGCGCTTTCGGAGGGTCGTTCTTAAATCACCAATGGCTCATCGCGGCAGCAAGCCCTACATTTCCAAACGCCCCGGCAAATATCGTTGCAAAACTGGATGCTTCGGGTAACGTAACTACCGATGGGGCTGTGACACCTGATGGCTTTGTAGTTAACACAAGTTATACCGTTAACGCGCCGCACCCGGCCAGCGCCAACGCCGCCACATTAGTGCCAAACCAAACAAACCCTACCATAGGCGACAGGCTTAGCGATAAAGGCGTATCATGGGCCTGGTACTCGGGCGGATGGGATAATGCCCTTGCCGGCAACCCTGATCCTACCTTCCAGTTTCACCACCAGCCATTTGCATATTATGCAAAATACGCTGATGGTACACTTGGAAAAACAGAGCACCTGAAAGATGAAACCGTATTTATAGCTGCAGCCAAAGCAGGTACACTGCCTGCCGTGTCCTTTGTAAAACCATTGGGTATCAACAATGAACACCCGGGCTACTCTGATGTACAAGCCGGAGAAAGCCACACCGTAGATTTGATTAATGCAGTACTTAACGGGCCTAATGGCAAAGATGCCGTTATTATCATCACTTATGATGAAAATGGTGGTTTCTGGGATCACGTAGCTCCTCCGGTTATTGATAAAAAATGGGGCCCTGGCACACGCGTTCCAACTATCATTATATCCCCGTTTGCTAAGCAGGGTTATGTCGACCATACCCAATACGAAACGGTAGGCATCCTTTCCTTTATTGAGAAAAGATGGGGCCTTCAGCCGCTTTCTGACCGGGATAGAAATGCAAACCCTTTTAACAACGCGTTTAATTTTTAAACCTTTTCAAATAGAATAAAGGGGGCGGCTATCAGTTGTCCCCTTTTTATTCTTTATATCCCTGGCCAATTTGTGCCGGGTTTTGAAGCTATTTTACTCATGAGAAAATTTATCATCATATCAGTATTGCTGGCTGCAGCCGGGGCTTGCGTATTTTTTTCGAGTAAGCAAAAAACGCGGTCATCAGAACAAGAGATCGAACACACTTTACTGCTGCAGGTTGATACCTTTTCTGCTATGAAGAATAAGTTGTTGCAAGCCGTTGAGGGAGGCAGAGCCGATGAAAAGCAATTGCAGCAATTGTTCCTGCAAACCAGGCTTGCCTATAAGAAGTTCGAGTGGGCCGCTGAGTATTTTGCCCCCGTGGTATCAAGGTTTGTAAACGGCCCGCCGGTGCAGGAAATAGAGATGGACAGCGGGCAGGTATTTGAAGCGGCGGGTTTGCAGGTAATGGAGGGCTATCTTTTCCCGGTGTATGACCATAGTCAAAAGCCTGAATTGATCAGGCAGCTTAAACTATTAGGAACCGGCTGCGATAAGTATAAAGCGTATTTTGGCCATATTTCGATCTTCAACTGGCAGGTATTTGACGCGGTTAAACAGGAAGTGTTCAGGATATTGTCGCTCGGTATTTCCGGTTTTGATAACCCGCTTACGTTGAAAAGTTCGCAGGAATCTGCCGCGGCTTTAAAAAGCCTTGATGTGGTGTTGGCTTGTTATGAAAACAAGGCCGGAACCGAAAACCTGCCCGGGGAGTTTGCTGCAGCGATAAAATATCTTCAAAACAATACCGATTTCAACTCCTTTAACCGGGCCGAATTTATTACCGCTTATGGAAACCGGATCACCACAGGTATCAGCACCCTGGCGGCAAAATCAAACCTGCCGGTGGTTAAGTATAACCGCTTATTGAATCAGAATGCAAAAACACTTTTTGATAAGGATGCCTTTAATGCAAACGCTTATGCATCGGATCAATCGTCCTATTTAACAACTGAAAAGGTGGCTTTAGGCAGCGCGCTTTTTTCAGATCCTGTGCTTTCAGGCTCGGGTACCCGGAGCTGTCGGTCGTGCCATCAACCCGAAAAAGCATTTACCGACGGGCTTGTGAAGAATACGGTGATTAACAGCCACAAACCGCTGAGGAGAAATACACCCACCCTGATCAACGCGGCGCTTCAGCCCGCGCAATTTTATGATTTGCGAGCGAATACCCTGGAAGACCAGGCACTTAATGTAGTGCAGAATAAGGATGAAATGCATGGCAGCATGAAAGAGATAAGTAAGCGGCTTTGGCAAAAACCTGCTTACCGGCGCTTGTTCTCTGCTGCTTTTCCAAAAAAGAACAGAACAGCGATCGATACGCTCGAGGTCATGAATGCCATAGGTTCCTATGTGCGCAGCTTGGTATCGCTGAACAGTCGTTTTGATGACTACATGCGGGGAAACAAAGCAGCTATGAACCCGCAGGAAGTAAACGGATTTAACCTGTTTATGGGGAAGGCAAAATGTGCCACCTGCCATTACATGCCGTTGTTCAATGGCTCATTCCCGCCAAGATATATGATCGTTGAAAGTGAAGTGATCGGTGTGCCGCAATCCATCGCCCAAAAAGCAATTGATACCGATATGGGCCGGTACGACCAGCTTAAGACTGGTGCATTTAAACATTCTTTTAAAATTACCACCGTACGCAATGCCGCACGTACCGCCCCCTATATGCATAATGGTGTATTTGCCACTTTGCAGCAGGTAATGGATTTTTATGATAAAGGCGGTGGCGCGGGCCTTGGATTTAAGCTTGATAATCAAACCTTGCCCACAGGGAAACTCGATCTGACTCAAAAGGAAAGTGATGATATTATCGTTTTTATAAAAGCTTTGGATAGCAGGTGATTTTCTTGTTATGCTGAGTTATCAAACCCGCAGATTCTGAAAGGGTATGACAAAAAAGAAAGATGTCATGCTGAGTTTGTCGAAGCATGCGGGAAGGCCTCTCCGCGCACCCTTCGACAAGCTCAGGATTGACACCTGCCGCGCATTCAACAAACCTATCATGCGTGGCGAAGAATCTATTGGCGAATCAGATGCTTCACTCCGTTCAGCATGACAAATGTGGTCAGGTCTAAAACATCCTTTGCTGTATCACCGCCATAAAATCAGCTTTGAATTTTTCACTGACGGGTATCTGTTTGCCGGCTATGAAAATATGGTTGTCCTGTATTTTTTCCAGCTGTTTGGTGTTGACGATGTAGGAGTTATGCACCCGCACAAAAGGGAGTGGCAACTGTTCTTCAATATCTTTTAAGCGGCGATAGATCAATAAATGCCCGGTGATGGTGACGAGGCGAACGTACTCCTTTTCGCCCTCGAAATACAGGATGTCCTCCAGCCTTATCTTGCTGAGTGTTTTACCTGATTTCACAAAGAAATATTCCTTTTCCGGTGCTGAAACGGGGTTATCCACCGATTCCCGGTTGCCAAAATAGGATTCGATTTTTTGGGTTGAAGTAAGAAAACGTTTGAGGGTTATTGGCTTCAGCAGATAATCAATGGTTTGAAAGGTATAGCTTTCGGCAGCATATTCTGAGTAGGCGGTGGTAAATACAATTTTGGTTTCTTTGGGCAATATCGCAGCCAGTTCCATCCCGGTTAATTGTGGCATGTTGATATCTAAAAACAGGAAATCTACCTTGTTCTTTTTCAAAAAAGCCATCGCCTCCAGCGCATCATAACATTTGGCCAATAGCTGCCATTGGGTAGTTTGGCGGATCAGTATTTCCAGCAAATTAACCGCGTTGGGTTCGTCATCGATGATAATGCAGGTTAAGCTCATGATAAAGGAACTTTTAAAAACGCGGTAAAATAATGACCCGACTGGTCGATGTTCAACTCAAATTCAGTCCCGTACAAAATGGTCAAACGCTTGCGCAAATTCTGGATACCAAAGCCATGCGATACATCCTGCGCCTGTTTTTCGGGCATGCGGTTGCGGGTTTGGAAAAGCAGGTATCCATCCTGGTGGATCAGCGAAATGTCGACCTTGTTTTCACTGCTTGATTTATCTATGCCATGCTTAAAAACATTCTCCACAAAGGTCATCAGCAGCATCGGCGGGATACGCGCATCGGGGTTATATTCCTTGATAAAACTGATCTCTGTTTCGTGCCGGATACGTATTTTTTCCAGGGCGATATAGTTTTCGATGAACTGGATCTCGGTCTGTAGGGACACCTCGTCCTTTGGGCTCTCATCCACAAAATAGCGCATAATATCCGATAGGCGTTCTATCAATGCAGCCGTGCGAGGCGCTTCGCGGTAGGCTTCGTAATAAATGTTATTCAGTGTATTGAACAAAAAATGAGGCTGCACCTGCGATTTCAACAGGTTCAGTTCGGCCTGGCTTTTTTGCGCCAGTATCTTTTCTGATTGCTGTTTCAGATCGAAATAAGCTATCGCGATGCGGAAAATAAAGCTCAACGTGTAGGTGAGCGCGCCTGCAACCAGGAACTGGCTGATGCTGCTTGCACCCATCTTTTCCGGCTCTACCGCGAAATACTTGTTATAAATAAACATGATCAGGAACCCTCTTGCCAATCCCACCGCAGGTAACAGGATGGCGACGGCAATAATGTATTGTACAATGTGTCCCTTCAAGTATAAACGCGGAAACAAAAACCTGATATTCCCATAGATCACCGTTACATAAAAAAGAATATTGATGGCGCTGAATATGCCAGCCTGGTAAGGGCCGTCCTCGGGCAAAAAGGAGAAAAAGATTATAAAATATACGGCTATCCAAACCAGCCATTGCAGCTGGGCTAAAGTTGCGCGACCTTTAAAAAAATTCATTTTTAAATTTACAAAGCTTTTTGGTTTTGCATTCCTCTTTTCAATAATTGGCAGGATTTATTCAATCATTGCGGCTGAAAACTCAATAATAGCATCAAAAATTGACTAATGACCTATTAACCGTGTTTATTGAACTCATCCATTAAAAGGTTAAAAATACACCCCTTTAGGTTTAAATGATTCTTTAGGCTGATGGATAAAAGGCAGTTTTGATCTGTCAATCAACACCATACCGAAGATGAAACTCTATCCCGTACTCCATAAAATAGCCCCGGTTATCGCGGCTATTTTATTAATGCTTTCGCATCACCCGAAGGCGGCTGCTTCTGCACAGATCATTGATCTGCAGAACCTGCATCAGCCTGTAAATACAGATCATTCACTAATTAAAAAAAACAACTCACATGAAAAGAACATTCACAGCCGCTGTAATGCTGCTTATCGCTCAACTTGCCTTTACCAACCTGGCGCAAGCGCAGCTTACTTCACTTCCAGACGGGGCTAATAAACGGGCAACTGTAAGCGAACAAATAGGTATTACCGATGTAAACATCCATTATAACAGACCTGCTGTTAAGAAAAGAGAAGGCCATATCTGGGGCGAATTGGTTCCTCCGGGTTATGTCGACCAGGGTTTTGGTACATCAAAGGCGGCCCCGTGGCGTGCCGGTGCCAATGAAAGCACCACCATCGAATTTTCAACCGATGTGAAGATAGAAGGGCAGGCTTTACCAGCCGGGAAATATGGCTTCTTTATCGCTTATGATCCGAATGAATGCACATTGATCTTCTCAAAAAATTCCACTTCCTGGGGCAGTTTTTTTTATAAGCCCGAAGAGGATGTGCTGAAAGTAAAAGTAAAGCCGGTAGCTGCAGACAAAAGTGTGGAACGGTTGAAATATGAGTTTGCCGACCAAACTACCAGCAGCGCTATTGTTGAACTGGAATGGGAAAAACTGGTAATCCCCTTTAAAGTAGATGTTGATGTGGTGAACACCCAACTGGAATCTTTCCGGAAGGAATTACGCAGCGACAAAGGTTTTTTATGGCAAAGCTGGGACCAGGCGGCACAATTCTGCGCACAGCACAAGGTGAACCTGGAAGAAGCGTTGGTATGGACCGACTCCGCCGTTCACCCGAATTTTGGTGGAAGCCAAAGTTTCCAAACCTGGAGTACAAGAGCGATGGTGCTGGATAGCCTTGGCCGCAGTGCGGATGCAGAAGCAGCCCGGAAAAAAGCCTTGCCTTTTGCTGATATGAACGAGCTGTATTTTTATGGACGGACACTGATCACCAATAAAAAAGGTGCTGATGCATTGGAAGTATTAAAGCTTAATTATACCAAACATCCGAATGAATATGTGGCAACTATAGGTTTAGCCAGGGGATATTCAGCCGTTGGCGACTATAAAAAAGCCTTAACCTATGTCCAAAAAGCACAGCCATTAGCTACCAGCAAGCCGCGCCAGGATATGGTTGAAAAAGCCATCAAAACTTTACAGGACGGCAAGGATATAAACTAACCAATCAAACCAAATTGGCCGGCTTGCCTCCCTGGCAGCCGGTCAATTATATACTTTAATCTCAAGTCAACACCAACTAAACCATACCATGCAGCTACAGATCTTTATAGGCATGGTGATCCTCGGCGGATTGCTGAATTTCATCAAAGAACCCAATGAGCGATATGTTCGGGGCATTGCTTTAGGTTATTTGTGGCTGGCATTGCTGCTAAGCCTTACCGCCTGGGTATTTTATTTTGCCGGAATTAAAAATACGATCATCCTAGGTATGCTATCGCTCATCATGAGCTGGGGCGGAGCGTTAGGGCACTTAGCTTTGGGTTATTTAATTGTTAACGTGCTTGTAGCGTTAAAATCGAAAGACAATTCTTATGATAATTACCAGCTAAAAAATATGATCAGGCCCACGCTTTGGGGCATTTCTATCTTAGTTGGCAACTCATTCATTATAGCTACGACAGGCAAAGCGCAGCATATGGCCGAAATGCTCACTTTTTTTAATACCTCAGGGTATGCCAATTGGTTCCTGTATTTTATCATGACGGCGGAGGCCCTTGGAGGTTTAGGGGTATTGCTGCACTTCAAGCTAAAAACAGGGCCTTTGGCTGCCGCAGGGTTAATGCTGATCATGCTGGGCGCGGTTTATACGCACTGGCATAACCATGATCCATTCTCAGATTCATATGCTGCTGTGGGTCAGCTCATCAACCTTTCTTTATTGCACATTCTCTATTATTCACAACAGCAGGCAAATCTAAAAACGCCCGAAACAACTATCTACATCGTATAGATCATGAAACTATCCAAATACTTTGCAGCCTTAATGCTGATAATATGCTGCGCGATCAGCCTATCAACCCAGGCGCAAAACGATACTATCCGCTTCAAAGACAAACGCCTCATCATGTCGGCGCTGAAGCCCGGACTAAAACAATACCTGGTTTATTTTCAAAACCCTAAAAACAAGCAAAGCCTGCGGTTTTGGTTCTGGTTGCGTAACGTACAACCCGAGACCCGGAACGGGCAAAAAATGATCGCTATTACCCAGCATTGGTATGGCAGCGACAGCACCACGTATCGATATATGTATTCGCTGAATAAGGCAGATGACTTTGCCCCGGTGTATATCACCCAAACATCCAAAAATACAACCAAAGCCTATAGTTGGAGCGCCACCAAAGTATGGGGCGCCGACACAGCCGCCAATAATGCGCAAAAAAATTTCTCGCTTGATCTTAAAAACCCCTCTTTTAACTGGGAATTGGATATCGAAACCTTCGAAATGCTGCCTTTAGCCGCCGGGAAAACCTTTGTGATCAATTTTTATGATGCCGGCTTAACTCCGCCCGAATACATTAACTACAAGGTAACCGGTAGCGACGTGCTGGCTACCGTTGATAATCAAAAGGTAGATTGCTGGAGATTAATGACTAAAGGGAATAACAACGGAACCACTTACACCCAAACCTTTTGGATCAGCAAGAAAAATCATGAATTTTTAAAAGAAGAGGATACCTACAACGGCATGTATCGCTATAAAATAAAAATGCCCGGAATGTCGCAGGACCTGGTGGAGCGGTTTGTAAAATAGTGTACTCACCCCCACAGCCCCCTCTCTGCTACGCAAAGAGGAGGAGTGAAGAAAAAAATAAAACAAAACCCTCTTTGTCGCTTGCGAGAGAGAGGGTGGTCGAGCGAAGCAAAGACCGGGTGAGTCAAACAGGCAGCAAGTCAGAAATAAAATAACCGCAAATGAACCTCAAACTAAAACACCTGTTCTTTATCCTCCTGTGCATCGGATTGCTCTCCGAAATCCAGGCGCAGCCCAAAAGAATAAACCCCGATCTTGTAAAATTTTTCAACGGCAGTTGGTCAGGTGACGGACAGTTTGCAAACGGTAAAAAGATCTCGGCTGAAGCGTCTTTTACTTTGTCTGCAGACAGTTCCTGCCTTATTTATATCCATACTGATAGAGCGCCGAATGTTTATAAGGCCACCTCGGCATGGGGCATTGATAAAACAAGCGGGAAACTGGTATCCCATGTGATCAATAATTTCAATGGGCACACCGGGTTTACAAGTGATGGCTGGCATCAGGGCAAGCTGATTTTGACAGCCAGCGACACCCTTAACAACGGCAAGGGAGTTTTTTACCAGCATTTTATTTATGAGAAGCTTAACGAAGATCAATTTAAAATGACCTACGGGATGAGCCGGGATGGCATAAACTGGAGAGAAGGCGACCATTTGATCTTTGTGCGGAACGCTAAAAATTGATCTTACTTCATTATTGTACCCTGCATTTAAAAATGAAGTTTTATATTTGGATAACCTCCAACTATAAACTTCCTTACTTATGCAGATAACCAGGTGCAATACCCTTGCCGAATTAAATGAATTGGCCTCAGACCTCCTTATTCGCGATTTGAGAGATAACGCGCAATCACTGATCTGTGCGGCTACCGGTAATTCGCCTACGGGCGTATATAAAAAATGGGTAGAGCGGCAAATGTCAATGGTTATCAACGGGCTTACTTTTATTAAACTGGATGAATGGTACGGTTTGGGCCCGAACGATGAAGCTTCCTGCGAAAAATATCTTCACGAAAACCTGCTGGGCCCCCTTGGGATCGCCCCTGAAAAATATACGGGCTTTGATGGGCAGGCAGCAGATGCCGCGGCAGAATGTAAGCGTATCAAAGACCACTTGGATCAACATGGCCCAATTGATGTCTGCATATTAGGCTTAGGTAAAAATGGGCACATTGCCTTCAACGAGCCTGCGGAAACATTACAACCCAACGCGCATTTAGCCACATTAAGCGCAACCTCATTGGAACATACGATGGTAATGGATACCAAAGCGGAAATAAAGTATGGCTTTACTTTGGGTATGGCGGATATCCTGCAATCAAGAAAAATAATACTGGTGGTGAACGGCACGCACAAAAACGCGATAATGCACCGCTTGATGGAGCAAAAAATAAGCACCGACCTGCCTGCATCGTTGTTGTGGCTGCACCCGGATGTGCATTGTTTTTATTGTGATAGTGATAATTAACGTTGGGCAAAATGAAAAGATCGGCACTACTTATTTTATTGATATCGGCAGCTGCCTTTTCAAATGCAAATGCACAGGTGCAGGTTCGCAATGAGCCGCGGCATAAAAATGTATTTGAGAATAAATATATTAGGATATTGGATGTGAATATCCAGCCGCACGATACAACAATGTTTCATGTTCATTCCACACCTTCGGTTTTTTTGGTATTCACCAATACAATTACCGGTACTCAAATAAAAGGGCAGAACTGGACAGAGGGAAAAAATGTTCCGGGATATGTATGGTATCGCTCTTTTTTGAATGATACCCTGGTTCATAGGGTGAGCAACATTGATAAAGTTCCCTTCCATGTTACCGACATAGAAATTCTATCTGGATACAATAATAAAAATTATACCAAACCCTTGCCTTTTAGGATATTGTTTGAAAATGAAAAGGCAGTGGCCTATCGTTTAACAGATTCTTCGATTAATAAAAAGGTCATTAGCAACAGGGGGCCGATCATTGCCGGTTTAGTTACCGGGGATGATATTATCCTGCACGATACAAAAAGCAAGAGGTCAGTCATCATAAAAGCGAATACCAGGTGTACTTATATAGCGCCGGGTACTTCATTTTATTTATCCACCACTGGTAAAAAGCCTGTCGACCTGGTATTGTTTGAAATTAAATGAGGATGAGTAACCATGAGTAAAGGAACAGATCAACACACTTATGATGCCATTGTAATTGGCTCGGGCATCAGCGGTGGCTGGGCGGCTAAAGAGCTTTGCGACCTCGGCGTAAAAACATTGGTTTTGGAGCGGGGCAGGAATATCGAGCACATCAAAGATTATCCTACCGCCACCAAAAACCCATGGGATTTTCCGCATCGCATGCAGGAACCTTTGGAAGTTTTGAAGGAAAATCCGGTGATCAGCAAATGCTATGCTTATGGAGAGGACACGCATCACTTTTTTGTAAAGGATAAAGAACATCCTTATATACAGGAAAAGCCTTTCGACTGGATACGCGGCTACCAGGTGGGGGGCAAATCCATTATGTGGGGCCGTGCTTGTCAGCGTTGGAGCGATTTTGAATTTTCGGCACCGCAGCGTTATGGTTATGCGGTAGACTGGCCGATACGGTATGCGGATATTGCGCCCTGGTATTCGCATGTGGAAATATTTTCGGGTATTTGTGGTGATAAAGACGGGCTGGAAGCACTGCCTGATGGCGATTACCTGCCTCCGTTCGAAATGACCTGTGTAGAAGAAGAGATGCAAAAGAAGATACACGCTCACTATAAGGATCGTTTTATGGTGAAAACTCGCTGGGCGCACCTAACCAAGCCTAACCAGATCCATTTGGACCAGGGGCGTGGCCAATGCCAGGCGCGCGACCTGTGTACAAGGGGCTGCCCTTTCGGGGGATATTTTAGTTCGGTTTCGTCCACCTTGCCATGGGCGAAAAAGACAGGCAACTTAACCGTCAGGCCATTTTCAGTAGTCCACTCGGTTATTTACGACGAGAAAAAAGGCAAGGCTACAGGTGTTCGCATTATCGACACCAATACTAAAGAGGAAATTGAATATTACGCCAAAGTGATCTTCCTGAACGCTGCCTGCTTAAATACCAATTTGATCCTGCTAAATTCTACGTCTTCACGTTTCCCAAATGGCTTAGGGAACGATAGCGGCCTATTGGGTAAATACATGGCCTTTCAAAATTATAGGGCAAGCGTTCATGGTACTTATGAGGGGTTTGAGGACAAATATTATTTTGGCCGTAACCCAACAAATCCCATGATTGCCAACTACCGCAACCTGCATAAACAAGACACCGATTACCTGGGTGGATTTTTAACCTTTGTTTACTCAAACAGAGGCAGGCAAAGATGGAATGACGGCATAGGCGCTGATCTTAAAGATTCGCTAACCGAACCGGGCCCATGGAATGCTGGTATGTTTATGCAGGGCGAAACCATACCAAAGGAAGCCAATCATGTAAGGTTAAGTAAGGATGAGAAAGACCCCTGGGGTATCCCGCAGCTGATCACCTCGGTAGGGTATGATGACAACGATGATAAAATGGTAAAAGATTTTTTAGATCAAAGCGCCGAAATGCTGGAGATAGCCGGAGTGAAAAATGTATCCAAATATGATACACACCAGGCTCCCGGACTTGATATTCACGAAATGGGCGGCTGCCGCATGGGGAATGATCCAAAAACATCGCTGCTCAATAAATGGAACCAGCTGCACCTGTGCAATAATGTATATGTAACCGATGGCGCCTGCATGACGAGTACGGGTAACCAAAGCCCGTCCATTTTATACATGGCTTTTGCGGCGCGGGCGGCTAATCACGCGGCGGAGGAAATGAAGAAGGGGAATATTTGATTGGCTGTCACCCTGAGGCACTCGAAGGGTGAGCGCAGAGGCCTTTGCCCACATGCTTCAAGAGCCTCAGCATGACACCTCTTTTAAATTCTGTGGTGAAATTAACCACAAATGTCACGGAGTTTTTCACAGAGAAACACAGAGTTTGTCTTAGAAAAACTTACGAAGTTTTAAGATCGCTTCATAAGTCTAATCATGCCTAAAACTTATGATATGGCTTTGCAAAAAACTCGCTCACCACTTTATTGAAATCATCCTTGTGCTCTATTAAAGTGCCATGACCAGAATTAGGTACTACCCACAGGTAAGCTTGTGGAATAGCCTGGTATATTTTGGTGGTATGTTCGATGGGTATCAGATCATGATCGCCGCAAATGATAAGCGAGGGGCATTTGATCGCCTTTAGCGCCGCGAACGGGATATTGGGCTGTACATAATCGAGCATAAATATTTTCCAGTCGTTTTTCTCTTTGGCTGTTTTCCGCGGCTTGTTTTTATCGGCCTCATATTGTCTCACCATATCCTTCCATAATGAAGGCCGCAACGCCGAAGAATCAGGAGTTAAATTAGCACCGGTTGAAGCCAGTTTGATCACCTTTTTGGGATGACGCATCGCCATTACTAACGCATTGATACCTCCATCGCTCCAGCCTATCACATAAGCCGACTTAATATGCATTTTATCCAGCAGGCCGGCAAAATCATCCGCCATCATTTCAAAACTTAGGGAGTCTTTGCTATCCACAGTTTTTCCATGCGCCCGGCTATCCACTGCTATCACTTTATACTTTTTTGAAAAATAGGGTATGGTACTGGTAAAGTCTCTGATGCTGCCGCCATTGCCATGTATCAGTAATAATGGCTTGCCTGTGCCATACGTTTCTGTGTACATTTTTATACCACGTACATCATAATACTTGCCGGCGGCTTTATTGTTGCCGTAGGGAATGGCCTTTTTCTGTTGGGCAGAAACAGTAATAGTTGATAACATCAGCAGGAATAAGTTGAGGATAATTTTTTTCATGAGTACAATGAAAACGTCAATTGATTATAAGCTAAAGATAAGTAAGTTATTGTATCCGAATTTAATATCTTTAGTTCCACATAATATTTATCCCCATTGATTTAACCACTATGCTATTGAAAAGAATAGTTTTATTTTTTCAATTATTCCTGTCAGGTGGTTATTGTTTATATGCCCAAACTATTCTTCCGCATTTTGAAACTTTGAGTGTGAACGATGGGCTTTCGCAAAGTTCGGTTTATTCTATTTTGCAGGATAAGGAGGGTTTCATGTGGTTCGGCACCAGCGATGGACTGAACAGGTACGATGGCTCCGAAATAAGAGTATTTCGCTTTTCGGATAACATCAAAGAACCATCCAACGCCAATATTGTAGGACGGTTATGCGAGGATGATAAAGGCAATATCTGGTATAGTAATTTCACCGGGATCTTTTATTATGATCGTATTAAACAAGAGATTTACAAGGCGTGGTCTTTCACCAAAAATAAATTTCCCAACAATTACCTCAGCCTGGTTACCTATCAAAAGGGGATCATTTATTTCGAAAATATTATAACGGGTATAGTTAGCTATAATATCAAAACCGGGTTGATGATACGCTATCCATATCCTTATAAAATAAAACTATTTAACTGGAATGATCACCCGATAGATTACAGGGCAGTTTTTCATGATAGCAAAATATGGTCGCACGGCGCGAGCCTGAACGGGCTCTACACTTTTGATATCAGGTCGAAAAAATTCGGGCGGTTTGTGCCGGGTCAAGGCAGGCAAGGGATAGAGTCGGGACAAAAAAATAAATATATTGTAGATCATCAAAAGATAGTGATACTGGATGCCCAAAGCAGGTATATCGATACCCTGGCCATCCCCGCTGTAAATAGAAATCTAAAATACTTTAGCGCTACAGAGGATAAGTATCAGCACGTATGGATCGCTACGATCAATAATGGTTTGATCATGTATGATATCGCCAGTAAAAAATTCTTTACCTACCGGCACGAGAACTCAAAAGCTAAATCGCTGCCTATTGATTTGGTGACCACTACCTACATCGATGCGAATAATAATTTATGGATAGGCACTGATGGCGGCGGGGTATGCCGGCTGGATATCAAGCCAAAGAAGTTTAACCAGTTCCCGCTGAATGAGGGTGAATACCCTTTTATGAATGATTATTTCACCAAGTGTATTTATGATGATAATGCGGGGAATGTATATTTCGGGTCACTATCCAACGGCTTGTGTGTATTAAACAAAACAACCGGTCAGCTTAAGCAATTCAAAAATACCCCCGGCAAAAATACCAGCATTCAGTCGAACACGGTAAGCGCTATTTTTAGCGACAAAGATCATAACATTTGGGTAGGCAGTACCCTGGGGATCTCCATATTTAAGAATGGTTCATTCCGCCGCATCAATGTCAGGAACCTGTCGGGACTGGAATATTACAGCAACATGGTCAACCGTTTTTGCCAGTTGAGCAATGGCAATATTGTTGCCGCATCGCGAAGCGGGCTTATTCTTTTCGAAAAAAAGGGAGATAGTTTTGAAGGGCTCTATATTATTAAAAACGGCTTCGAAACCAGTGATATCGTGGAGGCGGTGGATCACCAGTTGTGGATAGGCTGCCCCGGTAATGGCCTGCAGCGAATCACTATAGGGACGGACAGCATCATCACGCACGAAAGATATTTTCCCGGCACCAATATCAGGAGTATTCATGTGGATGAACGAGACCCCAATATCCTTTGGATATGTACGGTAAAGGGCCTAATTCGTTTCTATTGCCACTCCAAAAACTTCAGGGTGTACAACCAACTGGATGGTATGGCCAACAGCTATGTTTATGGCGCGCTGGAGGACGATAAGCATGATCTTTGGCTGAGTACTAATTCGGGCATTACTTATTTTGACCGGGAGGAGCGAACCTTTAAAAACTACAATGTAAAAGATGGCTTGCAGAGCAACGAGTTTAACAGCGGCGCTTTTTTCAAATCTACATCGGGCACCTTATACTTTGGAGGGATCAAAGGATTTAACTGGTTTTATCCGTCACAACTGGCTGTCGACAGGTCGGGCCCACTAATAGGGATCACAGCGGCCGCGATCGATAATGAATCTATATTGAAGGACAGTGTTTTTGCAACCAATAAACAATTGACGTTGCCCTATAATAAAAAATCGGTGCTGTTCAGGTTCGCGGTGTTGGACTATACCTTGCCGCAGGCCAATACTATCGAATATAAACTGGAGGGCTGGGAAAGCAAATGGTTCCGGACAGAAAATAAGGACATTAGGTACTCCAACCTTACACGGGGAGATTTTACACTGCGGGTGCGGGCCATCAACAGTTCGGATATTAAAAGCCGGGAATTGAGTATAAAGATCAGGGTGCTGCCACCATTCTGGAAAACCTGGACATTCGTTGGCATTGTTTTTTTTGTGGGGGTGATAGCCATTGTATGGATCACTATCAACATAGCGCAAAGAAAACTGAAGCAGAAGCTGGCCGTTTATGAGCGGCAAAAGGAGCTGGAGCGGGAAAGGCAGCGGATTTCAAGAGAAATGCATGATGACATTGGTGCTGGCCTTACCCAAATAACCCTGATGAGCGAATCGATCAATAAAAATGGCGTCAAAAAAACCAGGGAACTGACAGACATTGCCGAAACCAGCCGTAAACTGGTGGCCAATATGAGCGAGATCATCTGGAGCATGAACCCCGCTAATAATACTTTAGATGAATTTTTTGCTTATATGCGTGAGGGTCTTCATAAGCTGCTTGAATATTCAGGAATGGAATATGACATTCATGTGTCGGATTGCAAAAACGATACCGAACTGAACGGCGAGCAAAAAAGGAATTTACTGCTGGCGGTGAAGGAGATCGTGAATAATGCCATCAAATACAGCCACGCAAAAAAAATAACGGTAGGCGCCGAATTTATCGGCAATGAGCTTCACTTTACCATTAGTGATGATGGTGTTGGATTTGAGCCGGGGTGTAAGGTCTCGGGGAGTGGACTGAATAATATCAAAAAGAGAATTGAAGATTTAGGCGGGTCGCTTACCATTACATCCGGAAAAAATGAGGGGAGTAGCTTCCACTTTTTTATACCACTAAAATCACATTTATAATGCCGATGCTTTGGTTCATCTTTACATACACCATTTTAAATAAAGATTATGCGCCTTTTATTCCAGTTGTTGATTGCCTCTGTTTTTTTGACCGGTTGCATCCACGATAGTAAGCCGAAAGACGACGCCGGGCTGCCGGACGAGCTAAACAAAAAATGGGAAAATGCCTGGAATAAAAAGGATTCGGCCATCGTGGTGGGCATGTTTGATAAAGATATTTCCATGAATACCGGTAAAACCTATAAAGGTATAGATAGTATGAAGAGCTGGGTGAGCCATTATATGCCCCGCATTGCCAACCTAAAGACCGAAAAGGTGAACGTGGTACAGGGAAATGATATGATCGTATATACTTGTACCTTCAGGCACGAGGAGATAAGAAAGGAGGCTGTTGCCGGGATATCTACCGGCTTGTGCAGCTTTGTTTATGTAAAGGATGGCCCGGATTGGAAGATCAGGTATATACAAATGCAGGAATTTCAATAACTTATAATTTCAATACTTTGCTGTGCAGATCAAATCGATAGCTATCATTGAGGATGACGATAAGGTAAGAAAATACCTTGCCGAGCAGATCCATGTGCAGATCAGCGTAGAGGAACTGCGTGTTTTTAAGGATGCCGAATCGGCATTAAAAAGTCTGTCGGCCAACCCGGCTGATATCGCCTTGTTTGATATCCAACTGCCTGGTATGAATGGTATCGAATGTATCCGAAGGTTAAAACTGGTGCATCCCAAAATGCAGATGATGGTGCTTACGGTTTATGATAACGTGGATAATATCTTCAACGCACTGAAGGCCGGGGCAACCAGTTATTTGCTGAAAACCACACCACCAGAAAAGGTGATCGAAGCTATTTATGAGGTGTACAATGGCGGCTCGCCCATCAGCAGCCAGATAGCGCGTAAGGTGATCGAAGCTTTTACCAAAGAAAAAACCAACGATTATTTCCAGGAACTCAGCCGCCGGGAGCAAGAAATACTGGAGCAACTCTCCAAAGGCTACCGCTACAAAGAGATAGCCGACCACCTGTTTGTCAGCATTGAAACCGTGCGCACGCATACCCGTAATATTTACGAAAAACTCCAGGTAAACTGCCGTATCGATGCTTTAAAGAAAACGGGATTATTTTAGGATTGGCAGATTGAGTGGCTGATAGGTTGAGAAAACTATATCATACCAATCGCAACATGTTGCTGCACTCCAACGTAATCAGCTGTTATCCACTAAATTACTACTATTATGTGATTGACTGGCCGCAGGTTATTTTTCAACTTGCTAAAAATATTAAACCCTAAATTATCATGAAGAAACTATTACTATTGGTCGTACTGACTAGCTTTGCTGTACTGGCTAAAGCACAAAACAATTACAAAGCGTTTAAAGTTGATCTTACTTTTGGATACGCTATTCCATCAGCCTCCAGCGGTAGTGACGGCGTTAAAGGCGGGGTCACTTTCACCATCGAGCCGCATTATCGTTTATCCGATGCCATCGCCGTTGGCTTCAGGGCCGAAGGCGCTGGCCTGGGATTTAAAGATGGGACAAATGAAGATACAGATGTTCACGTATCGATTTTGACTTCCTACTGTCCAACATTGGAATATTACTTGTCAAACGGTGGTTTCAGACCATTGATAGGCGGTGGTGCAGGTATTTTTGCACAATCCTCTCTTGACGTTAACTCCGATTCCGGAGAAGAGACTGCCCTTGTTCCCGGAGCTTCTAAGTTTGGATTTTTCCCGCGTATCGGCTTCGAAACCGGGCATTTCAGGATGACAGGAGAGTATAATATCCTGGGCAATGATTCCAATTACCTGGCCTTCAAGATCGGCTTCTTTTTTGGAGGAGGAAAAAATTAACTTCGAACAATAAAAGCTCTGTGTTACTCCGTGTAATTTCTCCGTGTTCTTTGAGGTAAAACTAACCACAGGAACACGGAGGAGAGCACAGAAGGCACAGATTTAGATTACATCCCGATCAATTTACCAATGATATCATCGGGGCTCGCGGGGCTTCCTTTGATATTTACCTGCTCAAAATAGTTATACCAACCTGCGTCCACCACTAAGCCTTCAAACGTTTTGGCCAATTCTTCATTTGGGAATTTCCATATCGCGAAGAAATCAAAGCCAAGCCGGTTGTGTGTATCATCATCATTTACTCCCCAACTGATAATTTCTGTTCCCTGCTCACTTAATTGCTGTATGGCAGGGCCAAGTTGTGCCATGTATGCTCCTCTTTGTTCGGGGCTCATATCAAGCCAGGTTTGCCTGGGTGTCCAGGCTTCGATGTAGTATTTCATGTAAAGGGATTTAGTTGATCATTGTCTGGTTATCACAGGCAATACTACTGAATAATAAATCGTTAACGGGTCAACCCACCCCAAATTACTACTATCATGTGATTGCGGGGCCTTTGTTTAGTTCCCATCTTGCAATGCGAAACTTAAACAGAGTTCAATCACATAAACTATGAAAAAGATCCTTTCTCTAACCTTACTAATTGCAGTGATGTTAACCACCTTTATTACTTCCTGTAAAAAATCATCTGACAAAAAACCGGATTACACCTGCGCCACTTGCAAAACAACTCCTGACGCGGTAGCTGCTAATGACAACAGCAGCAAAGGTATTTACAAAGGGATAGTTGTTGGCTCAACAGGTACCATTAAGTTTGATATCAATAATGCCGGCAATACCGTTACGGCAACTTTGGTGATCGATGGCGTCACAGTCAACTTAACATCTGCCATTACCTGGACAGCAGGGGTAGCTTACACCGCACCATTTACCGGTACCCTGAATGGTGCCGCGGTAACTATCAATTTTACAGTAAGCGATACTGGAGAGGGGCCTTCGGTTACTTCATCAAATATTCCGGGGCATGCGGGCGCTGTGTTCAGCCTGGCCAAAGAAAGTTCAACCGCGCTGGTGGAAGCCTATGAAGGCACTTACACTACGACCAAACCTGAGAGCGGAACTTTTAATATTTTACTGTCGAGGGCATTGGCCCGTTGGGGAGCGGTTGCCCGCAAGGATGGCTCATCAGAAGCATCCCACGGTAATGGTACCATCGTTAACGGTGTGCTGATCGACACCTCAAACAAAAGCATCGGCACCCTAAGCGGCGATGGGATAGACGGAAAATTTACCGACAGCAACGGCATTACCATTACCTTAACCGGCAAACGAACCTTATAATCAATTTTGTTCAACTCAGTTTGAAAGCCTTGTACAGTTTTGTATGAGGCTTTTTTGTGGGGAAATTATAATCAACAAAAAAGATGGTCCTGAAACCACGCAAACATTGCTAAACTTACTGAGCCATTTTTCCTAAATTTGATAAACCACCTTAAGCCTTTATGAAAAAATTAATAAGCATCCTGGTAATAATAACGTTTACAACTGAATTATTTTCCCAGGAAAAAATGATCGTGAATAATGATGTTATAGGCTCGTCTTCTTATAGAAATAGCGCTGAAAGCATCTATTCGATGAGCAAACTACCTCCATTTATAGTCAGTGATATTGATAGCCTCTTTAAAAAAACATTAGGAATCTTTAGTGTAAACGTTAAATTCTATTCCGGACAAATAGTCGATCTTAAGAACTACTTTTCTGAAAAAGGTAGTGCTCCTAAATATGATATGAAATGGATTGTGCCCAAATACGACCTTGACTTTATTTTGCGAGACACATCTATTGGGATAAAAAGTTATCCAATTAAGATAAGGCTCGATGACTATGGACAATTAATTAAAATAACCTGGCCGAGGCAAGGATATACAAATAAGTCGCGTTTTGTAAAAAGAGAGATCATTAGAGATGCCGCATTTAAAAAAGCCGATAGTCTAAAATTCAATTTAGAAAATGCTAAAGTGGGCTTCCGGTATGATGAAGATTCAGACAAATTACTCTGGCAATTTCTGTTTCCAAAAGAGAATGAAAACAGTAACGTTAAAGAGTATGATTTAATAGAGATTAATTGGGGAAATGTTAATGATTTTACGATAAGTAAATTAGTCAAGGTTACAGTTTATTAAATATTATTAACCAAAAAAGGCATAATCCTAAAATCATGCCTTTTTAATATTTTGACTCAAGACTCAGAACTGAGTACTCAAGACTTAGTAACGGTAATACTCCGGTTTAAATGGCCCTGCAACAGGTACACCGATGTATTCGGCCTGGTCGG
Organism: Mucilaginibacter sp.; assembly: GCA_035489035.1. Lineage (GTDB taxonomy): Bacteria > Bacteroidota > Bacteroidia > Sphingobacteriales > Sphingobacteriaceae > Mucilaginibacter. Next base: position 24,819 of record DATHKT010000059.1, read on the forward strand.
TATCTAAAACTTCCAGTTCGACACCAATTTTGGCTAAGTGCAAGCGGGCAACTTTTTCGTCCAGGTGCTTTGGTAAGGTATAAACCTTGTTTTCATATTGGTCACCGTTTGTCCAAAGCTCTAACTGGGCTAAAGTTTGGTTAGTGAATGAGTTTGACATCACAAAGCTTGGGTGACCTGTGGCGCAACCTAAGTTCACCAAACGGCCCTCGGCTAATACGATCACGTCTTTGCCTTCAATTGTATACAGGTCAACCTGTGGTTTGATCTCGATCTTGGTATTGCCATAAGTGTCATTCAGCCAGGCCATATCAATTTCGTTATCAAAGTGGCCGATGTTACAAACAATGGCTTTATCTTTCAGCGCGCGGAAGTGCTTCTCGCGCACGATGTTTTTATTTCCTGTAGCGGTAACCACGATATCAGCCTCGGTAATAGCGGTAGAAAGTTTCTTCACTTCAAAACCTTCCATAGCTGCTTGCAAAGCGCATATAGGGTCGATTTCGGTTACGATAACACGCACACCTGAGTTACGCAATGAATCGGCAGAGCCTTTACCCACATCGCCATAACCACAAACAACAGCCACTTTACCGGCCATCATTACGTCAGTGGCGCGGCGGATGGCATCAACCAGTGATTCGCGGCAGCCGTATTTATTATCAAATTTTGATTTGGTAACCGAATCGTTTACGTTGATTGCAGGCATCGGCAAAGTACCAGCCTTCATACGCTCATATAAACGGTGTACACCGGTAGTAGTTTCTTCTGATAAACCTTTGATGCCCGCAATCAGTTCAGGAAATTTATCCAGTACCATGTTGGTCAAATCACCACCATCATCCAATATCATGTTTAGCGGCTGGCGATCTTCACCGAAGAACAGGGTCTGCTCGATGCACCAGTCAAACTCTTCGGCATTCATACCTTTCCAGGCATAAACCGAAGTTCCGGCGGCAGCGATAGCCGAAGCGGCATGATCCTGTGTTGAAAATATATTGCATGACGACCAGGTAACATCAGCTCCCAGGGCCTGTAATGTTTCAATTAAAACAGCGGTTTGGATGGTCATGTGCAGGCAGCCCGCGATGCGTGCGCCCTTTAATGGTTTCGAAGCGCCAAACTCGGCACGCAGGGCCATAAGACCAGGCATTTCTGCTTCGGCAAGACCAATTTCTTTGCGACCCCATTCGGCCAGCGATAAGTCTTTTACTTTGTATTTAGTGTAGGCGGTTTCTACTGACGACATAACATTTCGATTTTGAAATGCAAAGGTAAGCAATAGAAATATTTAAAAGAAATCAGGCTGTAGCCAGCTCGTGTTTTTCTTTTTCACGTTTGGTACTGCCTTCGGCCGACATGGAGAGTTTGCCATTGTGCGATCCGCCCGTTTCCACCTGCAATATTTGTGTTTTGATATCACCGGATATCCGGCCCGTACTCCTGATCTCCAGGGACTGGGTTTGGATATTGCCCTTTACCGTGCCATAAACGATCAGTTCTTTAGTAACAATATTGCCGGTCACCAGGCCTTTTTCGCCTAATATCAGTCCTTCATCAATAGTTACATCGCCTGTGATCTGTCCTTCTATCCGCACATAAGCCGGTGCCTTCAGGTTTCCGTCCAAAACACAGCCCGCGCTTATCATGGTTGAAATTGCCTGTTGGTCGAGCTCCACTTTATTCCTTTTTGAAAACATGGCCATACTGTTTTTTGTAGATGTATTATTAATTCTAATTTTTTTGTCTGAACCGCTGATTAAACTGATTAATGGATTTCGCTGATTAACTATCGCTTATCAAATTAACCTAATCTCTAATCACTGATCTCCAATCTCTAACACACTAATTATTCAGCGTGAGGAACCGGGCGGGGTTGATCGGTTTCCCGTTCTTTCTTACTTCATAATGCAGGTGGTTGCCTGTGGAGTGCCCTGTTGAGCCCACTTTGCCGATCACATCACCCGTGCTCACTTCCTGCCCTTCTTTTACATTGATGTGTGAAAGATGCCCGTATAAAGTTTCAAAATCATTTTTATGTTTAATAATGATACAGTTTCCGTAACCGCCTTTCCAGCCTGTGAAGATCACCTTTCCATCGGCAGTGGTTTTAACCGGATCACCTTTTTGTCCCCTGAAATCAATTCCGGGATGCAATTCGGCACTTTCAGAATCAAACGGGTCGCTGCGATAACCAAATACTGAAGTAATAGAACTCAGGCGCGGATAGCCCATCGGCGTAAATGCCACGCTGTTGACGAGGCGGCTTAAATATTCATCATAAAGAGAATATTTTTCGTTATCAGTCAGTTTCGATTCTTCATTATTGCCGTCGCCGCCTACTGACTGCACGGAAAATCCTTTTAATCCCCGTTTCCTTAAATAATCATTGATCTTTTGCAGCTTGCCTTGTATCGATTGTATATAGGTTGAAGCCGAAGCCGGTGGAGTAACTGCAGCGGTGGGTGCGGTAGCAGCAGGTTGTTTACCCTTCAGCATCGCTATTTGTGCTTTTAGTTGCTGCTTTTCCAGCTCGCTTTTCGCGTCTTTTGAATTGAGGTAGATCACCATCCCGGCAAGCGCTACAATGACACCTACTATGGACCAGGCATAATGTTTTACTCTTTGTAAGTGCTTTGTTTTTACCTGTATAGAACGTGTTTGCTCCTGGTTTTTGTTGACGATAATGATGGTGCTAAAGTTGGTCAGTTTTAGGTTCATATCTTAGTTATGGGTTGAAAAGGGGAATGCAATATAAAACAATAGACGCATAAAAATCCAAAATATTTCGACTTTATTATAAAAAAATCAAATCCCCTACCCACACAAATTATCGTTTCTCCCTTATACGAAATTCGTCAGCTAAATGTTATTATTACACTTAGAAAATTTTAACTGTTAATCATTTGTTACCTTTATCCAAAATTTAGAAAAAAGAAATGATGTACCCGGAATATTTAGTTGCCCCAATGCGGCAAGATCTGACCAAGGTAGGTTTTGAAGAGTTAAAGGATGCGGATGCTGTAAAACAAGCTATTGAAAGTAAAGGTACCGTGTTTGTAATGGTAAATTCTGTTTGCGGTTGTGCGGCTGCTAATGCCCGCCCGGCAGCACAAATAGCTTCAAAGCACGAAAAACACCCTGATAAACTGGTAACCGTTTTTGCCGGTATGGAAAAAGAAGCAGTTGATACTGCACGTAATTATATGCTGCCTTACCCACCGTCATCGCCAGCGATGGCCTTGTTTAAGGATGGGGTACTGGTACACATGATAGAGCGCCACCAGATTGAAGGCCGCCCTGCACAAATGATCGCCGATAACCTGATGGGCGCATTTGACCAGTACTGCTAATTAAGATAATGCTGCAGTTTGTGGGGACACAACTGCGGGGGTGAAGAATAAAAGCAAAAAGCTGAAAGATCAACTCTTTCAGCTTTTTGCTTTTTATGTCTTTCTCTATAATCCCGTTGGCTGTGTCCTCACAGACAACATAGTAGCAGTCTGTGGGAACACAGATTGCGGGTGGGGAACTGTCCACTAAATAATAGGGATATGCGGGTCTTCGGGCGGCTTTTTAGTGTTTTTACCCGGATACAGTTTCTTTTCTTCCTGCCCATTGATCATTTCCAATAATCCCGAGCCATTTGGATGTCCCAACGCCTCTCTAACCGGATCATTGCTGGCAGGCTTGATGGGTTTTCTTTTATGGTTGTTCATATTTAGTTAACAATCGCTTAAAATCTTTTGTTTCAATTGGCACTGTATTGCAGCGCCGCCGGTATACCGAGCGGTTTGGGATCTTTGGTATCCAGCATCCTCGGTGTTAGGTAAATGAGGCGCAAGCTGGCCCCGCCGTCTTTTTGAAAATACTCCAGCCTGAAGGGATAAAACCCTTTTTTTAGTGGCAATATGCATGATCTATCATTGAAGTCGTTATGCAGCCCGTCATTATCTATCGTTAACTGATCATTAATATACAGCCGGGAGCCATCATCTGATTGTATGTCAAAAATGTAATAACCTTCTTCTTTCACTTCCATTTGCCCGCTGATGACAAGCCCGTAATTCAATTTGCCGGGCAGCTTACTCAAGTTAAAGCTACTATCAGCCAGACCTTCTTTAACAGGTTTTAACTTGGTGAAATCGGGAAGCCTATCCCATTGCCCTTCATAATAGGCATAATGGAAACCGCCTGGTTTAAAGCCTTTTGCTTTGCCAACGGGTATCAATGGATTACCCTCCTTAAAAACACCTGTGGTTATCTTGTCATTTTTTTCGCGGCCGGTAAACTGCTTCGCGGTGAATGTTCCGGGGCCGGGCATGGTAACTTTACTCCCTATTATTGCCGATGCTTTTAGGGGTATGGTTCCATCTGTAGTATAATGCACCTTGGTCGAATCGCCAAAAAACCACAGTTTTACAGGCTTGTTCTTTAATAAAATTCCGGTCATGGGGTGAAACTCGGGGCCTTTGGTATTATAGCCCTCATAAACAAAGCGTAAACCATCATAAATACTTTTCAGCTTCACGGTGCCGTGTGTTTCGTTGGGGTAGGTCGATATTTTCCAGGCCAGGCCCGCAGGGGCATATTTTTGCAGGAGTGTATCCATTGGCAGGATAGCCATTTCTTTCATGTCCTGACCCTCGCGCCCGGTTATGAAAAATGCCTTGTCCAGGTTAGCCAGGGCAGGAAGTTTACTTGCGGCCTGCTTGATCATGTAACCATTGCCCCACCAAAAGCTTGGGTCAGCGGCTATGTAGGAACTAAACGTTTGCGGTTCGTTCAGTAAGGCATACGTTACAAACAGTCCACCGAAAGAATGGCCCCAAAGGATATTGGTGCCATTTGCAGGATATGTTTTGGTGATATACGGTATCAGTTCATTTTTCAGAAAGGCCAGGAAATTACCGGCTCCGCCTGATGTATCAAATCCATTTTCATGCGTAGGGGTAAGGTCCCTGTTGCGATCGGTATTCATTACGCCCACGATGATGACAGGCGGCATAAAATTCTCGCTCTGTATAAAATGCCTGATATCATCCATTAGGCGGGTGTTCTCATCGCCATCAAGCACATAGATCACATCGTATTTTTCGGCCGAACCGGGTTTGTAATTGTCGGGCAACACCACATTTATATGTCTTTTCTCCTTTAGTACTGCGGAGCTGATAGAATCCCTTTTGCCGGGATTGGGTGTGTTCTGCGCCGAAGCGTTGCAAAAGAAACAGGCAAGGATAATTAGTATACCGGTAAAGTGTAGGAGTGATCTGTTATGCATTGTGATGGTTTTTGTTGATAGACGATTCAATTCAAAGATACGTTGCAAACGCGAGGAAATTATCCTGCATTTGTATAGCTGCCTGTGAGGACACAGGCAGCGGGAAATATTTAGTCATTGGTCATTGTTTGATTAGTCATTAGTTGGAATAAAGCTGCAAGTTGCTACTACAAATTAACTAATCTCTAACCTATTCCGTTTTCAAACTTTTCACCGGGTTTGCTAAAGCCGCCTTTATACTTTGATAGCTTACCGTCAATAAAGTGATGATGATCGCCCCCGCGCCGGTTACCAGGCTACTTTTAAATAGTTTCGTATCATAGGGTTTAAATTTCTAAACGTCTGAACCGCTGATTCTTTGGATGAATGATGTCGTTGATTCCTGTTTTTTGTTGTTATCCTAATCTCTAATCACTCACTCCGCAAGCTCTTCACCGGGTTTGCAATAGCTGCTTTGATGGATTGAAAGCTGATCGTAATTATGGTGATCACCATCGCCGCAATGCCTGCCATAACGAACACAAAAGGACTTATGGTGATCCTATAATCATACTTCTGCAGCCAGCCCGTCAGAAAATATAAAGCAACAGGCGATGCAATAAAACAACTGATCAAAACAAGCAGGATAAAATCTTTTGAAAGTAACATCCATAGCTGTGGTACGGATGCACCCAATACTTTGCGTACCCCTATCTCTTTGGTACGTTGTTCGGCCATGTAAGCTGCCAGTCCAAATAAGCCAAGGCACGAAATGAAAATGGCAAGCGCGGCAAATATCCCGGCAAGCTTGCCGATGAGTACTTCGAGGTTAAATTTGGCTGCGTAGCTGTCATCGGCAAACGCATAAGTGAAAGGGTAGGCCGGGTTATATTTGTTAAAAATTGCTGTAAGTTGGGTGATCGCATCCTGTGTTTTTACGCCTGCGGACAAGCGGTACATCATCACATTCTGAGGTTTTGCTTCGTACATAAAAATGGTCGGGTCGGCAGGGGCAAAGGGAGATGCCATTAATGCATCTTTAGCAACGCCAATTATTTTCATGCGGGTATCGATATAGGTGATCACCTGGTTTATAGGATCTTTTAACCTCAATAGCTTTACCGCGGCTTCATTAAATACCACATTCAATGTATCTGAGTTTCCGGAGAAATTTCTTCCTTCCTTCATCCCCATGCCCAATGTTTTAAAGTAATCATCTGATACATGGATATAGCCCATATTTACTGACTCGCCCGGCTTTTTGCCCGACCAGGCATCCACATCCCGGTGGTTGCCGCCGGTAGTAACATTACTTGACGCGGTGGTTATCATATCGGCAATGCCTTTTTGCCTCATTTCATTCATGATAGCCGTATAATTCCGGGTCATATCTTCATTCATATCGGTCATCATCAGCCTGGTTTTATCATAACCCGATGGCCGGTCCTTAGCGTGCTGAACCTGTTGGTAAATGATGAAAGTGCTGATGATCAGGGCTATTGAACAACTGAATTGCAGCACCACTAATATTTTGCGCGGCAAGGTGGCTCCTTTGCCTACATTAATGTTGCTTTTTAAAACTTTTACCGGGTTGAAGGAAGAAAGGTAAAATGCCGGCCTGCTCCCGGCAGCCAGTGCAGTTAGCAGAACGCAGCCTAAGGTAATCGCCCAAAATGCGGCGTTGGTAAATGGGATTTGTATGATACTGCCCGTAAGGGTATTGAATGCAGGCAATGCCAGCAGCACAAAAAGAATGGAAAAGATGAATGCAATGAAGGTGAGCAGGACAGATTCACTCAAAAACTGGAATATGAGTTCTTTTCTGCCCGAGCCGATCGCTTTGCGTACACCAACCTCTTTTGCCCTTTTCTCTGACCTGGCCGTGGTGAGATTGATAAAGTTGATACAGGCGATGAGCAGCACCAGGATGCCAATCACGCTAAATATCCGCACATACTCAATAAAACCGGCAACCGGTTTGCCACCGTCAAAGTTATCATACAGATGCCAGTTTGTTAGCGGGTCGAGAACAATATTGGTTGTCATCGACATGCTGTTATCTTTCTCGGTCTTCTGGAGGTCTCGTATTTTGGGCGCTACCTGCGCGTAAGTAATCCCGGGTTTTAATTTCACGAAGGTCATAAAATTGGTCCAGCCAAAACCCTTGGAGCGCGCCAGTTTTACAAAGTCATTGGTTGATTCGAGGTAGCTGAAAGGCACTAAAAAACTAAATTGCAAGCTTGAATTGGCAGGAATATCTTTCAGCACTCCGGTAACTTTCAGGTTGCTTTTATTATCATAACGAACGGTTTTGTTGAGCGGGTCTTCATTGCCGAACAATGCTTTGGCAGTACTTTCTGTTAGTACGATACTATAGGGATCGCTCAGCACATTTTTAGCCTGGCCCCGCAGTAAGGTAAATTGAAACATGGTAAGAAAATCCCCCGCAACGTGATTTCCCTTCATATAAAGTTTCTTGTTGGCAACCATCAAGCCGTGCGAACCACCACCGTCAGTTTCGGCAACAGCCGCTATTTCCGGGATCTGGTTTCGTATGGCATCGGCCAGTTTCAATGAGGTACCGCCGTAATTGAGCGTATCGCCATTACCATAAAAATTCCGGCGCACCTGGTATAACTGTCCGTAATCGGGAAGAAATTTATCAAATGAAAATTGGTTATACACCCAAAGCCCAATGATCAATGCAACGGCCATACCAGTTGCCAATCCAAAAATATTGAGAGCACTATAACCCTTGCCCCGTATGATGTTGCGCCACGCTGTTTTAAAATAATTTTTGAGCATATTTTTAAAATTCTAAATGTCTGAACCGGAGATTTTTTGATTGAATGATGTCGTTGATTCCTTTTTTGGTTATGATCTCCAATCACTGATACCATATAAAACATGTGCCACTTGATTAATTTGTTGATTATCAAATAATTGAGTAATAATAGCTATTTGCTACTGTACGAATACGAACAATGGGTTGTGCGGTTTTGACGTTTTAGGGCTTGATAAAGAAAGGCGATTTTCGCACATTTTGAACATGCCCTTTTAAATAAAAAACTTTCTAATTTAGCTGACTATTAACTGATCACTCATGAACAAGCTGTACTTCATCCTGCTGGCATTTTTTGCCTCGTCCGCTTTTGCTCAAAAAACTTATATTCAGTGTGGTAAACTCATCGATGGCAACGCCAATACGGCGCAGTCGCAGGTTACTATTGTGATTGAGGGTAAAAACATAGTTGATATACAAAAAGGCTATACTACTGGTGGTGCCAGCGACAAGGTGGTTGACCTGAAAAACAAAACCGTAATGCCGGGGTTGATCGATTGCCACGTGCACCTGGAAAGCCAGGGCAATAAAAATTCAATAGTAGAAGGTTTCAGGTTTACCGATGCAGATATTGCTTATCATGCCGCTGTGTATGCCAAAAGGACATTAATGGCGGGCTTTACCACCGTGCGCGATCTGGGTGGCAGCGGAGTGAACATCAGCCTGCGCAGGGCGGTACAGCAGGGGCTGGTTGATGGCCCGCGCATCGTAACGGCAGGCCGGGCCATATCTGGAAGCGGCGGGCACATGGACCCATCGGTAGGTTTCAGGGATGATGTTTTTAGTCACCGCCCGGGACCGGATGAAGGCGTAGCCGATGGCAAAGATGAACTAATCAAAGCAGTGCGGTTGCAATTTAAACGCGGATCGGATCTGATCAAAATAGCCTCAACGGGCGGCGTGCTCGACTTGAGTGAAGATGCCTCGGGAGCGCAATTCAGCATTGAAGAAATAAAAGCGGTGGTTGAAACCGCCAAAGATTTTGGCATGAAGGTGGCCTGCCACGCACATGGCGCAGAAGGTATTCGTCGTGCCATATTAGGTGGCGTTACTTCGATAGAGCATGGCACTTTTATGAATGATGAGGATATGGAGCTGGCTAAAAAATACGGCACTTACCTGGTGCCAACCATTATAGCCGGAAAATCAGTTTCTGATTCGGCTAAGATAGCCGGGTATTTCCCGCCGGTGATTGCGAGGAAAGCGGTTGAGGTTGGTTCGCAGATCCAGGCGACTTTTGGCAGGGCTTACAAAGCAGGGGTAAAGATCGCCTTCGGAACCGATGCCGGGGTATATGCCCACGGCAAAAATTATATCGAATTTCAATACATGGTTGAAGCCGGTATGCCGCCTATGGAAGCTATTAAAGCAGCCACCACCAGCGCTGCCGATCTGCTGGGCATGAGCAGCAAAATAGGCAGCATCACTACAGGCAAATTTGCGGATATTATCGCTGTTGACGGGGACCCACTGCAGGATATCAAAACAATGAAGAATATTACCTTCATCATGAAGGAAGGAAAAATATACACGAATAACTAATCTATATGCTCAATTTTAAAACGCTTACTTCTATTGCATTGTCGGGGATATTAGCGGTAAGTTTAAACGCATCTTTCGCACAGGATACTACTGTAAGGGAAGACCCGCTGTTAGCTATCTACCGCGAAACCACACCCAAAACAAACGACTTGGTGCATACCAAACTGGATGTTCGGTTTGATTATAAAAAATCTTATATGTATGGTAAGGAGTGGGTTACTTTAAAGCCGCACTTTTATCCTACGGATACATTAAGGCTGGATGCCAAAGGGATGGACCTTAACAACATCTCCATCGTAAGGAATGGGAAAAATATCCCGCTTAAGTTTACTTATGATAGTTTGACGGTCGCCATAAAACTGGATAAAGTTTATCATAACAACGAAAGCTACACCATTTACATTGATTACACAGCGAAACCAAACCTGCTGAAAGCAAAAGGCAGCGCGGCTATAAATGACGCTAAGGGTTTGTATTTCATCAATCCTGATGGCTCAGAAAAAGACAAGCCGACCCAGATCTGGACACAGGGCGAAACGGAAAGCTCATCGGCCTGGTTCCCAACCATTGATAAGCCTAATCAAAAAACTACCGAAGAGATCAGCATGACTGTGCTGGCGAAATATGTTACGCTTTCGAACGGTCGCCTGGCTTCACAAAAAAGTAATGGTAATGGCACCCGTACAGATACCTGGAAAATGGACCTGCCGCATTCGCCTTATTTGTTTATGATGGCGGTGGGCGATTTCAAAATATACAAGCAAAGCTGGAAGGGCAAAGAAGTAAGCTATTACCTCGAGCCAAAATACGCGCCTTATGCTAAGGAGATCTTCGGGATGACACCGGAGATCATTGATTTCTACTCAAAAACTTTAGGGATCGATTATCCCTGGAACAAGTATTCGCAAATAGTAGTGCGCGATTATGTGAGCGGGGCCATGGAAAACACTACCGCCACCCTGCACGGCGAGTATGTGCAGGGCACCCACCGCGACTTTATAGACCGCTATTATGATAATGGCCGCAGCACCATAGCGCACGAACTGTTCCACCAATGGTTTGGCGATTATGTAACTGCCGAAAGCTGGAGCAATTTGACGGTAAACGAATCCTTTGCCGATTTCAGCGAAACCCTATGGGCCGAGCATAAATACGGTAAGGATGCCGGGGACGATCATAACCACGAAGCATTAATGAACTACCTGGAACAGCCGGAAGCCTCTACCAAAGATTTAGTCCGCTTTCATTATGCTGATAAGGAAGATATGTTTGATGTGGTTACCTACCAAAAAGGCGGACGCGTTTTGAATATGCTGCGCAATTATTTGGGTGATGCCGCATTTTTTAAAGGGTTAAATATTTACCTGAAAACCAATGCCTTTAAAAACGGCGAGGCGCAACAATTGCGCTTAGCGTTGGAAGAAGCCAGTGGTCGCGACCTTACCTGGTTCTTTAATCAATGGTATTATGGGAGCGGGCACCCGGTTTTGAATATTACTTACAAATGGGACGATGCCTCCAAAATCGAAAAGATTTACCTTAGGCAAACACAGGATGGACAAGTTTTTAAACTGCCTATGGCTGTTGATATTTATGCCAACGGTAAAAAGGAACGCCGTAAAATTTGGATGAACAATAAGGCGGATACCCTCAGCTTCCCGGTAACCTCTAAACCCGACCTGGTAAATGTGGATGCGGATAATATCCTGCTTGCTTTAAAAATTGACAGTAAAACGCTGGATGAATATGTGTTCCAGTATTTTAACGCGCCAATGTATATGGATCGTTACGAGGCTATTGAAGCTGCCCAGGCCAGGCAAACCGATAAAGGCGCTCAAAAGGTGTTGATTGCTGCTCTGAAAGATAAATACTATGGTTTGCGCCTAAAGGCTATCCAGGCGCTCAACATGAAGAATGATGACATTCACAATGCCGCCCTGCCTATCTTAACCTCACTGGCACAAACCGACGACAATACATTGGTACGGGCCGCTGCACTGAATATGCTTGCCAAATTAAAGGCTTCGGGTAATTTAACCTTGTTCAAACAAGCTTTAAATAGCCAGTCGTATGCGATACAGGCTGCCGCCCTGAATGGTATCAATCAATTAGACCCTGCCCAGGCATTATCCATAGCGAAGACATTTGAAAAGGAAGATAATGATCTGTTAACCCGTTCGGTTATATCGGTTTATGCCGACAATGGCAAATCGGAACAATGGCCTTTTGTTTATAAGCAATTTACGGATGCTAATGTGCGGGGGAAATTAACATTGATCAGAAGATTTGCCCAAATGACCGGCAATATCGACAGCCCCGCCAATGCGCAGCAGGGGATAGCGGCCATTAAAAATTTTGGGATCAAGTACAAAGAAACGATTAACGACCTGGCCCCCTTTATCGTTGGTTTATTAAACGATATCAAGGGACAGCGTATTGAATTAAAAGATGATGCCTCCGCTAAAGCAGCTGATGATGCTGTGAAAGCTGTTAATGAGGCTAAATAAATAGTGGATTGTCACCCTGAGCCTGTCGAAGGGTCGAGCGTAAAGGCCTTTGCCCGCAGTGCTTCGACAGGCTCAGCATGACAGCGCCCAATTGAATTAGTTAGCAATTGATTTTAACATTTCCGCCAAAAAAAATAACATCTTTTAACATTTTGATTTTCTAACTTAGTATAAACGGAGATCTTATGAAAAGGATTTTACTCTTATTGCTGATTATAGCAGCCTCGACTCAATTAAAGGCACAGCAATTAACCTTCAAACCGGCCGACTCGCTATTATTTAAAACGCCAAAAAATTGGGAGAATTTCAAGTTTAAGCAGGGTGATAGCATCTTGTTAAAAGGCTTTTCAAACCTGCAGAAATCAAATCCTTTGGCTATGCTGCAGGGTTTGAAAGGAAATAAAAGCGCCTTATATGGCAATATGCCGGTTGCTAAATTACAAGGTACAGATAGAATGCCCGTAGCCAAATTAGGCGACCCTAATACGCATTATACCATGCTGATCAAAAAAATTGGGGATGCTGATGGGCTTGCAAAGGTAATTCCTGTTAATCCTTAAAAGGGTATCAATATTTTTCTAAATATTCTTTAGGGTATTCATCAAGATATTGTTTAGGGATTTCTGTTTTCCAATAATCAATGCCGTTCTTTTTCAGAAAATCGACTAGTTGCATTTTCTTTTTATATAGATCAGATCCTAAGTCATAACGCCAATTTCTTAGTCCTTCTGCAATGTATGTAGCTTGCCCAAACTTGGTAGCCGGATATATTGGTTTTTTAAAATCAGCCCCTTTTTCTATCAAATAAATAACTACATCAGGATCATAGCCAGATATAACAGCTTCACCTAAAGGGTTCATCCCAAACTCGTCGTTGTAGTTTACATTCGCTCCCGCGTCAACCAATATCTTAACATAGTTCAAATTACCCTCTTGAGAGGCAATTGATAATGGTGACTGCTTACTTCTAGCTCCGTAGGCGGAACCTGCTTTACTATGTCCTACTATGTTTGGATTAGCTCCATATTTTAATAGCAACTTTAAAAATCGAGAATCAGCCCCTTCATGAGTAAAGCCTCCTAACCCAAGTTCACATGCTTCTGTTAGGGGAGATGATCCATCGTAGGTGCTTTGCATGTTAGGATCAGCACCCAATTCTAAAAGTGTCTTCACGGAATTGTAACTTGAGCGTTTCACAGCTAAACTTAATAATGGCTGACCGAATTTTGGCTCTACTAATGAAAGCAATTGCCTGTTTTTGTTTACATCCTGCTTTATTCTAATGGTGTCCTCATTTTGAACTGCTTTTGCCAAGTCCCAGGCCGGTGTTCCTTTGAATAAACGATAATCATACCCGAGCATATTGCTCCGGTCAACAGTGGTATCATCGTTGTCAAGCCCTAAAGCATCTTTAAAATCGCTGTAATAATCATCTATGGTTTTTTGCTTTATTGCAGGCCATTGGCTTTTATCAATGCTTAATTTATTATTCACCTGCTTATCACTCATACTTGCAGTCATGGCATCCATACCAGTCAGGTTTATCCATTGCTGATCATACAGCTCTTCATTTGTTCTTACAAAATCTACCACTTTTCGAACTATCTTTCTCAAAGTATCTAAATGATGGAAAGCATATTCGTTAATGATAGGCCCGAAATTCGTATTATAAGAACTGGCATTGGCTGTTTTGTCAGTACACCGGTTAATATCGTACCTTGCTCTAAGTTGAGCTACATAAAACCAATAGCAAGCGTCATTATATTTTTTTTGATAGAAAAGGGTGTTTGACAGGACATACAAAACCGGAGGGGTGTAATTATTTGCATCCCTCTCCACAGAATCGATTAACAAAGAATTTGAATGAGCATTTGTATCCAGCAGCAATTGAATAACCCTGATATCGTTGGAAAGATTTATTTCTTTATATATTCCCTTAGGTTCTACCTGGTGGTTAGTTACATTCTGTGAAAAGGCAATAGACCCAATAAGTAACAGAGATAAGAGTAAAAGAATTCGCATGGTTTAGGAAATAAAGCTTTTACTAAAATACCATAAAATCTTAAAAATCCTTATTCAGCAATTTCTCCAACTCCGCAAAGCTGATGTTCATTTTAACACGGCCCTGTTTGGCGTAGGATATCTCGCCGGTTTCTTCGGATACGATAATGGCGGTGGCTTCGTTGGATTCGGTAACGCCTATGCCGGCGCGGTGGCGCAGGCCAAATTGCAGGGGCAGATCGGTTTTATCGGTGAGGGGGAGGATGCAGCTGGCAGCTTTGATCTTGTTCTCAGATATCACCACCGCACCATCATGTAGCGGACTGCTTTTCTGGAAAATACTTTCGAGCAGGCGTTTGGATATTTTGGAGTCGATCACCTCGCAGCTGTTCTGGTAAAACTGCTCATCGTAATATTTGGCGAATACAATTAGTGCCCCGGTGCGGGTTTGTTTCAGGCTTTTGCAGGCATCCACAATGGGTTTAATGCGGGCATAGTTGTTTTTTTCATCTTCGGCTTTGCCAAAAAAATACCGCCACCAGGCCTTGTTTCGTTGCAGCGACGCATTCTTGCCTACCAATAGCAAAAACCGCCGTATTTCTTGCTGAAAGACGACAATAACCGCTATAATACCCACATTAACAAAGTTTTGCAGTATGGCCGTCAACATCTTCATATCCAGCGCTCGCACTATAAAGTATAGCACATAGATAAGCGCCAGCCCGATAAAAATATTGGCCGCTATAGTACCCCTGATGAGGCTGTATAACTGGTAAATAATAAAGGCGACCAGCAGGATATCCAGTATATCGGTGATCCGGATGTGGCTGAAACTAAACCATTGCATGTAGCGAAGTTAAGATTTTCCGCTAAACTAAATAATCAGAGAAACTAAAACACTTTAACCCTGGTACGGTCCTCCGGGCACACCCCATCCCCAGGCGGGCATAGGCATGGCGGAGTCTTCTGATACATTGTCAAGATTGGAGTTGAGCACTGCTATGCGCGTGCCCCATTCCAGGTAAGCCATAAAGGCCGAGCGGAATTCGGGGTCATCGGGCAATTGTAATTCATCCGCTGTTTCCAATAGTAATTCCATCCAGCGTTTACGGTGCTGTTGGGTTAAGTGTTTGGCCAAATGCTTTTGTATCATCTGGAAATGACTTCCCACCGATTCGCTGTATAATTTGGGCCCGCCTAAAACTTCGGCAACAAAGTGGGCCACATGCAGCCGGTGCTGTGGCGACATATGTTTAAATACCGGCTCCAGGATGTCATCAGCCAAAACCTTATCATAAAATTTGTCAAAAAGCTTTTCAAATGCGGGCATACCGCCTGCCCATTCAAAAAGTGATGGTACAGCGGGTTTATCGTTTTGTTCCATATCCTAAATAATAATAGGTTAAAGATAGATAGAAATCTGAAAAGCTATTTTGCTATTTCCTTCTTCGGAAATATAAGCGAAGCGACCACGCTGATCACCAGTATCAGCAGGATAATAATTAAGGAATTACCCGTGGTAAGCCCAATCTGGTCAACATAATTTGCCGCCAGCATTTTGAGGCCGATAAATGCCAGTAATACCGCCAGGCCAACTTTGAGATAATGAAATTTCTCGATGATATTCACCAGCAGGAAGAACATCGACCTTAAGCCCATAATGGCAAATATGTTGGAGAAAAATACGATATAAGGATCTTTGGTGATGGAAAATATAGCCGGGATAGAATCTACAGCGAAAACCAAATCGGTCACTTCAATGATCATTAGCACCAGGAAAAGCGGGGTGATCATTTTTTTTCGGTCGATCTTCACAAAAAACTTGCCGCCCTCAAACTTAGGGTGCACGGCGAAATATTTGGAAGCCAACTTTACTATGGTATGATTTTCAGGGTCGATCTCCTCTTCCTTGTTCCGGTTGAGAAACATCATCACGCCCGTGTACACCAAAAACGCGCCGAACAGGTACAATATCCAGTGGAAGTGTTCTATCAGCGTTGCCCCTACAAAAATGAACAGGAAGCGCATCACGATAGCACCGATGATCCCCCATAACAATACCTTGTGATAATATTTAGGGTTAACCGCGAAGGCAGTAAATATCAGTACCATCACAAATATGTTGTCAACGGATAGGGCATACTCCACCACGTAACCGGTAATAAACTCCAGCCCGAGGTTTTTGCGATAAAGTGCTAAGCTGCCGGCAAGGTCATTAGGATCTAAATTAAGATGATGAAGATGTTTGGTATTGATCTCCTTCAGCGCCGCAAAGCTATCCACATGATGCAGCAAATGGCCATATTGTAAAATAAGCGCGTAAAAACCCAAAGCCAGCGCTACCCAAACCGAACTCATAATGCCGGCCTGTTTCAGACTCACGGGTTTGTCGCTTTTGCCGAACAGCCCGAGGTCAATTGACATCATCAACAGAATGAAAACGATGAAACCGCCTATGAATATGAGTTCGCTGTTCATTATTTGTTTCTTTCCGTGGTAAATCGCACTAATTGTTCCAAACTTTCACGAGAGTCGCTCGGAGGGAAAGTATTTAATATTTTAAAGGCTTCGTCCTGGTATATTTTCATTTGGGTTTCCGCATATTGCAGGCCGCCAGCGTCATTTACAAAGCTGATGATCTGTGCAATTTTCTTCGGATCGTCATTATGATTTTTAACCAGGTTGATGATCCTTTTTCTTTCGGATGAGTTGGTATTGTTCAGCGCATAGATCAGCGGGAGGGTAACCTTTTTTTCTTTAATATCTATCCCAAGTGGCTTGCCCACATCATCTGTACCGAAATCAAACATATCATCTTTGATCTGGAAAGCGATACCTATCTTCTCGCCAAACAAGCGCATTTTTTCAACTGTTTCCTCATCAGCGCCTGATGATGCCGCACCGCAGGCACAGCAGGATGCAATTAGTGAAGCCGTCTTTTGCCGTATCACTTCGTAATACAGTGGCTCGCTGATGTCCATACGCCGCACCTTCTCTATTTGTAAAAGCTCGCCCTCGCTCATTTGTTTTACCGCTTCCGAAACTATTTTGAGCAAATTAAAATCACCGTTATTAATGGATAGTAGCAAGCCTTTCGAAAGCAGGTAATCGCCCACCAATACGGCTATCTTGTTTTTCCATAAGGCATTAATGGAGAAAAATCCACGGCGCTGGTACGAATTATCTACCACATCATCATGCACCAGGGTAGCTGTATGTAGCAACTCGACCAATGCCGCGCCGCGGTGGGTGGAATCATTGATGCCTCCGCAAATACTGGCCGAAAAGAATACGAACATGGGCCTGATCTGCTTTCCCTTACGTTTAACAATGTAATGGGTGATGCGGTCGAGCAGCGGTACCGAGCTTTGCATTGAGGTTTTAAACCTTTCTTCAAAAGCGGCAATATCGGCAGCGATAGGTTTTTTGATCTCGTTGATGCTCAGCATTGAAACTAAACAAGCTTTTATGTGTCCTTTTTGCCTTTCTGGCAATTTGAGGCAAACATAAGGTAAAATTATTTATCTGCGTTAAAGCCATCAATTTTTACAACATGATTAAACTAATGCCAATGAATACCCTCTATATATAAAACAGCATAATAGTATTAAGACTGAAAAGATCATGAAGATAAAAATATTGGGAGGTTTATTAGTAGCTGTATTAGCTATCACCTCCGTTGCCCAGGCACAAACACATACACCGGTAATCAACCAGCGCCACCATAACCAGGAGCGCCGCATTAACCAGGGCGTACGCCACCACCAACTGACCCGCGCCGAGGCCCGTCATTTACGGATGCGTGAGAATAAAATTGCCCGCGACAGGCGTATGGCCAGAGCCGATGGCAGAGTTACAGTTGCAGAACGCAGGCATTTGCGCCGCGAGGAAAACCGTACGAGCCGTGCTATTTACCGCAAAAAGCATAATGACCGCATAAGAGGATAATTGTTTTGATTTGTAGTTTTCGTATGAGCGTCCCGAGTGATTGACCGGGGCGCTTTTTTTGTTTTTTTTACGCCGAACACTGAATGTTGAATATCGAATAATGATGAATGGATGGTTGTTTGGTTTCGATATTCTGCATTCAATATTCCTTATTCGATATTCAATCAAAAATTCTACATTTGCAATCCCAATTCCGGAGAGGTGTCTGAGTGGTCGAAAGAGCACGCCTGGAAAGTGTGTATACTTCAAAAGGGTATCGAGGGTTCGAATCCCTCCCTCTCCGCAAAACAAAAAATGCCTGGCTTAGTGAGGCATTTTTTGTTTTATCACGTTGCCAAACGAAGTTTGAGCATGAGCAAAAAACAAGGTAGCGAAAGGATATAAATTGATCTAATCCTCACTGCAAACATCCATCTTCCCTTTAGAAGTTAAAAAGCCTTAAGTAAAAAATTTGAGTGCCATACTTAAAATAAAAAGTATTGCGGCAATACAAATGCTATATTTAGCACGAAGAATCTAAACTTTATCATGAGGAATCTAAACTTTATCATTTTTGCTGTAATTGTTTTATTTACAATGTCGTGCGGCAAGAAAAATAATCCCGCTCCCACTGTTATCACGATAAATTCGATATCTCCAACTTCAGGAAGTGTTGATACAATTGTTACTATAACAGGGACTAATTTTAGTGCAATTACCGGCAACAATATTGTAAAGTTTAACGGCGTTCAGGCCGTTGTTAGGAGCGCAACCACCACAACTATAAAAGCTACAGTACCCTCAGGGGCAGGAACCGGGCCGGTTAGCGTAACTACAACCACTTTGGCAACCGTCAATGGGCCTGTTTTTACCTACATAACACCAACCCCTGTCATAACTATTAGTTCTATTTCCCCTTCATCTGGTGGATACGATACGGAAGTAACCATAACGGGCAGTAACTTTAGTAATGTGGCAAGTAATAATATTGTGAAATTTAATGGCGTATTAGCGATAGTTCAAAGTGCTACAACTACTTCCTTAAAAGCCGTAGTGCCCGTTGGAGCTGGTACCGGGCCGGTAAGTGTGGCAACTACAGTGTTAGCTGTTCAGTCGGGGCCTGTTTTCACCTACAATCTTACACCTGCTACTTACATTACAGGCACGGATGTATACTGGAAAAATGGTGTGGAATTTATTTTGCCCAGAACCGGAACGTACGCGATAATTAAAGGTGTACTAACGTCTGGAGCAGATGTCTATTTTGCTGGAAGTGATGTAGGAGATTACCCTCGTCCGGTGTACTGGAAAAATGGTATAGAAAATAATTTACCCATTACGAGTAACCAGGGGCAAGTTGTTACTTCGTTTATAAGTGGGACTGATATATATTTTGCCGGCTATGACGGTGATAAAGCCGCCTATTGGAAGAACGGTGTAGAAAGTCTTTTGCCTTATAGTAGCGCGAATGCAATAGTTAGTACTATGGCAATACAGGGAGCGGATATTTACTTCGCAGGTTATGATGGTGACAAAGCTGTATATTGGAAAAACGGCACAAGGAATGTTTTACCAATAACCGGCGGTAATGCATCAGTTACCGCTATGGCTATCGCCGGAAACGATATATATTTTGGTGGATCTGAAACAGGCGTTGCTGTATACTGGAAAAATGGCATAGAAAATGTTCTTCCATTAAAAAATGCCTATGGGGCGGTTTCTGCCATAGCTATAACAGGGACGGATGTTTATTTTGGTGGCTTAGATGGAAACTTTGATTCAGGCATGCCAGTATATTGGAAAAATGGGACAGAATATGTACTCCCTACAACGAATAATATTGGAAATGTTTACAATATGACAATTTCTGGAACTGATATTTATTATGTAGGCAAGGAGTTATCAACTACTTATAAGCCTGTTTATTGGAAAAATGGAACAGAATATTTCCTTTCGACAACATTGATTGGCGGGGACGCTTTATCAATATATTTTGCCAATCAATAACCTTTTGCACAGCTATAAAAAGATCATCAACATTGATAAAGGGAGAAAAAAGCTCGGTTCATTGAACCGGGCTTTTTTTGAGACGCGGAGGTTCAAAAGGTTCTATTTTTGAGCGCGATTACTGCTAAATGAATCCCGGAACATTTTCCAGCCATTCTTAGTCTTTTTCCAAAGGACCAGGAACTTACCATCATCAAATAATTTTCCTTTAGCATCAAAGGATTGCCAAAGCCCTTCTTCGGTAACGTATTCCCGGCCATCTCCATAAATATTTTTGGTGATGAATTTACCTCCCCTAAGACCATATGTTTCGTACCCGTCCTTAAAGAATTTTGCCACTGCGGCGCGGCCGCACAGGACAGGTGAATTAGGTGGCAGCAGACAAGCATCTTCTGCATAATGATTGAGAATAGACCCGTCATTTTTTGCGAACGAGGTAAAATAAGTTGCATTGCTTGCGGCAATGGCTTTTTTGGCCTCAATTAATGAAGCATTTGCATGATTGGATTGAGCGCCGCCAATGAAAGGAGCAATTGCCAGCATAAACACGAATAGACTTTTTCCGTAATTTCTCATTTTGATAAGTTTTCTTGTTAAGTTTTAATTTTTAAGCTGAACAAAAGTAAAAGTCATTAGACAAATAAGATTGTAAAAAAGCGAACAAAGAGAATGCAGCCACATTTTTTTAAGGCTCTTATCCTTGAGAATATCATTATCATTATCTTTGAAATATGAGGGATCAGGTATTTTTTCCATCAGATATTTTAAAGCCTTTTATAAAGTGCTACTGGACTTGCAGCCACCCCGCGGATGTGCTGGAAGTTATGTATCCCAGTGGATCTGTAGAAATTTGTATCGACATCTCAACTAACGACACCATCAGGCATCGGGGAGACCGATCAATGAAGGTGCCCAACTTAGAGGTGTTAGGGCATTGGACGATCCCGACCAGGGCCGCCATCACTAAAGGTAATACTTGCCTGATTACACGGTTCCATCCATACGCCAGTTCGCTTTTTTTTCCTAATGCAGCCTCCGACTTTACCAACGAATCCATTGATCTGTGCGATATTTTCAGGAAGGAATCGACCGATCTTTATGATCGTTTAATGGAACAGTGCTTGCTTCCTCAGAAAATAGCAGTTCTTGAAGAATTTCTGGTTCAGCGATTGATCATGAATAAAAAAAGTGATCACAAATTGAAATTAGTGGAGTCTTTGTGCAACGATGTCTATCGTGAAGACAAACCCTTAAACCTGCAAAATATATCAGCCCGTTACGGATTTTCTGAGCGTTACATTCAGAAGCTTTTTATTGATTGGATTGGCATCACGCCCCAAAAGTTTTTTTCTATCAAGCGGTTTAACAAGAGCCTTGAACTAATACGGTCATCCGCTACGCCGCTTACCTCTATAGCTTTTGAATGTGGCTATTATGATCAGGCACACTTTATTAAGGAATTTAAATCCTATACGGGATTAA
Organism: Mucilaginibacter sp.; assembly: GCA_035489035.1. Lineage (GTDB taxonomy): Bacteria > Bacteroidota > Bacteroidia > Sphingobacteriales > Sphingobacteriaceae > Mucilaginibacter. The sequence continues at coordinate 46,387 of DATHKT010000059.1, forward strand.
CGCCCACCCAGGTGAAAGGGCTTTAGACGGCTTGATTAATACGGTTTTATTACTTGCCCGGTATTAGCGCCGAACAAACTTTTGCGAAAGCCATATTCTAATTGTTTCATGGTTACGGGAATATCTCCATTAAAAAAAGAAAAGTATTGGGGCGAGTCTTCTATAACAGTAGGGCTCACAGCATTAATGCGAACACCATTTTCCAATTCAATTGCCGCTGCGCGCACAAATGCCTCAACTGCACCGTTGGCGGCCGATGCGTTGGCGAAGTTCAAAATGGGTTCATGCGTCAAAGCGCCGGTGATTAAACTAAATGAACCTTTAGGATTGATATAGTGTTGCCCAATGAGCACTAAATTGATTTGTCCCATCAGTTTGCCATCAATGCCTTTCCTGAATTCCTTATCTGTCATGTTTTTCCAGGGACCTACATATGTGGGCCCGGCCGTGCATATAAGCGCATCAAATGGACCCGCTTGCCTGAATAAATTTTCTATTGATTCAGGCGAGGTAATATCAGCCTGGATATCTCCGCTTTTGGAGCCGACTCTTATGATCTCATGATCTTTTTCAAACGCACTTGCTAAGTGCTTTCCCATAGTTCCTGTTGCACCTACGATGATAATTTTCATTTTTTATGAATTTTTATTTGTTAGTTTAAAATTGTTCAAGAATAATTTCTTTGTTGATCATCATCCCTGTCGTAGTACCCCTAGCTATAGCGTTGGCAACTGTGCGTATACGCGTTACATTATCGCCACAGGCAAAAATCCCATCAATGGTGGTCTTGTGGAAAGTGTCTATTTTAATATAGCCTTCCTCAGTCAGTTCGCATCCAAGGGTTTCGGGGATCTGGCAGTGTTGTTCAAAGGGGCTGGGTGCATATATAGCCTTCACTGAAGATTTCGTGCCGTCTCTGAAAATGATATTTTGAACATACCCATTGGTGTGCTCCAATCTTTCAACTTCTTTTTCTACTATTTTTATGCGGTGTTTTTCAAGTTTATCAGTTTGTTCCGCCGTCAAAGTTGATATCCCGTTAGTAAACAGGGTTAAGTCCTTTGTCCAATTTGAAATGAGTCTTGATAATTCAAAACCATATTCTCCATTGCCTATAATGCCGGTCTTTTCATTCCTCACTTCATATCCATGGCAATAAGGACAGTGAAGAACCGAAATCCCCCAGCATGCAGCAAACCCGTCAATACCTGGCAGAATATCCCTGATACCTGTTGCGAAAATTAACTTGCCTGCACGAAATGTTTCACCTGACGCTACCTGGATTTCAAAACCGTTTTCAGTTTTGCTTCCTTTTATTGCCAGGCCGTTGAAAAATGCTACGGTGCTATACATTTCCACTTGTCGTTTGGCAAGCATTGCGATCTCTGTTGGAGTTTTTCCGTCCTGGGTGAGGAAGTTATGCGAATAAGGCGTTTGCCTATTACAAGGCTTTCCGTTATCAATAATTAAAACCTGTTTTAACGCCCTGCCCAAAGCCATACCTGCCGCAAGACCTGAATAGCTTCCTCCAATTATTATTACATCAAATTGTTTATGATCTATCATGCTCATGCTGTTATATTTTGAATTTAAGAGAAATGGTAACGTTAGTGTCGTTATTGCTTATGGTCATTTTTGGGTGAGATCAGTCGGATGATAAAATCCATTAAAGGCACGCCAATAAATACTATCCAGGGAACTAAGGGGATAGTCAATAACAGCGTTCTTTGATACAATGGCAGCACAGATAATGACTTGCCAAACAGGTAAAGAAACACTGTAATGGACGGATAGATCACTACCCAAATTTTTAAAGATGCTATTAACCTGGCTTTTGTTTTCATGTCTTAGAAACTACTTTTAGCAAATCACTTTGCTTTCTACAAAGGTAATTTCAGCGGTAGATCGGAGGGTAGGACAAAAATGTGGTTATGTAGGATTTATCTAAAGTTATGTCGAAATGCCTCAGGCGAATACCCTGTGTTTTTTTTAAAGAACCTGATAAAATAGGAAACATCTTCGTACCCCAAGTGATACGCTATTTGATTTACCTGGTTAGAAGTTGACAGAAGGTATCTTTTAGCTTCCAATATAATATGTTCATTAATAAGTTCCGAACAGGTTTTGCCCAGTGTTGATTTAGCGATTGCATTAAGCTGATAAGTAGAAAGATTCAGCATAGCAGCATATTGAGATACTTGCTTATGGTTAAAAACATTTGTCTCTAAAAGTTCTAAAAACTTTTCAAGCCGCTCCTGCATATAAAGGTTGACATTATCGGAAGGACTGCTGCTATGCTGCCGGACAAGCCCGATAAAGAAAACACCCATATTTGCTTTAATAACCTCCTCATATCTTTCTTGTTTGTCGGCATATTCCTGGAAGATATAAGTCAATATAGTAAACAGCTTTTGAAACCCATTGGCATTAAGCTGATAATGGTTGATATTGCTGGCTTTGCGTAATAGCTGGCTTGATACTTTGTCGTGAGGGAAATAAAATTCATCTTTAAACTGCATCAAATACCCTGCACTTCCTGCTTTTAGTACGAGTTGGTGTACCTGGCCCGGCCGCATGAAAAAAACAGAATTGTCACAAATCGGGTATGGTATAAAGTCTATATTATGATTGCCGGTTCCTTTTTTTAAAGCAAGAATATAAAAGAAATCATGCCTGTGAAGCTCCTGTACCATGTCTTTCCCGGCAAGTAAAACATGAATATCCCGGATGCTGAAGCTTTCTGAAAAGTCCGGCTCTTTTTGAAATGTATTAATATGCCTGATTGGAATTTTTTCCATCTTAGTTTAATAAAATGGATTTAAACCTGTTTGGTTGATCCCCGAAGTATTAAATCAGGCTTTATGATCAATTTGCTAAGGTCTTTTAAGCGGGCTTTGTTTTCGAGTTTGTCCAAAAGGGTTTTAAATAATTGCTTCGCCATTTCGTCTAACGGCTGCGCAATGGCGCTGATTGACGGATTATAAATATTAAAAACGTCGTGGTCATCAAAAGCTATTACAGATATATCGCCAGGGATATTAAGTCCTGCTTCATTTATTGCTTTTATACCACTTAACGCGAGATAGTTGGTTGCAAATATCACGGCGTCTGTTCCCGGGTTATCTTTAAGAAATTGGATACATTGTTTAACCGTTGTTTCCATATCATTCTCAAATGATACCTTTAAAATCAAAGGCTTGAGATGATATTTCTTTAAAGCAGCCAAATAGCCCGAATGCCTTTCGATCATCTGGGTCTGATCGGAAACTAATGTAACAAGTGCGATTTTTTTTGCCTGGGTTTTCACTAAATATTCAACACCATCATAGGTGCCCTTAAAATTATCAAGCCCCACATAGTCAGTGGATACATCCGGCAGATAACGGTCAAATAGCACTACCGGTAAATTGTCATTGATCAGGGCCTGGATCTCAGATTCGATACCAACCGGAGGGGTAATAATATAGCCGTCAACATAGCGTGCCCGTAATAAACTGATCAATTGCCTCGTTTTCTCAGGATCGTTTTCTGTACTGCAATAAATTATCTTATATCCATTTTTATAGGCCAGGGCTTCTAAATGAAAGGCGATGTGTGAAAAGAAATGATCAGATATCTTTTCAACCATTAAACATATCATTTTTGTTTTGCCTGTACTCAGGCTTTTAGCAAGCTGATTTGGCTGGAATCCCTTTTCTTTAACAAATTTCAAAACCCTTTCCGTTAGCTCATCACTTATTCTTTTCTCTTTCGCCTTCCCGTTCAAAATAAATGAAACAGTAGATTTTGCAACGTGCAACTCGTTTGCTATATCGTTAATAGATAATTTTTTACTCATTAAATGTTTTTAAATATTATACTATTAACTAAGTATAGTTTCTTTAAAAAAATAAAGTTAAACGTATTTTAATAAATACATAATTAGTTTATTGGCTGGCAAACCATTACATTGTCGTTTTGTACGGTTGAAGTCCGGAAAATGCAAAACCGATTATAAATCCTAAAAATATACTTTGATGAAGAGGGGACTCATTAAACTTACCGGGGCGTTAGCCTGTCTTTTATTTTTCAATTATTCAATCGCTCAAACCAAAGGACAAAATGTTCTTCCAAAATGGGCGTTTGGAGGATTTGTCAGGGCAGATAAAGTCAATCCTATCATTTCGCCAGACACGAGTGCAATTTTTTTTGACCCTATGTCTAATAAGCAGGTAGGGTGGGAAGCCTATTATACATTTAACCCAGCCGCGGCTGTTAAAGCAGGCAAAATAGTAGTGCTTTACCGATCTGAAGACAAAACAGGTGTCGAGATCGGAACCCGGACATCACGCATAGGATATGCTGAAAGCACGGATGGTCTTAAATTCAATAGAAAAAGCAAGCCAGTTATGTTCCCCGGAAACGATAGCGAAAAAGAATTTGAATGGCCGGGCGGATGTGAAGACCCGAGGGTTGCCGTAACCGAAAATGGGACTTATGTAATGTTCTATACCCAATGGAATCGTAAAGTGCCACGTTTGGGTGTAGCTACTTCAAAAGATTTGATTACCTGGGTAAAACATGGGCCGATATTCAGAAAGGCTTATAACGGCAAGTTTTTTGATATCCCGCATAAATCGGCATCTATATTAACAAAACTGGAAGGTGGTCGCCAGGTTATCACCAAAATAAACGGGAAATACTGGATGTATTGGGGCGAACTTCATGTATTTGCAGCCACATCAACCAACCTGGTAGACTGGAGCCCGGTAGTGGATAATAGGGGCGAGCTTAAATGGTTGATATCACCCCGCAAAGGCTACTTTGACAGCGATCTTACAGAATGTGGTCCTCCGGCAATAATGACAGATAAAGGAATCATTCTATTTTATAATGGGAAAAACCATCCCGGCGATGGGGGGGATAAACGTTTTAATGGTAATTCATACTGCGCCGGACAAGTTTTATTCGCACTTAATGATCCCACTAAAGCAATCGGCCGGTTAGATGTCCCTTTTCTTCGCCCGATGGCATCTTTTGAGAAAAGCGGGCAATATGTAAACGGAACTGTTTTTATTGAAGGATTGGTTTACTTTAAAGAGAAATGGTTCCTCTATTATGGTTGTGCAGACTCAAAGGTTGGAGTAGCTGTTTTTGATCCGCGTAAACCTGCACCACCTGACCCAATACCAACGCTATAAGCTTAGCCTGATTAACCAACGGTTTAAAAAATAAAAATCGGATCGCCCCAAAATAACCAGGACTTATTTCCTATTCCTGCTAAAAATAAAACCGAAATCTAACGGCAAATTCAGACGTGGCTGTGCTTTATAACGTAGTCACAGCAAACCGCCATTTAACTTCTTAAATAGCAGGCCTGTACATTATTTCTGAACCCCTTCGTGTAACGAAAGAAGCCGGAACATACCTCGCGTATCTTCCGGCCACAATTAACTTTTAACTGTCTTATTATTAATGAATAAGTAATAATTCAGTATTCCTTAAAACAAGATAATTCCTTAAATGTTTCACAACTGAAGGTAAATTATTCGTTACAGTTAAATAATGTTTTGTAAAGAACACGTTACTGAAATTTATTTGATTTTTACGAAATACGCTGTACGTTTATCGCCTCAAATATTTTATACAACTATTAACTAATCTATTTACTCAATGAAAAAAGTTTTACTATTGATTTTGTGCATCTTAGTGTTGGGGACGACACAGCTATTTGCGCAAAGTCACACCGTGACCGGGACGGTTACGGCCAAAGATGATGGTATGCCATTACCCGGCGTAACAGTAAAGGTGGAGGGGACAAGTACCGGGACACAAACTAATGCTCAAGGAAAATACTCCATAAATGTTCCGGATGGTGCAAAACTGTCATTTGCTTCAATAGGCTATACTGCACAATTATTACCGGCTACCGGTAATGTATTAGATGTGGTTTTAGTTCCTTCAACCCAACAGCTTGGCGAAGTTGTGGTTACCGGTGCGTTGGGCTTAACCCGTACGCGTAATCAGCAAAGCTATGCGGCACAGCAGGTAAGCGGCGATGAAGTGAGCAAACAACGATCATCAAATTTTATTGATGGTTTATCCGGTAAAGTATCAGGTTTGGAGATCCGCCAGAATAATACCCTGGGCGGTTCAACAAATGTGGTGCTGCGTGGTATTAAATCCATAACCGGCAATAACCAGGCGCTGTTTGTAATTGACGGCGTTCCTATTGGTAATGATAACACCAACACCGCCAATCAAATGAACGGTGGCGGTGGGTATGATTATGGTAGCCCTGCATCTGACATTAACCCGGATGATATTGAAAATGTAACTGTTTTGAAGGGAGCGGCGGCATCTGCCTTATATGGTTCGCGTGGTAGTAATGGTGTGATCCTGATCACTACCAAGAAAGCTAAAAAAGGTCTCGGTATCACTATCAACTCTTCCGTAAGTTTAAGCGAGATCGATAAATCAACTTTCCCGCAATACCAGAAACAGTACGGTGCAGGTTACGGGCAATATTTCAATACGGGGAATGTTTTTGGCAACCCGGATGCACAGATCGCGCCTACGGCTGATGATGCATCCAATGGTACACCATTTGATCCGAATTTGAAGATCTATCAATGGGATGCATTCGATCCAACTTCGCCAAATTATGGCAAAGCTACTCCATGGGTTGCTGCTAAAAACGACCCGAGTGCCTTTTTCAGAAAGCCAATTTCAACCAATCAAAGTATCATGATCACCAATGGTGGCGATAATGGTACGTTCAAGCTGGGATATACCAAAAGCATCGAAAATGGTGTTATCCCCAATAACAAGTTAGATAAGAACCTATTCGATTTTGGTGCGACGTATAATATCACCCCAAAATTGACTGTCGGTGGCAATATCAACTTCTACAACACCAATGGTACCGGCAGGGGTGGAACGGGTTATGATGGAACCGACTCCGATAACAGGAACGTGATGACGGGTTTCAGACAATGGTGGGAAACCAACGTGGATGTTCTGGAACAAAAAGCAGCCTACGAGCGAACCAACTCGAACGTAAGCTGGAATATGGCCTCACCTGAAAATGGCGTTACTTTTCCGGCATTCTGGAACAATCCATATTGGGTAGTTGACCATAACTACGAAACCGATTCGCGTAACAGGTATTTAGGAAATGTTAACCTGGCCTATAAAATTACGCCCTGGCTCACTGCTACCGGCAGAGCATCATTGGATACTTATTCTGAGTTGCAGGAAGAACGTTATGATGTGGGCAGTATAGGTGTGCCTTATTATTCAAGGTTCAATCATAATCATTCTGAAACCAACTACGACCTGCTGTTCAACGTAAATAAGGATATTGCAAAAGACCTTAATTTAAAAGCACTGTTAGGCGGCAATATCAGGAAGAACAATGATAACAGCATTTTTGCGAGTACCAATAATGGTTTGGTTATTCCTGGTTTGTACGCTTTATCTAATACGAAAAGTGCCCCGTTATCCCCAACGGATTACCAGGGACAAAAGGAAGTGGATGGTGTTTTTGCAGGAGCCACACTTACCTGGAAAAATATGATCACTGTTGACGGAACTATAAGGAGGGACGTGTCCTCCACCTTGCCGCCCGCCAACAATACTTATTACTATCCTTCGATAGCTGCAGGTTTCGTGTTCTCTGAATTGCTTAAGGATTGGAACTGGTTATCATACGGTAAATTACGTGCCAATTATGCACAGGTAGGAGCCGATGCACCGCTGTTTTATGTTAATGATAATTTTTTGATCAACGCTCCTATTAGTGGGAATGCACAAACTGTATCAAGTACTACCAAAAAGAATCCCGACCTGAAACCAGAACAAACAAAAAGTAAGGAAATTGGGTTGGAATTGTCCTTTTTGAATAACCGCATAGGCTTTGATGCGAGTTATTATGTAACCAATACATCTGATGAAATATTGCCGGTGAATGTTTCTGCGACTACTGGATATAACTTTAAAATTCTAAACGCGGGTTCCGTACAAAATAAGGGTGTAGAACTTTCTGTGAACGGCACACCGATAAAGACCAAAGACTTTAGCTGGAAAGTGAATGTAAACTTTACCGCCGCCTACAACAAAGTTACCTCGTTGTATATTGATGCAACCGGTAACCAGGCTACCAACCTCGAGCTGGCAAGCTATCAAAATGGCGAAACGCTTAACGCGCCGCTGGGTCAGTCATTCGGTACCATCAGAGGTACGGATTATATCTATACCAACGGTCAAAAAACGGTAGGGCCCGATGGTCAATACCTGATCACATCTACTTCTAATAACAATATCGGTAATACCAATCCTAACTGGACGGGCGGTATCAACAACAACTTTACCTATAAAAGTTTTTCATTGAGTTTCCTGATCGATATCCGCAAGGGTGGTTCAGTATTCTCCAGTGACCTGGCTTATGGTTTAGCCGATGGTATTTATCCGTTAACAGCTTATACTAATGATCTGGGTAAACCTGTCCGTAACCCGCTTGACCAGGGTGGTGGTATGATCCGCCCGGGTGTTTATGCAAATGGCCAGCCTAATACTACCAGGGTAACCGGAGATAGCTATGGTGATTTTGGTGATGGTTCTGGTTTATTACCCCTTAAAGCTTTTGTTTATGATGCAAGCTACGTTAAACTAAGGGAAGTGATATTGGGCTATTCCTTACCGCAAGGTGCGATAAGCAAGCTTGGCCTCAAGGATGTTACCTTCCAGCTGATCGGCCGCAACTTATGGATCATCCATAAAAACCTGCCTTATGCCGATCCCGAAGAAGGCTTAAGCTCTGGCAATCTGCAGGGCATACAGGAAGGTGCCTATCCAACTGTTCGTACCATTTCATTAAACTTAAAAGCACGTTTCTAATTAATACAGACATGAAAAAGACAGCATTAATTTTTGTACTGGTCTCGTTATTAGCGGCCTGCAAAAAAGATATAACACAACTCAACGTCGATCCTAAAAATCCGGCAAATGTACCTTCATATAGTTTATTCACTAATGCTCAAAGAGTGTTAGCCAACACGGTAAGCTCTTCAAGTGTGAACTTGAATATATTCCGCCTGATCGAACAGCAGTGGACAGAAACCACTTATTTGAATGAAACCAACTACCAGTTAAACTACCGCCGTCAGCCGGATGCGATATGGTCGGCCCTTTATACCGGTGTTTTAGGAAACTTTCAAAGGGCAAAAACATTGATCCCCAAAGACGTTCCTGATGCCGCAAAGCAAAAAAACGAAATAGCCATTACGGATATTTTACAGGTTTACACCTATTATTACCTGGTTACTACTTATGGCAATGTTCCTTATAGTGAGGCTTCGGACATCAACAAGCCATTTCCAAAATATGATGACGCTAAAACGATCTACTATGATCTGTTAACCCGTTTGGATGCGGATATAGCCGCGTTAGATCCATCTGGCAGTAGTTTTGATTCGGCCGACCTGATCTATGCCGGAGATCCAACCGCGTGGAAAAAATTTGCAAATACGCTGAAACTTAAAATGGGTATAACCATTGCAGATTCTGACAATGCGAAAGCGAAAACAACTGTAGAATCTGCAATAGTAGGGGGTGTATTTACATCAAATGCGGATAATGCACTCTTTAAATATGAAACCACGCCTCCAAATACCAACCCGGTTTGGGTTGACCTGGTACAAAGCCAAAGGCACGATTATGTAGGTACCAGCGAGTTTATTAGTTTGCTAAATCCGAATACTCCTTCGCAAGATCCGAGGTTACCATATTATTTTGCCCAAAATGTAAAGAGCTTGTATGCAGGGGCTCCGAACGGTTCAGGTAATGGTGGACTTGTATATAGCCAATATTCATTGCCTTCAGGGCCTTTACTTACTTCCGGCCCTCCAAAAACAGCACAGCCTAAATCAATAGGAAGCATAACAAATCCTGATTTTCCGGGTAATCTGTTGGATTATGCCGAAACGCAATTTAACCTGGCCGAAGCTGCATCAAGGCAGTATAACGTTTTAGCCGGCACCGTTCAGTCACACTACAACGACGCCATCACCGCTTCTATAACCTATTGGGGTGGCACAGCAGCGCAGGCAAGCGCTTATTTATTATTGCCTAATGTTGCATTTGCTACAGCCCCTGGGGGTAGTGATCTGCATAAAATTGCAGCCCAGGAATACCTGGCATTCTACAACAGGGGATGGGATGCCTGGACAACGAACAGGAGGCTGGATTACCCGGTATTGGTAAAGCCTGAACATGCATACACTGAATTCCCGGTTCGTTTTACTTATCCTATCAGCGAGCAAAATGTAAACGAGATTAATTACAATCAAGCCTCTGGTGCAATTGGTGGCGATGATGTAACCACCAAACTTTTCTTTGATAAGTTTTAAATCGTCTTCAATAAATCAGTTAATTAAAAGGGCTGCCTCAAAAGGGCAGCTTTTTTCGTTTGATCAATGCCCGAGATTACTACCATTTATAGGTAGCCACCGCGCCCCCGGCCAAAGTACTTGTCACTATTTTCGAATTGTATTTAATATTAAATGGTAGTGATGAGTTTGTCGTGTTCAGTACGATAAGCACTTTGGAGCCATCAGTGTTTTTAAAGGCTACGTTTGGCAAAGTAGTCAGGTTATCGGATGCTATCCTAACCGCGCCCGGCCGCACAAACTTTGAGGCATGCGCGATGATATAATAAGATACATTGCGTGATACAGAAGGGCTGATAGTTATGGCCCCCTGACAGGTACTGCAGCCACCTGTTGTATGCGGCCCGAAACTGGGATCGGATGCCAGGTTCCACTCTATTACATTGCGGCACCAATTGCGGGTAGCGCCAATAATGAGGTTATTAATATGCCATGACAGATCGCCGCTAAAGCTGCCTGTGGAGGCAGTATATTGTTCGGTAAAGTAAAGGTTTTTGGTTGGATAAGCGTTATGCACAGAAGCCAGCGCGCTGATCTGGCCCAGGTACAAATGGAAAGCGGAACCATCCACATACTGGCTGGCCTGCGGGTCTGCCAGTATCGTCAATGGGTAGTCGGTCCGGTCTGCATTATGGTCATAAACGATGATCTTGGTGGTCAATCCTGCCGTTTGAAACTGTGGGCCAAGGCTGTTCTTAACAAAATTTTCTTCTTCAATAGGCTGCATTACCATGCTTGGGTTGTTATTCGCATTTAATGGTTCATTTTGTGGTGTAATGGCATCAATGGTAATGCCCTGCGCTTTCATGGCCTGGATATATTTTACAAAGTATTTGGCATAAGCGTCATAGTATTCGGGTTTAAGGCTTCCCTGGCTAAAACTGTTATTCGTTTTCATCCAGGCAGGTGCGGTCCAGGGTGTAGCCACAATTTTAATAGTTGGATTGATAGCGATGATCTGCTTTAAAACAGGTACCAAGTCGGTTTTTTCGGCATCGATGCTAAAGCTACCCAGGTTAACATCTGTGCCGGATACATCATCATAGGTAAAATCAGCCGCGCTCATATCCGATGCGCCAATACTTATCCGCAGGTAACTGATACCAATATAAGTACTGTCGGCAGCAAATAATTCTCTCAGCAAGTCGGCCTTTTGGTCAGCCGGCAATTTGTTGATCAAACTGGCGCTTCCCCCCGTCAGTGCAAATCCAAACCCATCTATCGATTGGTATTGGGTATCGCCATCCACAGTAATAGTTGTATTCGAGTTGGTGGCATCGCTAAAAAGCAGGCTTACATTTTGTTTTTCAAATAACGTCCCCCTGTCGGCAGTAGTCAGCCACATGGCAACGTCGGTTTTAAGCGGGGTAACAGGTGTAACAGGCGGTGGGGTTACATGATCAACCGGCGACTTTTTACTGCAACTCGTTATCGTTACCAAAACAACAAAAAACAATAGCGCAAATACTGAAATTAAACTGATCCTTCTTTTCATAATAATAGCAGATGTTAAATAGCCCCGAAAATATTTTAGGTTTTTAGATAGATGTGCGGGAAATAATATAATCAATAGCACTGGTCCGGCTAAAGATATAAAAGAAATTAACAGGGAGATAGTTTTGTTTTTATGCCGGGCAATTTATCAACAGGCTGTTTTCGCACCCTTGCCGACCAGCTTAATATCAGCCTCTAAAAGAGATAATAAATTTGACACCTTCATTTACCTTACTTTCAATAGCTATCCGGCCACCTAAATTGATGACGTGATTATATACCAGGTAAAGGCCTATTCCCTTACTGTTATTGTCGGCGTGATTATGGAATTTTTGGTTAAGCCCAAATATCTTGTCTTTCACTTTATCCATATCAAATCCACGTCCCTCATCAGCAAAAATCAATTGATTGACCCCATTTTCTACTTGCGTATAAATTGAAATTACAGGAGAATGATCAGGTTTTGCGTATTTGATCGAATTGGTGATCAGGTTAAGTAATATGCTTTCGAGATAAGCTTTATTGAACTCTATTTTTTTAAAGGCGGAAAAATCAACCTGTATAATTGATTTTGAACTTTGTATCAATGAGCGTAAAGATTGCAGCACTGCATTCAGACATTTACCCAGATCCAGTTCTTCCGTATGAACCGTTAAGGCGTTTTTTTGATTTAAAGCGTCTACATAACTATTTAAGGTGTCTTTTAAATTTTCGGTAGACGATTTCAGCATATCTATAAACTCAAGGGTTTCTTCATCCTGAATTTTAGAAACATCCAAAAGATTAAAAACGGATAACAAATTACTAACCGGCAACCTCAGATCGTGCGAGGTGGAATAAGTCAGCTGCTTCAGATCATTATTGATTTTTGTAAGATCGGTAAGCAACGCGTTCCTGTCCTCTTCCAATTTCTTTTTATGGGTGATAATTTTGGCAATGGCAAATACCACCTGGTCACTTTTTATAGGCATGGATGTCCATGATAACCATACGATCTCTCCCCCTTTAGTTACGTACCGGTTTTCAAAGTTTAACAGGGGGATGTCTTTTATAATACTCTCCCGTTTTCTCGCGGTAATGTCCCTGTCCTCAATATGGACAAATGAGTCTATAGGCCTGGCAAATAATTCTTCATTGCTATAACCTAATGTTCGTGATACGGTTGAATTTATTTTTTTAAAATAACCATCATAACCGGCTATGCAAAGCAGATCGGGTGATAGTTCGAAAAAAAGCTCTAAGTTGAAAACGTCTGTTGAATTTTTATGGGAGATAGTAGCCGTAGTCGTCATCCTTTATATACTATTTTATCCTGCGCAAAAAACCAGCCGGGGATGGGCCGAGCCTCTTTACGGAATTTTTAAATAGAAGGTTACGTTAATGATACTAAATTAATTTGTGGTTAAAAATTACATCAAAACATGAAATGCTTCCCTGTTGTTCGGAAAGCATTTCTTAATTCGCTGATGATCACATAAATGTGTTTTAATAGATCACTTTCCCTGTTGCAGTTACCAGTGATGCTATCCTCACAGCGTCAAAAACACGCTCTTCGGTAGTCCCAAGTTTGATCAATGAATCTTCATGCGCGTTTACGCACATCTCGCAGCCATTCACTGCCGAAATAGCCAGGCTCATCAGTTCAAAAAATTCTTTTCCGGTTACAGGTTTCATCATCAACTGCATACGGATACGCGCCGGGATTTGCCCATATTTTTCCTTTTGTGTAAAATGACGGAAACGGTAAAATACATTGTTGGATGCCAGTAAAGATGCACATCCCGCCGCCTCGCCGGTTTCGGCTACAGTAGCGCCCTGTTCTTCAGCATAACGTGTAAAATATTGTGTTAAGGGCTGGTTGTTATTGTTGATAGCGGTTGAAAGACCGATCAGAGCGCATTCCTTTGTACTCAAATGTTCGGAGGTAAGGGTGCTGGTCAGGTTCAATTTCAGATCGCGCAGGTAGCGGGATTCTCCCTTTTCTAGCAGGGTCAGGCTATCGGTACGGTATGCGGTATCTATGTTGAGGCTTTGCAGCAGTTCGTTAATTATTTCTGTGGATTCGTTCATTAGTATCGATATTATTGAATAAAAAATCCCCGCACCATACATGATACGGGGACAATAACTTAAATAGATTATACAGTTAAAGTTTCTTCGCCTTTAACCCAGTTGCAAGGGCAAAGCTCATCAGTTTGCAAGCCATCCAGCACACGTAAAACCTCTTTTACATTACGGCCTACATTCAAATCGTTTACTGACACCCAGCGGATGATGCCGGTTGGGTCGATAATAAAAGTAGCGCGGTAAGCGATCTTCTCAGTTGGTTCCAGAATACCCAGTTCTTCAGCCAATGATTTTGAAGTATCGGCAAGCATCGGGAATTTCAGGTCGCGCAGATCATCATGGTTTCTTCTCCAGGCAGCATGTACAAATTCGGTATCAGTTGAAGCGCCGATCAGGCGGGTATCACGATCACGGAACTCACTATAGCTTTTATTGAATTCAGCAATTTCGGTAGGGCATACAAAAGTAAAATCCTTTGGCCACCAGAACATTACTGTCCACACGTTATCATCGTTTACCAGGAATTCGGAAGTGATGGTTTCGAACTCTTTTCCTTTTTCAATACTTACAACCGCTGTTTTAAAAAAATCAGGGAATTTTTGACCTATAGTTAGCATATTCTTATATGTGTTTAATTATTTACCGCAAATATACCGGTTTTGCCGAGGCGATTTTATATAAAGAATTGATGTGATATAGTCTATGTCTATAACTATACGATTTTTGAATTGATTTTATCAATATAATAAAAATAGGATGTAAGAAGATGAGAGTTTTAAAGAAATTTAAAAAGAACGGATAAGAATTGTGAAAATTAAAACATGATTTGTAAAAAAAACATTAAATAATCACAGTACTATGCTAGTTTGTCATTCTGAGCGTAGCGAAGAATCTAATGGCCGACAGATGCTTCACTACGCTCAGCATGACAATGTTATTCATAGCGGAGGTGTCATGCTGAGGCACTCGAAGCATGCGGGCAAAGGCCTCTGCGCTCACACTTCGAGTGCCTTAGTGTGACAGCCTTCTTTTATATCACTTCACCCCATAGACAATATAATCCGACGAATTCAACCAATAATCCGCATTGGGGTACAGCACCTTTATCTTTACCGTATGTTTTCCATTAGCCAATTGATACCTCCAGCATATTTCCTGCCGGCGGGACGTAAAATTTGTAGGAATCTTGGCGGTTTCTATTTTCTTCCCATCAACAAATACTTCGGTTTCAAAAGTATATTCAGCAGCATCGCTTTTCTTTTTGCCGGCTTCTCCGCGCAATACAAACCCGGTTCCGTTGAAGGTAAAGTATAATTCTTTGGTGTTGATATCTTCGTGAAGTTCCGTCTTTCGTAAAGGGTGCATCCGGGTAAAACCTTGCTCCAGTCTCACTGTTTTTGGAGCCTGGATAAGGATGGTTACTTTATCGCCTTCCACCTTACCTCCATTACGTTTGATCACTTGTAACGCATGTTTAAATCCAATATCATAAACCTTATTGAGCGACATCGTGGTATATTTAAAGTCGATCCCTTCAGCTTCCTTTAATCCCATCTTCCAATAAGCGGGGATCTTTTTATAACCCAGCATAGCACCTAAAATTCCGCCTACGGTTGATGGGTTGCAATCCGCATCCTGTCCGCAGCGGGTGGCTATCTCCAGCGTTTTGGTGTAGTCGCCATTGCCATATAATAGACCTAATACCACGTAGGCCGAATTGAGTTTGGAGTCGATATCAAAAGCGGTGAACACCCCATCCGGGCAACCCACTTCTGACGACCATTTCTTTTGCAACTCAAACCAGGTTTGATGCCAGTCGGCAGGATACTTCTTGTGCCATTTAATTACATCGCTGATGCATTGATAATAGGTGCTTTGTTTGGGTATGGTTTTCAGCGCTTCATTAACAACATAATTGATATCATTGGAGGTAAATGCCAACGTGTACATTGCCCCTACATATATACCACCATACCAGCCATCGCCATAATTCATGATGTGACCGATCTTATCACTTATTTTCGACGCGGTATTTGGCATCCCGGGGCTCATCAATCCTGCAAAGTCCGCCTCTATCTGGTAATCAATATCATCAGCATGTGGGTTGTTTAACCAGTGGCCGGAAGCCGGGGCTTTAATGCCGTTCAGCAAATTATAACGGGCAGCCTGGTTGGCATGCCACAGCATATAACCTGCATGCGCGAAGGCATTGGCAAAGGAATCAACAGGTGCATCCAGCCCATATTTTTCAAAAACATCCACAAAAGTCAGGTCCATATACAGGTCGTCATACAGGCCCGGGTTTTCGATCATTGTTTTTTTCAGGTAACCATTATACCATAATAAAGATTGGTAATCCTGTATAAAAGTGCCATCAAAACGAAACTCATATGGCCCGCCAAAAGTTACGGCGATGGTTTGCCCGGCCCAGCCGCCCATTATTTTATCCTTCAATTGTTCTTTGGTAAACGTGATGCGTTTGGGTGATATTTTGGCTTGTGCCGATACCGATAAATTGGTAAGAATCAGCAGAGCGATTAGAATAAAATTTTTCATCATTATGATATTACATTGATCGAATGTTGGGGCCGGGAATTCTATCCAGATAAAGATATAAAGAAAACAGGCAGAATGATATATTGTTAAAACCCTACGCTCTTTTTGGTGTTGTTAATATACTTAACATCAGTTAACATAATGATAACATTGAAGTTATGTTAAAATAACATAGGTTTGTGTGAACTATTGTTTATTCTATGAAAGAAACTAAAAATAAATCCGTAAAAAAAGCTGTCAGGGACGATATTGCATCAGGCTTGATCAAACAACTAAAAACCTTAACAGGGAAATTTGGTGAGGCTTCAGAAAAGTTGAGTGAAGAGATTGAAAAGGGAGCTAAAAAATTAGCCAAGAAAATAGCCAAAGAGGTGAAAATTATCACTACTCCGGCTACCCCAAAAGAGGATAAGCCTGTTAAAAAGACAGTTCCTGCAAAAGTAGCACCACATGCAACAAAAGCAGCGCCAGTAAAAGCAGCGGCTAAACCTGCCACTAAAAAGAAAGTATAAAAAAGCCGGGTATTTCTAACCGGCTTTTCTCATTCGTTTTATTGCCGGTTAAACTACCTTACCCATAAACGGATCGGTAAAACCAACTTTCCCAGTCTCCACACGCCCTGAAAATATTTTTTCAAAGGAACTATGGCCGGATACCTTTACACTGAAATCATACCAGTTATGGCTTTTTTCAAGGTTTAAGGCCAGAGTTGCTTTGGCGTTAGGGGCTAATGTCTTTTTATGGTTGTTACTCTTATAGCTGTGGTCAATAATTTCAATTACCTGCGGCTTGCCTGTAGAATTGATGAACTTCAATTCTACATTCCCCGTCAGTTTATTACTGCTGGTAAGGCCATGCTGATAATCAAAATCGATATGGATAGCCGGGTCTTCGGCGGTGCCTTTAAATTCCCGGTAAAAACCGTTTGGCCCGTATATCCTTAAATGATAATGCTTATCTTCAAACTCCTGTAGTGGCCAGTTGCCGGTCAGGCTATCTCCGGCAGTTAGGCCATAGGCCCAGGTGCGTACATTTTCAAATACCTGTTCATTGCCTTTTTGATGCAGATATTTGCCTGGTGCGTACACATTAAAAGGCGCGCCCACGGCTTTGTCACCAAAAACTTTATTACCTGCGGCAAATTTTATTTCGAAAGATTTTTTATCGGCACTCAGTTTACCATCAGCATATAATTCATAAGGTAAAGCACATGATGGGCTTATACCTTTTTCCTGCTGCGGCATATAAGGTGATGAGTGCGGATCGCGGTTAATTACTGCTATTTCTTCTTTGGTCAGCAACTTATAATCATTCGGCAGTTTTTTGAATTGGGCCTTATGGATGCTTTCCACAAATACATCCTTCTTCACAAATTCGGGATTGGCTATCTTCTCGCCATGATAAGGCCTGAATGCCGAAGTAAGGTCGCCACAAATGGTTCGCCGCCAATCGCTGATGTTTGGTTCTGAGACTTTTTTGCCGGTTTTTTTGGATAGAAAATGTTCTAAAAATTGAAGTGTGGAAGTGTGATCAAATACCTCTGAATTGACAAAACCACCTTTGCTCCACGGTGAGGCAATAACCAATGGCACACGGAATCCGAGACCGATGGAACTTTCGCGATCAAATTTGTCGGGGAAGCCTTTTCTTTCCTGTTCCTGCTCCAGGGTTACAAAATCAACACGGGTATCTATACCTTTTGAAACCGCCCCGGTTTCAGGTCTTTGCGAGTGCGGCGCAACAAAAGGCGGCACATGGTCAAAATAACCATCATTTTCATCGTAGGCAAGGATAAAAATGGTCTTTTTCCAAACCTCGGGGTTTTGGATAAGTATATCCAGTACTTCTGATACATACCAGGCGCCGTACCATGCCGAGCTGGGGTGATCACTAAAATGTTCAGGTGCGGTAACCCAGCTTACTGTCGGCAATTTCCCACCCTTTACATCTTCCCTGAACTGGTGCAGTACATCACCTTTGGGTACCTGCATTTCGCGTTTCGTGCCATTGTCATCATAGGTTAAAGTCTCCAATTGACGATGATGCGGATCATTTATATTGGTGTCAAAAGCTTTTAAGTGCAAGCTTTTTTCATGAGCCGACAGGTTTTCAAATTGCCCTGATCTATAGGTTTCCTTTTCCTTTTTTACATTCTCAAGGTAACCTTGCATATCCTTAAGCTGGTGTTTCAAATGGTCGATATGGGCATCACCAGCAGACAATGCATCAATTTTTTTTTGTAGCTCATCGATCATGCCTGGCAGTTGAGTAAACCGCTTTTCCAATCCTTCGATATGCTTTGGGTACAGGTGGATATTGTACTGACCGAAAAACTCCAATGGGTTATCCTGGAAATTGGATAACCATGGGTCTTCCTCGCCATCAAATCCGGTGTCGATGGCCACTTCATTCTGATAGCATTTCCATGTTATGCCCTCCTCTTCCAGGCGCTCGGGGAAAGTTTTCCATTTTAAAGTACCATAATCCATATCCTCGTTCCATACATGCGCCCTTGAATTCTCGTGCTGCTCTGCGCGTACCGTCCCAGTCCAGAAGTAAAGGCGGTTTGGATTGGTGCCCGTAAGTGATGAACAGAAATTTTGATCGCACACCGTAAAGGCATCTGCAAGCGCATAATAAAAAGGAATATCCTCACGGTTGTGAAAACCTAAGGTTAAAGGCATATGCCGGTATTCCTTATTACCGTTCTTTTTTACATTGAGCCATTGATCGTATTTGCCATCGTTGCGGGCATTCACCTGGTTGGCCCATGAGTGTGGTAGCGAACTCATCCAGGTAGCTTTGGTGTTTTTAATGTCGAGATGAAAGGGTGCGTAAGTTTCGCCTTCGGTATTAGATTGCAGCCACACTTTGTTTTTATTAGGCAGATCAATGGCCCGTGGATCATTATAACCACGCACGCCCTTCAGCGTACCGTAAGTATGATCGAATGAACGGTTTTCCTGCATCAGGATCACGATATGCTCGGCGTCTAAATATGTACTGCCCTCAGGTGCATTGATGGCCATTGCTTTCTGGATAGAGGCCGGTATCATATTGGCAAGCCCGGTGGCTCCGGCTAACATGGCTGCTTTTTTAAGGAAATCTCTGCGGGTATCTGTCATAGTAGTTGTAAGTTATGAGTTGTATTATTTATAGCGATGGTTTTCAAACCCATTGCTATGGTTTAATAAATTTAAGATACTTACCGGCTTGCAATAAATTGCTCGCACAGCCCAAACGAAAGGGTCATACCATTGCCGCCTATGCCATTGATTATAGTTACACCCGGCTCTGTTTCAATGATGAGTTCTGTTTGCCCGTTCATCATTTTTGGGTAGATACCGTTCCAAGACTGCATCAGTTTCCAGTCCTTAAAATCGGCAAAAGTGTGTAAGTAATCCGTTATCATATGATTAATAAATTCCTTATCGAAAGGGTCGTGTACCAAGCCATATTCGTGCGAATCGCCGATAGTCAATTCACCATTTACATTTTGTGAAACCATCACATGGATACCCCATTTCAGATATTCAGCATATTGCTCTTCATATCTTTTCCTGAGTAAAGGTAGAGAAGCCGCGGCCTGGAAACCGGGATAATGGATCATGGATAAACCACCGCAAAGTGATGGGCCAATGCGCCAGCCATCGGGCTGATTGACCAGCCGCATCATTTGCAGCTTGCACTTGGTGATATTGGTTGCTAAAAACAATTCGGGGTACAGCGTTTCAAAATCAGCTCCGCTGCAAACAAATATTTCATCGGCTTCCCAACTGCGTTTTCCTGAAAAAACTTTTGGGTGCTGTATATGGTTGATGGCCGTATTCCAGTGAAATTCGACATTATATTTTTCTGCTAAATATTTGGCTACCTGCTCAATGGCAACCCGCGATTCGATGATCATTTCTTCGCCACTCCATAAAGCGCCTTTTAACCCAGTGGTGTTTACAGCAGATGATATTGCTAAAACGCGTTCGGGCGTAAGCAAGGCGCAATCGCGATACTTATAGTTTGCTTCAACATACTCTGCCATCACCTGCAACTCGTCATCGTGGTACGCCAAATGCAACGAACCTACTTCCTCGTGCCAAATATTGGCTTCGGTGCAAATTTCTTTCCAGATGCTTCGCGACAGCATGGCCCTTTCGAACAGCGGACCGGTGGCCTGCCCAATTGGCCAGATCATCCCAAAATTGCGGATGGATGCGCCGACAGCACGTTCGTTGCGCTCGAAGACGGTCACTTTATAGCCTCTTAGCGCTAATGCACGGGTTGTAGCCAATCCTACAATCCCTGCTCCGATCACTATGGCTGATGGCTGGTTCATGCGGGTTGAATATTTAATTTTTGTTCTGACGGATCTTTTTCCTGTTTGCGCGCGCTGCGTAAAAAATAGAATAGCGATAGTGTGGCGCAGGTACCGCCAACTATGGCAACCGTGATTACACCTTGTTTAAAAAAGGTGCCCCAACTTATACCGGGGTGCCCAAATTCTTTAATGAGCAAAACGCTTACGCTCCCCACATAACCAATAGAATCAGCCACGTAGATCAGGAAGCCAACATTGCCTTTGCAGTGAAAGGAGGCCAGTAAGCGCTCGAAAAAAACAGCATTATAAGGAATGTAACCCAGGTAAAGCCCCAGTCCGGCCAGGGTCATCCAAACCATCGGGCCGATCAGCCCAAGGGCAAATAAAACGGAGCCAATGCCGATGAGCACACAACCGGATATGATCATCACATGGATCAGGCTGAAGGCCTTCAGGTTTTGCCTCACCAGGATCAGCAGGCTCATGGCTACCAATACAGCTACTGATATAATGGTATCAATGCGGGTATAAATACTGTTATCCTTAAAACCCAGGCTGGCCCATATTTCCACTTCGAAATTATCGCGGATGTCACGCATGATAGTGAGCAGGATATATATAATTAACGTGAGGATAATCCCCGGTAAAAAGCGCTGTAAAAATTGCTTACGCTCTAAGGCATCCATCGGCAGGCGTTTGGTGCGGAGCTTAATATCTTCCGGTGTAGGCGCGGGCATCAGTTCCAGCATAAATACAAATAATATCAGCGGGATCACAAACAATGCGCCTGTAATAAAAGGCATGTTGAACTCGCTGATATGGAATGAACTCATCAATGTACGCGCGATGGTTTTTATAAATCCCGAGGCGAATATCAAGCTGATGGATAATACGGCTGCCATAAATTCGGTAGACTTGCGGCCTTCCAAATAGCCGAAAACCAGGCCCCATATCAACCCCAAAGGGAAACCGTTGATGAACAGAAAAACAATATTATAAGGCGCCGGAACAAATGCGAAAAACAGCAAAGCCAGCCAGGCAATACCGATCAGCAATAAAATATATTTGGCCCGCTGACCAGGTTTTAGTTCGGATATGAATTTGATGCCATAGAACTTGCTCAGCATGTAGCCGACCACCTGCGCGATCACCAGCCACACCTTATAATCCACATGCAAAAAATGCATACCGGTAAAGGTGCCGGCAGCAAACGCCTTGCGAAAAGCATACATGGAAGTATAAGCGCCAAATGCTGAAACGGCTGCCATTACGGAGATCACTCCATATGGCCATTTAGCAACTTTTATCCTGAGCTGATCTACCAGTTTCATTTGCTTATCTATTGGCTGATGATGTCAATTACCTGTACTATATCGTCAATGATGTGGGTTGGATGATAGGGCTCCAGTTCCTCGCGGGTGAAGATGCCGGTAGTAACCCCGATAACATACTTGCAACCGGTGTTTTGCCCTTCACGTACATCTACCTCAGTATCCCCAACTTTAGCCACTTCAAGCGGGTCGCTGATACCGCCTTCATACATCATTTTTTGGATCATATAAGGATGCGGGCGACCCAACTCAACCTCGTCCGAACCAACCACGTAATCTATCAGCCCTTTTTCCTGCCATTGCAGGCGATTAACTATCGTATCAGCAATATCGCGCGAAAAGCCGGTATTGATGCCAACTTGTACCCCCATCCGGTGCAATGCAGCAAAGGTTTCTTCCACGTTTGGCAGTGGTTCAATACCCGGCTCAGTCTGGTAAAAATGGATCATTTGCTTTACAAACTCACGGTGTATATCATTCACCAGGTCAGCGGTAATTTTTGATTCATCGATCTCGTGCAAGTGCAGCATTTGGGTGATGGCCTGGTTTTTTTCGTAGCCCATTAACGGGTTAATTTTTTCCAGCGCAACTTCATAATTATGTTTCTTTAATGCCGCCTGGAAAGCCTTGCTCACATTATATTCGTCTTTAACCGTAGTGCCGGCTATATCAAAAACCACTAATTTTATAGACATGTAATTGGTATTAGAATGTTCAGCAATACTAAACTTAGTTTATTAATATCGAACTAAATTTGTGTTAAGGTTGTGTGAAATTGTTTTTGGTTGATTAAGTTGAATGCGTGAGTAGTTGATTAAGTTTTCAAATTACGGCATGTTTAACCTAATCAACCACTTAACTAACCCCCTTCTTCTCTTCAAAAAAATAAACCACCAGCATGCTGGCTGTTTGGTTGCCCAGGTTTACCGGGGTATGGGGTATGCGCCCGTCAAACAACATGGAATCGCCCTGGTTTAGCTGTATCCGTTCTTCGTTAAACTGGTATTCAATTGTTCCGGATAAAATATATTTGTATTCAAAAGCATCGGTCTCAACCAATGGTCTTATGGCATTTGGCTCCAATTCCAATATAACGATATCCACGGTGGAGTGATCGATGAACCGGGCTAGTATCCGCTGGTAGTGGAAACCGGTGGCATGTTCTTTCTCAAAATGCTCATACTCTTCCTTGCGTTTTATCAGGATCGGCGACAATTTGCTTTTGGTGCGGATATCTTTAAAGAACTCGTTCAGGTCGATCTCCAACGCCTTAATAATATCGATCAACACAATCAGGGATGGTATGGTTCGGCTGTTTTCTATCTGTGAGATCAAGCCTTTGCTTACATTAGCCTGGCTGGCCAGTTCCTGTACGGTAATATTTTTTTCGCGGCGGCGCTCTTTAATCCGGTTACTGATCTGTATCAGTATGTCATCTTCCATAAGGCAGGTAAACGTTATTTGTATGAATATTAACGCACAAATTATAACTTTAATTACTGCGTTGCAACAGGCGCAAATTAATTTAAGCAATAAAATATGTACATTAAATATATGTTATTTAATGTACACGATAAAATCGGCCGAATACATTACTATGATTTAATAATTTGATAATATCTTATTGTTTCTTTTGTAAAAAGTCAATTCATATACATGTCGACCTTTAAACCCGAAACGATAGTTAATGAAGTTTTTGCCCTGTATGAGAAACATGGCAATGAAGATTATATAGGGGAACCGGTATCTCAGTTGGAGCATATGTCGCAGGCGGCCGCCTTAGCTGAAGAAGAGGGTTTTGAAGACGAAGTGATATTGGCTGCATTTTTCCACGACATAGGTCACTTGTGCGCAAGCGGCGATGAAGCAGCAAGCATGGATGGTTTTGGCAATGTGGATCACGAAACATTGGGTGCCGACTATTTGCGCGAAAAAGGGTTTTCTGAAAGACTGGCCACTTTGGTGGAAAGCCATGTGGTAGCCAAAAGATATCTTACTTATAAATATCCTGAATATTATAACCAGTTGTCCGATGCCAGCAAAGCGACCCTTGAATTCCAGGGCGGGCGCATGGATGCGGATGAGGCAGCTGATTTCGAACAGAACCCCGATGCCGAGCTATTTGTGCGTTTACGTTACTGGGATGACAAGGCAAAAGAGGTTAACAAACCAGTAGAAAACATACGCCATCTTAAATCATTGGCTATAAGCCATTTGTATAAGCATAATTGACCGGCGCTTTGCCTTTATATTAAATTATTGTAAGTGCGGTGTAACTCCGTTGTTACAGAATTCCCCCTCCTTAACCTGTATTACATGCAATGTTAAGCTTTCCTTAATACAAACTTAGTTTACAAATAATAAACTAAGTTTAGTATTGCTGCATGAAAAATCCCTTCCCTTCACCATTAAAATCATGCAAATGAAACAGATTTACATGCAGCTAAGGACTGTAATAACGGTATTGTTATTCTGTCTTTCCCCGGCACTCTTATTCGGGCAAACCAAGATCGGCGGTACAGTAACCGATGAAAACAAACAACCCCTCCCGGGCGTAAGCGTAATGCTTAAAGGCACTTCGAAAGGGACCGTGACCGATGTTAACGGACGTTTTTTATTCACCGTTGAAAAGGGACAGGTACTTTCCTTCCGTTTCCTTGGATTTCAACCCCAGGAGATCACCATTGGCGAACAAACCAATTATAACATCTCGCTTGCACCCGACAACAAATCGCTTAACGAGGTGGTTGTAACGGCATTGGGTGTTAAGAAAGAAACCAGACGTATTGGTTATGCTACCCAAACGGTAAACGGAGCCGATCTGACCACAGCACGCGACCCTAACCCTATGAACGGTTTGATCGGTAAAGTGGCCGGCTTATCCGTAGGCGCTACATCCGAAATATTAGGCGTGCCGACAGTAACCATCCGTGGTGCGGTAGTAAACTTATATGTAGTAGACGGGCTACCCATCAACTCGGATACCTTCGACCTGAGCCCGGATGATATTGAAACCTATACCGTATTGAAAGGCCCCGCAGCGGCGGCCCTATATGGCAGCCGTGCACAAGCCGGTGCGATACTGATCACCACAAAAAAAGGGAATAACAATAAAAAAGGCCTTACTGTAGATATAAACAGCAGTACGGTTATTAATAAAGGCTTTACCGCTTTTCCCCGCATTCAACATTCTTTCGGGCCGGGTGAAAATACCTTCTATGAATTTGTGAATGGTAAAGGTGGCGCCCGTGGCGGCGTGGATAGCGATTATGATGTTTGGGGCCCATATTTTAACGGTCAGTCGATACCGCAATACGATAGCCCGATAGTTAACGGTGTGCGCCAGGGAACACCCTGGACAGCGCGTGGTGCCAATAACCTGGCTAATTTTTTGCAAACAGGCTATCAAACCAATAACCAGATTGCTTTAACTGCCAATGGCGATAATTATACAACCCGTTTGTCAGTTTCGCAACAGCATCAATCAAGCTATATCCCTTCGCAGTATTTGGATGTGGCAAACGTTAACTTCTACGCGGCCTTCAATCCTACCCCAAGATTGAAATTTGAAGCCAGCGTTGATTTCAACAGGCAAAGTACTGACAATTATCCTGATGTGCAGTACGGCCCTAACAGTATTATTTATAACATGGCCATCTGGACAGGTGCCGACTGGAATGTTAATGCCCCGGATATTAAAGGAATTTGGCAGCCCGGCAAAGTGGGTACACAATCTGTATTTGCTGAGTACACCCGGTATCATAACCCCTGGTTCCTGACTGAAATATGGACACGCGGACATTATAAAAATGATACCTATGGTTATATATCAGGTAACTTCAAAATAGATAATCACCTGAATGTTACGCTGAAGGATCAGATCAGTACTTACAACCTGCTGCACACAGAGGATCTTCCTTATTCAGCACACCCTTACGGGCGTGAAGGCAACGAGGGCGATTATCGTGAAGACCGCCGCGACCTGTTTGAAAACAATACGTTGCTAACCCTGAATTACGATTATACGGTTAAGAACTTTCTGAACCTGTCGGGTTTGGTGGGTAGCAACTTGCGTACCTTCTCCTATAACTCGAGCTGGGTATCAACAGACTACTTAAACGTGCCGGGAGTATACGCCTTCAGCAACTCGAAAAACCCGATCCAGGCTACAAGCTTTAATTCAGGCGAACGCCAGTTAAGCGTATTCGGATCTTTGGATCTTTCTTTCGGAAAATATGCTACTATATCAGGCACATATCGTTTGGAGCATTCATCAGCATTGCAAAGCGTAGCTACTTATTCTTATCCAAGCGTTTCAGCCGCTACGGTAATTTCAGATTATGTAACGCTGCCAACGTTTATCTCGTTCCTTAAAGGGAGGTTCTCATACGCCAATATCCGTTCGGACGCCACCAGCCCGACTATAGGCCCGGCTCCTTTCAGTACCATCACCGCTTATGGCGGCGGCACAGGGCCATCACTTTTTGATAACCCGCTTGGATATGGTTCCACTTATAATTCACCTTATAACGGGCCCGATTATTCGTTGTTATCTTCTTACTCAACAGGTAAGCCATATAACAATCAAACAGCCGGTTATGGACCTAACTCCTTGTATGAAACGAATATCAAAACCTTTACCCGTGTTAACTACGAAGAGGGCTTTGACATCAAGTTCCTGCAAAATCGTTTAGGCTTAAGCGGTACAGCTTTCCAGTATATTGATGGACCCAAAATCTTGGATAACCCGATATCAACAGCAACGGGCTATACAGATGAATTCATCAATGCGTTAAAAACTAAGAAAACAGGTTATGAGCTATCCTTAAGCGGTGTGCCAATTAAGGATATGGGTGGGTTTACCTGGAATGTGTTGGTTAACTGGTCGACCTATAAAGAAGTTTACCAGGAATTGCCGCCGGGACAAACGGTTTATGACAGATTTTACCAGGTAGGCGATCGTGTTGATAAATTGATGGGATCCAAGTTTGTAAGGACATCGGATGGCCAGATCATCAACAGCTCACCTAAAGATGGTGTAGGTGGTGGCGAGCCACTGGTAAATCCGGTACCACAATATTTGGGTCACCTCGATCCTGATTTTACCTGGTCCATCTATAACAACGTGCATTATAAAAATTGGAGTTTAGGCTTCCAGTTTGATGGCTCGGTAGGCGGTGTAACGCAGGATTATGTGTTTAACAAAACGATGCGCGGTGGTTCAAATGCTTTGACAGCCGAAGGAGCCCTGGGAGCAGCACGTTACCAGGACTGGGCTAGTTATCCTTTGAACAATGTGAAGCCTAATTCATCTTATACCGGAAGCTACATTGGCCAGGGTGTGCAGATATCAAATGGCGCAGCGCCGAATTTTGATTCAAATACCGGTGCGGTATTGAATTATGGCCAGTTGCAATATGCGGCAAATAAGACACCGGCCTTTGTGCAGGAATATGCCAGTGAGTATTATAACGTGAGCGAGGCATACCTGATGAGCAAAACCTATGCTAAGCTGCGCGAGGTGACCATCGCTTTTGACTTCCCTAAGCGATGGCTGCAAAAGTCATTTATATCAAAAATTTCAGCTTCGATTTATGGACGTAACTTATTGTACTTCTATAAGGACCCTAAGTTTAAAGATGTCGACCTGGATCAGTATGCTAATTCGCGTACCACGCTTACCGGTCTGCAATCACCATCAATAAGAAGTTACGGTATTAACCTAAAAGCCTCCTTCTAATTTAAAATCGGATAATGATCATGAAAAAAATATTCAAAATTTATTTACTACCGGTACTGATGGTACTGACAGTAAGCAGTTGTAAAAAGAGCTACCAGGAGCTAACGATAAATCCTAACGTGCCCCAAAGTGTACCTGCTTCATTACTTTTCAATGGTATCGCAAACAGTATGGTAGATTTCCCTGATAACGCCAACGAGATCTATGGCCAGTATTATCTTTATAACTATAACTATTACGGTAACAATACCTATAGTTTAGGGTCAGGTGATAATTATTATACAACGCTCAAAAACGTACTTTTAATGGAGCAGCAGGCAGTGGCTGCAGGTTCGCCGGCATTGAACCCATACAGTGCGATCGGTAAATTTTTCAGGGCTTATTTTTTCAGTAAAATGAGTTTGGAAGAAGGGGATATCCCAATGACCGAGGCGCTGCAGGGCCTGGCTAACCTGAACCCGAAATATGATTCGCAAAAAGTTGTAATGACACAATGCTTGAAGTGGCTGGAAGATGCCAATACAGATATGGGCACGCTGATCACGCAAGGTGGTAATTCAATCGGCGGGGACCTGTTTTTTAACGGGGACCTTGGCAAATGGCAAAAAGTGGTAAACACATTCAAGCTAAGATTGCTGATGCAATTGAGCAAGAAAGCCATAACCGATGCCGATATGAACATCCCAACCCAGTTTGCAGCTATCATAAACACCCCGGCTAAATATCCTTTGATGACCGGGGCGGCGGATAACCTGCAATACATATTCGTATCGCCTACCAATTATTACCCGATGAACCCTAACAATTTCGGGCAGAATGGTTCGAGGCAAAATACCTCGCAAACCTATATCAAGCTGCTGACCACGTTCCAGGACCCACGGGTATATGTTACCGCTGAACCTGCACGTCATTATGTAGACGATCTGCACCAAAACGCAACCGATTTCAACTCATTTGTTGGTGCAGATCCGGGGCTCGACCTGGGGATCATGTACAGCAATGCGGGCCTTGGCCTTTACTCCTTTATCAACAGGAAATACTACTATTCCACTTTTACAGGTGAGCCAAGCATACAGATAGGCTACCCTGAGCAGGAATTGGTTATTGCCGAAGGGATAAACAGGGGTTGGGTAGCAGGAAACGCGGAAACCCATTATGTGGCAGCTATACAAGCTTCTATGGCTTCATACGGTGTGCCGGCTACGGGTTCGTTTACCGCCTTCTTCTATCGGCCGGGCTCATCAGATGTTACCAATCTTAACAACTATGATACCTTTACCATCAATACCAATTGGGCAACTTACTATGCACAGCCAACTGTGAAATATGCCGGCGGTGCAACCGGTTTAACACAAATCTTACAGCAAAAATACCTTGCGCTGTTCCGTCACTCGGGGTTGGATTCCTATTTTACTTATCGTAGAACCGGGGTTCCAAACTTTACAACCGGCCCGGGTACTGCTAACGGACAGCGTATAGCAACCCGTTTTCAGTATCCGGAAAGTGAGCGAACCGCGAATACCAAAAATTACAACGATGCCCTGACAAGCCAATACGGTGGAAATGATGACATCAACGGGGTGATGTGGATACTAAAATAAACTTTGGATAAAACTTATTAACAATTGATAAATTACCAACAACTTTTAAGTTAAATTTCAATAAAGGTGGGCTTAATATCCCTCCTTTATTTTTGGGCCATAAGCAAGCAGATTATGAAAACCATAAGAGCTTCAGATAAATTGAATCAGCTCATGATAGCTTTCATTTCGCTAAAAAACAATTTATCTCCATGAAAAAAATCAGCTTACTACTCCTGGCATTCGCGATCGTCCCGCAACTTTTTGCACAAAACCATCGCACACAAAATGTAATTATCGTTACACTGGACGGTTTCCGCTGGCAGGAGCTTTACCGGGGAGCCGACTCGGCGCTCATCAACTCTAAATACACTGACACCAAAGCCGAGATACGGAAAAAATTTTGGGCCGAAACACCCGAAGAGCGGCGCAAATTGTTGATGCCATTTTTTTGGTCGACCCTGGAAACAGAAGGACAGCTTTATGGCGACAGGGACATGGGTAACAATGATGAAGTCGCCAACAAATATCATTTCTCCTATCCCGGCTATAACGAGATATTTACGGGCTTCCCGGATGTAAGGATGAATACTAATAGTCCCGTACTGAATCCAAATATCAATGTACTGGAGTATTTGAATAAACAGAAAGGTTTTGAAAATAAGGTGGCAGTATTTGCTTCATGGGAGGCGTTCCCGGCCATATTCAATGTGCAGCGATCTGGTTTAATGGTAAATGCAGGTTATACTAATTTCCAGGATACTAAGGCTGATGACCGCCTGAAATATCTGAATACGATACAGCACCAGGCTCCGCATTATTTGGGGGATACCCGCATTGATTTTATGACCTATGAGTTTGGCAAGGAATATCTGAAACAATACAAACCACGGGTAATGTACCTGGCTTTTGACGAAACAGATGATATGGCCCATGCAGGTAATTACAAAATGTACCTGACCCAGGCTCACCAGGAAGATATTTATCTGCAGGAGTTGTGGCAGTATATCCAGTCAGATCCAACCTATAAAAATAAAACCACCCTAATCATTACCTGCGATCATGGGCGCGGTGATGTGCCATTGGATAACTGGCGCAATCATGGTTCTGGCGTAAAAAACTCCGAACAAACCTGGTTCGCGGTGATTGGCCCGGATACTCCTGCCGGGGGCATAATTAAAACATCAACCACAACCTATCATAAGCAATTGGCTCAAAGTATCGCGAAATTGTTAGGATTTGATTTTAAGGCTAATGCAGGTCACGAGGTTGGGGATGCCATAGAAACAATGATCATTAAGGAAAAATCGGGCTTAAGTAAATAGAATGAAAACATTATTACTGCTCGCTCTCGCGTGTTTTACTGCGGAATTGACAATTGCCCAACCCAACCCTGTCCCAACTCCAAGACACAGGTTTATCGTGATCGCTCATCGCGGAGACCATGTGATCTATCCCGAAAATACATTGGAGGCCTATGTCGAAGCCATTAAAAATGAAGTTGATTATGTAGAGATCGATCTGCGCACGACGAAGGACAGCAGCTTAGTAAGTATGCACGATAACACCGTAAACCGCATGACCGATGGCAAAGGTGCGGTGAGTGATATGACGCTTGACGAGATCACCCAGCTCAAAGTAAAAAGCAGGGATAGCACCGATAAAGCCATTTACCACGTACCCACATTTGAACAAATATTGGCGCTTTGCAAAGACAAAATATACATCTATATAGATTTTAAACAGGCTGACCCGGCCGTAACTTATACTATGCTCAAAAAATATGGCATGGAAAAGCAAGTGCTGGTTTACATTAATAACGCGCAGCAATTTATTGATTGGCGCAAAGCCGCCCCCAATATGCCATTGATGGTAAGCAAGCCTAATATGGTGAAGGATATTGAGGGTATTAAATCATTCATCAACCATACTAAACCCGACCTGCTCGATGGGGGATGGAAGGAGTATAATAATGATATGGTTTCGACCGCAAAAGAGTTGCAAATACCTGTTTGGCCCGATATTCAAAGCAGGGATGAGGGCCTGCGGGATTGGGAACAGGCAATTGCCAAAAATTTCACCGGTTTGCAAACGGATCACCCGGCTTTACTGGTAAATTTTTTAAAAGAAAAAGGGTTAAGATAAATTACCGCATGTGTAACCTTATCTTAACCCTTTACCTGGAGTAATATATAGATCAGGAATTGACCTGCCCCGATAACTTCACACTGCGTTTTTCAGCAGCCAATAGTTTTTTCTGAGCTAAAGCAGGCGCATAATACAGTTCGTAAAATTGCTTTTTGTTGTCCTTATAGCTGCTTACCGCACCCAACCAGTTCATGGTTCGGATGTAAACCCAGGCCAAATCCAACTGCATTGGTTTGAAACCGCTACGGGCGCTTTTAGGGAACAAATGATGATTATTATGCCATTCGCCGGCTACAAAGCCAGGCCATATCTGGTTTACTGATTGGTCCTTTTTATTAAAGTCAATTCCTTCGCGCTGTATGCCAGAGCCCTTGCCATGTCCTTCATAATTGAAAGTACGCACGCCAACGGCCCAAAAGCCAGCCGCGCCAAATAAGGTACAAGCCAGTGCATGCCCCCCGCCGATAAGATAGAAAACGATATACCAGAATGTCCAGTTGAGTACCCACGACAATACCGCTTTTCCCGGGTTAACATATGACCCCCATTTTTGGTATTGTTTGTAAGTATTACCAGTTACACCGGTATGGCACATTAAGGCTTGCACACGTTTGTAATCCATTTCGCTCATATTCTTCGCGATAGGCTGGTGGTTCACATCCGCCAAAAAGCAATACAAGAAACCTGCATTGGCATTGTAAGGATCGCCGGGTTGATCGGATTTGGAGTGATGCACATGGTGAGAGATCACATAAATCTCTTCGGGTATCACATTTAAGGTAAGGTTCTGGGTGAAAAAACGCCAGAAGTTATTTTTGAATTTATAGGCGCCATGCGTACAATAGCGGTGGTGCCAGATGGTACCATGCGTACCCATGATGATCATGCTATATAAAAAAGCTGCCAGTAGCATATACAAGCTAAAAAACTGGAAGATAAACAGCATGAAAAAAGGGATCAGGCATAAAACCTTTAACCAGCTAAAAAAGGGAAGCCAGTTTTTTTTGTCTTTAAATACGTTCAGCCTTGAAAAGAACTCTTTGAATATTTGTCCGGGAGTGGGTTTAACCAAAGTTCCGCTCGAATCCTTCCACCCGTAGGAGGGAGTCTGCAACACATGATCTAAAAATGCCATTAGTTTCTAATTTAAAAAGATGAATCGGCTTATAATGTCTAATAAAGGATCTGGAGAAGGTGGGATACAGGATGCCAAATAGTATTTATATTTCATATTTCTAAAATGGTAAAAGCTTAAATATTACCATTTTACAAGCTGGCAATGCCTAAGTTTAGGATAAATCAGGGTTATAATTTCTCTAAATGTATGTAATTTAAATGTAAAAAACTACATTTTTAAAAACAATTCTTTATGTAACTAACGCTCGCTGATGTGGTTAAATTGCCATTTTTTAAAATAAATGTTAAATATTTTTATTAAAAAGAAAATACGCCGCCCCTAATGACTAACTTGCCTGCTTATTAAAAAGTGTATAATGCAAAAAGAAGGAACAGTTAAGTTTTTCAATGTTACAAAGGGTTTCGGTTTCATTTCACAAAGTGACGACCGCAGCGATATTTTTGTGCATTCAACAGGCCTTATCGATACTATCCGTGATAACGACCGGGTACAATTCGATGTAGAAGAAGGTAAAAAAGGCCTTAGCGCGGTAAATGTAAAAGTTATCTAACAAATCACTATAAGTTAATCGTAGGCACCCTGATTGATCGGGGTGCTTTTTGTTTTAAACAATTTAAATACAAGTATCATTCACATCAACACATACAGATATGGCAAAGTCCCAGGCAACGTTCATGAAAAAGCAGCTCGAAAAGAACAAGCAGAAAAGGAAGGAAGATAAACAGCAGCGCAAACAGGAACGCAAAGAAAGCTCCCCGGGCGGAGGCCTCGACAGCATGATGGCTTATGTTAACGAGTTTGGCGAGATCGTATCCGAACCACCTACTACAAAAACCGAAAAACCTGAATAAAATTTACTTTTTTCCAAAGGCCGCATTAACATAGGCTTTGCTTACATTCTCGATACTGGATGCTTTAAGGGTTTTCAACTGCGCATCAACTACTTTACGATTAAGATCATAAGCCTTCCCGTTCCAACGCCAAACTGGGAATACATTTCCTGGGCCGCCGATCAGCAGGTCGGG
Source organism: Mucilaginibacter sp. (assembly GCA_035489035.1). Taxonomy (GTDB): domain Bacteria; phylum Bacteroidota; class Bacteroidia; order Sphingobacteriales; family Sphingobacteriaceae; genus Mucilaginibacter. The sequence continues at coordinate 80,205 of DATHKT010000059.1, forward strand.
ATAACCGGCATTGCCTGTACCCAAAGCATCCGGCGTAACACCCGGAAAACCCAGGTTGGCGTGCCAGTCGCCATAAGGATCCCTTATGAACAGCTGTACGCTTGACCCGGCCAATCCCGAAGTATAAGTGTTGCCATAAGTTATGAAAATTTCTTCCGTTCCGTCCTTGTTCAGGTCGGTGGGATATACCAGGATATCAAATGGATAGTCCGCGCTTCCCTTATCCAAGATAAATTGTTTTTTATCCCGCGAGAGCGGAAAACCCAGCAGTTTAGCAATAGCGTTTTTGTCTTTGACCGATAGTTTTGATTTAGTATTCTGGAATAAGACTTTGGTTTCCTCATTTAATGTAGTAGCCAGTTCCGTTTTTGATTTGGTGGTGATAACCGGCACCGGGAAAGCCCGGATAGCAACCGGCGCGGTTACCACCGCACCGGTTGCAGCGCTTTTTGGTACGCCCAGTTGGCCGTAATAGTTACCACCCCAGCTCCATACCCTGCCATCGCTACCAACTATCACCGCGTGATCCAGCCCTACGGCACAATTCACCCATTTCCCCGGATACCGCAAACGTTGCGGTATTGCCATTGATGAACTGCCTGAAAGCTGCTGTGCACCCCAATGCCATACCGATCCATCCGCTTTGATCCCTACAGTATACCCGCCGCCGTTGGATACACTCACCCAGCCATCTGATGTGCCAACCTGCATAGGCCTGTCGCTGCTTTTTATCAGCCTGTCCAGTCCTAATTGATAGGTACGGTTGCTTCCCCAGGCCCAAAGTGTACCATTCCTTTTAATGCCGAAACTGCCATAATTACGCCAGCCGGCAAATAACTTGTCCCAGTCTTTATCCGTGCCGATGGGTATAGGTGCCTGCTGTACCTGGTATACGGTTGGCGTGCCCAGGTCGCCCTGTACATTGAAGCCCCAGGCCCACAGGCTGCCATCTTTTTTAATGGCCAGAGTATAACCGTCCCCGGCAAGGGCTTTGGCCCAGTCATGGTCTTTGCCCAATTGCTGCGGGTAATCGCACCGTCCGTTTGGTGTTGGGCCGATGCCTAATCGGGCATCCGCATTGTTGCCCCAGGTCCACAGGGTGCCATTAGTTTTGATGGCGACCGTATGCCCGTCGGAACAGGAGACACTCATCCAATTGGTGTCGCGACCTACCCTTGTAGGGAATTCAACCCTGGTATTTTGCACGCCCATACCCAGCTCGCCACTGTTGCCCCAGCCCCAGGCCCAAAGTGTACCGTCGGTTTTAATAGCGATGGTATGGTACTCGGCGGCCGACATATACTTCCAGTCGTTATCGGTGGTGATCTGTATGGGCCGGTCATTCGGCTGCGTTTTTCCTACACCGGATTGACCGTAACTGTTATCACCCCAGCCATACAGCACGCCATCCCGCAGGATGATGGAGCAATACTCGCCGGTAGATAAGGTTCCTTCGGAGAAAGACAGATTTTTATCCTCAACTGTTTGCTGACTGCCAACTTGGGCGGAATCTCCTTTTGCTTTTGGATTTTTCTTTTTGAATAATGAACTAATGCCTTTGATGGCATCGGCTGTGGCCTTGGCATCCCTTTGAGCTTTAGTTGGTTTTTGCTGCGCGAAAATATTGGATGCCAGCAACAGCATCATCAGTAACGTGATCCTCATCTTCATATCTTTTTCCCTTTATAATTATAATGAACGGCTTACGTAAAATTCCCCTTCAGTAACAGGTACGTAGGTTAGGGGCGATTTGCCTACCTGTAATAAAGTAGCGGTGAAAGTGCCTTTAAAATGATCATCGGCCATCTCAGTGAATTTGAGCGACAAGGTGGTATTCGCCGTGGTTCCACTGGCAAAATAAGTGCTGCCATCATCATCTTTATAGGTAAAAGATCCCTGTATGGTGGTTATGCCATTCACGGTGATTACCTGCTCGGTATAAGTTTTACCGGTTACAAATGCCGACCCATCGGTAAGCCCGATGGTAACACTTGCGGTATTGGTTGCACTGCCCCAGGCGCTTAGCGAACAGGCGTAAACAGAAGGTTTGGCAAGCAGCGAAGTGGCATTATAGGTGTACCGTTTTTGTGCCCCCTTCAATTTGAATTTGATGTAAAATGATTTGTTATCCGTATTATTTGAGGTCTTGCTATCCTTTTTGCAAGACCCCATAATTGCAACCAGTAGAATAAAGAGCAGCAGCCTGCCCGAGGTTTTTTTAAATGTCATAAATGTTAGTTTGTAGGTAAAAGGAAGCCGCGGGTGTTTTTTAAAACAGGCCCGCGGTAATCTTATAGGAAATATAGCTTGCCAAAAAAATGCCAGCTGGCGACATGTACCAGTTCCACGCATCTTTTGTTCCGGCTGCCCTGAGCGATTGCTGCAGGATATTGATCATCATCAGCAAAACATAAAACATCAGCAGCATTACTATACCGGCCTTGGCCAGCAGGGCTGTAGGGTCGAACATAATGGATGACACGCTATCCTCGCCGGCAAATATCTTTACCACAAAAGCCAGGATCAGTAAGATGATGAGCGGAATGCCGCATAAGCCGCCGGTCAGCAGTTCATTTTTAAATTGTGGTTTGCCCGAAACGGCCTTTAATCCAAAAGATACCACTGTAATGGATAACATAAAGATCAGCACACCGATCCCGGTTTTAAATGCTCCCGAAAAACCAACCACTTCGCGCAGTTGCTCGCCCATTAATATATAGGGCAATATGATATACAAGATAACGGTTGAGGCCATCAGCACCAATGAATTAAAGTACGCTTGCTCGGACCGGTTGGAGAACAGGGCGTAGGTACCGTTGATGGGTTCTAAAAAGATAGTTTTAAGGATTTTAGGAAGACTGCTTTTGTAGAAGTTCTTTAGTTCTTCCTTATCAACTAATGATGTGCTTTTCGGGTAGAGGGTTTCTTCAGTTTCCATTGTTTTGTGATTTAAATTCTTTTAATTCTTAAATTATGATTCGCAGGGCTTATTCTGCTTCTTTTGAGCTTTTCAAATTGAGATCACTGAGGAACCATCCTTTCTCCTTCATTTCGTAAAAGGCTATGCCGGTTATCTCCTCTTTTGTGCCCTTTTTGTATTGTTTGTAATTGGCCGGGGAATAAGCATTGTAAAAGCTTCGTTCCTGTTGCGGATCTTTTACAACTGTGAAATAATTATTCCACAGGCCTCCCCAGCTATCGGTGTTTTTATAGCAATCGTCCTGGTATTCAACCGTCACTTTAAAATCCATCTCATATATTTTTGCCCCTAATAAGCTGCTTTCCTTCCCGTTAACCTTTACCAGGTTTTTTAACTTAATAAGGCCTTTTGATTCTTTTTGCACCTGCTCTTCAAGCTTCTCACGGGCCTGGCTTACACGGGTATCACTTGAACAGGATGGAAATGTGAGGGTGGTAATGACCATGATTAACACCGCCATTATCTTACAATTTAAAGTCTTCATGATTATTGCTGTTTTAGAGATTAATTTGCTTTATCGAGCCTGGTACAAAAAGCAAGCGGCTATTGTACTTTAAAACTAATCCTAATAATCATTAACATCAACCTGCATTTATTTTGTGCAGGGTTCCATTTATTATTTGCGGCAATACGCTCATAATCTGCAAAATAACTGTACCTTAATCTATGGATTTGGCTGCGCTTAGTTTTCCTGTTTTGTTTAAACCGTCGTACCTATTTTGCGCGGCTGCGATGATGGTTTTTGCGCTATCATCACCGTCATTATTCGCGCAGCAAAAAATCATTGATAGCTTGCTGGCTCGACTCAAATCCCATCCTGCAAAAGATAGCGTAAGCCTTAACCTGCTAAACAAAATTTCATTTGCGTATGCCCCGGTAGATCATCAAAAGGGGATGGCTTATGCGGATATGGCCTTGTCAATGGCAATGCAATCGGGTAATAAGCATGCTGGAGCAGAAGCCTTATTTAATAAGGGCCAAAATTATGATTACGCCGGCGACCTCAAAAAAGGGAGCGAGCTTGACCTGCAGAGTCTGAGGCAATTTGAACAATTGGGTGATAAAATAGGGATCATAAAATGCTGTCTGGATCTGTCTAAAAATTATTACGCCGTTGCCGATTATTTTACCGGGTTACAGTATGCCCAACAGGCTGTTGATCTGTCGACCGAACTAAGGGATAAAAAATGGCTGGCGCAGAGCCTGAACAAGCTTGGTATAAATTATGTATCCATGGCAGATTACCCAAAAGGTGTCACCTGCTTTTTACAGCAGTTGAAAATAGTGGAGCAGCTAAATGATAAAGTAAACATTGCCAAAGCATTGGGGAATATCGGGCTGATCTATTATTACCTTAAAAAATATCCCGAAGCATTGGCGTACGATGCCAGGTGTATAAAAGTATTACGCGAGATGAATGACCAGGTATGGGTAGCCGCGGCCTTGAACAATATCGGTGGGGTATACCTGGAGATGCATGATTATGAAAAGGCTATAAAGTATAATCAACAGGCACTTGATATTAACCTGGTGGTAAAAAGCAAAAAGGGAATGGGTAACGACCTGATGGATATGGGCGCGGCCTATTACCAGCTGCATAATTACCCCGAGGCCTTTAAGTGCATGCAGCAGTCCGTTGCAATTTATGATAGTTTGGATGCCAAAAATAATTTGTCCCTTGCCCTCGGGCATTTGGCAGGTATGTATATCAATACGCCGGTTGATGCGTTGCAAAAGGCAGGTGTTGATCCCGCTACACGTTTCAGCAAAGCGCTCCAGTTTCAGCAAAAGGCAGTAAGGCTGGCCAGCGAAGCCAGGAGCCTTGGAAATGAGGCTGAACAATGGAAAAAACTGAGTACAGTTTACGAAAAGCAAAATAACTACAGGGAAGCTTTAAACAGCTACCGTAACTATAGCGCGCTAAGCGATAGTGTATTTAATGATAAAAAACGCGAGGAGATCACCCGGTTGGGTATACAATATGAGTTTGATAAAAGGGAAGCCGACCTGAAAACCGAAAACGCTAAAAAGGAAGCCAAAGCGTCAGCTGAATTGAGCAGGCAAAGGGTGATCAAAAATGCATCTATTATTGTGGGGCTGGTATTGATTGTTTCAGGGTTTACAACCTTTGCTTTTTATAAGCGGAGAAAAGATTCGCACGAAAAACAAAAGGATGCTGAATTCAGGGTGCAGGTTGCCGAGACAGAGATGAAGGCACTGCGCTCGCAATTGAACCCGCATTTTATTTTTAATTCGCTAAATTCCATCGGCGATTATATTGCCCGGCACGATAAGGAAACAGCTGATATTTACCTGGTAAAATTTGCCAAACTGATGCGCATGATACTGGAGAATTCGGAACAAAAAACTATCAGTTTGGAGGATGACCTGACGACACTCGAATTGTATATCCAGTTGGAGGCCTTACGTTTGGGGCACAAATTATTGTACGAGATTGTGATAGATGAGGAGATCGACACAGAGATAGCCATGGTACCGCCCATGATATTGCAGCCCTTTGTGGAGAACAGTATATGGCATGGTATTTCGCCTAAAAACGGCAGCGGAAAGATCATTATCCGGGTAAAAAAGGATGGAGATATGATAGAATATATGGTGGAGGACAACGGTATCGGAAGAACGGGATCGGCAGCATTGAAAAGCGGAAAAAATGGTTCGGCCAGGAAATCATTTGGTATCAAGGTGATCCAGTCGCGTATCAATATTATTAACGAGGCAAAACAAACCAATGCCAAAGTGGAATTGACCGATCTGGATGAGGGAACGCGGGTAAGTATCAGGTTGCCTTATGAGTTAAAGTTTTAGCCTCACCCCCGGCCCCTCTCCAAAGGAGAGGGGTGTGATAAAAGGAGAGTAATAATTGATTGAATTAGCATTTGTATGATCAGATCCATAATAGTTGATGACGAGCAGCATTGCACCAATAGGCTAACGGACCTGCTCAACAGGTATTGCAAAAATACCGTACACGTTGTTGGTACATTTGACTCGGTTGAAACAACCCTCGCTGGTATCAATGAGCTTAAGCCCGACCTGTTATTTTTGGATGTACAATTGCATGAACTGACTGGCTTTGACCTGTTGGAGCAGATACCGCAGATCAATTTCGAGGTGATATTTACTACTGCTTATGATAACTACGCCATTAAGGCATTCAAATTCAGTGCTGTGGATTATTTGCTTAAGCCTGTGGACCCTGATGACCTGTTGCAAGCGATAGACAAACTGCAAAAGGTTTTGCAGCAGCATGATCTTTCGGATAAGTTTAATACCCTGTTTCATAACCTCAAAAGCGGAAACGGTGTTTCAAAAAAGATAACCGTGCCAACCAGCAAGGGGTTGATGTTTTTGCCGATCAACGATATTATACGCTGCGAGTCGGATGTGAATTATACCACCATCTACATGAAGGATAAACAGCAATTAATGGTGGCCAAAACTTTAAAGGAGTTCGATGATATGCTGACTGATCACCAATTTTTCAGGATACATAACAGCCACCTCATCAACCTGGATTATATCAAAAGCTATCATAAAGGCAAAGGCGGTTATGTTACACTTTCGGACAATACCAGCCTGGAAGTTTCCACCCGCCGCAAGGACCTGTTCCTGAAAAAAATTGAGGAAATGTGATCAATGCCCCTTAATCTCTACCGTGCCATTACTGATGGTTAACGGCAGCCAGATATATCCGGATTTTTCCAAATCGAGCTTGTTCCATTTATCGGCCATAAAAATGTAGCTATTGGGCTTGCCTTTCAGCGGCAATACAAAAGTGCTTTGCGCCTCGTAAGTAGTTTCGGCACCCGGGCCTTTACAGGGATTGCCAAATTCTTTCCACGGGCCCAATGGTTTATTGGCCACGGCATAAGTAGCCGCGTTGGGCGACCAGCCCGTGCAGGAAGAAGTGATCAGATAATATTTCCCCTTGTTTTTAAACAAAGCCGGGGCTTCGCGCCTGCGGTTAATGAGTATTCGGCTGTAAGTTTTTGTCGGGCTTAAATAATCGCTACTGAGCAGGCAAACCTGCATCGTATTATTTTCTTCGGATGAGTAAATGAGGTACGCTTTGCCATCGTCATCCTGGAACAAGGTCATATCCCGCGCCATTTGGCCGTTAGGTTTTACACTGTGTATATAACGGAAGAGACCTGTAGGTTTACTACTTACGGCAACGCCGGATTGCGAATAAGAGTAGTCCTTTTTATCTATATGCATCCACATTACAAACTGTTTGGTTTTGCTATTGTAGATCACCTTCGGGCGTTCGATCACCCTGCCGGTATCCAAGTCGTTGCCGGGCTCACCTTTTACGGAGGCCATGGCCACACCTTCGTATTTCCAATGTTTCAGATCTTTGGACGAGTAGCAGGAAACCCCACCGGCCGGTACACGATAATCTTCCCAGCTTTGCCCGGTTACCAGCCATGTTTTGCCTTTTTTGATCTCGCCATATAAATAATACACGCCGTTATGATAAAGCACACCTGCACCGTGCGCGTTGATCGTATTGCCCTCGGTATCCAGCCATTTTTCATTGGGGGCCTGTGCAGACGCACCGCACACCCATAGCAGGTTTAGAACTAAAATTATACTGGTTAAATATTTGTTCATGATTAATTGAATTTGATATTTCCGGCTCCATACCGATCGGTATAAATTGCTTTGTTTTTCAATGCTGATTTTGATGATAGCTGGTAATTTGTAAAGGTTTTTAATTGAGACGCAGATGTAATTGCGGCTTTACCAGCGTTTTTAAAATCTGGTTTGATATTCAGGCCGATTACTTTTCCATCCTTTTGCTCCTTACCGGTTTTAAGTGCCCATGTCCTGATATCTTTAATGCCGTCAATATTAAACCCGCTTTGCAGGCTCCACCAGTTGTTGCCCCAATATTTCGCGTCGCCTATTTTATCGACCCCCCTTATCAGTGTATCCCGCCCAACAAATATATTGTTGTAAAACCTGAGCCCCTTACTCTCGCTTTTTTCTGAAAAACAGATGGCTGCCACTTTGGAGTTGTAGATAATATTACCATACACCTCGCAATCATGAAACTGTTTTTCATCATTCGAACTGTTCCATACGTACAGCCCTGCCTGCGAATCGGAAATGATACCGTCGTTTTCGCTGATGTTATACCTGAAAATATTGTTGTGCCAGGGGCTTGCTCCCCAATACTGGAAGATGCAATAACCGCTTCCCCAATTTCCATAGGATAAATTATACTGCACGATAGAATTGGTAACCCCGCCATCCAGGTCAAAGCCGCCGCCATCAGCGCCGTCTTTGGAGGTTTTGTTGAGGTAGGAGAGACAATGCTGGATAGTTACGCTATCCGCCTCGTAGGCCCATATGCCCACCGGCCCATTGCCGATGCGTGGCATGTCCCATCCGTTGTTAGTGGCCGTGCAATGATCGATCACTACATTCCTGCAATCGCCCACTACTATGCCGTTGCCGCTGTGATTGGTAAGGTTGGTCGGGTCCCCTGGGTTATTTTCAGCACGGCAGTACGAAATCAGAATGTCCCGGCTTTCTCTTGTTTGGTAAGGAGCCTCAACGGTGATACCCGCCGAACCATTATCATGTACAAAAACATTTTTGGCAGTCACATTTTGAGAAGAGTAAATAAGCAATCCCGATTTTTGGAAACCTGAAATATTAAGGTCATCAACCCAAATCTTACTACTATTAATAATCGCCAGGCCATCCTTTACATTGCCAGTTTTTCGACCCGAACCAATGAGCGTAAGATGCTGCAGTTTGATATGATCGCCTTTATAAACTTTAATAGCGGTGCTGTCTTTAGCATTGATGATAGCATGACCACCGCCGTAGGAAGTAATTACTACAGGTTTGATAAGCGTACCCTTAATACCCTGAACGATCAATAAACTCCCGTTAAAAATTTGGCCCGACTTGAAATAAACGGTATCACCCGCTACAAGATGAAGATTGTTTACCTTATCAATGGATCGGAAAGGCTTGTTTTTTGTGCCGATATTGGCATCGTTTCCGGCGGTATTAACATAGTAGGATCTGTGCGGAGTATTGGCTGATGCTTGTTTAGCGGTCAATGTCGCGATAGCAAAAGCGGCACCAAAAAGGAGGAGAAATTTCTTAAAACTCATCTATTGTCTATCAGTGGTAGGCTCTCTCAGGTATTTGAATATTCGAAAATATAAAATTATGTCATTTCGAACGAGGTACGAGGAGAAATCTTATATAAGAGATCAGCAGACTATGTATATCGGCGACCTGCTTATTGTATAAGATTTTTCGCACCCACTACCCAAACTCAATTCCAACTCAAGAGATAGTTTCTCTCTGTCGTTCGAAATGACAATTTTATATTTATTATTTAGTTAATTGGTCAACTCCAGTATTTTTTGCAGCCGGATATCATTGGATGCGCTCCCGAGCATGATCTGGAAATCGCCGGGCTGCGTAATGCGTTCCAGCTTATCATTATAAAAGGCCAGCTTATCGCGACTAATGGTAAACAGCACACGTCTTTTTTCGCCGGGCTGCAGCATGATCTTTCGGAAATCCTTTAACTCCTTTACCGGGCGCACCGGCTGTGAAACCAAATCCCGGATATACAGTTGTACTACTTCCTCACCCGCAAACTTGCCTGTATTTTCCACCTCTACCGAAAGGCCGATGGTTTCATTATCCTTAATTTCGGGTATGATCTTATCGAACGCCATATTGGTATATTGAAAAGTGGTATAGCTTAAACCATAGCCAAACGCATAGCGTGGCGAGTTGGGCAGATCAATATAAGCCGAGCGGTAATTAAGATCGTTATCACTTTGTGCAGGGCGGCCGGTATTGTAATGATTATAATAAATAGGTATCTGCCCTTCGGTACGCGGGAAGGTGATCGGCAATTTGCCCGATGGAGTATAAGCACCGAACAGCACATCAGCCATAGCGTTGCCGCCCTGGCTGCCCAGCCACCAGGTGTATAGAATCGCGTTGGCGTTATCGGCTGTCCAGTTAAATATCATCGGCCTGCCTGCCATTAGCAGAACGACCACCGGTTTGCCGGTTGCTTTAATAGCTTTGATCAGATCCTCCTGTATACCCGGAAGATGGATATTGGCTTTACTTTTTGCCTCGCCGGTCATGTCGGGCGCTTCGCCCATAGCCATTACTACTACATCAGCCTGCTGAGCCGCTGCCAGCGCATCGGCAAAACCTGCTTTTGTGGCATCACTTATATTGCATCCCTGTGCATATAATAGCCTCGTCTGGCCGGCTTGCTTCAGCATGCCATCCCACAGCGACACAATATTTTCATTCTTGTCGATATCCAGTGACCAAAAGCCCTTCAGCTCCTTTTTTGCTTTAGCCAGCGGGCCTATCACCGCAATGGTCTTCAAATCATGCGAAAGGGGAAGTACCTGGCCCTCGTTTTTCAACAGCACGATACTTCGGCTGGCAACACTTCGTGCAGTTTCCACGTTTTCGGGCCTGTTCAGCATGGTTCTTTCCCGCCCGGCATTGATGAAACGGTAAGGGTCATCAAACAATCCCAGTTCATATTTTTTTGTTAAGATTCGTTTTACCGCGTCATTGATCAGGCTTTCGGGAATCTTTTTATCGGCCACCAGCTTAGCTAGATTGTTGATATAGCTGCGACTTTCCATATCCATATCACTGCCAGCTTTCAAGGCTAGTTCAGCAGCCTGGTAATTATCCTTCGCATAGCCATGCTGTATCATCTCGCCGATGGAACCCCAGTCGCTTACTACAAAACCTTTAAAGCCCCATTGGCCCTTAAGGATATCGCGCTGCAGATAGCTACTTCCCGTAGCCGGGATACCGTTGAGATCATTAAATGAATTCATGAACGTGGCAGCACCCGCATCAAGCGCGGCCTTAAAGGGAGGCAAGTAAACTTCCCATAAAGTACGCAGACTCATATCCACGCTATTATAATCGCGCCCGCCGATAGCAGCGCCATAAGCTGCAAAATGCTTGGCTGTGGCCATCACCGCATCGGTACTGCCCAAACCGTTGCCCTGGAAACCTTTTACTCTTGCTGCCGCGATCAGCGAGCCGAGGTAAGGGTCTTCACCGGCGCCTTCCATCACCCGGCCCCAGCGAGGGTCGCGGGCTATATCCACCATAGGAGCAAAGGTCCAGTTGATGCCTGAGGCGGATGCTTCGGTAGCGGCAATACGTGCTGATTTTTCAATAAGATTCATATCCCAACTTGCCGCCTCGGCCAAGGGGATAGGGAAGGTGATGCGGTAACCGTGTATCACATCCTGTCCAAAAAGTAAAGGTATTTTTAAGCGCGATTGCATGGCCGCATCCTGGAAAGTGCGAACATGGGCCGTGCCCATAATATTTAAAACTGCGCCAACACGCCCCTGCTTGATCTCATCAATTTTGTTGCCTACCTCTTTGGTAACGGGCCCGGTAGCTTCCCAGTCGCCGTTGTATTGATTCAGCTGACCTATCTTTTCGGCCAGCGTCATTTTTGCCATCAGGGCATCCACGCTTTTTCCAATGCTGTCTTGTGCCCACGCCTTATTACCAACTGCAATACAGATAGAAAGCATCACCACACCGATCACTTTCCTGTATATTTTAACCATTTTAAATAGTTCCATTTTTAACTGGGGTATTTCATTTAATTAACGGATGTAAAATATTGACAACTAATATACTATAAATTCCCATTTTTCATCTCGTTAACAGCATAATTTGCTGCCCGTGCTGTTAGGGCCATATAAAGGATGGAGGGGCTCTGGTTGCCGGTGCTTGTCATGCAGGCGCCATCGGTCACAAAAACATTTTGACATAAGTGCAGTTGGTTCCACTCATTCAGCAGGGAAGTTTTGGGGTCTTTACCCATGCGGCAGCCGCCCATTTCGTGAATATCCAAACCCGGGGCCTGTTTGTTTTCGTAGGTCCACACTTTTTTGCAGCCTGCTTTTTCCAGCATTTCCTTGCTTTCTTTTAGGAAATCTTTGACCATCCGCTCATCGTTGTCATCATATTCTACTGATGTGATCAGCAGGGGGATGCCCCATTGGTCTTTTTGATCCTTGCTTAGCCGGACATGGTTAGTTGCCTTCGGCACAGTTTCGCCCTGCATATACATATAAACTGACCAACCGCCGGGCTCGGTAAGCGAATCCTTATATTCAGCGCCAGCCTGGCCCTGTTCGGTTTCGGCAGGGTGCTGACTGCGGCTGGCCCCCATAAAAGTGGTGTAACCGCCAAAATAATCCGTTTCCTGTTTGTGCAGATTTTTGTAATTGGCCAGGATGAGTTCCGTTGGATTTCGCCCGAAATAGTATTTATCTAAAAAACCATCCATCTCGCCGCCAACGGATGCACGGTAGTTTTGGAATGCTACATATTTCCCAAGCAGGCCGTTATCGTTACCCAAACCATTAGGGAAACGGTTGGAAGTAGAGTTTAATAATACCAGGTTACTATTAAGTGCTGATGCATTTAAAAAGATAATGCGCGCCGAAAATTCAGTCACTTCTTTGGTATTGGTATCGATCACCCTAACGCCCGACGCTTTGCCCAGCTTTTCATCATAAATAATAGAATGCACTACAGAAAATGGCCTGATCGTGAGGTTGCCTGTTTTTTTTGCCCAGGGCAGGGTTGAGCTGTTGGAACTGAAGTAACCTCCAAACGGACAGCCACGCATACACATATTACGCGCCTGGCATTTTACACGGCCCTGGTCGATGTGAATTTGGTTGGGTTTGGTTAGATGCGCCCAGCGGGCATGTACCAAATGACGGTCGGGATAGTTTTCTTTTATTTTTTTACTGATTACCTCCTGTACGCAGTTCATTTCGAAGGGAGGCAAAAACTCACCATCGGGCATAGATTCGATGCCATCTTTATTGCCGCAAACGCCGATAAATTTTTCCACATGTGAGTACCAGGGTGCTACATCCTTATACCCGATAGGCCAGGCAATACCGTAGCCAAAACGCTCGGGATTGGTAAATTCAAACTGGCTCCAGCGCTGGCAGGCTCGCCCCCAGGTAAGCGATTTGCCCCCAACCTGGTAACCCCGTATCCAGTCGAACGGTTTTTCCTGTATATAAGGATGGTCTTTATCCTTAACGAAAAAGTGTTCGTTATCTTCTCCATAGCCCGCCGCTTTGCTGATCAGCGGATTCTCTTTCAGGAACGCTGCGTTCATCCGGCCGCGATGCTTAAACTCCCAGGGCGGCGTGGTGGCGGTGGGATAGTCTTTGATATGTTCCACGTTTCGCCCGCGCTCCAATACGAGCGTTTTTAAACCCAGTTCACATAATTCTTTAGCGGCCCAGCCGCCACTGATACCCGAGCCGATCACGATGGCATCGTAGGTGGTTACCGCACCGGTTTTTGTATTGTCAGCACTCATAATTTATATAGAAAAAATAGATTTTTTGATAATTGGTTAGCCTGAAAGGCGCTTTTAAAGGTAAAGTATTTTTCAGAAAATTTAAACGGATCAGCCTACACAATACGGCATGAATAGTCTAAAGCAGCTGATAAGATTCCCTGATCATCGCCAAAATTCTGGGCTTAAGCTCATTAAATGAAGCAAGCCGGATATTATTCTCATACCGTTTTGCATGAAAGGTGCTCTTGACCACGTAAGGCCCCTCCGGTTTCTTTTCTGAATAGAATTTCAGGTCCAGCCATTTTTTCATCGGCCGTATAACAAAAAAGGTTTGCCTATGTACAAATACAATGCAGTTTTTAGAACAACTTATGGTTACGCCATCCCAATCAGCAATTTCGGCCAATAACTTGTCAAACGCTAAAATGAGTTCTTCGGGTTGGCCCGTTAAAAGATCATCTACACTTACCTTAACACAGTTGTGCCATTGGTTCGGTTTTTTTAATTCACGTTCGCATTTGGGGCAGATCCAACTCATTGTGCTAATGTTTTTGTGTCGTTAATCTTATTCTGTGACCTCAAATTCCTCATCCACACTTTCTCGGAAGTCATACAATAGCCTCGCCGCGGTTTTCAAAACGACGCGATATTTCACAAATAAACGAATCATAAAATTGTTTAAGATGTTAAACAAGTAATAATGATATTTACCATTTGAAAGATTATATCTGCAATGACCCGTCTATCCGTCAATATCAATAAAATAGCTACCCTACGAAATTCGCGTGGAGGAGATAACCCTAACCTGGTGCAGGTTGCCAAAGACTGCGAACGTTTCGGCGCACAAGGAATTACCGTACACCCACGGCCTGATGAAAGACATATCCGCTACCAGGATGTTTTCGACCTGAAAAAAATAGTGACCACCGAGTTTAATATTGAGGGTAACTGCCAGGAGCAAAAATTTATCGAGCTGGTATTGGCCAACAAACCCGAACAGGTAACTTTAGTGCCCGATGCCTTAGGGCAGATCACTTCTAACCATGGTTGGGATACGATTACTCACCAACTTTACCTGAAGGAAATGATCGGGGTTTTTAAGGATGCCGGGATAAGGGTGTCTATATTTGTTGACCCGGTAATCGAAATGGTTGAAGCCGCCGCTACCACCTGCACCGACCGTATAGAATTATACACCGAGGCTTACGCTCACCAATATCATAACGGAAAAGAAGCCGCTATCGCTCCTTATATCAAAGCTGCAGAAGCAGCCCAAAAGGTTGGCTTGGGTATCAATGCCGGGCACGACCTCGACCTGCAAAACCTGAAATATTTTGCCGAAAACATCCCCGGTTTATCAGAAGTGAGCATAGGTCATGCGCTGATCAGCGATGCCTTATATTATGGGTTGGAGAATACTATCCAAATGTATCTGCGGCAACTGGCTTAGCTAACATCTGTTGTTGATAAAATCTATGTAAAACCATTGTCACTATCATGTTAGCTGATTGTTAGTCAATACCTAAAATTGTACCTTTGCTGCAAAATTTAGAGGGACATCGATTTCATGAAGTTGAACACAGATTATCAGGAGAAATTCCAATACAGGCATATTGCTCCAAACGCCGTTGATACGGCTCAAATGTTAAAAACGGTTGGTGCGGGTTCGCTTGATGAATTGATAGCGCAAACTATCCCGGCAAGGATCAGACTAAAAAAGCCGCTCGACCTGCCGCCTGCCAAAAGTGAGTTCGACTATCTGAACACATTGAAGCAAACCGCTTCCAAAAACAAAGTATTCAAATCGTACATAGGCCAGGGCTACTATGACGTGATCGTGCCGGGTGTTATCCAGCGCAACATACTCGAAAATCCCGGATGGTATACCCAATATACGCCTTACCAGGCGGAGATAGCCCAGGGCCGCTTGCAGGCTTTGCTGAATTTCCAAACCATGGTGATCGACCTTACCGGGATGGAAATTGCCAATGCGTCCTTGTTGGATGAAGGTACCGCCGCTGCCGAGGCGATGTTTATGCAATACAGCTTGCGCAAAAATCAAAATGCCAAAGTTTTTTTTGTATCCGATGAAGTGTTCCCCCAAACCATTGACATTTTAAAAACACGCTCGGAGCCTTACGGAATTGAGATCCAGATAGGTGATCACCGTACAGTTGAATTAAATGAAAATATTTTCGGCGCTATTGTGCAGTATCCTGCCGGTAATGGCGCTGTATATAATTATGCGGATTTTGCCGCAAAAGGGCATGAAAAAGGTATCAAACTAACGGTAGTTGCCGATATCATGAGCCTGGCACTTTTAACTCCGCCGGGAGAATGGGGTGCTGACGTGGTGGTGGGTTCAACCCAGCGCTTTGGTGTACCAATGGGCTTTGGTGGTCCGCATGCCGCGTTTTTCGCGACTAAAGAAGAATATAAACGCTCGATACCGGGCCGTATTATCGGGGTTACTATTGACAGCGCGGGTGATTATGCTTTGCGTATGGCACTGCAAACCCGCGAGCAGCATATCCGCAGGGATAAGGCGACCTCTAACATTTGTACCGCGCAGGCTTTGCTGGCTATTATGGCGGGTATGTATGCCGTATATCATGGTCCGAAAGGCGTTAAGCTGATCGCCGAAAGGATACATGGTTTAGCCATCTTGCTTTCGCAATCGTTAGGGCAATTGGGCTATAAGCAATTAAACGAGGCTTATTTTGATACCGTGAAATTTGACCTGGGCAACTTAGCCGGCCCGATACACGCCGAAGCTTTGAATAACGAAATGAACCTGAATTATCACAGTTCGGTTGTTACGATATCGATAGATGAAACTACCTCGCCGGAAGATATTAAAACCATGGTTCGCTTTTTTGCCAAAGTAAAAGGCAAAACGCTGAGCGATGTGAGTTTTGATGACCTAAAGGCCAATGTAAAAACGGTTATCCCGGCTGACCTGCAACGGAAGTCGGCCTATTTAACCCACGCTTTATTCAACACGCATCATTCGGAACATGAAATGCTGCGCTATATCAAATCGCTGGAGGCAAAAGATCTTTCGCTTTGTCATTCGATGATCGCCTTAGGATCATGCACGATGAAGTTGAACGCAACGACCGAAATGGTACCGGTTACCTGGGCGGAGTTTAGCAAGATGCACCCATTTGCACCTGTCGACCAGGTTGGTGGCTATATGCAATTGTTTGATGAACTGAACAATTGGCTGAGTGAAATAACCGGCTTTGCCGCGATGAGCCTGCAACCAAACGCCGGCGCGCAAGGCGAATACGCTGGCCTTATGGTAATCCGCGCTTATCATCATGACAGGGGCGAAGGACACCGTAATATCGCGCTGATCCCTTCATCGGCACATGGCACCAACCCTGCATCTGCGGCTATGGCCGGGATGAAAATTGTGGTAGTGCGTTGCGATGAGAACGGAAACATTGACTTAGTCGACCTGAAAGAAAAAGCAGAGCAACATAAAAATGACCTGTCCTGCCTGATGGTAACTTACCCGTCAACGCACGGCGTGTTTGAAGAAGGAATTATTGAAGTATGCCAGATCATTCATGACAATGGCGGCCAGGTGTATATGGATGGCGCCAATATGAATGCGCAGGTAGGTTTAACCAGTCCGGCTAATATAGGCGCTGATGTTTGCCACCTGAATTTGCATAAAACATTTTGTATTCCGCATGGCGGTGGTGGTCCTGGTATGGGCCCTATCGGCGTAGCCAAACATTTGGTGCCTTACCTGCCGGGTCATGCTGTAGTTGATATCGACAGGGGAAAATCCATCCACGCGGTTTCATCTGCTCCATGGGGATCAGCTTCCATATTGATCATTTCCCATGCTTATATCGCCATGATGGGCAGTGATGGCTTGACCGATGCAACCCGTTATGCTATACTGAACGCGAACTATATCAACACAAGACTGAAACATCATTACCCGGTTCTTTATACAGGAACCAACGGAAGATGTGCTCACGAAATGATACTGGATTGCCGCGCTTTCAAAAACTTCGGTATCGAGGTTACCGATATTGCCAAGCGATTGATGGATTATGGTTTCCATGCGCCAACTGTTTCGTTCCCGGTTGCGGGTACGGTGATGGTGGAGCCGACCGAATCGGAGCCAAAACATGAGTTGGATCGTTTTTGTGATGCGATGATCTCCATTCGTCACGAGATTGACGATGTGGAAAAAGGTTTATCTGATAAATTGAATAACCCATTGAAAAACGCGCCTCACACGGCGGCTGTAGTTATGGCTAATGAATGGGATCATCCTTATACCCGCCAGAAAGCGGCTTTCCCGCTGTCTTATGTTACGGCCTTTAAATTCTGGCCATCGGTTGGCAGGGTAAACGATACTTATGGCGACAGGACATTAATTTGTTCGTGCCCCCCGTTGACGGATTATGAATTTGAGGAAAGTGAGATAACCACTCCGGAATACGGAACATGATTAATTAAAAAATTGTAATTTGAGGCTTCCTTTTGGAATCCTTTTTTTGATGGAAGAAGTATATAAAAACCAGGAACTTTTAAAATTAGTCAGAGGAACTTATTATATCCACGATTCCGCGGTTAGCAGGTTTGACATTTATCAGCAAAATGATGAACTGCTTATAGATGTATATTTTAATTCCTGGGATCGAAAATTGAAAATTAATAGACTGTTGAAGATTCATTTTTCAGGAATAATCAAATATCAATTTTTATATAGCAGCGACTATAGTTTTTACGATGTTGAACGTTATAAGTTTTTTGAGGCAGAAACAGGTTTTTATATCAGCCTTGACCCCTATGATGAATTAGAGGTAATCTCAGAAAATGATGAGGACGTAATTTTGTGTAAAACTATTGAAGGACAATTTATATGATCGCCCCAACCCCGCCCGCCCCTTATTATGCTGTGATATTTACATCAACGCGCACTGGCGTTGATGAAGGTTACGGCGACATGGCCGTTGAAATGAATGCGCTGGCGGCACAACAACCAGGTTTTCTCGGTGTTGAATCAGCGAGAGAAGAATTGGGGATCACAGTTTCCTATTGGGAATCATTAGAAGCCATCAAAAACTGGAAGGTAAACGCCCGCCATTTGTTTGCCCAGCAGCAGGGCCGCGAGAAATGGTACGAGAACTATAAGACCCGTATCTGCAGGGTTGAGCGTGATTACGAGTTTTAATTTGTTCCGCTATTTTTAAAACTAAAACTTATAGGAATACGTATTTAATTTAGCTAACTTGTATTTATTAAAAAAATCCCTCTCATTTTTTTATTTTACCTATAAGATAGTTAAACCTTTTAGTTTTTCATACCGTATAAAGCATATATGACTAATAATAGCGGCTCTGTAAGTATTTTGCTTGTTGATGATGATGAGATCAATAATTTCATCTCAATCAAATTAATAAAGAAGGCTTTGTTAAATACAGACATTATGGCCTGCCTGCACGGTAAATATGCCATTGATCTCCTGTTGGATATACAAAGAAATGACCCTTCTAAGCTTCCTGATTACATTCTATTGGATATTAATATGCCGATTATGAATGGCTGGGAGTTCCTGGATGAGTATACCCGTCTGAACATTGACCCCCTGGGTAAATGCAAGGTGTATATTATATCTTCGTCTGTTTTCAGTAATGATATCAATAAAGCACGTTCATACCCGGTTGTAAAAGACTTTATATCAAAACCGTTAAACGTTGAAAAGATAAAAGAGCTTTTTGAGGTCGAGAAACACGCTTGACTGCAAGTCCTTTAAAATACAAAGCTTATACCTTATCGCAATTTATAACCTCTACTACTACCTATCCTAAACAGCCCTTACCGTAAAGTGCTCATCTGCATAATTTATCCTACCCACAGGGTTTGATTTTGCATGATAAAATAAACAGGTATAATCTTCTTCCGCCGCTTTTTTACCATATTCTTCACGCAACTGCATCGACTTACGTCCGTCGAAATCATACTTTGCTATAAATTTCCGTATCAATTGTTCCGGCTCGGGGAGCTCGTCACCGCCATAAAAACATTTATCGCCGTTATCATCGAGCCAGAAAACCTGGTGAAAAGGACAGTGCCCGCCTGAGAGTTCATACTTGATGCCCGGCTTCAGTTCGCCCGAATCTTCCACAAAAGTAATCGCTACAGCACCCTGCAAAGCTTCAAATATCTCTTTATGATAAGATGATGATTTACTGCTCAAGGCTGCCTGCCATTCATAGCGCTGGATCACATGCTGGGCTTGTGGAAAGCTTGGCTCAAGTTTGCCATTTCGTTCAACTACCAAGCCACCTGAGTGATCGTAGTGAAGGTGTGACATCAGTACCAGTGTCACTTCTTCCGGGCTGAAACCGGCATTACGGATATGCTGGTGCAGGAATAATTCATCGCGGGTATCTTTGTAACCAAGGCCGGTATCGAATACAATCAAGTCAGTGGAGGTCTTTACCAAAAAAGGATTAACATGGATAAATAAGGAGCCGGGACGTTCCCTGTAGTTATCAGTTTGAGGATCAAACGGTATGAATTTTTTAGTGGAATCAACCGAGTACGAACCTTCGCCTAATGCAAAAATCTCCATGTTTCTATCTATATTTACTGTTTTAAGATAGCAAAGATATGAATAAACGGTGGGCGGTAAGGGAAAAGCCGGATAATGAGGATGTCATAAAATTGGCTGATGCGTTGGGTATTGATACCGTTTTAAGTAGTATGCTGATCCACCGGGGTATTAAGGACTACGATGAGGCCCGGTATTTTTTCAGGCCAGATCTGCGGCACCTGCACGATCCCTTTCTGATGGCCGGTATGGAAAAGGCCATTGAACGCATTGAGGTCGCGATAGCAAAAGAAGAAAAAATATTGATCTATGGCGATTATGATGTGGATGGAACCACCGCCGTATCACTGGTTTACAGCTTTTTTAAAAAGCTGCACGATCAGATAGAATATTATATACCTGACCGTTACCTGGAAGGCTATGGTATATCAACCCAGGGGATTGACTATGCTGCTGAAAATAATTTCTCACTCATTATCGCGCTGGATTGTGGTATCAAATCAGTCGATAAAATTGCTTATGCCAACACACTTGGGGTAGATTTTATCATCTGCGATCATCACCTGCCGGGAAATGAACTACCAGCTGCAGTGGCGGTACTCGACCCAAAAAGAAATGATTGTGATTATCCTTACAAGGAGCTTTCGGGCTGTGGGATCGGCTTTAAGCTGATACAGGCTTTTGCCGAAAAAAATGATATCCCTTTTGAAGAGGTGGGTTGTTACCTCGACCTGGTAGCCATCAGTATTGCCTGTGATATTGTGCATATAACGGGAGAGAAC
The DNA here is from genome assembly GCA_035489035.1 of Mucilaginibacter sp. GTDB lineage: Bacteria > Bacteroidota > Bacteroidia > Sphingobacteriales > Sphingobacteriaceae > Mucilaginibacter. The sequence goes on from DATHKT010000059.1 coordinate 100,958, forward strand.
AGGGTGCTGGCTTACTTTGGATTGCAAAAAATTAATAATGACCCCTGCATCGGTGTGAAAACATTGATGGAACTAACCGGCAGGACAGGCAATTATTCAATATCGGATGTGGTATTTACCCTCGGCCCGCGCATTAATGCTGCCGGGCGCATTGATGATGCTAAACACGCGGTTGAACTGCTGATCGCCTGCCATGAAGATGCGGCAAGAGAAAAAGGGATGCTCATCAACGTGAAAAATACCGAACGGAAGGGGCATGACTTGTCCATTACCGATGAGGCATTGAGCATGATCGATAATGATGCGATATTGATCGCCCGCAAATCAACCGTTGTATTTAATGAGAAATGGCACAAGGGGGTTATCGGCATTGTGGCTTCGCGATTGACGGAGAAATATTATCGGCCAACCATCGTGCTAACCCGTTCAAACGGGCATGTGGCTGGTTCGGCAAGATCTGTTTTGGGGTACGATCTGTATGAGGCCTTGTGTGAATGTAAGGATCTGCTGATACAGTTTGGCGGGCATAAGTATGCCGCGGGGCTCACCCTGCATCCGGAGAACGTGGAAGCTTTTATTGCCAGGTTCGAGGAAGTGGTAAGCGCGAATATTACGGATGAACAATTGATACAGCAGATAACAATTGATGCTGAATTGGAGTTAAAGCAGATAGAACCTAAATTTTTCAGGATACTGAACCAGTTTTCGCCCTTTGGCCCCGAAAATATGGCCCCGGTTTTTATCAGCCGGAATGTGTATGTTAGCGGTTATGCAGGGTTGGTGGGCGAAAATCACCTGAAAATGGCTGTGATGCAGGAAGGCTCACCAGGGTTTGAGTGCATCGCCTTTAACCAGGGAATTCACCTTGCTGATGTAAGCAATGGTAAACCTTTTGATATTTGCTACACAATTGAGGAAAATATATGGCGCGAAAGGCGTTCGATACAGTTGAATGTAAAAGGGATAAGGTGGCCCCACCCAACCCTCTCCGCTGGTTAGCGGAAGGGCATTTTAAAAGTCTCCCCTTCAGGGGGAGATTTAGAGGGGGCTGATTTGAATTAGACAATATGATTCTTAGAGCAGAAAATCTTGTAAAAAAATATAAGCAGCGTGCGGTGGTAAACCATGTGTCGTTCAATGTGGCGCAGGGAGAGATCGTGGGTTTGCTGGGGCCTAATGGCGCGGGCAAAACTACCTCCTTCTATATGATCGTGGGGTTGATCAAACCAAATGAGGGTACCATTTACCTGGAGGATGAGAATATAACCGGTGACCCTATGTATCGCCGGGCACAAAAGGGTATTGGCTACCTGGCGCAGGAAGCATCGGTTTTTCGTAAGTTATCGGTAGAGGATAATATCAAGGCTGTGCTTGAAATGGGCACGATGAGCAAGGACAAGCAACGCGATAAACTGGAAGAACTAATTGACGAATTTAGTTTGCATAAAGTGCGCACCAATCGCGGTGACCTGCTTTCGGGCGGTGAGCGCAGGCGTACTGAAATTGCCCGGGCATTGGCGGCAGAGCCAAACTTTATATTATTGGATGAGCCCTTTGCCGGGGTTGACCCGATAGCGGTGGAAGAGATACAGGCGATGGTAGCCAAGCTGCGCCACCGCAACATAGGCATATTGATAACCGACCACAATGTGCAGGAAACCTTGTCGATAACCGACCGGGCCTACCTGCTGTTTGAGGGGAAGATATTGGAATCAGGAGTGCCGGAGGTATTAGCGGAGAATGAAATGGTGCGCAAGGTATACCTCGGAACCAATTTTGTTTTGAAAAGAAAAACGTTTGTTTAGTCATTTGTCACTGGTCACTAGTCATTAGAAGTACAATGACAGCGAGCCAAATGACTAATGATGCGTAGCAAAATGACCAATGACTGATATATGACGATCATCAACTCTGTATTTACCTGGTTTATCAAAAAGCGTATCCACCAGATCGAGCTTTTTATGAAGTATCCCAATGAGGTGCAGGAGGAGTGGTTTGAGCAATTGATAGCGGGTGCCGAGGGTACCGAATGGGGCAGGAAATACCAGTATAAAAGCATCGAGAATCTTAACCAGTTTAAGGAGCGGGTACCAATACAGAACTATGATACCCTAAAGCCCTACATCGAAAGGATGCTGAAGGGTGAGCAAAATGTGCTGTGGCCCACCGAGATCAGGTGGTTTGCCAAATCATCAGGCACTACCAGCGACCGCAGCAAATTTATCCCGGTAAGTGAGGAATCGTTAGAAGAGTGCCACTTTAAGGGTGGCAAGGATATGCTGACACTCTACTTTAATAACCGGCCCAATGCCCGGATATTTACGGGTAAGGCTTTAACCTTAGGTGGCAGTCACCAGGTAAGCCAGTTGAATACCGATACTTTTTTTGGCGACCTGTCGGCTGTGATCATGAAGAACCTGCCTATCTGGGCGGAGTTTTACCGTACCCCTCATTTGGATATCGCATTGCTGGATAATTTCGAGGAGAAGATCGAAAAGATGGCCAATGCCACCAAGGATGTCAATGTAACCTGTATCAGCGGCGTGCCTACCTGGAATATACTGCTATTTAAACGCATCCTGGAGATCACCGGCAAGAAAAACCTGCTGGAAGTTTGGCCCAATTTGGAGCTTTATTTTCATGGCGCTGTTAACTTCACCCCTTACCGTGAGCAGTTTAAACAGCTGATACCGAAGGATGATATGCATTACCTTGAAACCTATAATGCGTCCGAAGGGTTTTTCGGCATACAGGACCAGGAAGAACATGGCGATATGCTGCTGATGCTGGATTACGGTATCTTCTACGAGTTTTTGCCGCTGGAGCATTTGCATGATGATAATCCCAAAACATTAACACTGGATGAGGTTGAACTGGACAAAAACTACGCCCTCATCATTAGTACCAATGCAGGGCTATGGCGCTATATGATAGGTGATACCATCCGTTTTTCGTCACTCTCCCCTTACCGGATACAAATAACAGGTCGCACCAAGCATTTTATCAATGCCTTTGGCGAAGAGTTGATCATTGATAATGCCGAACGTGCCTTAGATGAAGCCTGCCGCCAAACCGGCGCCATTATTAAAGAGTACACCGCCGCGCCGGTTTATTTTAAAGGTGACGAATGCGGCGCGCACGAGTGGATCATCGAGTTTGAGCAGAAACCACCCGAATTTGAACGTTTTGTTGACCTGCTGGACGAAACCCTGCGCCGCATAAACTCCGACTACGACGCCAAACGCTTTAAAGATATGGCCCTGCGCCGCCCTATCGTACACAAAGCCCCGCAAGGCACCTTTTTTAACTGGATGAAGGAAAAAGGGAAATTAGGTGGACAGCATAAAGTGCCGAGGTTGGCGAATGACCGGGAATATATTGATTCTATTTTGCTGATGTCGGAATTGGTGGGGTAAGTGCTTTTAGATTTGACAACTTTTTAAAAGTTGTCAAATCTGTAATTAAAAAGAAATTTAAAGTATTGATAATAATTTGCTGTATGCCCGGTAATGACCTTTTAGATTTCATGAATTCTGCTACTAAACAGATGGCAGAAGAATATAAGAGAATTCAAAAGAGATCTATTGAAGATCCAGGAACAGCCGGCGATCAGGGAGAAGAAAATTGGGCAACATTATTAAGGAATTGGCTTCCTACAACATTTCATATTGTTACAAAGGGAAGAATACTTAGCCATAATGGGATAGCCAGCCCGCAAGTTGATGTAATTATATTGCAGCCTGAATACCCGTCTCATTTATTAGACAAAAAATTATATTTAGCTGGTGGGGTGCTTGCAGCATTTGAATGTAAAGTAACTTTAAAATCACATCATCTTGATGAATTTATAAAAAACTCAATTGAAATTAAACAGCATTTTACCAAACAAAAAGGAACTCCATATAAAGAACTTCAAAGTCCAATAATTTATGGAATGCTTGCACATTCACATTCTTGGAAAGGGAAAAAATCAAATCCAATTCAAGCAATTGAAAAGAAATTGCATGAAGCTGATAATAAAAGTGTGACACACCCTATTCAGATGCCAGATCTAATATGCGTGGCCGATTTAGCATTTTGGTCGGCGTTTAAGATGACATTTTTTGGCCCGAGGTTTATTCCAGATTGGTCGAAAATGGTGGATTTATATGGAACTAATGGTTCTGCCACATCGGGGTTTACTAGACATTCGAAGAGTACGCAAGTCTTAACAAAGGATTTTACACCTATTGGAGCATTTATAAGTTCATTGTTAAACAAACTGGCTTGGCAAGTAACCACTTTAAGGGCATTATCACAATATTTCAATTCAGTTAATCTGACTGGGATGGGTGAAGGGGCGATGCGAATGTGGGATAGTGAGATATATTCGGATGAAATAAGGGCAAAGGTGGAATCGGGGCATTTTAGAAGCGGCGAGCCATGGGATGAGTGGGTAGTATACTTCTAATTTTTGTCTGCGACTGAAATCCCGGATCAACAACAGTTTGCAACTGTAATCGGAAATATGTTTACGATAGAAAGTTTAAACTTTCGTCATCAATAGGCTTCAGTTGCAAACTGAAGCCAGGTTTTAGACAGGTTTTATAATTTCTTCCTCATACAAATACTATTCTCCATCCCAATATATTGCCCGTAATTGGGTGTAACTTCATAACCCAATTTTTGATAAAGAGCTATGGATTCAGGTTGTTTATTGGCGGTTTCCAGTACGGTATAAGAATAGCCGTCTTCTTTGGCCCATACTTCCAATTCGTTTAATATAGTGGAAGCAATGCCTTGCTTGCGTTCCTCTTGTTTTACAAACATTCTTTTGATCTCAACCGAGTCGTTGTCGAATTTTTTAAAGCACCCGCAGCCCGAAGGGATATCGTTACAATAGGCAATAACAACTGTTTCTAAATTGATGATATGATTATATTGGTCGTAAACGGTTTGCAGGGCGCCATATCTCTCCCGCAGTTCCTGGTTCAGTAACGCAACCAAATAGGGGAAATCCGGATCGCTGCTTTCAGTTCTTTTGATGGTTATGGCTTTACTCAGGGGCATGTATCTTTCTCATTTTGAGTTAAAGTTAAGCATCAAAAGTCAAACCTTTGAGATCGGTCACTGAAATCTTTAAACTATTTTGGAATAAACGAGACATTATTTCTTCGTAACCACGCTCACCTCGCCGTTTGTTTCCATGTGCACTTCTTCCGCTTCCTCAATTGATCCGATGTTGGCTTTCAGCCGCAGGTCGCCTTTAATTTCATCCTCCGAAATAAGGCTTGTATTTAAATTGTTCTTTTCCAGTTTACCGTTTTTGTACAGGGGAATGCTTGCGCCCTCCAGCAGATGTTGAATGCCTTTGCTGCGAATACTTGCCCATGCCAAGCCGCGATGAATAAGCACCAATACCATGCAGCAGGCAACAGTGGGCACAAAATCAGATGCACCAACTACTGCTCGGCTCAGTATCGCACCTAAAATAATAGCTATGGTATTATCAAAAGCTGTTTTCTTTCCAAAGGTGCGCCTGCCGCTGATACGCAGAAGGACTAGGGCAATAAAATAGATCACCACTGCACGGCTGCACATTTGCAATACGGAAAGGTCTTTTCCTTCGCCAAAAACCTGCTTTAAGAGTTCCATAATTATTAAAAACAATTAAAAGCGAATTGTTTTTAATTTAACCTCCGATTGCCCTCAACCTTAATGAATGGCCTGTTTTTATGACAAAAATCTGGGAAGTAAAGGCGCGTGTTATAAATGCTTTAACACGGGTCCACCAACTGCGGTGCGGTACCTGTTGGGTAAAGTTGTTTTGTGGATTGTCGGTGGGCTCATTCATATCCGGGTCATTAATCATAAAACTTTCCCTGATCACGATGTCGCGTATATCCGGCACACGATTTACTATTTCATCCAGTTCGGTCAGTTCCTTAAAAGTAGCCTTGCCTGATTTTTGCCGTTTGATCAGGGCATAATAGCGGTCCTGTGAGTAGGTGCGCCGTTCAAGTGGTTTGCGATGTAAGGCCATGTTCTGTATGCTTCTGTAATTTCTACCACAAAGCCAGTGCCGATTATATAAATAATTAATTATCAATAGTTTAGTTTGTTGTTTATTTCAGAATCGTTTAATTTTGATACAGATTACCGTTCGTTTCCGTACGGTAACGAAAAAAATTATAACACCCTGTTACATTGGGTTGACAAATAGCGTAATAATTAAAAAAGCAATTATGAAAGCGTTTCTATTGGTCGTGATAGTGGGCGTATGCTTGCTGTCGTGTAAAAAAGGTGAACTGGTATCTCCGGGTCTTTTTGGTAAATGGGAATTGCGGAGAATGTATGGCGGCCTTTATTGGAGGGATTCATCCTATCAACAGGGTAATGGAACTATTTACCAGTTCAATACAGATAGTACCTACAAGTTTTTTGTGAAGGGGAAATTGAATGCCCAGGGAATATTTCATTATAGGAAAAATGGGTATGACCCGGGTGGCCCCACCAAATACGATGCAATATTATTTGACAATACGGTTTATGGTGAGATGATCGTGGTGAATGGAAATAAATTAACCATAGGCAACACCTGGACCGACAATATCGCCTACGACTACGTGAAAGTAAGTAACTAAAGGGATGAAGAAGCTACTAATAGTGGTTGCCGCGGTATGTTTTACCATGGCTGCCTGTAAAAAAGAAAAACAAACACTTCCAGGTCTTGTTGGCAAATGGGAGTTGAGAAGGATGTATGGCGGTTTCGGCTACAAGGATTCAACCTATGCACCGGGCAATAATAATATTTACCAGTTCAACAGGGACAGTACCTATAAGCGCCTTGAAAATGGGAACCTTACTGAAGCAGGTTTTTTTCATATCAAGAAAAATGGGTTCAGGATGGGCGACTCCGAGTATTCTGATGTGATACTTTTTAACAATGGTGATGGATCCCCTATCGCGTTAAAAGATAATAAGCTCACTTTGGGGACTACTGTAACGGATGGTATTGCTGCCGATTACGAAAAAATACCGTAACCAGTTTATTTACACGCCAGGAATATCTTAACCGCTTCTACGGCTTCCTTTACATCATGTACCCGCAATATGCTCGCGCCTTTGGTAAGGGCGATAGCATTCAGCGCGGTGGTGCCGTTCAGGGCATCTTCTGCAGTGCCGCCTGTAATTTTATAGATCATCTTTTTTCGGGATACACCCACCAGGATAGGCAATTGTAAAATATCCAGATCCTGCATCCGGTTCATTAAAGCGTAGCTGTGTTCAGGCATTTTGGCAAAACCAAAACCGGGGTCGATGATCACATCATGTACGCCCAATTCTTTTAGTTGGTGATATCGCCCGGCAAAATAATCAAGCACCTCATTGAAAATATCACCGTATTGGGCCAGTTGGTTCATATTCTGCGGAGTACCTTTCATGTGCATGAGGATATAAGGCACTTGCAAACGGGCCACGGTAGCAAACATATTTTCATCCAGTTGTCCGCCGGAGATATCATTAATAATATGAGCCCCGGCTTTTATGGCCGCTTCGGCAATTGGTGAGCGGAAGGTATCGATGGATAATATGGCATCCGGGTGATTGGCGGCGATCAATTCGATTACAGGCAGCAGGCGATCCATTTCTTCCTGTACAGAAATATCATCAGCGCCTGGCCGGGAAGAGTAGGCGCCTATATCGAGAAAATCAGCACCATCAGCCAGCATTTTATCAGCCTGTTTCAGGGCATCGTAGCTATCGGGCTTGCGACTGCCTGCATAAAAGGAATCGGGCGTGATGTTGATAATACCCATTACCTTTGGCTCGCTCAGATCTATCAGTTTGCCGCCTGCATTTATGGTTGCCTTTTTCCGAAAAAATGTATCTTTAGCCACTGGGATTTTGGTTGGAATGTTTGAACGTTGAAAGGTTGTAAAGTTACTTTAACTTTTATAAACTGTATAAACCGTTGCATTGGCAAGATCAACATTTCAACTTTACAACCTTTCAACATTACAACGAAATAAAATTGAGCAATACATCAGCAGAATACGACGCGGTAATAAAAATTTGTAAAGGGCTTTTCATGAAAAAGACCCGTGATTATGGCACCGCATGGCGCATACTACGCATAGGATCGATCACCGACCAGATATTTATAAAAGCTCAGCGCATACGTACATTGGAAGAGAAAAAAATATCCAAAGTAGACGAAGACATCACCAGTGAATACATTGGTATTGTTAATTATTGCCTAATCGCCTTGATGCAACTGGATTGCGGGCCTGATACCGCTACTGAGCTTTCGGTAGAGCATGTGAGCGGGCTATTTGACGAAAAAGCACACGAAACCAAAGAATTGATGTTTGCCAAAAATCATGATTATGGCGAGGCTTGGCGCGATATGCGTATCAGTTCCATTACAGACCTGATATTGATGAAACTACTGCGGGTAAAGCAGATAGAGGATAACCAGGGCCAAACTTTGGCATCAGAGGGCGTGGCTGCCAATTACCAGGATATGTTGAACTACGCGGTGTTCGCGTTGATAAAACTGGGTGTGAAATGAAAAACGTAGTTTGGATTTGCCGGGTATTAGTGGGCTTACTATTTATATTTTCAGGCCTGATCAAGATCAATGATCCGCTGGGTTTTTCGTATAAGCTGGAGGAGTATTTCGAGGTTTTCCATATTACTTTTCTAAATGGTTTTGCGCTTAGTTTTGCTATCATTTTATGCTCGCTGGAGATCATCCTGGGTTTTGCTTTGCTGATCGGTGTGCGTGCCGTTTCGGTAGCCTGGGGCCTGCTGCTGCTGATTATCTTCTTTGCCTTCCTCACCTTTTATTCAGCTTATTTTAAAGTGGTGCAAACCTGCGGCTGCTTTGGCGATGCCATACCACTTACGCCCTGGCAATCGTTCAGTAAGGACGTGGTTTTGTTGCTCCTGATACTGGTATTGTTTATCAACCGAAGAGTGATCAACCCGCTCTTCAGCAAAAAAACCGGCGACCAGTTACTAATTGCATCCGTAGTGGTGGCCCTTGGGCTTGGCTTCTACACCTACAACTTTATGCCGGTGATCGATTTTCTGCCTTATAAGGTTGGTGCCAACATACTGGATGAAATGAAAACCCCGCCGGGAGCTGTGCCTGACGAATACGAGATCACCTATCACCTCAAAAACAAAAAGACGGGCGACACCAAGGTGATGAATGATAAAGAGTATACGAAATCCGGCATCTGGAAGGATAATAACTGGACAGTGGAAGGCGATCCTAAAAGCGTATTGCTTAAGAAAGGTTTCGCACCAAAAATACAGGACCTGGCTATAAAAGACGCGCAGGGTACTGATTACACTAAAGAGGTACTATCGAGCCCGTTTAATAATCTCATTATTGTGGCCTACGATCTGAATCATACGGATGTGGCGGCCATTGGCAGGCTGAATGCCCTGGCAGTTACATTGATACAGAATTATAACACGCATACTGTATTACTTACCTCTAATTCGCCGCAGGATGCGGAGGCTTTTGTAAAGGCCAATCATTTGATTACAGAAGTTTTTTATGCGGACGGTGTGCCGTTGAAAACGATGGTAAGGGCCAACCCCGGCGTGTTTTTGATGAAGAATGGTACTATCCTGAATAAGTGGCATTACCACAGTATGCCCAAATATGAAGAACTGGTAAAAGCATATTTTCAAAAGTAAAAATGATCGGCTACTTTCTCCGTAAGCTGGGTTATGGGCTCGCAGTTATGCTGGGGATCGTTTTCGTTGTGTTTTTCCTGTTCAATATTTTACCGGTCGACCCCGCCCGCATGACACAAGGGCAACGTGCCGATGTGCAGTCGCTGCAGGCGGTGCGTAAGGAGTTTGGTTTGGATAAACCCATCCCCATACAATTTGCTTATTACCTGAATGATCTGTCGCCAATCGGCATTCATGCGCGTAATGCGGAAGAGCAATTGCGGTATAATTATGTGCAGCTTATCCCCGTATCCAAAGAAAGGGTGATCGCGCT
>DATHKT010000060.1:0-2640 GCA_035489035.1 Mucilaginibacter sp.
TATTTTGACCATCCACCCATGGTGGCGCTGTTTATCCGCATCGGTGATAGCATTGTACACAACGAATTTGGCCTTCGCCTGATGACCGTGCTCACCAGCAGTATATCTATTTATATCCTATGGCTCATCGTAAAAAGATATGCTGTTGAAGCCAAATGGTTCATCCTGGTGGTATCAGGGATATTCATTTTTCATATCTATGGGTTTACCACTACACCTGACGCCCCGCTGTTTTTGTTTACGGTGCTTTTCTATTTCATCTACCAAAAGTATGTGGAAGATGATCAGCTTAAATGGGCGCTACTATTGGCGATTATCATTGCCTGCCTGCTTTATAGTAAATATCATGGTATATTATTGGTGGGCTTCACGGTATTATCCAATATTAAATTATTGACAAGGAGAAGTTTTTGGGTGATCGCCGTGCTATCAGTCGTATTGTATATCCCGCATATCTTATGGCAGATCCACCATGATTATCCTTCCGTCAATTATCACTTGTTCGAGCAATCGTCAGATCATTACGAGTTTTCGCAAACCTATACTTATTTCCCGGGGCAACTTTTAATGGCCGGTCCGCTCATCGGCTGGTTCCTGTTTTATAGTGCCTTTGCAGCTAAGGTAAAGGATGTTTTTACGAGGGCCTTAATGGTGAATGCCATCGGTACTTTGGCATTTTTCCTCATCAGCAGCATTAAGGGTGAAGTACAACCACAATGGACGCTGATCGCTTTTGCCCCTGTGACCATGCTGGCGCTGATCTATTTTAAACAATCGGGTGCCCGGCGGGTATGGTTTGCCCGACTGGCTGTGGTGAATATTATCTTCATTGTAACGATACGGGTGCTGATCATCACGGCCTCGCCATTGATCCGGAAAATAGGGCAGGTGAAAAGCTTATATGGATTTAAGCAATGGGCTTATGATATTAAGAAAATTGCGGGGGATAACTATGTAATAATTGGCGGGGGCTTTCAAAATGCTTCCAAGTATAATTTTTATAATAATACTACTAAAGGATTTTCTTATGATTCTCGATACTACCGGCTTACGCAGTTTGATATATGGCCAATGGAAGAAGGCATGCAGCGCACCCGGGCCTATAACATTGTACAGCGACCCATTAAAGATATTACAACGGATACGCTAAACACAACAGGTGGCACCTGGTATGGCAACTGGATAGATGATGTGCGTACTTATCAGAAGGTTTTGATAGCAACGCCTTCCTATAAACTCAAGTCGAAGCCAGGTGAGGTGCTGCAGCTTGATCTGTCGGTCTCAAATCCCTATCCTTATGCAATAAATTTTACCAATGCAGGTTATAAGCACCAGGTACTGCTTGAGGCTTGTTTATTTAAAGATTCAAATATTATCCAGGTGCAGGAAGCCGGCAACGAGTTTTATCATATCGAAGTAAAACCTGGAGGAATTGGCCGTTATAGCTTTAAATTTACGGCGCCGATGCAGAAAGGAAATTATAGTGTATTATTTTCGCTGATCACCGACCCTTTCGAGGGAAGCAAGAACAGCAGGATCATCAGTTTAACGGTGGAATAACGATCATTATATGACTAAAAAAATTTACTTAATAGCTCTTTCCCTTTTCATAAGCGTTGAAGCCTTCGCGCAAAGCGTTGATGTGCATTTCAACGGCATGGGCTTTTTGGATAACAGGGAATACAAGGATTTTGTCGCCCGGTCGCGCACCTACTCGGGTACACGCACCGCGCTTGATTTTGGCGTGAATGTGGATAGCCTGAACAGTTTTGTAGTTGGGGTGAATGCCATCCACGAGTTTGGGGCGATGCCCTATTTTTTAAAGGTCGACCCGGTGGCTTATTACCGTTTCAAGAACAAAAACTGGCAATTTAACGCGGGCGAATTCCCGCGCGAAGGGCTGCTGGACAATTATCCCCGTGCTTTGCTGAACGATACCCTGCGTTATTATCGCCCTAATGTCGAAGGCCTCTACCTGCAGTTTCACAATAGTCATGTCACCCAGAATATTTGGATCGATTGGGTAAGCCGGCAAACTAATACCCAGCGGGAGGAGTTTTTGGTTGGATTTTCTGGTAAGTACAAACCCGCGGAGAACGGGCCTTTTTATATCTCGCATTACTTTTTGATACTGCATGATGCCGGGGCAGCGGTTTTAACGCAGGACGACCATATCACCGATAATGGCGCCCTGCAGGTAAGGCTGGGTATGGATCTCAGCCATAAAACCGTGTTCGATTCCTTGTCATTTGAGGCGGGGGGCATGGTATCCTTGGAGCGCACACGGGGATTGAACAGCGGCAGATCACCCAAAGGTTTTGTAGCCAGTGCTTACTTAAGCTACAAGCGTTTTGCTATTTTCGATGAGTTTTACAAAGGTGAAGGCAGTCATATTTTTTATGGTGACTCGTTTTTTGAGAAGACCACCTATAACCGGCTCGACCTAATCATCACTCCATTTTTATATAACCATATCAAAGGACAGTTCGTATTTAGTATACACCGCACACCGGGCTATACCAGCAACCAGGAAGCTTTTAGGGTGACGTATGATATAGGTAGGAAAGTGATCGCGAGGTTTAAGGATTAGGGGTCACCTAAAATCAAACCGTCATGGCGAGGAACGAAGCCATCTCTAAA
>DATHKT010000061.1:0-18915 GCA_035489035.1 Mucilaginibacter sp.
GAAGGTTTCCTCCTTATTGGATGCCCAGTAGTACATCGGGTACCACTCGTACAGACCGGCGGTATGCGTGAGCAGGTGGCGCAGGGTGATGGAAGCCTTATCGGGACTGGCAAAAGCCTTAATATATTTGCTGACCGGGTCATCCAGCTGCACCAGGCCGCGATCGACCAGCAGCATGATGGCGGTCGTAGTGCCGACTACTTTGGTAAGCGAGGCAATATCGAACAAGGTGCTTACCGTCATGCTATCGGGACTGGCCAGCAGGTGATGCCGATAGTCATATTTAAGCGCATAACCATAGGCCTGCCGAAGGATCAACTCATCACCGATTTTTACTTCGATCACGGCACCCGGTATTTTGCCGGTGTTTACCTGGCTTTTTAATAGGCTGTCGATCGTGTGCACGAGCGCCTTGTGGCCCGGCGTTTGCGCCTGCGAATAGGACGTGCCTAAAAAAATACCGGCAATGAATACGGCAAGAGTGGTTTTAAATAATGGCATGTTGAACGATCGGAAAAGTGAAATATAATAAAAATAAATTGTGTAAAATTTTGGCCCATGTGCAAGCAAGAAATTTTATTTGTTGTTTACCACTGATATGAGCTGGACCTGTCCGAAATGTGAGCGCGAATTACCCTGGCCGGATTACCGGCATTATTGCCAGCGGGTAAGCCTCGACAGTTTATTCGAGGACCGTTCACCGGAACTGGTGCTGGTATTCGATAAGATCCTGGCAGAAGTAGCCGACTGGCCAAAAGTACTGGTTGGCGTCACCCCAAATTGTATCGTCTTTACCCGGCGGGTTGGTTTCCTGATCATCCGCCCTATGAAAAAATGGCTGGACATCAAATTTTATTCCGCCGCCCCACACCCCGAAAAACCTGTCATAAAAAGCGTCGCGGCCGGTAAAAAATTCGCAAATCATATTAGGGTAACTTCAATGGACGACCTTCGTCCGGCCCTGTTCAAATACATCCGGGAGTCTTACGAACTGCCTTAATAAGCAAAGAGTAGAAGAATGTGTTGACCGATCAGGTTAACCAAGCCTGCAGCCGGTTTGATAAAAAACTGGCGATCATAAATTTGGAAAGTCGAAATAAATTCCTGATTTTAAACCACGGAGCAGATCGTTAACTGACTGAACCCTTGATCTTCCGACAGCCTTGCCCGATTTTTTTTGATTCACTATTTAAAGCGCCGAGCCATGAAAAATAGCTATCAATTTGAATTTGTAAATTCCCTTACCGGGAACATCATCGCTTATCTCACCCTGAGCAAAGAACTGGATAAGGAACAACGCGATCAAAGATTAGAATCCAAAAAAGCCGAACTGGCCGTCACCAACAAAATCAATATCGCCCTGATCTACTGGCAGGATCATGAATTTGCCCTGGCCTGATAACAGCCTATCGGCTAAGTCCTCGATCTTCACACCATACTTATTAAGGGCACTCGTTCTGTATTAAGCCACGTAGCGGTAAGCACCATAACCGCGGCAAGATTGTGATCAAAGTAGTATAGTCCTCTAAATATAAAGTCCCCAAAGCGCTCGCCGCCGGGGACTTTAAACCTAAACCTTATCACATTGCAGCGGGTTTGCTGCCTGTAGGGTAAAGATAAATAACAAAAAACTTAGCTGGTGGTAGATAACGGAAATTTTTACAGCATGATGAAATATTGTGAAATTTGCCGCAATGACGGAATTGAACGATTATTTTGACCGGATAAAAGACTGAGCAATATGAACCGCTAATTCAGTGTTCAATTAGGGCTAAATAAGATCCCAGTTGTCCCTGATTTCTATGGTAGCTACGTGAAAGGCGGGTCCACCATCTTTGACGTCCGCCAGGGTGTAGATACGGCGGGCAGCCACATCGACCAGCATACAACTTTTTGGCTGAAGATTTAGCCCCTGGTTTTCAAAGAAGGTTTTTAGCACATGTAGTTTAACCTCGGCCTCTTCTTTTTTTAGTTTTTCCGACGAGAAATTGAATTTCAAAGATCCAACCTGATGGCCCAATTGATCTGATAGCAGTATATCGGCTACGGCCCCGATTTTAACACCATTTTTTAAAACGGCGCTCGTTCTGCGGCTCAGGTTGCTGTTGAGTGTTCTTAAGCATGATGCGAAAAGAAAGCGGCGTGTAAAAAGCTATAAATTTGTGAGATAGCGGAGATAATGTCACACTTTTCGCGAAGATGATGTCACTTATTAAAATGGTGTGAAAAATTGTTATGCATGCATAGGTTTTGGCTGGTCACCTTTGCGCCACCAATATAAATCTACATGCTATCTAAACCCGCACGGAAGATCGGTCCGAATAATCGTTCTGTCACCGGCAAGAGTCCAAGTCAGAAAATGAAGCGTACCAATTCGGAGGCTTTTTATCTTCATTCACTTTCCATCAACACATATCGGCTCAAAAAGATTTTTGTGTAAACTATTCTAATTTATTTGATATGTTAAATATATTTGCATCAAATAAATCTCACTTTTTGGAAAAATTAAAAGGCACCGTTTTTTATTCACTTGAAAACGCCATCAAGTCCTACCGCCAGTTTGGCCAGCGCGATATCAATCGCACCGGGCTTGATATTACCATCGACCAGTGGCTGGTCTTGAAAACACTGGAAGATAGCCCCGGCATCAGTCAGCAACAGTTGGCTGCGCTCGTATTTAAAGATGTGGCTTCGATTACCAGGATCACCGACCTGCTGGTGAAGAAAAGTTACCTGAACAGGGACTTTCACGCGACTGACAGAAGGCGGTTCGAGCTGACCATTACCGATAAGGGCCGGAAAATAATCGAAACGCTGAAACCTATCGTCAAAAATTACCGCTCGGCTGCTTTAAACGGCATACTCGATTCCGAACTGGAACTGCTTCATCGCACCCTGAAAAAAATAATTGCCAATACCCAATCCTAGCCAAGCACCATGAAAAAAATCATCCTAATCCTTGCAATGGCACTGGCCTTCGGCCAGCATGCCAAATCACAAATCCCACTGACAAAATTGGTAAAGAAAGAAGTGGTCGATAGCTTATCTAAGTCGCTCATTAAGAATTATATTTTCCCTGATACGGCCAGAAGAATGGGAAACAAGATTCAGGAAAATCTCGCCAAGGGTCTGTACGATACCATTTCCAACCCCCGGGACTTTGCCCGCAAACTAACAAAAGACCTGCGCTCGGTGTACAACGATTTGCATTTGTCGATGAACTTCAATCCAAATGCAGAAAAGAACTTGATGGATACTTCTCCTAAAAACACCGCTGAAAATGAAGCCAAAGATCTGGAGGCCGCCAGGAAGCAAAATTATGGATTCATTAAAACAGAGTTATTGAAAGGCAATGTCGGGTATGTACATTTCAACCAGTTCTACGGATTAACCGACGACGCCAAAAAGACAGTTGAAAGCGCCTTCATTTTTTTAAAGTACAGTGATGGTCTGATTATCGATCTTCGGGATAACCGGGGAGGCAGCCCGGACATGGTGAAATACATTTGCAGCTTCCTGTTCAGCAAACCTACGCACATCAATGACTTGTTTGAGCACCGGACCGGGAAAACGCAGCAGTACTGGACGGAGCCAGTGAAAGGCTATGAAGGTCTAACTGGCATACCGGTTTATGTACTCACCAACGGCAGAACCTTTTCTGCTGCAGAAGAATTTGCGTACGACCTGCAATCCCAGCGCCGGGGCAAGGTGGTTGGGGAAACCACAGGCGGAGGGGCGCACCCGGTTTCCTTCCAGCTGACCGGCCATGGTTTTATCGCCCTGGTGCCTTTTGCGCGGGCACTCAACCCGGTTACCAGAACCAATTGGGAAGCCGTTGGCGTAAAGCCAGACTTGGCTGTTGATCCCGACAATGCTATTGATGCAGCGTTGCTGAATTTTTATGATGACCGGATCGCCGTTTTGACGGATTCGGTTACAAAAGCCCCTTTTGCCTGGGACAGGGCCATGCTTTATGGCAACCTGCACCCGCAGATCATAGATCCATCCCTGCTGAAAAGCTATATCGGCACTTTCAAATTCAGGGAAGATGTCGGTGAAACGATCACTTTAGAGGCAGGAGCTTTATTCGCAAAAGCGGAAGTCGGAAAACCGTCGCGTCTGATCGCCTTGTCCGCCAACACTTTTAAACCGGAGCATAACGATACTTACAAACTGGAATTTGTTAAAGACGCTACCGGACAGATCTCTCAGGTGAAGCTGATCTTCGACGACGGGTCTGCGAGGATCGATAAAAAAGAAAAATAACGGGAAAAGGCGGGACGAACAAGAAGCCATGTAGCTTGTTAGTCTTTTTAGGAAAAAGTTCGAAGTGGTTCGCAAAAGCCGAGGGGTGGTATTGAGTGGGGCGTCACCTTCGCTAAATGTCACACTTTTCGCGAAGGTGATGTCACATTATTAACATGATGTGAAAAAAATGTTATGCATGCATAGGTTTTGGTTGGTCATTTTTGCGCCACCAATATAAATCTATATGCTATCTAAACCCGCACGGAAGATCGGCCCCAATAACCGTTCTATTACCGGTAAGCGCCCAAGTGATAAAACGTCGCGCAGCCAGCACTTTGAAAGTGCACTGGAACGAGATTACCTGCTTTTACTGGAATGGGACCATCACTATGACAAAAACTTTATTTATAGGGTCCATAATATCTTATTCATTAATCAAGGTAACAGAGATGTTGTTCCCTGTTAATGATCAACCCGCATCGCTTTTGATTTTGATTAGCATCGGATTTTTGCTCTTACTATTAATGGTCTATTTTATAACGTTGGAACGACTTAATCACGGGAGCCATAGAAATAAGTCAGCTAAATAAATTAGCTTTTTAGTAAAATCTACAGATTTGAACAGAGCGGTGAAAAGTTATAAATGATTTGGAAAAACGGGTGGCAAGCCCATCGTGACGCAAATGATTGAATTATATTCTTTTTTTGGGAAAATACTGTGCGTACTCTAAAATAAACAAATCAATTTTTTCGTGTTATAATATGATTTTCTAAAATGAATTTTGTGATAGGCCTTAACCTGATCTAAGTATCGACCGGGTGAAATCCGCTATCCATAAAATATTCATAATTGTCTTTGCCGAGTCACGCATACCAGACTTTTCCGACTGATTTCTTATCGATCTTGCTGACATCCGTAATCTTCCGGATAGCGGCCAAAAAGTTCAAAATCCGACGCCTGAGCACGGTCCGGGATTTGTTTGTTTTTAGTTGTTTTACGGGCTTGTCTTACGCCGATACGGTCAAGCTGGAACTGGATGATATTGTTACCGGCGAAGATGGCGAGCATTGGTTGCAAACGCATCGTACTAAAAATAATAACCGGGTCCGGGTGCCGCTCTTACCACCCGCGTTGAAACTGATCAGGCTGTACCATGACGACCCGCGCCGGAAGGAAAATAAGCTCTTTCCTTCAATCAGTAATCAAAAAGCAAATGCTTATTTAAAGGATATTGCTAAGGCGGTTAATATCAAAAAGAAACTTACCTATCATGTGGCACGGCACACGTTTGCTACGACTGTTACGCTAACAAATGGTGTGCCGATTGAAACCGTGGGGCAGATGCTGGGGCATAAGAGTATCAAGTCCACCCAAATATATGCGCGGGTGACGGACACAAAGGTAAGGGTCGATATGGGGCCGCTCAAAGAACGCTATGAGGGACAGGAATTGAGTTTGGAGAATGAGTTCGAATAAGACGGGCGAGCCGGAGCGTGGCCAAGGAACTTGCGACGCAATGGCAATTATTTTACAAAGCCGGTAAATGTTCTAAATTTACAGAAGCAATGAGCGATCCGTCGAAGTTTTTATATGCATTAACCCATCTGCACCGGGGCGCCCACCAAATTCGGTAAGGCTCCACACAAGCCTGTGCTGCTCCTTACGTTGCTGGAGCTGATGGAAAGCGGTTATGCAAGTGACAATCGTTTTTATCCGGATACCGAACTCGTAGGCGTTTTTCAGGAAAACTGGCGGCTGCTGGTCGATACGGCTAATCAGCCGGACTTTACCCAACCTTTTTATTATTTGCAAAGTGAGAAAGCAGGCGGATCTGGCTATTGGGAATTGGTAGCAATGCCGGGATGCCAGGTGAACGCCCATATAAAAAGTATCAATAAGTTAATATCTGTGGTCAATTACGGCCGGTTCAGCGACGAATTGTTTTTGTATTTAAGCGATGCTGATAACCGGGCCTATGTGAAACGCCTGCTGATCGAAACTTACTTTCCTTTGAAGGCCGGCGAGTTTGTAGAGCATAAATTGTAACCAAAAAGCCGGTCGATATTTGACCGGCTTTTTGCATTTGGCTGCATATTTTCCTGTTAAGCCAACCTTACATGACTATTTACTTATTGGTATAATAAGTAAGGCCCGGAACATTGAAATAAATTTCGGGGAAACGGGTAGTTGGGTCTGTTGTTGGCAAAGTAGGCCTCGCGGTTGCTTTCAGGGTGATGCTGGTACCCGGTACGGCGTAATCCGCATACAGCCCCCGTGCCATGATGGTATAATAACGGCCCGGCGCTAAACTGATCGTAGCGGTAGCCCCCCCAACCGTGGTGGTAGTGCCATTGGCATAAGCCTGGAACACGTAGCCCGTTGTACTTACCGGGTTTACATCCACCGCGATGAAATCAGATAAGGTTCCGTAGGCGATCCCTGTGGATATGGTTGCCGTAGTAGCGGTACCGTCTGTTGGTGTGTAAGTGCCGCCCAGATCAAGCGAGGGGCCATTAGGAATAAAGTTGGCGAACCGCATATAGGCCTTGCCAGCCACAGCGGCCGGAAAGTTATCCTCCACCACTTTAACTGATAACGGTGCTGTGGAAGATCCGGGCAAGCCGATAGCAAACGCCGTATACGCCGCACCTTTGGTAGTAGCTTGCGTTACTGACCCGATTACCGCACCGGGCGCCGAGGTTTGCGCGCTTACCAGGGTGGGCACATTGGTGGCAGCAACTATCTTGATCTCGGTACTACCTTCGGGAACGCTGGCATAATTGCTGCCGGGGAACACATTTAAATAGGTGAAACCTGTAGTAATTGATACAGGGGCCAGGTTATCAGTAACCCCCACAATGGTTGCCGCTGTAATTTTTGTGCTATTGATATAGCCGTCGACGCCAGGCGTGCCGGGCGCCACATGCACAAATTTAATGGAGGCGCCCGTTGCCGGGTTGCCCAATTGTGTGATCTCATTTTTTCTACAGCCGCTTATTGCGATGGCAAACAGGCACGCTGATAGATATATTATTTTTTTCATATCGATATCTGATCTGATTAAGGTAAAATAAACCATGGTTTGGTAGTATGATAATCCGGCTGGGTTGCTCCAAATGCTTTTAACGCGGGTATGTTCCAGATGTATTCTGAATTGTAGCGCGGCCTGACTACGTATACTTGTTTGCCTCCATTATCAGGATAAATTGAAGCCGGCACGGTATATCCCTGGAATACCGTTGTGCTGTAACCATATTTTCGCATATCGGCCCAGGCCTCCAGGTTTCCCCATACAAATAAGGAGATGAATTTTTGCTGCATGATATCGCTCAGCGTTAAAGTTGACGCGTTTTGCCTGACGCAGGGGCCCGCTAAATAGGCGGCTATGGCATCAGCGCCGATCCGGTTTTGTGCGCCGGTTAAATTAGTGCCCTGCGGCGGGTTGCTCACAAAATCAAGGCTGGCTTTAATGCCATTTATATAGGCCCCGTAAGCGCCGGACGGGTCGCCTTTTTTAAACAAGGCTTCGGCCTTAAAAAACTGCAACTCTGAATAGGTCATCAAAACGCCACGCGAGTTATCATTATAAATATACCGCTGTATGGTACCATAGTTGCTTCCGTTAACCGTAGCAGAAGGATAAGTGGTAACCCCATCTCCGAATAAATATGGTATCAAAGTATTGGCATCGGCGGAATTAGGGTCGCCATTGCTGCCCACTACCCCACGGTAAACACCATCTTTACTGGCAGAGATGATCTGCTTGATACGTGGGTCAAGGGTATAATCCGGTGTTGAAGAACCGGTAAATATGCGGCCGTCAAGCAGGCGTACCATATAGTCAGATTGTTTGTAGGCACCAATATTACCACGTGACGGTCCCCAGAAATTGGCATCAGTTGAGTTTGAGCCTTTGCATTCAACACTTGCGTTATCGCTGTTATTTACAAAAGAGCTGTCTGCATATTTGGTAACAACGGCGGCGTCAAAGTTCGACTTGTTGCTTAAATGGATGGCGTTTTGAGCTAATATGGCATAGATGAATTTGATCCATTTGGACCGGTCGCCATAATAAATATAATCCCCTTTTGCGAGTGAGGTTGACTGTGTTAACCCATCTGTTTTAATCGCCAGGTTCATATAGTTCAGCGCGGTCTTACAATCTTTCACTACCTCGGCATATACATCCTGCGGGTTATCATAATCAAAGGTTAAACGGGTTGGGTCAAAAGCTTCCTTAACGATCATGTGATCATACATATCACCGCCATTTTGCCAGCCCCAGGCCCTCATGGCATAGCCAACGGCTACGTAATCCCATTTTTGCTTTGGTATGGCGTCCTTCCACAGCAGGGTAATGTTCTGGCCCAGGCTGAAATAAACCGTGCGCCACATTTCGCCGGCAGCATCTGATGCGGGTGCATACCCTTCCTCATCCCATATGTTGTTGGCACTGGCCGAGCCCCATACCTGCGCATATTGGCCAAGGTAACGACTGTCATACCAAACACCGCGCGCCATACCGGCCTGTATCGGCGGCAGTAAGCTGGATGCGTCGACAATTACGGGTGCATTGGGGTTATTATTTACGTCAATATATTTTTTGCAGCTGCTTACAATCGATAAGGTAAGCACGGCAAGTAATGCGTATCTAAATTTTTTCATTTTCTTTTACTTTTTATAGCTTAACTCTTACACCTAATGAAATTACACGCGGCTCGGGCAAGGCGCCATAATCGAAACCGGCTGAGCCAGACCCTAAAGTGGAGGCGTTATTGCCGTTTACGTCCGGATCAGCCCCAGTATAATTGGTGATCAGGAACACGTTTGTAGCCGTGACAAATATCCCGGCTGATTTAAATACCTTTTGCCGGGCCAGTAACGACTGCGGGAAAGTGTAGCTTAAAGTGATATCACTTAGCCTGATGTAGTTAATGTTATGCTCGATGTAATCGGCATCCACATTATTGGTGTAATAGGTATTCTGATAGTACGGGGTTACCTGTATGGTGTTAAGGGTTGGATGCGAGGTGTTTTCGTTACCATCTTTGATCACACCCGGTACCACGATCGGCACCATCCTGTTTAACGTATTGGCACTCAAACCATATCTTGTCAGGAACAGCTCATTGCCATTAAACACGTCGCCGCCTTTGCGGATGTCAAACAAAAAGTTCAGGTCGAAATTTTTATAGGTGAAGTGGTTACCAAAACCGATCATGAATTTGGGCAGCCTGTCGCCGACAGTAACAAAGGTGGCATTACTAATGGGCAACCCGGTAGATGGGTCAACCAGCACCTGGCCGGCATTGTTACGGGCGTAGCTGTAAGCGGCTATATTACCGGTACTGCTGCCGGGAAATATGCTCGAACGCACGTTATCATATAACCAGGTATCGGAGTTATAATACTCAGGCAAACCACCCAGGTTGGTAACTGTACCATGGGCAGTGGTAAAATTGACCAGGACATCCCAGCTGAAGCTTTTTGTTTTAACCGGGGTACCAGTTAGCGAGATCTCCAAACCGTGATTTTTTACCTCGCCTCCATTCAGGTACTCCAATATATACCCTGAACCATAGCTGATACGCGGATTAAAAATCTGGTTGGTTGCGATAACCTGGTAATAGCTGATATCGGCACCCAAACGTCCGTTAAAGAACTGGAATTCTGCACCCAAGTCTATTTCTTTATCTCTTTCCGGCTTCAGGTTGGGATTATTACCGGTTACGTCATAGGCGAAGCCTCCTCCGGTGGTGGTTTGCTGTAATAAAGTAGAGAATATTTTGTAAGGCTGGGCCGGGTCTTTACCTACTTCAGCGTATGAAGCCCTCAGTTTACCATAGGATAATATCTTATTATCCTTTAAACCGGGCAGGCTGGTGAAAATGAAACCGGCACCAACAGACGGGTAGAAATAATGATCCTGCACGGTACCCGAAAGCTTTGAGGTGTATTCTTCCCGGGCTGTCGCATTTAAGGTTAACAGTTCATTATACACAACGCCGATGCGGGCAATACCTGAAAGATAACGGATCTTCTTAATATACTCGCTGGTACGTTGCGTGGTTGGGAGTGTATTGTTGATGCTGTTAAAATCGGGCTGGATAAATTTCTCCCCGTAAGAACCGGTAATATCATCCGTATTGCTGATGGCTTCTGCACCAACCGCAAATGTCGTCCGGAATTTGCCGAAAGTCTTTTTTGCAGTAGCGAACAAGGAGCCATTGATCTGCTGGTTATTGTCTACATAATTATCGATGATACCGCCGGCCGAGATACCCGAGGTGGCACCATAGTTAAAATCAGCGGAATTTTGGTAGGATGAACTGAACTGGCTGAGAAAATTATTACCTGATGTAGCGGCAAAATCTATTCCTACCAGGCCCCGCAAATTCAGCCATGATGTTACATCATAAGAGAGATCCACGGTGCCTACAACACGATTTGTTCTGTCGCGGCTGATATTATTATGTGCATCCCATAACGGATTGTCATAATCGATGCTGCCATCGGCCACACTGGTGTTTGGCGGTAGCAATGTCCTTCTTGTTCCGTCAGGGTTCAAATAATTACGCACATCGTCATTGGTGGGCCAGGTCAGCGCATTTATGTAGGCACCTGAGTTGCCTTTGTTCAGTTTGTGATTATCAATATTAAAATAATTAAAGGAGGCGCTGCTGCTCAGTTTTGGCGATAGTTTGGCGGTCCCTGAAAAACGCAGGGAGGTTTTATTATTATAGGCAACCGGCAGCACGCCTGTAGCATCCCGCACAGAGGCTGACAAGCGGTAAGTGGCTATATCCGAGCCGCCCTCAATCGCTACATTGTTGGTAACAGTGTGACCCGTTTGCATGATATCCTGCAAGTTGTTGTAGGTTTTTGTCCCCGGTGCATAAGCGGGACCAAATGCGGTGCGCACGGTGGCACTTGAGGCACCATTGGTACCCACCCCAAATACGTTTTGAATTTTAGGGAATCGGTAAGCGGTGGCAAAACCAAAATCATTATCATAAGTGACCGTACCGGGTCCTGAATGCCCTTTTTTGGTAGTGATCACGATGGCGCCACCGGATGCAGACGAACCATAAACCGCGGCTGCATCTGCCCCTTTCAATATGGTGACCGATTCAATGTCATCCGGGTTTATGTCGGCAATACGGTTGGTAAAATCCTCGCGGCGGTTATCGCCCTGCGAGGTCAGGGAGTTTTGGTCTATGGCATCGTTACTCACACGTACGCCATCAACAACAAACAACGGGCTGTTGGAGCCGCCAATAGAGTTGATGCCACGCAGCACAATGGCGGCTGAGGAACCCGGATTGCCGCTGGTGCCGGTGACAGTCGCGCCCGCCACACGGCCCTTGAGGGCGGTGACAAAATTTTCGCGCTGGGTTTGCTGGATCTGGGCGCCGGAAACGGTTTGTACGGGAGAAGTAAGGTCCCGCTTTTCCTGCCTTACACCAAAACCGGTCACCACCACCTCGTTCAGGTTTTTGCTGTCCGGTTTCAAAGCCACGTTAATTGTGGTTTGATTACCAACAGTAAACTCCTGACTGACCGTACCAAGGAACGTGAATACCAATACCTGCCCGGCAGTTGCCGAAATGGTATAGCTGCCGTTTGCGTCGGTTTGTTTACCTATACTTGTGTTTTTAATTTTGACGGTTACGCCGGGCAAGGGATTACCGTCTTCTGCTGATGTAACTTTCCCTGTGATTGTTACGGTTTGCGCCATGGTTTGGATAGTCCAACAACATAGCATCAGGAAAAAAAAGAATAGACTTTTTTTCATAAGCGAATGTTAATTTAATAAATTAGGTAATAGTTAATAACCAATCAGGGGAGTTTGAACTTAATTATAACATGCAGTAAATCATGCAAATAAACCGCATAAAATTAAGCTCAGGCTAAAGTTATGTAACTTATCGGTAATATTTGCATGATTTAGTTAATTTTATTTCTAATTACCGCAAAAAACCGCAACTTAACTTATTGTAAATATTACACATTCCGATGCTTAAACAAGAACGTCACTCGCACATTATCAAACAGATAAACCTGCACAATAAGGTACTGTCATCTGATCTTGCCATAGCCCTTAATGTATCTGAAGATACCGTGCGCCGCGACCTGAATGAACTGGACGAATCGGGGCAGATCATTAAGGTACATGGTGGCGCCTTATCAAAAGCCTATCATCATCCCTTTCAGCATACCGATATTTATGCCTATGATGCAAAAAAATGCATAGCTGCCAAGGCAGTCGGGCTTATTAAAGAAGACATGTTAATATTAACCGGGGGCGGCACTACGGTAATGGAACTGGCGGCCATACTCCCCCAAAATTGTCCGGTCACCGTATTTACGATCAGTCCGCTGGTTGCATTACAATTGTCCAATCATCCTTTGATCAATGTGATTCTTATTGGCGGCAATGTTGCAAAGGATTCGCAGGTATGCACCGGTCCGCAGGTTATTAATTATCTGAATGAAATAAAGTTTGACCTATGTTTTTTGGGCACCAATGGCATATCAGTGGCAGATGGTATTACGGATTCGGACCTGGATATTGTGATGCTCAAAAAGGCCATGATAAAGGCATCGAAACGATTGGTGATACTATGTATTGCCGAAAAATTGAATTCGGTACAAAGGATGCGTGTATGCGATATCCACCAGATCGGGAGCCTGGTTACCGAACTTGAGCCGGGCCATAATTTACTTGATCCTTATCGCCGGGAAAACATACAGTTACATTGACAGGTGGTATCCCCCTTTAAAGCACAGTAGCAAGATTATCAAAACCCAAATTAAACCGGGTACCAGGCATGAAATTAGCTTTTTGGAGCGTCAAGGTTTAGTTGAGTTATTCAGCCGGTAACCCGGCAATTTGAAAGAATGCCTGGATAAGACGATCTCAAGCGCCAGGCACCCTTTTATATCAGCGATCCGGCGATAACGGGACAGCAGGGGATGTGACCTGGACATTGGCAAAGATCTTGAAACGGTTGGAATTTAAAAAGGAGCCTGTGAGCAGGCGGGAAGCGTATGCCCAACAAATTCATTGTTACGATGTTATCATCATAGCTCATGAAACAGATCAAATTGTTGCTGTTACTTTACCTAACGATAATTTCCTTTTCGTTTCTTTCGAAAACTGCTTATGGGCAAGACCACATTTTCTATTTCACGACCTCTGATCAGGTTAAGCTGTATGTGCATACCGCCGGTAAAGGCAAGCCCTGTGTTTTTGTCCATGGCGGGCCGGGTATAACCAGTTATATTTTTGAAGCGACTCCGGCGGCAAAATTAATCGAGCGGAAAGTAAAGATGATCTATTTTGACCAGCGCGGCTGCGGGCGGTCAGCTTCACCAGCCGATAACGATTATAGTATGAAGCGGATGGAGCGGGATATGGAAGAGCTAAGGGTATTTTTAAAAATAAAAAAATGGTCGGTGATGGGGCATTCCTTTGGCGGCCTGCTGATGACTGCATATGCCAAAGATCATCCGGCAAATGTCCGGTCCCTGGTCTATATCCATTGCACCCTTAACCGGGAATCGGTGTTGAGAACGCATATTTATTATGGCACTAAATTGCTGGAAGCAGCCGGTGACACCTTTAAGGCAGACCAGCAGTTGCCCCACTTTGACCAAATGATACAGGTGCACCGGGAACTGGCAAAGAAAGGAATTGAATATCAAATCATGTTCCGTTCGCAAAGACAAAAAGACATCGAAGATTCCTTGCTCACCGCCACTAGTCCGCGTTTTAACTGGGATTTTCAGCACCGGGTTTGGAAAATGGCGGATTATGCGATCGACTATGCGAAGTATACCAACCAGATCAGCTGCTCGGTCTTGATCCTTTCCGGAACCAAAGATTATGCGGTCGGCCCGGACGCCTATAAATCCTGGCACTTTAAAAAAAGCCAGGTGGTATTTTATAACGGGGCGCATACTTCTTACCAGGAAGAGCCCAAATGGTTTGCGGAAACGGTTTTAAAGTTTTTGGCTAATTAACTCAAGTTATTAGTTATACAATTTTGTTTTGCATAAAAGCGAAGATAAAGAGAGCGATTTTCAGCAGCCATCCTTTGAAAGTCACGGCGTAGATCTTTCTGAGGAACAAACCTTTTATCTCACTAA
Organism: Mucilaginibacter sp.; assembly: GCA_035489035.1. Taxonomy (GTDB): domain Bacteria; phylum Bacteroidota; class Bacteroidia; order Sphingobacteriales; family Sphingobacteriaceae; genus Mucilaginibacter. Next base: position 14,402 of record DATHKT010000061.1, read on the forward strand.
TTGTCGTTTCTACTCTTTTACGAATATATTCTTTAATAAAGGCAACGCTTGCGTTGTCGTTTCTTTTGCATTTGATTTGTGATGTTTAAAGCGATCTGATCTGTTAATGTATCCTTAGATCGAAAGTAAAATATATTTGCCGCCCTTCTTCGCATTTTCCCTATTCAAGCCTAAATTAAATATAGATGAATTCTTTAGATACAGTTTTTACCTAATATTTTGCTCTTTTACTCCAGTCATATTTATCCTTCGAAGCCGTATTTCGCTTTGAAAGGTCTGAAAGCATGGCATTGATCCTGGATTTATCGAGCCATCGGCCATTTACAAAAACACCAGAGATTTTTCGTGTGTTGCTTATATTGTCTAAAGGGTTAGCATCCAGCAAAACAAGGTCTGCATATTTCCCAACCTCCACGGTTCCAATTTTGTCTTCAATTCCAAGCCACATTGCCGGCAATCGTGTAGCTGAAGCCAACGCTTCTTCAGGGGTTAACCCCGCTTTAACTAAAAGCTCGATCTCATCGTGCAGTGAAAATCCCCACACTACCCCCGAAGTCCCGGCATCTGTTCCGGCAACCATAGGCACCCCGGCTTCTTTAAAAGCCTTTACCAGACGAATATTAAAATCTGCTATTTTGTCCAGGTAAGCAACATGATCCGGTGTTGTACCTTTATTATAATTATTTGCCGTTAGCCATTTACTTTGCAATAGCGGGGGCACATATTTCAGACTGGGCAGGTCGCGAATTCCATCAAGTGAACGTGCTTGTTCGCCAATCCTCACGATGGTGGTTAAAGTTGGTGTTAACCAGGTTCTATTTTTCTTAGCAAGTTGTGCAAACCGTTTTGCGTCCTGGTCACTAAAGTTGTCTGTTTGTTTAGCGTATTCTTCTGCGTGGGCTACCATATCGTAATTGGGCACAAATGCTTCTTCAATCTTTCCTTTGAACGCATTCGGAATATGGCCAACAACCTTCATCCCTTGTTTGTTGGCTTCATCAACAATGGCTTTAAAAGTTTCAATGTTTAAATGGGAATACACTTTAATAAATTCATATCCCTGCGCTTTAGCTATCCGCACAGATTGACGTCCGTCAGCTGGGCTATTGGCTATATTGCCAGATCCTTCACCGCCATCAATCAAAAATGCCAACGCCATGCGGGGGCCGGTCACATGGCCTTTGATAATTTCATTTCTTTCACCAAAATGCTCTGGCCTGGCGCTTAATTCAAATACGGTGGTCACTCCATTTGCAATGTAAAGCAACATAAAATCCTGAGTGTTTGTGAAAGCATTGGCTCCTTTTGTTGGGTAGGATGAACCGAAATTAACATCAGCCAGGTTATGAACGTGCATATCAATAAGACCCGGAATAAGCCATTTTCCTTTACCATCAATGATCTCCGCATGATCAGGAACATGCTTATTGATTGACAGTATTTTATGGTCTTTAATAACTACAGTAACATTTTCAATGATCTTATTTTCTAAGGTCATTGGAATGATATTCACATTTTTAATAGCGATAATCTTATGCTCCTCATTTTCCTGTGTTTGTGACCTGTCGGCAAATGACTTTGTGGTCATTGAAAAGCCATTGAAAATCACGGTACATGAAAACAATACTAATAACGACAGGTGTTTCAAATATTTGTCTTGCATGGTCTGGTTAATTGAAACTAACGAGCATGGCTTGCAGAAAAGATGGATAATACATTTGCCGGCCAGGCTAACTGATGCTAAATTAATAATTACAAAGTTAGTAATAATGCGAGGTAGCATCATAAGCTCATAAATCACAAAAATCACAGCATGCGTAAGTTTCCTTTTTAATGAGACTTTTTCCATTTTTAATGAGATATAAAAATCAGCAGTGCTGCGCTGCTTTTAACGTGCGAAATTTTACGCTTCAAACCAAATCTTTACTTTTGAAAAATTAGCAGTGAATATATCCATGGAAAATCGAAAAGGGGGCAAATGGTTATTTACTCTGGGTCGGGTCCTGCTCTTCTGCCTAAGCTGCGCTATCGCCTTAATCCTGTCATCAGGGCATTTAAAGATCTCTTTGGAAGGATAGACCATAAATGATCCGGAGTTGTCGTCGTGAAACGGACAATTCCCTTTCAGCATCTTGCGGCTTTCCCGGAGCTGAACATAGGCAACGATCAATTTGACGAATTCGGTTGGAGGCGTTGTTGGCACGTTTAAGGTATAGCCGGCAAACATACGAAAGAGCGGGTAGGGCGGAAGCTTTGTTGAAAAAAGGGAGAATGTGCAGAAGTTGGATTTTGCAAATTTAAAAGCCTGGCGCAATTTTACCAAATTGATTTACAAGGCATTACCGGCGCCGCTCACGAAACTATTTATTTTTCGTTGGCTTCCAGTTTTTTAAGCATTTCTCTCCCGCTGTCATTATGCGGGTTGAGTTCGAGGGATTTTTTATAATTCAATATAGCTAAGGCGGTATTGCCCGATTTCATATAAGCCTCTCCCAAACTGTCATAGGCATTAAACGAGTCCGGATGCTGGCGGACATTTTCGGCAAATATGCCGATTGCATTTTGAAGATGATTGGCCCTTAGCTGGTTATAGCCGCAGCTGTTCAGGAATACTTCGCCTGGATGGATAGGGTACCCAAACTCTGCCGAGAGCTGTTTAAAATGCGCATCGATATCCTGGTAAGACCGGCCCTCGTTACCATAAAAATCAATAAACCAGTCTTTGTAGATAAATTTCAAACCGTCAAATAGCGTTTTATAAGGCACCGAAAAATGGTTTTCCTCGTCATATTTCCGGTAGTCCCAGCCCATCCATTTGGGGGCAATTTGTTTCAGTTGCGCGGTAATGGAATCTACTTTATCGGTTCCTTCATGGCCAATGCCAATAAAGAGCTTTTGATTGGCAGCACGTGTTTGTTTTAAAAAAGGGCCAAATTCCGCCAACATCCGGTCATTGACGCCATTGATCGCCGGGCTGATCAGGATGGTTGCCGGGAACAGATCGGGTTTGGCCTCTTTAGCATAAAAGGCAAACAGGCCGCCCAGGGAATGTCCCGCCAGCACCCGGTACGGCTGGACGCGGTAATGGGCGTCCACATAAGGCAATACTTCCTGTTCTATATAGCGTAAAAATCTTCCGGCCCCGGCACTGGGTACTACTGCACTGCTATCCGTCATGCCATTTTTTTGAGGGTGAATGGGGGTGAAATCCCGGCCGCGGTCCACGTTGACAATACCCACGACGATCATAGCCGGTATCCGGTTCCGGTCATAGCCTGAAAGAAACCTGACCATTTCAGAAGCGTAGCTAAAGTGTCCTTCGCCATCGAGCAGGTATAACACGGGGTAGGTATTCGAAGTGGTATGGTAATCATCAGGCAGGTGTATCCAAAGCGTCCGGTCCTCACCCATGATTTTTGAATGCAACAGTACCGCTTTATCGTTGTGGCCGGGCAAAGAGTCCATTTGGGCAACACTTAAATTCGGAATTAAAATGAATAAAAGGATTGCAAAGTGTAAATAGCAAATGCCTTTTTCCGGGCTGAACAATTTCTTGCTGTCCATAAACTGATCAAATTAAGAAAGCATTGAAAATAAAAGACGGGTTTAATTCACAAATATTGTACCACTTCGCATCCGGTGCCATGGCTGGCTGGCACAGAATGGCCCTGTTTAAAAAAGGAGGATTAGTCGCGGCGTTTAAGAGGTAATCTGAATTAAAGTTTTTAGTTTTAGGCCATGCAGCATTCGCCAACCACCCTACAGGCAATTTTTATGATCCCGCCCAAAGTGCACCTGCTGGATATCACCGGCGCTGCCCATATTTTTTACGAAGCATCCTGTTATGGCGCTCCTGTTAAACTCACCTTCAGTACCATAGATGCGCGGCAAACCGAAGCTGACAGCAGCTGTCTGCTTGCTTTTCACAGGCTGACACCTTATACCGATTTAACTTTAAAACCCGGTGACCTGGTGTTTGTCCCCGGTTTGGAGGCTGAGCTGTTGCTGGCGGACCATTTCCTGGCGGAAACCCGGGCCTTTCAATATTGGCTAAAAAAGCAGCACGCACAGGGCGTCATTATTTGCTCGGTATGCACCGGGGCCTTTTTACTGGCGGCGGCCGGATTGCTGGATGGCCGCAATTGTACGACGCACTGGAAATATGCCGACCGTTTTAAGTCGCTGTATCCCAAAGTAAAACTGCAGACCAACCGCCTGTTTGTCAATGAAGACCGCATTTACACCAGTGCCGGGGTGTCTTCGGGTATTGACCTGGCCTTATACCTGACCGAACAACTCTGGGGCGCGCGTTTCGCCGCGCAGATCGCCAAAGAAGTGGTGATCTATTTCAGGCGGACAATGGATGATCCCCAACTGAGTGTTTTTATGCAATACCGCAATCACCTGGATGATCGCATCCACCGGGTGCAGGATCTGTTAAGCCAGTCGCTGGACCATAAACTTTCCATGGAGGAACTGGCTTAACAGATCCTGCACCCGGTGGATGCGATCAT
>DATHKT010000062.1:0-55088 GCA_035489035.1 Mucilaginibacter sp.
CTTCTATAATCTGTATTTGTAGTGATCTTCGTTTGTTGATCTTCCCTTAGTTACCTAATCTCTAATCTCCATCCTCCAATCACCGTTTGTATCTTTATACAGTATTACCCACTCTATCTCGTCTTTTCTTAAACTTCCGACTTTCTGTTCCCGTCCGCCTGTCTCCCGTCTGCATTACTGCTTCGTGGTTGCCGTTGCCGCATTGCTGCTGCGCCTGCCTGACCGCCTCCGATCCCCTACCGGTCTCGCTTAGCTTCATAATTATTTAATCACCTTTTAAAGAACTTTTGTTGTTCCCTGTCGCAGGGAACTTCTATTTAAAAATCCCGTAGGATCTTACTTTTTTGACTGTTTGCTACGTTTCCGAAGCGGCTGCAAAGATGGGAATAAATTAGTATACGTGTCAAGTGTTATTTTCACTTTTTTCAATATATTTTTTTAGTCCCTAAATCTTCAAAAAACAACGCCTTTTTCCAAAGCGGACACAAATGTAAGGAGAATACGGCTACCCGCCAAAAGAAATGTTAAAATAGTTAAAACAATTCCTTAACTCCCTGTAAACTAACCGGAATAATAAAGCCCGTTTTTTGTTAAAATATCCATCCGCCTGTTTTTGTATCTTTGGAGAGAATATGAACGAGCCTGTTTTTCCCAAAAATTTCTTGTCGACCCTTGGCGGTTCACCCGGATTTAATGCTGAAAACTTCGTAGAAGCGCACCGGTCTGCCGCATCGCCTACTTCTATCAGGCTTAATCCTTTTAAAATATCACCCATAAAAACGGACAGCCAGGTGCCCTGGTGCCCCGAAGGTTATTACCTGGATACACGGCCATCGTTTACCTTCGACCCGCTTTTTCATGCGGGTTGCTATTATGTGCAGGAAGCGTCGTCTATGTTTATCGATACGATACTCCGCTATATTAATAAGGACAATGAGGATAACATTAAGGTATTGGACCTGTGTGCGGCTCCCGGTGGGAAAAGCACGCTGATCAATTCGACCCTAAAAAGCACCGATCTGCTGGTTGCCAACGAGATCATCAAAACGCGCGTACCTGTATTGGGCGATAACCTGACCCGCTGGGGTACGGCTAATAGTATCGTCACTAATAATGACCCCAAAGATTTTGCCCGGTTGAAAGGTTTCTTCGATATCATATTGGTGGATGCGCCATGCTCAGGTTCGGGTATGTTCCGGAAAGACCCGGCAGCGATGGGCGAATGGAGCGAAGGGAATGTGAACCTGTGCCATCAGCGGCAGGAACGTATTTTGGCTGATGTGTACCCTTCCTTAAAAGAGGACGGATACCTTATATATAGTACCTGCTCCTATTCTATGGAAGAGAACGAGGATATACTGGATTGGCTGTGCACTGAATTTGAACTGGAGAGCATACAAATACCTATTACTCAAGAGTGGGGCATAGTAGAAACCAAATCGACCCAAAAACAAGCCTGGGGCTATCGCTTTTATCCTGATAAGGTAAAAGGTGAAGGCTTATTTGCAGCCTGCCTACAAAAGAAGGACAGCAGCGGCGAGGTATCCAATACTAAATACAAGGATCATCAAAAGGCAAACTTTAAAGAGATAGACCTGGCCAAGCCTTATATTAAGGAGCCCGACAACTATTATTACTTTAAGGTGAACGATGACTGGCTGGCCATTGACCGCGAGCATCGCCATAGCCTGGGCATATTGCAGCAATACTTCTATATCAAAAAATCAGGTGTACGGATTGGTAAACTGGCAGGGAAGGATATGATTCCCGATCATGAGCTGGCTTTGAGCCTGGCTGTTAACCAGGATAGGTTTTTGCAGACTGAATTAAGTAAGGAACAAGCAATACAATATCTACAACGTGCAGACATCTCCAGTTTAAATACCCCTGAAAAAGGCTGGAGCTTAATGACCTTTGAGGGCCATGCTTTAGGCTGGGCGAAATTGCTGCCCAATCGGATCAATAATTATTATCCGAAGGAGATCAGGATATTTAGCCAGCAGTCTATTTTGTAGAGACGAAATACTTTGCGTCTCTAATATATTTCTAAGGTGGTTCATCCAAAGACGCAAAGTATTGCGTCTCTACTGTATATGATAAGCCACCAGGCAATCACCTACACTTTTATGAATACTGTATTTGTCATCTCTGAAATCATATTGTCCTTCCTTTACTTTAATTGGCTTAAAATTCACATCCATAAATTTAGTTGTGGTGCCGATAATATTAAAATTGCCACCATAGTATTTAAAAAGTAGCATTCTTATAATACCACCTTTAATATCCCCGAAAACAGATTCCTCGCGGCTAAAGGCATACGTTTTCCCGTCCTCGTCAAAATAATGATGATATTCGATATCCCAATCGCCACTTTCGCTAAATGGAGATTGCATAATAAAGATAATTTTACCGGATTTATTCTTCAGTATATTATAGGAGTATTCAACGCCATCAGGCCATTTGTTATTTAAAACACGAACCGGTTTCTTTTTACCGGCGACTTTTGCCAACGTGATAATTTCTTTCTGATGCTTTTTTAAATAGTCATCAATTGCTTCTTTTTTATTTTCCAGGGCGAGTACACTTGTATCAATATTTGTCGTAACGATTTTGGTATGATGTTTTCTTTCCGGAAGATGAAGGGATAAGCATGTGATAAATACAAGGAATAAGGTTTTCATGAAGTAAAAATAATATTCCTTCGGATATTTAGTGCATGCCGGCTAATCTCCAATCAATATCACACAGCAAGTCAACGAACAACCTGGTTTAAGGTTATGTTATAATAACCGGGATCATGGCTGAAGAATTAATACTCAAAGCAAGCAAAATAATCGCTGAACGTAAACTTACCATAGCCTTTGCCGAAAGTGCTACTGCTGGTTGGCTATGCTCTGAATTTGCCCTGGCGCCCGAATCGGGTAAAACATTAATGGGCGGCATTGTATGTTACGATGCCGATATAAAAAAGTATTTGTTGAAAATACCGGCAGACTTTATTGAAAGATACACACCGGAATCTGCAGAGGTTACCGAAGAACTGGCAAAACGCTTAAAAAACTTCATTCACTCGGATATACAGGTTGCGGTAACGGGCCTAACTACACCAGGCGGAAGCGAAACAGCCGAAAAACCCGTTGGTACGATGTTTATCCACCTTATTATTAAGGGCAGGAACGTACCCGTGCGTAAGGTGTTCGAAGGTTCGGCTGAAGATATTATTCACGAAACGGTGAGATGCGTGGCGCTCACGCTAATAGAGAAATTGGAGTAATGCCTCACTCCGGCCCTCTCCAAAGGAAAGGGAGTTTAGTCTTAGTATTGCCCTATCGACAACAACACCAGCGTGCAGGCATATTCCGTTTCGATACCCTTCTCCTTAGCCATGCGGCGGAGTTCTGAATTTTCGGTGCCGGGATTAAAGATGATCCGTTTAGGGTGGGTATCCAAGATATAATCATACAAGCCTTCCTGGTGTTGGGGACCTACATATAAGGTAATGGTGTCGATATCATTGTGGATGACATCAGGTTTTTCGATGGGCACACCGGCTACCTCGCCCGTACGCAATCCTACATTCACAATGCTGTGCCCGCTGCGTACCAAACGGTTCGCCGCCAGGTTGGCATATCTGCCTTCATTTGGCGTAGCGCCTAATATTAATGTCTTTTTATCCGCCATTTATTATCTTGTTTAATAGTGCGATCTGGGCGGAATGGTAAATGTGATGCTGTATCAATCCGTTAACCAGCGCTTCGTAAGTTACTCCGGTACCCGCCTCGCTGTTTCTCTCATCGTTTGTCGGCTCACTCCATTGTTCATCCGGGAAATCCCGAATAACACCCAGCAAATTTACGTTGACCAACTTCAAATCATTGACATAATTCTGCCATTTTTGTTCATCAGGATTACCTGTCGGGGGCCAGTCGCCGCTTGTGGGAAGGCCCGAGGGCAGGCCATTCATGCGGTCTATAACTTCCTCCGTCCAGGCCAGCATGTGCAGCACGATCTCCGCAATATTATGCACCGATCCTTCGGGCTTTTCATAAGCGGTTTCAAAATTTACATTTTCGATAATGGAATAAACTGAATTGCCATACCAGGGTGCACCTGAAAGCACATTGGTTAATTCTTGCTGGAGTTTTTCGGATGTTGTCATTAACTAATATTATTAAACTATCAATTTCTCACCAATAGCGAAGGGTTGCAAACTCATCGCTATTGACATTATACTATCTTCCCCGCTGCCAAGGCACAATTGATCCCGTCAATCGCAGCAGAAATAATGCCACCCGCATAGCCCGCCCCTTCCCCGCAGGGAAATAAACCGGCTACCTGCGGATGCTGTAAGGTTTCTTTATCCCGCGGAACTTTAATGGGCGATGACGTTCTTGATTCCACACCCACCAATATCGCTTCGTTGGTATAATAGCCTTTCATCTTCTTACCAAAAATGGGCAATGCTTTTTGCAGGCTCTCCGCTATCCAATTGGGCAGTAGATCTCTCAGCTCTACACTTTTTGTACCGGGAAGGTAGGAGTTTTTGGGCAGATCGGAAGAAACGCGTCCTTCCACAAAATCAACCATCCTTTGTGCCGGGGCAACCAAATTGCCGCCGCCTGCGGTAAAGGCCAGCTGCTCCACCTGCTGTTGAAACCGCAACAGTTTAAACGGATCAGCATTATCGCCGGGCACATCGTCGAGGTTCACCTGCACTACTGTACCCGAATTGGCATAAGGGTTATTTCTTTTTGATGGACTCCAGCCGTTTACCACGATCTCTTTATCCTCTGTAGAACAAGGTGCGATAATGCCCCCCGGGCACATACAAAAGGAGAATACGCCTCGCCCATCCACCTGCTCCACCAAACTATAATAGGACGGCGGCAGAAATTCGCCGCGGTCATCACAATGGTATTGCGCGCGGTCAATGATCTCCTGCGGATGTTCAATGCGTACCCCCAAAGCAAAGGGCTTGGCTTCTATTAAGATATTCTGGCTATGCAGCATCTCGAAAATATCCCGAGCCGAATGACCCGTCGCTAATATCACTACATCAGCTTTATGAGTTTCACCGATCAGTGTCTTTACTCCTTTTATCTTTCCAAAATCTACTATTAGGCCGGTTACCTTAGTATCGAAATAGATCTCGCCACCGGCATTCTGTATCGTTTCGCGGATGGCAGTAATAATGCCCGGCAATTTATTGGTGCCAATATGCGGACGGGCATCTATCAATATATCTTCTTCCGCGCCATGGGCCACAAAGGTTTTCAGCACCTGGTTCACATCACCTCTTTTGGTAGAACGGGTGTAGAGCTTGCCGTCAGAGTAAGTCCCCGCACCACCCTCGCCGAAGCAATAGTTGGACTCGGGATTCACCAGGCCTTGCTTATTGATATTGGCCAGATCGCGGCGGCGTTGTTTTACATCTTTTCCTCTTTCCAGTATAATAGGCTTCAAACCTGATTCGATACATTGCAAAGCGGCAAACAGCCCTGCCGGACCCGCACCTATAATAATAACCGGTTTGGCATCTTTTACATTGGGATATTTAATGGCATAAGTTTCGGGCTGATAGGGTTCACCCATGAAAACCTGTACCTGCATGCGGTAAACCACCCTGCGGCCACGGGCATCAATAGAGCGTTTTAGTATTTTTAAGCCGGAAACCTGTTGAGGCGATATTTTTAAGGCAGCGGCTGCAAGTCGTTGTAAAGCGGTATGGTCTTCATGCTGTTCGGGTGAACAAACAATTTCTGTTTCTTTGATCATGCTATTGCCCGGTTTTTATCCGGGATGGGGCAAAGGTAGGAATTTAGAGATTAGTTAATTAGAGATTGGTGATTAGGAACTCACTTATCAAAAAAATAAAGCCATCTAAACAAAAAATCCTTCTCTAACCAGGGAAGGATCATTAACCACTTATAAAAACAAAAAAACTATTACTTCTTCGAAAAATTGTGTGGCTGCTATGGCACAATATCTCCTCCGGCAAAATGAGATATGGATAACAAACCGTCCGCATGACCGTCACAACCGTACGAAAACGAACAGTTTCGTAGCGTAATAAAAAATTATCTTTCTGAAAATCAATAACTTACCAAATGGCATCAACATTGGCATAGGCTTATCAAATATGAACGCCATGAATACTGATACAAATTTGAGCCGGATGTGGGAAGGATGCCTGCAAAACGACCGCAAGCAACAAGAGCTTTTATACAAAACTTTGGCCCCTAAAATGATGGCCGTTTGTATGCGCTATGCCAGCGATAAGGATGAAGCACAGGATATTTTACAGGAAGGCTTTATCAAGATGTTCAACAACGTACACAAATACCGTGGCGACGGTAACCTGGAAGGGTGGATACGCCGCATCATGGTGCATACCGCTATATCGCGTTACCGCAAATTGAAACCAATGGTTTTGGTTGAGGATATGGCCGAAAGCCACATGAATACATCCACCTCCAACAATGCCAATAACCTGGAGTTGAAAGATCTGTTGAAACTGGTACAGCAACTACCCAAAGTTTACCGTTCGGTATTCAACCTGTATGCGGTTGAGGGCTACTCGCACCAGGAGATCGGCACTACTTTAGGTATCAGCGAACTATTATCGCGCACTACGCTTTACCGCGCCCGCAACATCCTGAAAGAAAAGCTGGCTCAGCTGACCTCGAACGAACAATATTATATGGCCGGATAACTCAGAAAATCAATACGATGACCTTACCTTTTTTCCTGCGCCGTTTTATCGCATTCTGCCAGGATTTTTACCGCCAGGATAAAGATTTATTTATATTGTTAGGGGTATGGGTGGTGCTGATGGTGCCGGTGCTGATCAAGCTGGTTGCAAGATAAATTTTACTGCTATGTGGGTCAGCATATTTTTTATAGCCACCATGATCTTCAGCGTTATCGCTTACTTTAACCTATTTAAAAAGAAGTAAAGCCTTGAATTTTTAAGTAATTTTTGTTTCAATTGAGGCTTCGTTCCCGCTCATGGCCGCGGGAGGGCCTAGTAGTTATTCACCAGTTGTTTGTTTTTTAGTGGTGTTCATGATTGCTATCGCAATTTTGTCTTGATACAAAAGAACCAAAAAATCAAGTCAGCAGAAAGACTTCTTTGCCGCACCAGGCCTTTACCCTGCAAATCAGTCAAAACCACGGGCTGCAAAATATTGCCCTTTTCTTGCCGCGCTTGGCCGGGGCTTGGCAAAATTTGCTATGCCCTTCCAACCCACAGTCCACCATTGTTTTGTCTGATTTCGCCCGAAGCTGTTCTGCTGACGGAAAAGAAAAAAATATTCCCACAAACCATAAATACCCTCAAAAGCCGGCATCAGCGTTGTTCGGGTGGTACAGGCAGAGCCTAACTACTAACTTTCACAGAACATAAGCGTAGCCGGGAGTTTCTTTTGGTTACTTTCTTTTGCGGAAAAAGAAAGTAACATTCACTGCCATTCATAAAACACTTAACCGATCAACCAAACACAAGCCTTTAAAAAATTCACTTCTCTTCATACACCCCAAACTCCGCAACCGAGGCCACATGATCCGACTTTAATATCCGCATCCTTATCTTAGTACCAATTACCTTATCAAAGCGATTTATTTTAACACGTTTGTTGTTCTCCCCATCAAAAACAGGTTTCCAGCTTCCGTTTAGATAATATTCCAATACATATTTGCTGATGTTTGGTTTATCTTCCGTTATCGCGATAGCATTGAACGAAGTTTCCTTGTCAAAATCAATCTCATACCAGGGTTGGGTAACCGTGGTGTTTGAAATCCACGAAGTAGTAAAATCATCATCATTGGCAAAGTCCATAATATTCATGTCATCGCTCCAACTTGAATTACTTTGCTGATGTTTGGCCAGGTTATGCGATATGATGGGCGCATCCAATACAGGCAGTTTGGCCTCGGGGCCAGTGTTCTTCCATAGTTCACCTATCTTTTTTAGCGAGGCTAAGGCATTATTATCGATCAGCCCATCCCGGTTTGGCGCTACGTTGAGGATAAAATTTACGTTGGCATTGTTCAGCGGAACGATATCCTCATTCACCAGTTTCGCAGCATCTTTAGTTGGTTCGCCGGGGAAAGTCGTTTTCCAAAACCAGTTCTGCTGTATCGGCAGGCAGGCTAAGGCTGGCATGGTATTATGCTCTTTGGAAACCCTTTGCCCCGCCCCCATTTCGTAAGTTTTGATGTCGGTATAAAACATGCCTTCGGGCGGATATTTGGCGCCGTTCAGGTCCATCATCACACAATTGGGTTGCAGCGATTTCACCAAATGATAGATCTCCTCAAACGGCACATCATCATATGATATCCTCGACCAGGGCGCATCCCATCCATCGATAATTAAAGCCTCGATAGGCCCATAATTACTCAGCAGTTCGGTGATCTGCCCTTTGATCATTTTGATATCCGCAGAGGTAATCGAATTTGGCCGCAACTTATGGTGCGTATCCAGGATAGAATAATACAGCATCACCTTTAGCCCATTTTTCCTGAAAGCATCCACAAACTGCCGCACTACATCCTTTTTATACGGACTGTGCATCACATTGTAATCCGTGGTTTTGGTATCCCAGATACAGAAACCGCTATGGTGCTTGGTGGTCAAACAGCCGTAAGTCATATTAGCTGATTTTGCCGCCTTAGCCCATTGATCGCAATCCAGTTTGGTTGGATTGAAGATTTCCGGCTTTGCTTCCGGATCGGCCCAGTCCTGGTTCATGTAGGTGGGGATATTGAAATGAATAAACATCCCGAAACGAAGATCGACAAACTCCTGCTGAAGTTGAGGGAGAGGTTTTTTTGTTTGTTGGGCGTTAGCTGCGAAAGGCAGTGTGATTAATAGTAGTAGATATTTGAGGTTGTTTTTCATAGAGATGTGTGCTGCAAAATAAGATCATCCGTCCGCTCAATTGCCGCGGAGGCTTAGTTACTTTTGTCGCCACAAAAGTAACCAAAAAGGCTTTCAGCAGAAAGGCTTCTTTGCCGCACTTGCCTTTGCCCGGCAAATCAGGCAAAACCGGGGCTGCAAACTATTGCCCCAAAGCCACACATTCCCAATGCTGCGGCAAAATTTGCTATGCCCTTCCAGCGCACAGGCCAGCATTGTTTTGCCTGATTTCATCCGAAGCTGTTCTGCTGACAGGGGAGGAAAAACTATCAGCACAAACCGCAAATAACCTCTAAATCCGGCATCAGCGTTGTTCGGGTGGCACAGGCAAAGCCCAACCACTGGCTTTCACAGAACATAAGCGTAGCCGGGAGTTTTTTCTTTGGTACTTTCTTTTTTGCGGAAAAAAAGAAAGTACATTCACTGCCATTCATAAACCACTCAACGACCATTCAAAAGCACAAACTTGTATAAGATTTCTCTCCGCTTATCGGCGAATCGAAATGACAACATTATTTATGTTTAGCCGCCATCACAAACTCCATCACCCCACCATTCATAATATCCGCATGACTAATAAACCATCCATTCAACACCTTACCATTCAGCACTATTTTTTGGATATATACATTCTTAGCCCCCTGGTTCTTTACGTTGATGGTAAAGGTTTTGCCATTATCTAAATTAATGGTCGCCTTATCTATCGCCGGACTACCGATCGCATACTGATCGCTCCCCGGCGCAACCGGGTAAAAGCCCATCGTGCTGAAAATATACCAGGCGCTCATTTGGCCGGTATCATCGTTACCGCCTAAACCGTCTGGGGTAGGTTTATACATGCGGGGCAATATCATCCTGATCTTTTCCTGCGCCTTCCAGGGCTTGTCGGTCCAGTCGTACAAGTAGGCTACGTGGTGCGATGGCTCGTTGCCATGCACATAGTTGCCGATGATGCCATCGCGGGTAATATCTTCTGTTTCGGCAAAGTATTTATCCGGCAGGTTAAAGCTGAACAGGCTATCGACATAAGATATAAAACGTTTATCACCACCCATCAGCTTAATTAATCCTTCAGGGTCATGCGGAACATATAAGGTATAGTTCCAGGCGTTGCCCTCGATAAAGCCCTGATTAATCGTGGTCAGCGGATCAAAGTTTTTGCGGAAGGTGCCGTCAGCCAGTTTGGGATGCATAAAGCCCGTTTTCGGATCGTACACATTTTTGTAGTTCTGCGAACGCTTGTAGAATTCATCATAAATATCTGTCCGTCCCAGCTTCTTAGCCATCTGCGCTATGCACCAATCGTCATAAGCATACTCTAAAGTCGATGATACCGAAACCCCGTTCCTTTCATCCGGGATATAACCCATATCCATATAATAACCAATACCGGCATAATCGCGGTGACGCGCGGTAGCCACGCAGGCATCCAAAGCTTTGTTGGCATCGAAAGACACATTGCCTTTTACCACGGCATCAGCCAAAACCGATACGCTATGATAACCACTCATGCACCAATTCTCGTTACCCGAGTTGCTCCACACCGGCAGCATATGCTCGGGGCTCTGGTCGTAATGCGCCATCATGCTGCGCACCATATCGGCGTTGCGTTTTGGGTCGATGATATTGAACAGCGGGTGCAGCGCACGATGCGTATCCCACAGCGAAAACGTGGTATAATTGATAAAGCCATCCGCCTTATGCACATTCTGATCCAAGCCCTTGTACTGCCCGTCCGCATCCATATAAATGGTCGGGTTGATCATGGCATGGTACATCGAGGTGTAAAAATTTTCCTTTTCGTCCTTACCGCCTTCTATCACAATTTTATGCAGTTCGGCTTCCCATTGCTGCTGACCATCTGCCTTTACTTTATCAAAATCCCAGCCCGGTGCTTCGGCCTGCATATTGGCCAATGCGCCATCCATGCTTACCGGCGACAGCGCGAATTTGATCTTGATCTTCTCGCCCTCGGTGGTCTTGAAATCAAAGTAGGCCCTTAACTGCCTGCCCGCTATTTCGGGGAAGTTGGGCGTGCGGTTAAATTGCCCCCAAAAGCCGCCGTATACTTCGCGCTTGTCATATTTTTTATAACCATGACTGATAAATGTCTTATTAAACTTCATGGCGAAATACAGCGTACGGGTGCGCGCCCAGCCATTTGTCGAGCGGTAGCCCACCACGGTCGAATCATTAATGATGCGCATATACGTCCACACGTTTTTATCGGGGTAGTTGTAAATGCCCGCCATCAAGTCGAGGATAATGTGCGACTGGTCTGATTTCGGGAACGTATATTGATGAAAACCCACACGGGTGGTGGTGGTCATTTCGGCCAGGATGTTGTTGTCGTCCAGTTTTACTTTGTAGTAATTGGCCTCGCTCACCTCGTTCTGGTGCGAGAAAGCTGAGCGGTAACCGCTGCCGGGTTTATCCGCCGTGCCGGGGTTCAGTTTCAGCTGACCAATAGTAGGCATGATCAAAAAATCACCCAGATCCGAGTGCCCCGTACCGCTGAAATGGGTATGACTAAAGCCCACAATGGTTTTATCATCATACTGGTAACCGGCGCAATATTTATACACATCGGGATTGTATTTGCCGTTCAGCTCGTAGCCCACGGTATCCGTTTCGGGGCTCAGCTGCACCATACCGAAAGGCACCGTAGCACCCGGGTACACGTGCCCCATGCGCTGCGTGCCGATGATGGGGTGCACATATTGAACCAAATTATCCGCTTTTTTTGTTTGTGCCGAAGCCATGATAGGCAGGGCGGCTATGAGAGATAGGAAGATGCGTTTCATTGCGGCAAATATAACACGATTGTGGGATTTTATGGATTTGAATGGATGGGATTGTTACAGGTATTATATTGTTTCAAGTGTTTCAGCGTTTACAGGTATGTGATGCTGAAACAAATGAAACACGGGTATCCCATTTGGATATTAAAACGTGAAATCCCTTGTAAGCTTTCATTTATTTCCCGACTAAATGCAAAAAACATCTATCATGAAAAAGGATTTACGGCAATGGGGGCCTCTATTTTTAAGAATAATTATCGGCTTTGGGTTTATGCAGCATGGCTGGGCAAAATTGTCGCGGGGCCCGGCCGGGTTCGAAAAACTCCTGATTTACGCAGGGGTTCCATTTCATCACCTGGCTTCGTGGGCGGTACCGCTAATTGAATTACTGGGCGGACTGGCAATTTTGCTGGGGGCATTTGTCGCCATTATTTCGATACCGCTCATCTGTACCATGTTGGTGGCTATGTTTACCATCCAGCTAAATTATGGTTTCAGCAGCGTTAAAACCATTGGTCTTACAGCCGCCGGACCGGTTTTCGGGCCCCCGGGGTACGAGATCAATTTGCTTTACATCGCAGGTTTGATATCATTGATGCTAACCGGCGCGGGCCTTTGGTCTATAGATAATTTGATTTTGAAGCGAAATAAATAAGTCCTTCATGATATTGCTTAGCCCGATTGTACCCTGGCGCAGCACATGAAACACTGAAACAAAAAATACTACTATACTATCAAACCTAAAGCCACCCATCAGCCTCTGTCAATTCAACCGGCAGGTTCATTGCTGCGGAAAGGGTTTGCGCCAGCTCCAGCGCTTCCGGTTCGCGTAAGGTTGCGAACAGGGTATACCATTTATTATCTATATCACTCACAATGATGGAATATCCCTCATCGTGCTGCCTGATAACGCGCCTTTTGATGATCAGCCTGATAATGCCGGTTCTTATTTTATTATTCTTCTTCACTACATAACCCTCGTAGTTTTTTATGAGTTCCACCTGTTGCCTGGAGAAGATGGTGTAGCCGTAATAAGCCATAGTAAGCAGGTACAAGCAGAACATGAGGCCAATAAAAATAAAGTCGGCTTTGTCGCGCGGCACTTTTACACCAATGCTTGATAAATATAACGCTGCTGTAATAACAACAAACATAACGGATATCAGGATCACGGTACCCCGGGCCGCTTTAAGGTTGTACCTTAAAACCAACGTGTCGCCGTCTTTTGAAAATAAAACCGTGTTCATTATAAACCGAATATAACTGTTTAACCGGCATCTCGTACCTGGCTAAGCCGCAACAAGTTTTATAGCGACTGTTATTAGAAAACCTTGTTTCAGTGTTTCATTCATTTCAGACCTGCAACAGATGAAACAGCTGAAACGAATAGACAAACCACCACTCTACAACCAATACTTGCAGATGTTAAAAACTAACGAGACCGCCCCAAATACAACCATGTAGATCCAATACTTTTTAACGGCGCTCCATCCATCATTATAGGAATATCTTGCCATTAACCCCATCACGATAAACGAAATTGATGCAATAAATTTTAGCCAGATCCCAATGTTCATATAGTTTATAATTTAGTTTTCAATAGATGCTCCGTTTCACTGTTTCATTCGTTTCATACTGCAACAGGTGAAACAATTGAAACAACTAACACTTGTCATAACTGCCAGGCCTTTAGCGGATACCACGCTACCCATTTACCACCTTTTTTCTCGTAAATAGCTAAGTGGCCATGGCCGCATAATGTCCAATCGCACCAATAACCAAACCGAAAGATGCAGATGGTATTATTTCGCAGGAAGATCGGTTTTGAGAAATAGTAATAACCGTCTCCGTAATGTGTATGAAAGTATTTCCAGTTTGCGCTCGGTGACCCGTTTTTTTTGCTGAACACTTTTTTTAATGTATCCTCACTTATCAATATTGAGCTATCAAGCAAACCAGCCTTCCACGCGAATGATCGCATTGTATTAAGCTCCTTATTAATATGCGCCCGCTCTTTTTTGGTGATCACAAACGTGCTGTCATCCTGCATCAGGGTATGGATGGTATCCCGGTCCAATATCTTTCGCATTTCGTCACCGGCATCGCCCGCGCTATCTACATAAACTACGTGTTTTACCTTTATTACCTCACGGATAAATTGCCTTGCCGCCTCGTTCTCCTGTGCTTTAAGTGAGTGAGTAAAGATGATAAACAGGAAAAGCAGGCTAACAGGCTTCATATCTGGAATAGGTTAGCTAATATACAAAAATACAGGCCATGCCATTGCCCTTTTAGCACAAATGCTGCACATGGTGCAAGTAACCTACAAACTGAGACAAATGCCTCTGTTTCATTGTTTTATCATTCCAGACCTGTAAACATTGAAACGACTGAAACGTTTTTAGCTGCGTCTGCTTTGAACTCGGATCATTTAACAATATAGCTGTAGGTAGCGATATGCGTTCTGTTGTCATTCATCGAGGCTAAATTAGTCCTGGTAACCGGAAATCCTGCGTCATTATAGGTATAAGTATAGTCATCCGGTGAGTTCCCCATGTGAACTATATTATTTACATTGCTGAAACCAAAGCCGGTCAAAAACATAAGATGTACATTTTTAGCTCCAATCATTGATAGTGGATGTTTCTTGTTATCATAGGTATAGGTACCCGAATCTTTTAAGGTACCATCTTCTACATAGCCGGTGAGGTTTCCATTGCTATCATAAGTATAGGTAATAACATCAGAGGTATAAGTAACTTCATTTTTGTCATTCAAAGTAAATACCGTGTGTGCCCAGGGGAAATTGGTATCATCCACTTCATCGTCAGTTACTTTTCCGGGTGCATAGGTAAATTTGTCGGTGAAATTCAGTTTAGGGTTCGATCCTGTTTGATAGATTAATGCAGTAACCAGGTTATTATTATCATCATAAGTATATTTGAAATCCCTGCCGGTACCGGTAGAACTAAATTCAATTACCCGGTTTTTACTGTCATAAGTATAGGTATCTACAAATGTAAAAGCCGCCGGAGAAGTTGTGTAGGTTACAGTGCTAAGCAGGTAGGTTTTAGTAGCAGGTGTTTTGGGAGCTGAATTATCCTTTTTGCAGCCCGAAAATATAACAGCACTTAAGATCAGCGAAATAATTAATAATTTCATATTTGATAAGGTTTATAAAGCGGCAAGATAATTCTTTTCTTTATTAAAAAAATACTTATCTCAATACCTTGTTTCTATGTTTCACGATTCCAGACCTGCAATAGGTGAAACAACTGAAACGCATTTGCTCCTCCGAATTTTCTTGTTTGCCACCAATTTGATTATCAGCAATTTATATCCGATATTTATTGTTAATTAACCTGTCAACTATTGAACCATTAACTCCTAATACCCCATGAAAAAACTACTCACCCTGGCATTGTGCCTCTGTTGCTGCTCCTCGTTCGCGCAATTAAAAGCGCCCGCCACCAAAACGGTTGATAGCACCGACACCTATTTTGGCACCACTTATAAGGACCCTTACCGCTGGCTGGAACATATCAGCGAAGCCCCGGTCGCCTCCTGGTTCAAACAGCAGGCCGATTACAGCAAAGCTACCCTGAACAACCTTGCCGGCCGCGATGAGTTGATAGCCGAATGGAAAAAGCTGGACAAACTGCAGCCGGCCCAAATAGGCAACAGAACCTACATGAAGGGCCGCATATTTTACCGCAAAACCATGCCGGGCCAATCGGTTGGTAAATTGTATTACCGTGAAGGGGCGAATGGCAAAGAACAGTTATTGTTTGACCCGCTTAACTATATCAAAGGCAAAACATTGTCCATCCAGGGTTATTCGCCCAGTTTCGACGCCAAATTTGTTGCCATTGCTTATTCAGAAGCCGGGGCCGAGGTGGCTACCATTAAGATAATGAATGTGGGTACCAAACAATTTTTAAAGGATAAAATTTACCCTACCGAAGGTTTGGAAGGATGGACGTTTGATAATAAATCCATCTTATATCTCTGGCTGAAAACCGCCGATAATAAGGACCCGCTTGCCCGCCTAAATACCAAGACCAAGCTGCATAAAGTTGGTGGAAGTAACAAAACCGATATCGACTTTTTCAGCAACGCCAGTTACCCGGGGTTAAAGATCGATCCCAGTGTTTACCCTTATGCGCAGGTTAGCAATGACAATAAAAAATACATTTTTGCCGGCGAAGGCAGTGTTAAGAATGAGTTTACTATGTACTACGCACCTATATCGCAATTTTACAGCGGCAAAATTCAATGGAAAACACTTTGCAAGCCCGAAGACAAACTGGTGCGCGGGATGGAATTTGTTGGCGATAAAGTATTTGCCGTTACCTATGATGGCGCGAAAAATTATAAGCTGCTATCGGCCGACCTGAAAGACCTCGACTGGAAACACGCCAAAACCGTAGCCGAAGAAAAAAGCGACCAAACGCTGGAATATATCACCCATTGCAAGGATTATTTGCTGATGGTTTACAGCGATGGCATCAACAACCATGTATCAAAATATAACCTTGCCACCGGCAAAACTTCCACCCTAAAATTGCCATTCACGGGTACCGTCGGCGTTTTTTGTATGAATAACGAGACCAATAATTGCACGGTGGGCATCACCTCGTGGACCCAGCCCTACACCGAGTTTGATTTCAATGCGACAGCAGAGGTATTTACCCCCGGCGCATTCAACAAGCAGCCTGTGTACCCGGCTGCTTATAAAAACCTGGAAGTGAAAGAGGTGGAAGTAAAGGGCCATGATGGCGTGATGATCCCGCTTTCCATCATTTACAAAAAAGGGACTAAGCTGGATGGCAACAATGTTTGCCTGATGGACAGCTATGGCGCCTACGGCATCAGTATGACGCCATATTTTAGCTCGCTCGAAAACGCGCTTGCCGTAAAAGGTGTGGTGGTTGCATTTCCGCATGTAAGGGGCGGCAGCGAAAAGGGCGAAGCCTGGTACAAGGCCGGGTATAAAGCCACCAAGCCAAACACCTGGAAAGATTTTAACAGTTGTGCCGAATATTTGATAGCGCAGGGCTATACCCAATCATCAAAATTAGCCGGAACAGGCACCAGCGCAGGAGGAGTTTTAATAAGCCGCGCCATCACCGAGCGGCCCGATCTGTATGCCGCCGCCATTTGCAACGTAGGCTGCGCCAATGCTATGCGCCTTGAGTTTAGCGCCAACGGGCCGGTAAACACTCCCGAATTTGGCACAGTAAAGGATAGCATTGAGTGCAAGGCGCTATATGAGATGGACGGCATGCAGCACGTAGTGGCGGGCACTAAATACCCTGCCGTTATTTGTATAGGCGGCTGGAACGACCCACGGGTGATAGCCTGGCAGCCCGGCAAATTTGCCGCAGCCGTGCAAAACGCCTCATCATCCGGCAAACCGGTATTGCTGAAGATCAATTATGATAACGGTCACTTTACTGAAGACAAAAACGTAACCTACGCCAATTTTGCCGACCAGTTTGCTTTTGCAATGTGGCAAACCGGTCACCCCGATTTTCAACCAAAGAAATAAAAAGGAAAACAATAAATACAGCAAAGCTCTTTAGACGGATGTTTAAAGGGCTTTGTTTTGAATCCTACAGGTGTCATCCTGAGCTTGTCGAAGGACGCGCGATAGGCCTTTGCCCACATGCTTCGAGAGCCTCAGCATGACACCCAAGGGTTTAATCTGCATACGCCACCGTCCGCTTCTCCCTGTTACTCAAAAATGCCAGCTCAATAACCCGTATAGTTTCCCTTGCCTGTTTAGGCTTCACGATCAATTCTTTGCCTTCGGCGATGGCATCATACACATTTTGGAAAAAATCCTGGTACCGGCCGGGTTCGCTTTGGATGGATGTGGTCATGTCGGTGCCGTTATATTCGTAGGTCAGCTTGCCCCAGATTTCTTCAGGTTCCAGGCCCCAGTCGGGTGTGTTAGGTTTCAGGCCTTTCTTTAAGGCCGCTTCCTGCACATCCATGCCGTACTTGATAAACGTACCATGATCGCCATAAAGTACATACGTAGGGCCGGGCACTTTAACCAGCATGCCGCCTTTCAGCGTAACTTTTAAACCGGGATAATTCATTATCAGCTCAAAATTATCCTCTACTTCCAGTCCGGGTCGTTGGGTAAGCATCATGCAGGTAATTTCTTCCGGTTTGCCGAACAGTTCCAAAGCGCCATCGATCAAATGCGCGCCCAGGTCATACAATATCCCCGAACCGGGCAGCGGCTTCTCGCGCCAGGCTCCCGGCCGCAGTTCCCGGCGGAAACGATCGTAATGCACCTCGTATTCTACCAGTTTGCCTAATTTGCCGCCGGCAATGAGGTTTTTCACAGTATTATGCCCGCTATCGAAACGGCGGTTGTGATGCACGGTTAACACCCGGTTCTGCTGTTTTGCTAACGCGATCAGCTCATCGGCCTCGGCAGTGGTAACGGTGAAAGGTTTCTCTACCACCACGTGCTTACCGGCTAATAAAGCTTGCTTGGATAAACTCAAATGCGAGGTATTGGGCGAGCCGATCAGCACCAGTTCGATACTCTCGTCATTCATGATCGCATCGGCATCGTTTACAATTTCGGTATCCGGGTAAATAGCTTTTGCTTTCGCGATCCTTGCCGGGTCGGTGGTATATATTTTTTTCAGGTTGAACCCCGGGTTAGCGTCAATAAACGGTGCGAAGAATGTCTCGCCCGAAAAGCCGAAACCGATAATGGCAGTGTTGATTATTTTTTTCATCAGGTATATTTATCAGGCTGTCATTTCGAACGAGGAACGAGGAGAAATCTTATAAGTGCGCCTGGCGAACTATGCCTATTGTATAAGATCTCTCACTATCGTTCGAGATGACAATACCTTAAGGGTTAATGTCAAATTTTACAAACCAATTAAACGTTACCGTTCTTTTATAAGATATTTGTATTCCGCAATCACCCTATAAAAATATACATTACCATTATGAAATACAGAACTTTTGCAAATAAGGAAAAATTATCGGCCATTGGGTTGGGTTGCATGAGCATGAGCCATGCCTACGGCGTTCCTGACGACCCGGAATCTATCGAAACTTTACACCTTGCGCTCGATCTCGGCATTAACTTTTGGGATACCGCCGATGTGTATGGTAACGGTCGGAACGAGGAATTGATCTCCAACGTGTTGCGCACCAACCGGGGTAAAGTATTTATTGCCACCAAATTTGGCTTTAGAGCCGCAGCCGATGGAAGACTAAGCACATTTGATGGGAGTCCTGTCTATATCAAACAGGCTGTTGAAGCGAGTTTGAATCGATTGAAAATTGACACCATCGACCTTTACTATGCGCATCGCATCGACCCAAATGTACCCGTTGAAGAAACGGTTGGCGCCATGGCCGAACTGGTGAAAGAAGGTAAAGTGAGATACCTCGGCTTATCAGAAGCATCTGCCAACTCCATCCGCCGGGCCAATGCGGTGCATCCTATCAGCGCCCTGCAAAGTGAATATTCATTACTGACGAGGGACGTGGAAACTGAGATATTGCCCCTTTGCAAAGAATTGGGCATTACATTCGTGCCATTCAGTCCCCTTGCCCGTGGCTTGATGACCAATACACTAAACCTTAAAGATCTGCCTGATACCGATTTCCGCAAGAATTTGCCCCGTTACCAGCAGCAAAACCAGGAAAATAATGAGAACCTGGCAGCAGGTTTCGCCGAGATAGCCACGCAAAAAGGCTGCAGTCCGGCCCAATTAGCTATAGGTTGGGTGTTGGCGCAGGGCGATAACATCATCCCTATCCCCGGTACCAAGAAACGTAAAAATCTAAAGGATAATGCGGGTAGTGTAGATGTTACTTTATCTGCGGATGATTTGCAAAATATTGAGGTATTGTTGACTAAATATCCCAATACTGGCGCGAGGTATAATGAGGCGAATAATAAGTTTGTGGATAGGAATTAGGGAGATGTGTATTGGTGGATGAGATAATCGTCTCGCTCATGGCCGCGAGTGGCCTAGTTCTTTTGTCTTGATACAAAAGAACCAAAAAATCAAGTCAGCAGAAATGCTTCTTTGCCGCACCATGCCTTTGCCCTGCAAATCAGGCAAAACCAGGTACGCAAAAGTTTCGCGCACTCGCTTTGCTCGCACAGGCTCACGCTTCGGCAAAACTTGCTTTTCCCCTGCGGCCGCACAAAGGCCACCATTGTTTTGCCTGATTTCATCCGAAGTTGTTCTGCTGACGGAAAGAAAAACGAAAACTCACAGAACCTCCGTTAACCTAAAATCCGGCATTGGCTGGTTCGGGTGGCACAAGCAAAGCCAAAATACGGACTTTCACAGAATCAGACGCAGCCGGGAGTTTTCTTTGGTTACTTTCTTTTGCGGAAAAAGAAAGTAACATTCACTGCTGCTCATAAACCACTTAACCCAACTTAGCATGTACATAGCGATGGTTTGAAACCCATCGCTATAAAAACACACTACTCCGCTAACTCCCGCAAATAAATATCCCTGTAATACACATGGTTACCGTGTGCCTGCAATTCAATTTGCTCTTTCGGGAAGATAGGCTGATTCCTGTCCCAATAGTTGTCCATTATTACCTGGTCAACCACTAAAATACCGTTAAGGTAAACCGTTACTTTGTCGCCCTTCATGATGATGTGGAAAGTATTCCAGTCGCCGATGGCGTTATCAGCCAGTTTGAGAGGTTTGCTTTGATGTGCCTGGTTGTTGTACAATCCGCCAGAGCCTACTTGCGCGCCAGCATCAACCCGCGAGGTATCCCATATCTGTACCTGCGGCGAGCCACGCAGGTATATACCGGCGTCGCCCTTGGTCAATATCTTCCAATCCACATACATTTCAAAATTGCGGTATTGTTTGGTGGTGCAAATATTCTCGCCTTCACCTGTGAAGTTTAGTACACTATCCTTCACATACCAACCTTTTTTCATGGTCTCATCTGCTTTTTGCTGCGCTTTTTCTAAAGTGGCCGCATCCATTTTACCACGCTCAATAGGATTACCCATCAGGCCTTTCCAGCCTGCGAGGTCCTTATTATTAAACAACGGCGCCAAACCAGCATCTGCCGGCATTTCGGCAATGAATTTTTTGATAGCCTCGCGCTCGTAATCGCTGTCACCACCTTTTCTTAGCTGGATAGTTCTGTTCAGCATTCGTTTTACCGCGTCGCCATAAAAATCTTTGCTGGATAAGGCTATGCTTACCACGCTATTCGCGGCGTCCTCCTGCAATTGCGGATCGTACAGATAACTTCCCACAAACAGTAATGCCGGGAAAGTTTTATTATTAGCCGTTTCCTGCAATATTAACTGCTTTTGCTGAACCGTTTGCGCCACTTCCATAGCATCCCGCAGGTAGATCACCTTTTCATCTGCCGGGTAAGTTGATTTGTTGATGGTGGCGATATATCCGCGCAGCGCCTGGTCCTTCAATCCTGCATCATTATTCGTTTTGGCGATATTAAACAGCTGCGGGGCGGCACTGATATCAACCCATTGCGACAGGGCTGTAATTGCCGCATGCTTTGTATCAATACTGCCCTGGTCATACGCTTTGGACACCGCATTCAATGACTTTTTATCACCAATTGCAGCCAAAACGTTATAATACAAGCTCTTTTTATCCGCCTCGGCTTTGTCCATTTCTTTCAATACCGGTTCAGTTTCAACCGACCTGTCCTTCATTTGCCCGATCACCGTAATAATAGACGACTGCACTTCCATAGTTTCCTTAGGCTGGATAGGAGATGACATTAACGCGAGCAGGTCCTCCAGGTTATTCTCGGCCGCCAGGTACTTTAGTGCTGAATAAGCCGCAGCCCTCACATTCATATCGCCGCTGTTCAGCAATGGTATTACCACATCCATCTGCTCGTGTGCATGTCGCGCAGCAAACAAATTAACCAGCGCAACTTGCCCTCCCGGCGGCATATAAGCAACCTGCTTCTCTGATCGCTGGGGCAGGTCATGCCCCGACATTACCAACAGGGCATTTTGCACGGCAAGGTCCTCGTTTGGCGTTCCCGTTTTCAATACCCGGAAAAGATTATTTAATATTTTATCCTGACCTATTTGCCCGGCTGCTGTAATGGCGGCTATCACCACCTTTTCGTTTTCATTTTTCAATTCAGCAACCACAGCGCGCAAGGCCGGGCGCACTCTATTGTTACCCAGCATAGTGATGATGGCGGCCTTTTCGGTGGTGTCGGCTTTAGCCAGTTCGTTTGTCCACAGGGTGATATTTGCAGGGGTAAGATACGGCCCGGCAAATTTCAGGGCGGCATCACGGTATTTCTGGTTATTGTTTCGGGCAGCTTCTATCAGCAGGGGAGTACTTTTGGCACCCTGCATATCCACCTGCAATTTTAAGGCTGCAGTTTTGGTTTGAATTTGATTGGCAAGACTGGCTTTGGTCGATAACGTTTTTGCCAAACGCAGAGCTATTTGAGCTTTGCCGCGACTGCCTAAATTTTTGATATATAATAGGTAAGCTGATGTCGCATTGGTTTCATCATAAGTAAAGCCTGCCCTTTGCGCGGCATTGGCCAGCAGGTTTATCGATACCGGGTCGGCGATATTAGCCAGCGCATACAAGGCTACTTTGGTTAGTTTTTTGTCTTTGCCGATGGTAGCATTGATACTTTTTACTGCTAATGTATTCCGGCTATCACCCAAAGCTTCTACTAAAGAAAGTGTACAGGCTCCTTTTGAAGCCGGTAACGCTTTCAATAAAGCAGCTTTTGCCGCAGGCGAATTGATCTTCACCAAAGCACGGGCTGCAGGATCGCAAAGGCGCTCGTC
Organism: Mucilaginibacter sp.; assembly: GCA_035489035.1. Lineage (GTDB taxonomy): Bacteria > Bacteroidota > Bacteroidia > Sphingobacteriales > Sphingobacteriaceae > Mucilaginibacter. Next base: position 22,556 of record DATHKT010000062.1, read on the forward strand.
ATTCAAATAATTATGCAGCGCTGCAATGGCATCATCCTTACCCGTCATTTGCAGCTGACTGATGATAAAGGCCTGGTTCTCTTTGTCACTCGCTTTTGCCAGTGCTTTGCTGTAAGCCTTTACAGCCATAGCGCGCCACTCCTCTTTACCCTTTTGGGTAACATAAAAGGAAAACCCGCTGATGGCATCAAATATTTTGGTGTTATCTCCCTGCCCTATGGGCTGCAGTTGGCTAAGCAGCGTTACTATTCCATCCTCACCAAGCGCGGCTGTCGCGATGGCATTGGCGTTTAGTTCAGTAGCATTTTTTGCAGGCTCCTTATCCAGGATGGCAGTAATTCGGTTGTCGGCCTGCTGGGCATTCACCGATAAGGCGAGGGCAAACAGGAAGGTAATGGCAATAAATATTTTCTTCATATCAATGATTTCTACCTTAAAAAATTAAATGGTCCATGGTGCACGCAGTGGCGGAAAGATGAGGCGGTTGGCGCCTTCATCATCAATAAATTCCATCTTAATCGGGTCGAACTTTAACGAGCGGCCCAATCGCAATGCTGCCAACCCGATATTAATAATGCTGCACGACCGGAATCCATTCTCCTCGTTCAGCGCGAATTTCTTCCTGTTCTTTACCGCGTCGATAAAATCGGTTACCTGCGGCTGCGGGTCGGGGAATTCGGCCAGCTTTTTCTCCAGGTCGGGTATATCCGATTTAAAACCGGGATATAGTTTGCCATTCGGGCCCTGGATATATGGTACGTCATCTTCTCTTCCTTCGCCATCCAGAATGATCTTGCAGCCATCAGCATAAGTATACTCAATACGCCGCCAGGTGCCTACTGCATCCATGCCCTGTTGCGGTGCATCAATTTCCACGCTTATCGGGCTGGTGTTATCCTTACCCAGAAAGTACTGAACCGGGTCCAAATAGTGCTGACCCATATCACTCAGTCCGCCACCATCATAATCCCAATAGCCACGGAAAGTTTGATGTACGCGATGCGGGTTATAAGGTTTGAAAGGCGCAGGTCCGAGCCAGGTTTCATAATCCAGTTCGGGCGGAACGGGCATCACTGGTAAATTATCCTTACCTACCCAATAAAATTTCCAGTCGAACCCCGTATGCTTGCCTACGGTTACCGTTAAGGGCCAGCCCAGTAAACCACTTTCCACCAGTTTTTTGATAGGCTTTACGGTGGTACCCATCCCATAAAAATTATCCTCAAAACGGAACCAGGTATTCAGCCTAAAGATACGGCCGTGCTGTTGCACCGCTTCCATCACGCGCTTGCCCTCGCCCATGGTATGCGTCATAGGTTTTTCGCACCAGATATCCTTGCCTGCCCGTGCCGCATCAGCGGCCATAATACCATGCCAGTGCGGCGGGGTGGCTATGTGTACAATATCTACTTCGGGCAGCTGGATCAGCTCACGGTAATCATTAAACGTTTTCGCGCCGTTGTTCAGCATTTTTACCGTTTCCTGCAGGTGGTTCTTATCCACATCGCAAATGGCAACCACTTTGGTACCGCCGTAAGGGATATGGTTTTTACCCATACCGCCCACGCCAATGATCCCTTTGGTCAAATGATCACTCGGCGCCAGGTAGCCTTTGCCTAAAACAAAGCGGGGCACAATGGTAAATGCGGCCGCCGCGATAGCCGACTTTTTGAGGAACTCCCGGCGTGAATTGTTATTTTTTTCTTCCATGAATATTGACTTTAATATATCCCTCTCAGGAGGGTCAGTTTATAACGGACAAGCTATTTTCAGGCTTTTTGAGTTTTATCCTTTTTCATATAAAGTAAAAAGACAAAAGTTAAGGTAAGCCCGGTCAACCATATAATTTTCCAATAAAGGGGTTTTGAAGATGCATAGAAATCAAAATACCCTTCTATCGCGAACAATGGAATAGCAAAGCATATAAAAGCAATTTTATATTTCTTCATTTCGTAACGCCCTCCTTCATTAATGTTTTACAACTCCCTTATCATAATATGCTTATAATACGCCTTATCGCCATGATCCTGCAAAGCGATGCCGCCAGTTTTGGCTTTACCGTAATCCGGATAATCTTTCCATTTCCCGGTAAGGCGCTTTTGAGTCCAGTCTTCAGACCAGGCTCTGAATTCAACTATCTTTTTACCGTTCAGCCAATGTTCAACACGGCCGTGGTTAAAAATGATCTTACTGGTGTTCCATTGCCCGGAGGGAATTATATCTTTTTGCGCATTAGGCGGATGCATGGCGTAATCAGCCCCGGCCTTTTGCCAGTTCTCCAGTTTCTCAGGGAACCCGATATCATCAATGATCTGGTATTCGGGGCCTGTTTCGTAAGGCGCATGATATTTTTTCGATTCTATCACATGGTACATTACTCCGCTGTTACTTCCCTTATCTACTTTCCATTCCCATTTCAATTCAAAATTGGCATATTTTTTATTGGTGATGATATCACCGCCCGAAGCGTCCTTTGCCGCGCCTAAACATACCAGCGCACCGTCTTCCACCTGCCAGTTTTTAACTGTTCCTTTTTTATTGTAACCATGCCAGCCTTTTAAGCTTTTGCCATCGAAAAGACTTACCCAGGCTTCTTTTTTTTCCGGTGGCGTTTTTTTAGCAGGGGTTTGTGGAATAGTAAATGCCATAGACATCATTAACATTAATAGAATTACCGGTAAACTGAAGCGTTTTTTCATACGGGTTTAATCTGATAATAAAGGTTAATAAACAAGGACAATAGCCTTCTCACAACTACCGCAGGTAAATTTATAATATTTAGCAGATAAAACAACCTGATGGAAATCAAATTGTCTTTTATCGTGGGATAATGCGGCTAAAACCGGCCTCCTGTTATCTTCATCCGTTGGCTGAAGCCAACGGCAATGAATGATAATGGGCAGTTGTCTTTATTCATGATTCAATTGGATGGCTTATATAATTCATTGCTATCTCATTTATCAGGCAGATCAATAGCGGCAATAAATGAATCGTAAAAGCTTAGCCTCCCAATCATCAATAAATTCCAATATTTAGCAGGGCTTATGAAATTCATTGCCGTCCCATTTATGGGGCGGATCAATAGCTATCGCCGCCAACAGGGCTTTAGCCCAACTCTCTCAAACAAAAAAATCCGGAAACTGCTCAAAAGAACAATTCCCGGACGTGAGGGGGCATTAATACTATTTTACCTGCAGAATATTACCTGGTTGGTTTTGTAGGTATCGTTATACTCACCTGTGGTCAGTTTGCGCACTGTATTTAAGGTGACACTGTAGGCGCATGAAGGCCAGGTGTTAAAGGCGGGGCTAAGCGTTGCCAGTGTAGCCAGGTCAATGGACGCAGCATCGCCGCGTGGCACACTGCCTGATGGTAAGCCTGTGATACCACCGGGTATAGCATTTGATGACGCCGCCAGGTACCAGTTTCTGATCAGTTCGTGATCGGCTGTATAATCCACATGCGCATGCGCGGTTACTGGTGTACAGCCGCTTCCACCGCCTGAGAATAATTCTTCCAGCTTGAGCAGGTTTACCTCGTTCCAGTTGTTTACATATATCTTGCCGATGAGTATCTGTGTATTCAGGTTTGGCGAAGCCGGATTGGTTGGATCGTCTGTTGTTTGGAATTTAATGTACAGCAGTTGCCCATTTTTTTGTTGAGGCCCGGTTAGCGGAGTACCCGGCGTTAAACCTACACTTGCGTCACCACCGCCAATAATGGTATTGGTATTTAACCAAAGCAAGGAACCTATAAAGCCGTTATCAAGCGATGGCTGATCAACTCTTACCCAGCCGTTGGCATCAAGACGAAGCACATGATCAGGTATCGGGTTGGGGAAATTATCGGCAGGTACGCTATCGGCAACAGAAGCCGGCTGATTTTTATCGATCACCACATTCTGGAAAGCGGTGGTGCCGTTCCAAATGATCTGCCGGGTGGCCACTTTTAATTGTGTGCCTTCCATTTGTGCCTCGGTAACCGGGTTATAGTTAACATTATCCAGCGAGTATAAAAAGCGGTACCAAAGTGCGCTTGCTGATGCGGTGGGCACTTTCTTGGTGGCATAACCTCCCAGTTTTACCGAACCAAAGAAGCCAAAATCAACACCACCGGCACTGCTGACAGCCGCCAGCGTTTTGCCCGAGGCTGTTATCTGGGAGGTGATATTAAAATACCCTACCGAAGTGAACCATGGCACATCCGAAATGCCCGGCCCATCCTTAACGCATAGATTTACGCAGAAACAGTTATGGGCGTTATGCCTGTCGTTTTGACGGCCTCTTACGCGGTCCTCCTTTAATAAAACTGCGCCCGATGATGACTCTATCCTGAAATAATAGTCGGGGCCTGCGGGCCATTCTACATTAAGGAAAGGCGAAAGCAGGGTTTGCCTGAAGTTGGCACCGGGATAAACAATGGTAAACTTACCATTCAGATCGGTATAGGCATCACCTAAGGTATCGTCCTGTATCAGGTCAACATCATAAGCAAATACCCTTACTCCGGGGATAGGCTGTTTAGTAACACAATCGGTAACGTAGCCGCTAACCACCCAGATATCGAGCAGGGTCAAAATACGGCAGAACCATTTATTATCAATAATATAGGCGAAGTAGGCATAACTCATCTGCTCCTGGCTTTGTTTCCAGGCAGGCTGCAGGGTGGTGATGTGAAACTGGAGCGATAAGTCTTTTTTTGGACCGGGCCCAACTTTTATTGGGGTGTTACCGCAATACCAATCAACATCAAGCGCACCGCCAGTATAGCCGCTTTTTTCATCGATCACTACTTCAAAGTCGCCATTATCCTGCAACCGGCCTTCGGCTATAAGTAATTTCTCTTTCAGTTTCTGCTCGTCAGCCGTTAGCTGGTGAAAAGTATGTTTGGGGTCGGCAGTTGCCAGTGCGGTCTCCGAATTTCTGTCTGATGTTTTGTACAGCCGCACCGCTACGCCCGAAACAGGTAGTTCGCAATCAGAACATAGCCTGCCTTTTAAGTTCCCTTTGATGATAAAGCCCATAATTTTAAGTTTTACAATTGATTAACCTACTCTTTGAATGGATTTTCGGCTTACTCCATGTACCTTTTGTTTTGGTTATCACAAAGGTTCACATAGTCATAAGCGGCATCAAGGTGGCCAGTACCTATTCAGACATTCCTCTTATACTCAATAATTTAGCGTAGCATTACGGTGCGGGGTGCGTAGAAATACTTGAATGATAATAGTGGCAGGAAATATGCAGGTTGGAAATTGTCATTGTGCAAACCATACGCGCGGATTTGCAGTTGGAGAAAGATTTACGAAGTTTTAAAAACTTCGTAAATCTACAATGTCTCTTTAAAAAGTCATCCCTACCGGGGAGGATTTAGGAGGGGCTTATCAAATATTCCACCAATAGGTCCACTTGATCACGAGTTGGCGGTTTTTTACCGCATAAGGCGTAGTTTGTGAGTTATCCCCATAAACAATAAACAGATCCGATGCGGGCTTATACCGCCATTGGAAACGCATATTGGTATTCACATTTTTCACCTGATCGTTGTATTGCACGTAGGTTGTAAAATATAGGGTATTGGTAAAGGTCACATCCACGCGCGGCCCGATAAGCGAGAATCGGGTAGTGCCGTAAGGCTGCGGCAGGCGCAGATCCTGGTACGAGCCATTGATGGCGATATTTACATAAGGCTGGAAGCGGTAACCGATCTGCCCGGTCAAACCGATCCTCTTCCCATTATCATAATAGCTGCCATAGGTGCCTTCTATCAAATAGGTAAATACGCTTTGTGGCTTAGATACCAGTTGTATATCGAGTGTGTTGAATTTATGCTCGCTCCCGGTGGCCAGGCTATCCTTGCCCGTGTTGGTAGGATCAAAAGGACGCAGTAGTTTCACATAATCATTAATGCCGGATATAGTAAGGGTGCTCCTGTTTCTGAAGGTCGTGATAAAGGATAGCGCGCTTTCATTATCCGTGCGATTGAAACTCTCGTTGAAGAAATAATTAGAGGTAAATTGCAAACCATAGGTCAACACATTGCCTTTTTTCGGGAAAAAATTATGCAGCACCAGCGGGCTTATTTTGATAAACCCGGTACGCGGCACATAACCTACGGCGGCCGTGTAATTCTTGCCCACATATTCCTCCTGCAAATAAAAAGTCCAGGATTTGCTGAGGTATTGCAGGTTATCCGCTAATACCAGGTCGTGCCCGCTTACCCCGGGAGTGAATGATTTCAAGCCCAATAATTTACCTGTCCAAGTATTGCTTGCCGATGCCAGGTTAAATTCCACCCCTACATTGCGGTTATAATTGCCGGGGTTATTGCTGCCGGGCGTAGTGCCTGTAAAATCTTTATTCACAAACATAAAGCCGATGTTCGACCGTTCCAGCACCCGCCTTTGCAGGGTGATCATGCCATAATTATCAGCACCCAGGTCGTTACTTTCTGATCTGGCAGTTTGCACATCCATCACGCCAATGCGCCAGTCCTTATCAAGCTTTCCGGTGAGCCTCGCGCCAAAATCTATAGGCTGGTTCAAGCCGATCCGTCTCGAAAAGAAAGGGCGGATATCCGAATACCCGAAATTGGAGAAAAGGTCACCGTTCTCCAGGAAAAACTGCCGTTTCTCGGGGAAGAACAATTCATACCTGTTCAGGTTGATCACTTGCTGATCCACATCTACCTGTGAAAAATCAGGGTTCACGGTCATATCCAGGTTAAGCGATGGCGTTATCGAAACTTTGGCATCGCCGCCGAACTCGCCCCGGGTACTTGTTGGCCTTTTGTTCTGATAATCTTTAGATATTCCCGCCAATGCATAAGGAATAATAGACACATTACTGCTTGATGTAGGCGGCTGCTCGTCCCAAACCAGGGTACCGGTATAAGCCAGCGAAGCAGTAGGGAACTGTCTTGGAACAGGAGCCCAGGCTGATTTTTCGGTCGTTTTCAGGTCATTACGACTGAAGTTGATCCCCCACTCTTTAATGCCTTTTTTATAGCGGATACTTTTGAAGGGTATGGCGGCTTCAAACACCCATTTATTAGGATAGTTTTTTACAGCTGATGTCCATTTGTTATCCCAGTTCAGGTCGACGCTGCCGCCGGAATACATGCTGCCATCCCATTGGGCACCGGCGGCATTGGCGCCAAAGGTGAAGCCATCGGTGCGGGCATCAAAGGGGTCTAAAAAAAATATAAAATTGTCATTCTTCACAAAACTAAAATCACGCTTCAGCGACTCTACCATAAAAGGGCCCGGGATATTGGTGTAGCAAACAGCCAATATATACAGGTTTTTATCGTCATAAGCCATACGAACCACCGTTGGCACTTTTGTTAAACTGGTATCCATAGGCAATACCATGTGGAAAGGACCAGTGGAATCAGCCCGCATCCATGCCTGGTCATTAGGATCACCGTCAATAGTAATGGTAGAAGCTGCCCGGCGGATGTGGTACTGGAACCCAGCGTTCTTTTTTTGCGCCATGGCAGAATAACCCAGAAAGCAGCAAATGATTAATGTGAGGACTATTTTTACGTTTTTGCGCAGGTAAAGTAATTTCAATATAAACTGGTAATTTAAGGGTTAATAAAAATTTAATGCCATAAATTATTGAGGATGTTAAGATAACAGCAAAAAATAGAAAACCTGTAGAAAACTTCATTTAGTTATAAATTCTTTACAAAGCATGACAGAACGGCATCTAAAACCTCTCTGAAAATGAAATTGTAACAACGGTATAGGTTTTGCAATCTAAATTGTAAATTCAACCATTTAAATCAAAAAAGATCGAACATGAAAAATTTATTAATAGTAGTTGGCGTTATCGTTGTGATATGCTTAATAGGTTCGTGCAGTTATAATGGCATTATAAAACTGGATCAAAACGCTCAATCCAAATGGGGTACCGTGCAAACCGACTATCAGCGCCGTGCCGATTTGATCCCTAACCTGGTTGCGACTGTAAAGGGAGTTGCCAATTTTGAAAAAAGCACTTTAGTTGAAGTAACAGAAGCACGTGCTAAAGCTACTTCTATCCAGGTAGATCCAACTAAACTTACACCAGAGACCATACAAAAATACCAGGCAGCACAAGGCCAGTTAAGCACTGCTTTGGGCCGTTTATTAGTTGCATCTGAAAATTATCCGAACTTAAAGGCCAACGAAAACTTTACCGGTTTGCAGGCACAACTGGAAGGCACTGAAAATCGTATCGCGGTATCAAGACGTGATTTTAACGAAGCGGTACAGGGTTACAACACTAAAATAAAGTCGTTCCCGACCAATATTATTGCCAAAATAACCGGCTTTACCGATAAAGGATATTTCCAGGCGGATGCTGCATCAGCAAATGCACCTAAAGTTCAATTTTAATAATATGATTACACTGATTTTTTTAAATGATTACACCGATAGAATAAAAACAATCGGTGTAATCATTTAAAAAAATCAGTGTAATCATTTAAAAATATCGGTGTAATCAAAAATCAATATGGCAGTATTTAACGAAGAAGAGCAGCAGCGTATTCGCAAGGCTATTGAGGATGCCGAAAAGCATACTTCGGGCCAGATACGGGTTTGCATTGAAAAAACCTGTAGCGAGGATGTGCTTGACCGCGCTGCCAAATATTTCCACCAGCTGGATATGCATAAAACCAAGCTGCGCAATGGGGTATTGATCTACCTGGCTACTGTCGACCGTAAATTTGCCATCATTGGCGACAGGGGGCTGAATAAACTGGTGCCCGAAAATTTTTGGGATGACACCAAAGAGCAAATGCTGAACCATTTTAAATATGGCGACTTGGTAGAAGGTATTGTTACCGGCCTTAAAATAGCTGGCGAGAATTTGCAAAAATACTTCCCTCACGACTCGGACGGCAGCAATGAGTTATCCGATGATGTAGCCTTTATGGATGGCGATTAAAACTAAACCCATGTTCAAAAAAATTATATTGCTCTCTTGTACCCTGCTGCTTGCCTTCCTGGCATTTTCGCAGGAGCTACCGCCGAAGTCGAATACTTTGGTGACCGACTTTACCAGTACACTTTCGGCAGATGAAAAACAACAGCTGGAACACAAGCTGGTAACTTTCAGCGATACTTCTTCCACGCAGATCGCGGTAGTGATCATGAAATCGGTAGGCGACTACGATATTGCCGATTACGGACAAAAGCTTGGCCGCAATTGGGGCATCGGGCAAAAAGGAAAAAATAACGGCATCCTGGTACTGGTTGCACTGGGCGACCGGAAAATGACCATACAAACCGGCTACGGCGCCGAAGGCGCGGTGCCCGATGTGATCACGCATCAAATTATCGACAACGATTTTAAGCCTAATTTTAAAGCCGGCAATTACTACGCCGGGCTTGATAAAGGAACCGATGACCTTATCAAATACATCGGTGGTGAATACAAGGCCGATAAAAAAGCTAAAGGAAAAAACGTTGGTCAGGGTGCCGGCATTATCGTCATCATTGTTATCGTTATCCTGATATTGGTGTTCCGCAATCGTGGTGGCGGTGGGCATATTATTGGTAGCCGTGGCGGCGCAAGTCCGTTCTGGTGGTTTTTGGGCGGTGCTGTGCTTGGCCGTGGAACCGGTGGTGGCGGCTGGGGTGGTTTCTCCGGTGGTGACAGCGGAGGCGGTGATAGCGGGGGTGGCTTTGGCGGTTTCGGCGGCGGTGATTTTGGCGGCGGCGGATCAAGCGGGAGTTGGTAGTATTTAGTTATTGAATTATTGATTGAGTGAATTATTGATTTATAAAAAGTAGAATAATTACTTTAGCGATCTATATTTCATTCAATAATTCTTTAATTCAATAACTCAATAATTAATGGATCTCATCTGGAAAACCCTTTCATCCTCTTACATTCACAAAGGCCCCTGGGCCACATTACGTACTGACCGTTGCGAAATGCCAAGCGGCCATATTGTTGAAGATTATTATGTACTGGAATATAATAACTGGGTAAACGCAGTTGCCATTACCGAAGACAATAAAATTTTAATGGTGCATCAATACCGCCATGCGGCTGACATTGTTTCGTTGGAAATTCCCGGCGGAGTGATCGATGATGGTGAATTGCCCGAACAAGCTTTACGCCGCGAGTTGTTAGAGGAAACCGGCTACCAGTTTGATGATTTTGAATTACTGTGCACCGTATATGCCAACCCCTCCACCGCTAATAACCATACCTATTGTTACCTGGCACGGGGCGGTAAAAAGGTACAGGAGCAACACCTGGATGAACAGGAGGAGCTTATTGTGAGCACCCATACTATTGATGAAGTAAAACAGTTTTTGGCTGAAAATAAAATAGCCCAGGCTTTGCATTGCACCGGGCTGTTTTACGCGTTGATGAAATTGGGGAAACTATAATCTATTGAAGATTAACATCAATATGATTTACCCAACTAGCTGAGCAATTGATCAGGGGCAGTTGCCTGTCCGCACATCATAATAGATCGAAACGATCTTCCAGCCTTCGCGGGTTTTCATCATCTGGAAAATATCGATACCGCAATGGCTGAGTTTTTTGCCGAGATAGAATTTATACGGAGCCCAAACAGTGGCGATATTATTGTTTACATTAAAGCTGTCGAAGGTTACTCTTTCATCATAAACGTCGGCATGCGGCGTGCCTATCTTCTTTACAAAATCATTTACATTGGCCATAACCAGGGTATCCGGCTTGTCTTTTTGGGGTTTTAGTATCTGCATCACCATACCATCAGCAAAAGTTGACCGAAGCGAGATCGTATCGCCGCTGCGCATGCTATCAAATAGTGTGTTGATCACTTTTTTAATGGCATCCGACTCTTTTCCCTGGCTGAAGGTGGGGAGGGAAATGGCAATCAATGTGATAAGCGTAATTAAACGTTTCATAATAAAGGGGTTGAATAATACAAGATAGGGAAATATAAGCAAATGTCGTCGCGAGCAGAGTGTGGCAATCGCAATCATTACGTTTTGTCATGCTGAACATCGTGAAGCATCTATTCGCGATTAGATCCTTCGTTCCTCAGGATGACAATTAAATAAGCTTTAATACTTTAGCTTCCATAAAAAAACGCCATTGTGGTTAGCAATGGCGCGAATTAAAATATGATAAGTTTGTGCTTTATGACATCTTCAATTTCTTCTGTATATCGGCTACGTAGCCTTTAAATTTCTTATCAGTATCAATCAAATCTTCAACCGTTTGGCAGGCGTAGATCACTGTTGAGTGATCGCGGCCGCCGAAGAAACTGCCGATTGATTTTAGGGAACTTTTGGTATGTGCCTTGGCCAGGTACATGGATATCTGCCTTGCCTGTACAATTTCACGCTTGCGGGTTTGTGATTTCACCATTTCGATAGGCACTTCAAAATACTCGCAAACCAGGCTCTGGATGTACTCCATGGAGATCTCTTTAGAAGAGTTCTTCACAAAGTTTTTCAACATTTGTTTAGCCAGGTTCAGGTCTATCTCTTTACGATTAAGGGTTGATTGAGCCAGCAGAGATACCATGGCGCCTTCCAGTTCGCGCACGTTGTTATCTATATTGTGGGCCACATATTCAACCACATCATTGGATAGTTCGATGCCGTCCTGGTATATTTTATTTTTGAGGATAGCCATGCGGGTTTCCAGATCAGGGATCTGTAAGTCTGCCGAAAGGCCCCATTTGAAACGGGATAATAAGCGTTCTTCCAAACCGGCCAGGTCCTTAGGCGCTTTATCTGAAGTAATGATCAGTTGTTTGCCTGATTGATGCAGGTGGTTGAAGATATGGAAAAAGAAATCCTGTGTTTTTTCTTTACCGGCGAAGTTGTGCACATCATCCATGATCAGCACATCAATGGCCTGGTAAAAATTCACAAAATCGTTAATGTTATTGTGTTTCAGCGCGTCAACAAACTGCTGGGTGAATTTTTCGCAGGATACGTACAATACTAGTTTATCCGGCAGGGTTTGCCTGATCTGGTTGCCGATAGCCTGGGCCAGGTGCGTTTTACCCAAACCTACACCACCATATATCATTAGTGGATTGAATGATGTACCTCCTGGCTTAGCAGCTACCGCGTATCCGGCCGAACGGGCCAAGCGATTGCAATCACCTTCGACAAAATTTTCGAAAGTGTAGTTCTGGTTAAGCTGAGGATCAACATTTAGTTTCTTCAAACCCGGTATTACAAAAGGATTTTTGATATCCTTATTAATAGAGATGGGGACGGGCATGGACTGGTTCTTTGATTCGGCACCGTTCCCGTTAGAAGGCATATTGGTAGTGTAAGGCTTGCTTGATGATGACTGCTCCACTACTATATTATATTCCAAACGCCCCTCGTCTCCAAGTTGTTTCTTTATTGTTTTACGCAATAAGCCGACATAATGTTCTTCAAGCCATTCGTAAAAGAATAAACTTGGAACTTGTATCGTCAGGACGCTTCCTTCCATCCTTAAGGCCTTGATCGGTTCGAACCAAGTCTTAAAGCTTTGTGCCGGTATATTATCTTTTATGATTTGAAGGCAGCTATTCCAAACGTTAGTACAAGTTTTATCCATATAGTTTTTATTAAAATCGTGATTTACAACCCCCAGCGATACTTCTAATGGGTCGGCTACGGAACATCGAATATTCAAAAAAAAAGCTATTTAAAAAATTAAATTTGAAATTTTTATTGAATAATTTCATAATATATTAAAGGATTATATCGCTGATTTATTAAATAAAATATTATATTATGCACCAAACTCAAAAAATCACCTCTACGCTATAAAAACATCCTTTTTTATATTTCCACCGCGCTTTTTAATCGCTAATTATTAAAATATCTGTTCCTTATTACGTCATAAATACATCAATTGTTGAGCCATTGTGTTGATAAGAAAAAACAATAAGAGCTAACATGCTGTTTATACGGGTAATAATTTTTTAACAATCGATTTTGCCAGTATGACAACTTTGTCTTTTCTGCCAAATGCTACAGAAAACTGGCATAATTTGTCAGTACTCGCCAAACACGTTACGGAGGGTATCTGCAATTTCTCCCAGGGTAGCATAGTTCTCCACCGCGGTCAATATAAAAGGCATCAGGTTTTGTTTTCCTTTGGCGGCATCTGATAGTTGTTTCAACGCATCCTTAACCGCCGGATTATTTCTTTCGGCTCTTAATACAATTAGTTTATCCATTTGCATCTTCCTGATGGAATCATCCACCCGGAAAACATTTTCGGCCGCAGCTTCCTGCTGGGTAAAGCGGTTTACGCCTACGATCACTTTTTCACCGCTTTCAATAGCCTGCTGGTATTCGTAAGCTGATTTGGCTATTTCCTGCTGGATATAGTCCTGCTCAATAGCTTTCACCGCGCCTCCCATGGCATCTATCTTATCTATATATAGCTGTGCGGCTTTTTCCAGTTCATCGGTCAATGCCTCTATAAAATAGGAACCTGCCAATGGGTCAACCGTATCCGTCACACCGCTTTCAAAGGCGATGATCTGCTGGGTACGCAGGGCGATCTTAGCTGCGGCCTCGGTGGGCAATGACAAAGCCTCATCGTACCCATTAGTATGCAGCGACTGCGTGCCCCCCAGCACAGCTGCCAGGGCCTGCGTGCTTACCCGCACGATATTGTTCATGGGCTGCTGAGCTGTTAGTGTCGAGCCCCCGGTTTGGGTATGGAAACGCAGTTTTTGCGCACCTGCATCCGTAGCGCCAAGGCCTTTGGTGATATGTGCCCACATCCGGCGTGCCGCGCGGAATTTGGCTATCTCCTCAAAGAAATTATTGTGGCAGTTGAAAAAGAAGGACAATCTTTTGGCAAACACATTAATGTCCAATCCTTTGGTTAAAGCTGCCTGCAAATAGGCTTTGCCATTGGCTAAGGTAAATGCCAGTTCCTGCACCGCGGTTGAGCCTGCCTCGCGGATGTGATACCCGGATATAGATATGGTGTTCCACTTGGGTACCTCCTTGCTGCAATATTCAAACACATCTGTGATCAATCGCATGGAAGGCGTGGGTGGATAGATATAGGTGCCGCGCGCGGCGTACTCCTTTAATATATCATTCTGTATAGTGCCTGATAATTGTGCCAGGTCGGCCCCCTGTTTTTTGGCTAACGCGATATACATGCACAGCAGGATCGGCGCGGTGGCATTGATCGTCATGGAGGTGGTGATATTCTTCAGCTCGATGCCATCAAACAAAACCTCGATATCTTTTAGTGAATCAATGGCTACGCCCACCTTACCTACTTCGCCATCGGCATAGTCGCTGTCCGAGTCGTAACCGATCTGCGTGGGCAGGTCGAAGGCTACCGATAAGCCCATCGTACCCTGGCTCAATAAGTAATGATAGCGCTTGTTGGATTCTTCGGCAGTGGAGAAACCGGCATACTGGCGCATGGTCCAGGGTTTGCCGCGGTACATATCCTTTTGTATACCCCGGGTAAACGGAAATTCACCCGGCGTTTCATTCATCGCCGAAGGCTGGCAATAAACTTCCTTTATTTCGATACCAGAAGTGGTGGTGAATTTTTTACCGGACATATCTTTTGATTTCGGAATTCGGATGTTCAATTTCGGATTTATTTCAGATTTAACATTTCTAATTTCGAAATTGTAAATCCGAAATCCGACATTAAAATAACTGTTCTATATCTTCCCTGATCATATTGGTGGCAATATCATAGGGATTATCGCTCAAATGGCTCAAATGCGCCAGCACGGTTTTACTCAGGTCAAGCGCCGAGGCGTTTTCAGGCAATGCCTTTACCGCGTTATTGATCACGCTTAGCGTATCGTCCTTTACCCGCTTTACTAAAGTCCAGGTGCGGGCGGTCACGTATATTTGTTGAGATATATTGTGCTGATACTCGCTGCGCAGTTCGGATACCACCAAAGCATGCAGTTCGGCAGCTGAGGATGCTTCACCATGCAGGCGGATTAGCATATTGGCCGGGTTCACCCGTTCAATAAACAGCACGATACGCTCATAGGCCTGTAAACGCAGGGGCAGAGTTTGGCTGGCGATAGTTTTTTTCAATTCTACCATTTGCACCTTTTCGGCACGGTCCAGATAGGGCTTTAGCAGGTAAAAAGCCACATAGATAATGCCTATGCCGGCAAGGGTAAATTTAACAATGTCGAGCAGGTAAGCGGATATTTGCATATAATTAGTGTTATAAGGAGGTCATAAATAATTGATAGGGAGCAAAAATCTGCAATTTACCTTATATTTGTGTAGTTAATTTAAAAATAAGATGAGCACTGCTGTTGAAACTGCAATGGCGCCGGTAAGTTTTACCGAAGGCGCGGTGAAGGAACTGAACAAATTAAAAGACCAACAGGAACTGGGCGACGACTTTGGCCTGCGCGTAGGCGTGGAAGGCGGAGGCTGCTCGGGCATGAGCTATATTTTGGGTTTCGACCAGAAAAAGGACGGCGACCAGGAACATTATATCAATGGCATCAAGGTTTATATGCACAAAGCACATGGCCTTTACCTGGCCGGCATGCTGATCGATTTCCAGGATGGCCTCAACGCCCGCGGGTTTACCTTTAACAACCCCAACGCGGCCAGCACTTGCGGCTGCGGGACTTCGTTTTCGGTATAATCATGTTTTGTTGGTGACAACACCAGCAAAGGCAATAGATATTTAAAAGCATTCGTTAAAGCGGATGCTTTTTTGTTTTGGGGTAATTTTGGGTAGATTTATCGAATCGCTTTCTGGGTAATATAGAAAAACCGTCCGTGAAAAACACCTTTATACTTCTTGTTTTACTATTCTTAAGCATGGGTGCTTTGGCACAAAGCCAATTGTCAAAAACTGACTCTATAGAAATAGCAAAACTTGATGCAATACAGTCGCAAGTAGCGCTGGGAAAATTGAAAGATCAGGATTATCTGCTCTTATGTGTTTCCTATAAATTTTTATTGATAGTGAGACAAGAAGACAGCTACATGGTGTTTAAAGGTGAAGATTTTTTTGATTGGAACGTTAAGCATTGGGCCGTTGATAGCCTTAAATCTTATCAAATAAAGAAAAATCGAAAGCTGGATTATCTTTTTACAAAGCAGGTTTTTCAACCGGCATTCCTGTATAGTCAACTTGATAATAAGTTCCATGAAGGAGAAGCATTTTATGATTTGAGAATAATAAAAAATCACGTAAAAATTTGCGAGTACAAATTGCCTGCTTTCAATTCTGATGACGGTAAAGATTGGCGTATTCCATTACCTTTGAAAACAGTTCAATATTTATTTCATTTGTGCTGGCACTGACAACTTTTAACACTTTTGTCCACTGCAGCGTGGACGCTGCAATTATTTTAAGTTAAGTGTCGACACTTAACTTGGCTGGGTTGAGGATATTTGGTCATTGGTTTCATCCAGGTCTGGCTGCTTATAGGGCAAAAACAGATAAACTACTGCCAGGATTTGCAAAAGATTAATACCTAAAGAAGTAAAACCGAAAAACACATTCTCCTTAAACAAATCCCATAAGATTATCACTAAAAAAGGAATGAATATGATGGTTATAACAAGTAAGACCCATCTTACCCAATTAAAACCTTTTCGAACTAAATGAGCTATTAAAATAATAAATGCGAGACCAAAGAATTCGGCAAGCAAACCCGGCCGGGGCTGAAACATGAAATAAGCAAACACACTCAGAAAAGCAGAGGCCCTATACAGGTGGGATGCAATGATTAGATTACGGTTAATAATATCCATCTGGTGATTTGTGATTAGGTGCCACAAGATATAAAAATATTTTTTGATCCAAAATAACACAAGCCTACCGCCCATTGCAGCGTGGACGCTGCAATGTATTTTAAGTTAAGTGTCGACACTTAACTTGGCTGGGATAATAATATTCCTTAATCTGTAACCTCTTATCTCCAACCCGCATCTAATTGATATGGATACAACGAGCAATCAATTCTGGTTCCCGGGTAAATATGTAGGGGGCATCAGTTTGATACTGGCCCCTGTGGTTTTCCTTGCCGGGATATTGCTCCGTATTCAATTCCACTTTTTCTTCCCCGATCAATTATCAGCCTATAAAAGCCAGCCCGGGCTAATATTTGCTTCTTATAGCTTGTTTTTAGCCGGCAATATTTTGCTATGGCCTGCCATTGTAAGCCTGGCGCATCTTATCGGCCAAAAGAAACCCAATTGGGCCATTTGGGGTGCGTCGCTGGTATTGTTCGGGTTATTCGCGCGGGCTTTCCATGCCGGGGTTGACCATATGGCCTTCCAAATAGCAGGCACACAAAATGTAAAGCTGGCCACACAGATTGTAGCCGATTCCTATGGTGGCTTCCATGTCGCTCATTTACTATCGGGCACCATTATGTTCGGGTGGATAGTGCTGGCCATTGGCGCATACCTTTCCGGCGTGCTGAATGCTTACCGGGCAATTGCTTTAGGGCTGATGTCGATACTGATGATGGGTGTATTAAAAGGCACTTCGTATACATCGGTGGCGGCGGCATTGGGGCTTTGTATAGCCCTGGTACCCCTGGGCGTTCAAATGCTAAATCAAGGCAGCAGCCTCGGCTTAAAAAGCAAAGTGTTGTGGGCGGGTGTTATCGCAGGGCTGGTGACTCTGCTTTACCTTTTTGGGGAGGCTGGGTAATTAAAGTTTTCGCCCTTGTTGGTTTTTGTCACCAACAAGTACCGCTTAGCCAATAATTTCCCGTTAGTCCGGATTTGCAAATCCAGAACTAGAAAATAAGCGGATTTGCAATCTGCGATAAACACCAACATTTTTCATTTTTTTTAAAATGTTATCTCGCCCTGTTCGTCTACCTTATTAAATGCAATAAAATGAACAGCATTCAGGATAAAGAAATAGCGATAGTAGGCGGCGGACCGGGGGGGTTGACACTGGCACGCCTGCTGCAAATGCAGGGCGCTGATGTGAAGGTATACGAACGGGATGCCAACAGCGAAGCCCGCGCCAAAGGCGCCACGCTTGACCTACACGAGGAATCGGGCCTGGCAGCTTTGGATGCGGCCGGGTTGATGGAAGCTTTTTGGGCCAATTACCGGCCGGGTGCAGATAAGCTATGCATTACCGATAAACACGCGAACGTTTTATTTAACGATGATGCTGATGAGCGTGGTGAAGCCATGCGACCTGAGATAGACCGCGGTCCCTTACAAAAAATATTATTGGATTCGCTGGAGCCGGGCACGGTGATTTGGGATAGTCATTTCGTATCCATGTCGCAGCGCAACGGGGTTCGGCGGCTGGAGTTTAAAAACGGCACTTTCGCGTTCGCTGATATCGTGATCGCGGCAGATGGGGCCAACTCAAAAATCCGCCCTTATATCACTCCTATTAAACCTTTTTATGCCGGCGTTACAGCGGTGGAAGGCGCGGTTTATCATTCTGAAACCGCCAGTCCGAGAATCCATAAGCTTTTAAACGGCGGGAAGATATTTGCCATGGGCGATGAAAAGAGCCTGATCGTAGGCTCGAAAGGCGATGGCAGCCTTGTGTTCTATCCCGGATTTAAAAAGGACGAAAACTGGGCGCGCGAATGCGGGATTGATTTTTCTGACAAAGCACAGGTACTGGCCTGGTTTAAAGCCGAATATGCCGGCTGGGACAATATCTGGGACGAACTGTTTGAAAATGCCAGCACATCCTTCACCCCCCGCCCGCAATACTGTATGCCTTTGGATCAAACCTGGGAAGCCCAACCCAACCTCACTATGCTGGGTGATGCCGCGCACCTGATGCCGCCTTATGCAGGGGAAGGTGTAAACATGGCCATGCTTGATGCTTTGGAATTAAGTCAATGCCTTTTAAATAAAGATTTTTCGGATACCCTGTCGGCCATTGCAGCCTACGAAAAACAGATGCTTATACGGGCTGCAGAAACTGCTGAGCTTACTTTGCAATCAACAGCCGCTTTGCATTCATCCGGGGCTATTTCTTTTTTTATGGAAGTGATCGGGCAACAGGAAATGTAGTGGAAACGATTAGATTATAATTATTCGGAAGATTTGAAAAAGGCGATTTGTCATTCTGAACGTAGTGAAGAATCTAATCCGACTGTTAGGTCTCTACCATACTTGTCCTCTGTTTATGGCGCGTGAAGAAGATCCTTCACTACGTTCAGGATGACAAATTTAATAAGCGGAAAGGTCTTCAGTTCAATACCTTTTCTTTGCTTATCTCCCCGATCGTTTTTTTGATCCAGTAAGGCGTGGTTGCCGGATATCCTGAAGAATGGAACCTCACTTTCCCCTCCCGGTCAATCACTACATTAGTTGGGTAAAGATATATCTTATACATGTCGGCATACATCCTTCCATCTTCAATGATCTGGTAAGCAAAAGGGTGATCTTTTACAAACTTTTCGATATCATTTTTCTCATCAAGCCCGACCGCGACAAATACAACGTCCGGGTTATTGGCGTAGCTCAGCGCCAGCTCATTTAATTCGGGAATCTCCGCCCGACATGGAGGGCAGCCGATAAACCAAAAATTCAATACGACGATCTTTCCTTTCAGGTCCTTCAGCTTAATTTTCTTCCCGTTGATATCATTAGCACTGAAGGATGATATCTTTTCGCCGGTATTGAAAAATATGCTGTTTGGCGGCATGGACATGTCAACCGGTGGGGCAGCCTTATTTACGCTTGCGTTTGCTTCGGCAGGTTTTGATACTTCCTTTACCATATGCATGCTGTTTCTGTCCACTATCAAAAATTCGGTATCATCACGTTGAAAATCAACCGGCCTCATGGAGTATTTCCCGGATGCAAGCATTTTTTGCCAAACTTCATACTTAATTACGGTACCGGTGGAATCCTTAACAATAGTTTTGGAAGTCATCATCCACTTGTGGGTGATGGTGGGTGCCGGGGCTTGCGCTTTTGCAAAAAAGCTGAATATCATTATTGCCGCCGGCAGAAGTATTAATTTTTTCATGGCTCAGGTTATGATATGAAGATATTAATTTCTTGTCGTACTGACAAATTTAATGCATCGATCAATCTTCAGCGAAAAGAATATCTAAATCAACAATAAAGGTTGCAGCCCTGTAACAAACCGCTATGTACCTTAGTCATACAACAATAATTTTTAACTTTACTCCATGGCGGTAAAAACCAGTCTGAAGGAAAACCTTGCGATAGCTTTACAATCCATTGCCGGCAACAGGTTGCGCGCGTCGCTTACCTCGTTGATCATTGCTATTGGTATTATGGCCCTGGTGGGTATTTTAACAGCCATTGAAGGCATCAAACAGTTTACAAATGATGCCTTTGCCGACCTGGGCGCCAACTCCTTTACTGTACAAAACCGGGGCGGAGGGCTTAATTTTGGCGACGGAGGGCGACGAAAGATCTACCCATCCATCACTTACCCTCAAGCAGCACGATTTAAAGAGCTGTATAAAGTACCAGCTGTTGTTTCTATTAATCATGATGTTACCGGCACCGCGGTGGCCAAATATAACAGCCTTAAAACCAACCCCAATATATCAATAACCGGATCTGACGAGAATTATTTAATTACCGGTGGCCGTAAATTGGGTTTTGGCCGTAATTTTTCAACCTCCGAAATTGAACATGGCGCCAGCGTGGTGATCATTGGCGATGAAATAAGGAAACGCCTGTTTAAAGGTGAAGACCCCATTGAAAAATTTATATTCATTGGCAATAATCGCTTCAAGATCATTGGTGTGTTTACATCGAAGGGATCGAGCGCCGGTTTTAGCAGCGATAAATTTTGCATTATCCCTGTGCAAAAAGCCAAGCAAGTAGACACAACTAAAAATCCGTCATTCACCATAACTATTAAAACAAGTAGCCCCGGCGCGCTGGATGCCAGTATAGGCGAAGCAACATCGCTGTTTAGAAATATACGCGGCCTTAATATTGCCAACGATGACAATTTTGAAATATCCAGGAGTGATTCTATACAAAAGGAATTATCCGGACAATTAGACGGAATGACCTATGGCGGTGCCGCTATAGGTATCATTACACTAATTGGCGCGGCCATCGGCTTAATGAACATTATGCTGGTTTCGGTTACTGAACGTACCCGTGAAATTGGTGTCCGTAAAGCTATTGGCGCTACTCCGGGCATCATTCGCAAACAATTTTTGATCGAGGCTATAGTGATCTGCCTGATCGGCGGTATCGGGGGTATTGTACTGGGAATAGGTATTGGTAATTTAATAGCCGTACAGATCAGCGGTACATTTGTAATTCCATGGATATGGCTAATGGGTGCTATTGCGCTTTGTACTTTGATCGGGCTGATCTCTGGCTTCTATCCTGCCAAAAAAGCCTCAAAACTTGACCCTGTTGAGGCGCTGAGATACGAGTAAGGGAGAGAGAGTCAAGAACCAAGATTTTTAAGAAGTGAGAATAATAGACAAGCAGTTTTTGTCTTGGCTCTTGTATCTTGACTCTTGGTTCTAAAAAATCTACTTCAGCATTATATTTCTCAAAGGGTATCCATGCAACAGCCTTTCTACATAAGGTGTACTTAAAGCGTTTTTAAGCGCTTCGGCATGTTTAGGATGGTGCATATCGCTCGATATAAAATCTATCAGCTGATGATCTACCAAAGCTTCAGCCATCATTTTTACCTGCTTGCCGTAATAACCTGTGAGTGATATGGTATTCAGTTGTAACAGGCAGCCATAGTCGCGGATATTCGCCAATTGATCAATGGTCATGTAAGCATATCGCTCCGGGTGGGCCAAAATAGGGCGGTGGCCCCGGTCGAGCATTTTTTGGATAATGTTCAGAATGTTGGGCGGCTGGCTGATGAACGAAAGCTCGAACAGTACATAATTATCGCCCATGATCATCAACTTGCCATCATCTATGCGGGCCTCAAAGGTTTCATCAAAATAATGCTCGGCTGCCGCTTCAACTTCAATATCAATATTTTCCTTTACTAATTCAGCCTTTAGTATAGTAAGCGCATTGCCAATGGTTTCGGCATTGTTCTTATAATAATCCGCCATGATGTGCGGGGTGGCTATGATCTTCCTGATACCCAGGTCCATCATTTTCCTGATCAGGAATATCGATTCCTGCGGATTTTGGGCTCCGTCATCTATTCCCGGCAGAACATGCGAATGCATATCAACCACAATAGAATCGTAGTTAAAATTGGCCTCCCTTTTCTGCTCCTTCTTCTTAAAAAAACTAAACATTTTTATCTGTCGGTATACTGTTCGTTATAATATTGCTGGTAATGCCCTGATGTGACATCGTTCAGCCATTCTTCATTAGCAAGGTACCAGTCAACGGTTTTTTCAAGTCCTTCTTCAAAGGTAATACTTGGTACCCATCCCAGTTCATTCTTTAATTTGTCGGCATCAATAGCATAACGCAAGTCGTGCCCTGCCCTGTCAGTCACGTAGGTGATCAGCTTTGCTGATTCTCCTTCGGCTCTACCCAATTTTTTGTCTAATATACTGCATAACAGTTGTATCAGGTCGATGTTTTTCCACTCGTTATGGCCGCCAATATTATAGGTCGTTCCGGAAGCTGCCTTATGAAATATCACATCGATCGCGCGGGCATGATCTTCAACCCATAGCCAATCGCGCACATTTTCGCCCTTACCATATACAGGCACCGGCTTGTTTTGTTTAATATTATTGATGGCCAGCGGTATCAGTTTCTCCGGGAAATGGTACGAGCCATAATTGTTGGAGCAATTGGAGATCACGGTATCCATGCCATATGTATCAAAATAAGCCCGCACAAAATGGTCGGAACTTGCTTTTGAGGCAGAATAAGGCGAATGCGGATCATAAGCAGTTTCTTCGGTGAACATACCTTCATCTCCCAATGTGCCGTAAACCTCGTCTGTAGATACATGATAAAAACGTCTCGACGAAAAGTCGCCTTTCCAGGCATGGCGGGCGGCATTCAGCAAACTCACGGTACCTACCACGTTGGTCATTACAAACTCAAGCGGGTTGGTGATGGAGCGATCCACATGCGATTCGGCAGCAAGATGTATCACTGCATCAGGCTGCTCTTCTTCAAACAAGCGGGTGATAAAAGCAGTATCCACAATATCGGCTTTAACAAAGCGATAGTTAGGTTCGTTCTCAATATCTCTCAGATTGGCGAGGTTGCCCGCGTAGGTCAGCTTATCCAGGTTAATAATATCGTATTGCGGATAGGTTTTTACAAACCTGCGCACCACATGTGACCCGATAAAACCTGCTCCACCTGTAATAATAATTTTTTTCATGCCTTGCTATAGGTTAATTATAGAGGGTTATTTGATAAATATTTTTCCCATGCCCAGGCCGAAGCCATCATGGTGTCAATGCCTAATTCTGTTTTCCAGTGCAGCTGATCGGCGGCTTTGGTCACATCACCCCAAACCTTTTCGATATCACCTTCACGGCGTGGGCCAATCTGGTAGTTCAGCTTAACGCCGGTGCTTTTTTCAAACGCGGCAATTATCTCCAATACGGTGTTGCCTACGCCGGTGCCGATGTTGAACACATCATAACCTTTAAAATCGCCTTCCATTAATTTAAGGGCGGCAACATGCGCCTTGGCCAAGTCAACCACGTGGATATAATCCCTTACGCAGCTGCCATCTGTCGTATCGTAATCGTCTCCAAAAACGGTGATCTTCTCGCGTTTGCCAATGGCGGTTTGCGTGATAAAAGGAACCAGGTTTTGCGGCACACCGATAGGCAGTTCGCCAATCAGGGCGCTATCATGCGCGCCAACCGGGTTAAAATACCGTAAGGATATTACTTTATAATTTGTGCCCGAAGCTACCATATCCTTCAATATCTCTTCGGCTATTTGCTTGGTGTTGCCGTAAGGTGATTCTGCAGGCTTCGTAGGCGCTGTTTCGTCAACCGGTAAAAAATCGGGCTGGCCATATACGGTACAGCTGGAAGAAAATACAAAATTCACCGGTTTGCCGTAATAGGCATCCAGCGTATTAATAAGCGAATAAATATTATTGCGGTAATACTTCAATGGCAGTTTCACCGATTCGCCAACAGCTTTTGAAGCCGCGAAATGGATGATGCCTGCAATATCGGGCTCGGCAGTTGCCAGGTTCTGAACTGCATGTACATCACACAAATCAAGCTGATGAAAAACAGGCTTTTTCCCGGTGATTTGGGTGATCTGGTCTAATATTTTAGGATTAGAATTGGAAAGATCATCAACAATTACCGGCTCGTAACCCGCATTGATCAACTCAACCACGGTATGCGAACCTATATATCCTAGCCCCCCTGTAACTAATATTTTCGACATTATTATTTGTTGTAGTACGTAAAGTCTTTATGCTGAATTTCTTTTTCGGGTAACGATTTAAAATACTCGAAAGTTATTTTCAGGCCCTCACTCCGGGAAACCTTAGGCTCCCAGCCTAATATACTTTTTGCTTTGGTAATATCCGGGCGGCGTTGTTTGGGATCATCCACCGGCAATGGCAAGCTGATCAGTTTTTGATCTGTTCCTGTAAGCTTGATGATCTCTTCTCCAAACTGGCGGATAGTGATCTCATCCGGGTTACCGATGTTTACCGGCAAAGCATAATCGCTGAACAGTAAGCGATAGATACCTTCGATCAGATCATCCACATAACAGAATGAGCGGGTTTGTGAGCCATCACCAAACATGGTCAATGATTCGCCTCGTAGAGCCTGGCCGATGAAAGCAGGCAATACGCGTCCGTCATTCAGGCGCATACGCGGGCCGTAAGTATTAAATATCCTTACGATACGGGTCTCCAATCCGTGAAAAGTATGGTAAGCCATGGTGATAGCCTCCTGGAAACGCTTGGCCTCGTCATAAACACCGCGCGGACCGATAGGGTTTACATTGCCCCAATATTCTTCGGGCTGCGGGTTTACATTCGGATCGCCATAAACTTCAGATGTGGAGGCGATCAGCATACGCGCTTTTTTTGCTTTGGCCAAACCTAACAGGTTGTGGGTACCTAATGAGCCTACCTTTAAGGTCTGGATGGGTATCCTCAAATAATCTATCGGGCTTGCCGGCGAGGCAAAGTGAAGTATATAATCCAATTCGCCGGGCACATTTACAAAGGTGGAAACATCGTGGTTATAAAACTCAAAATTCTCAAGTTTAAACAATCCTTCGATATTGCGCAGGTCGCCTGTGATCAGGTTGTCCATCGCGATAACATGGAAGTCTTCCTTAATAAAACGGTCGCACAAATGTGATCCCAAGAATCCGGCTGCCCCGGTTATTAATACTCGTTTTCGTTCTGCCATTATCCTATTACTTTTCTGCCAATACTGTTATAGTAAAATCCACAATCGATCATCTTTTGCAAGTCGTATAAATTACGGCCGTCAAAAATAACCTTATTTTTAAGCAGATTAGCAACCATGTCAAAATCAGGTGTCCTGAACAGCGACCATTCGGTCACGATCAGCAAAGCATCTGCATATTTCAACGCCTCATACTGATCGGGCGCGTAGCTCACCTTATCACCAACCAGCTTTTTGATATTATCCATAGCTTCCGGGTCAAATACTGTTAATGAAGCTCCTGCTGCCAGTAACTCATCAATAATGTAAAGCGCTGGTGCTTCGCGGATATCATCTGTTTCGGGCTTAAAGGCAAGTCCCCACATGGCAAACTTTTTACCTTTAATATCACCGTTAAAATATTTTTTAACTTTTTCAACCAATACTTTCTTCTGGATCTCGTTCACGCTCATTACTGAGTTCAGGATCTTAAAGTCATATTGATTTTCTTCGGCTGATTTGGCCAATGCCTGCACATCCTTAGGGAAGCAGCTGCCGCCGTAGCCAATGCCTGAAAACAGGAACCGGCGGCCGATACGGTCATCAGACCCGATACCGCGCCTTACCATATCCACATCAGCGCCCACCAGTTCGCAAAGGTTAGCTATTTCGTTCATGAACGAAATTTTTGTTGCTAAAAAGGAATTAGCCGCATATTTGGTCAGTTCCGAAGAACGCTCGTCCATAAAAATAACCGGGTTACCCTGGCGCACGTAGGGCGCATACAGTTCGCCCATTAACTTGCGGGCTCTTTCATCCATGGTACCTACCACCACGCGGTCTGGTTTCATGAAATCATCCACTGCAACGCCTTCGCGCAAAAATTCGGGATTGGATACTACCGCGCACTCAATGTCCGTGTTTGCTTTTATTACCGCAGTTACCTTATCGGCTGTACCAACCGGCACCGTTGATTTGGTAACGATCACTTTATATTCCTTTACCAGTTTGGCAATATCCTTCGCAGCACCTAATACATAGCTCAGATCGGCCGAACCATCACCACCCGGAGGGGTTGGCAATGCCAGGAAAATGATCTGCGCTTCTTCTATCGCCTCGGCAAGGTTGGTGGTAAAATGAAGTCGTTTTTGGGTGATGTTACGCAAAAACAATAACTCAAGGCCGGGTTCATAAATGGGAAGTTTCCCAAATTTCATCATTTCAACCTTTTGCTCGTTGATGTCGACACAAATCACCTGGTTACCGGTTTCGGCTAAACATGTGCCCGTAACTAACCCTACATATCCTGTACCTACTACAGCTATTTTCATAGAATAATTTTGTTTTTAAATGATAACTAAAACCTGCCTGCCGGAAAGCAGAACTACCATGAGTGTTTTATCCTGCTCATTTTGAGAGTAATTGCTCATGACGGCTTAATACGTATTTATCTTTTTATTGTTCTTACTTTTACGCCCGACTAAGGTAATAATTATAAATATAATGTTGCTGATTTATAATATTGGAGTTCGGTTTTATTTCATTTTGATATTAATTGCTTCGTTTTTTAATAAAAAAGCAAAATTATGGATCAATGGAAGAAAAAATATATCATATCAAAAATTCGATAAAAGCGCATGGTTCCACTTTGCCTCGCTTGGCGAGTTTGAGCAGGGGCTACCGGTATTAACCGCTTTCAGATCGCAGCATCCTGATATGAAAATTGTGGTGACTTTTTTTTCTCCATCGGGTTACGAGATCAGGAAAAATACACCTTATGCCGATGCGGTTTATTACCTCCCGCTGGATACAGCCAATAATGCCCGCCAGTTTATTGGGGCCATACAGCCAGGCATAGCCGTTTTTACCAAATACGAGTACTGGTATCATTTTTTTGATGAGCTGCACCGTCGCAATGTTCCTTTATATATTATTTCGGGCATATTCAGGCCAAACCAGGTGTTTTTTAAATGGTATGGGGGCCTGCACCGGCGGATGCTGACCTTTGTAACCCGGTTTTTTGTGCAGGACGAGGATTCTAAATTATTACTGCAAAATATAGGAATTAACCGGGTGTCTGTAAGTGGTGATACGCGTTTTGACCGGGTTTGGGCCAATGCGGAGCAGCCAAAGGAACTATCGGTGATCAGTGAATTTAAGGATGGCAATAAGGTGTTTGTAGCCGGCAGTACCTGGCCCGAAGATGAATTGTTTATAGCACACCTGGCAGAAAAACGTACCAACTGGAAATTCATTATCGCCCCGCACGAAATTACAGAGGATAAGATCAAGCACCTGATCAGCCTGCTGCCGGATGGTTCCGCAGTAAGACATTCGCAACTCAGCACTGATCATTCGCCGAAACAAATACTCATCATCGATAATATCGGCATGCTGTCTTCCATCTATCAGTACGCCGAGATCGCTTATATCGGGGGTGGCTTTGGAGCTGGCATACACAATACGCTGGAAGCCGCGGCTTTCGGGCTGCCGGTAATTTTCGGGCCCAATTATGATAAGTTTAAAGAGGCGAAGGAACTAATTGCCCTGCAGGCCGGCTTCAGCATCAGCAATGATGTGGAACTGGAAAAAGTTTTTGTATTGCTGACCGGGGACGAGCCGCGTTACCAGGCACTGCGGGAGAAAACAAGGAACTATGTGAAGGAGCATACGGGGGCTACGGAAACTATTATGGAATATATCAGCTCGACAAGATGAAAAGATTATTGGGTTTGATTTTACTCGCGCTTGCTTTAAATGCATCCGGCCAAACCAAACAGGATGTTCCATTCAGAACGATAAGGACACTATTAGCTGATCTGAATAATGACAAGAAAACT
This sequence comes from Mucilaginibacter sp., assembly GCA_035489035.1. Classification (GTDB taxonomy): domain Bacteria; phylum Bacteroidota; class Bacteroidia; order Sphingobacteriales; family Sphingobacteriaceae; genus Mucilaginibacter. The sequence goes on from DATHKT010000062.1 coordinate 50,659, forward strand.
GATACGGTAACACTCATCTCTTCACTAAAAGAACGGAATTCTTTTAACCGGATTGTTATTTCACTTTCAGGATCTGCAAAAAAAACTTTTAATGCTAAAGATTACTGGACAGTTGTTGATTCTGAATTTCTTGCTACGAATAAAAATACGATTCATACCAAGCTGCTATTCTTAAAAAAGACCGCTAAGCACAGTGTTATCCTGTTGTTTGGTGAGTTAAATTCAGCGGGATATAGGGGAGAATTTTCCATAATCAATATTGAAAATAATCATATTACTATGCCATTTGATGCTTTGAATGACTATAATGGAAGCCTGGATATAGAAATGCCTGTAGAACTCAAAGACCTTGAAAATAATGGAAGGCTATGTTTTGTATACACTGACATTTTTGAATTAGATGGGTTCTCAACTAAAGCAATGAAGGCAAATGGTACACCTGACATTGGTGGTTATTCACCTTATTTTGTATACCGGGTTAATGACACCTGCAAACTTGATATACCCCTCACCAAAAGCTATAATAAAAAGAATTACGTGGATGCGGCGAGTCTGGATTTAAAGCATGACATCAGAATACTATATCCCCGAAATGGTGGAAAACCCCGTATTTGGAAAAAACCATATTTCCATTAAGTCAATCTTCTTCATAAATCCTTAATATTGCCTGCTATGGGCTTTTTACAAATTCCCGGTCTGGGTAAAGTGCATTTTCATGAATATGGTACCGGCAAAAAACCGCTGCTGGCTTTTCATGGCTATGGCATGACCGGGGAGCAGTTCCATGTATTAAAAGACTCCATTTTAACTGAATATCATGTTTACGGTTTCGACCATTTTTTTCATGGCGAAAGCGCATTGGATGGCTGGACCGAGCAGCAAATATTAGCCGGCATGCCTAAGGCCATGGTGAGTGCCTACCTGGAGGAATGGTTTAAGCTGCACGGCAGGCAAAAGATTGCGGTAATGGGCTACTCCATCGGGGCAAACCTGGCATTGATATTAGCCGAAGAATATCCTGACCTGGTAGATGAGATCATTTTAATGGCGCCCGGCGGTTTATCAATTTATAAAGGCTTTCATTTCCTGGTGCATCAACCCATAGGAAAATACTTTTTCAACCGGGCTACCAAAAGTAAATGGCTGGCCCCTTCCCTGCTCAGGAATTTGAAAAAAGTGCGTTTTATTGATGACAGCCTGTATAACATTGCCTATAACGAGATAGACACCGAAAAGAAAAGGCTGGATGTATATTATACCCTCAACCTGCTCCGGCTGCTTAAACCCAATGTTGACAAGATCGCCGGACTGATCAACCAGCATCAAATTAAATGCACTCTGATATTTGGCAGGGACGACCAGTTATTCCCCAAATCGGCGGCCATGCCTTTTATTGACTTGCTGGATAATGCCGAAGTGTTTGAAGTGCCTTTAGGGCACTGGCTAGTTGTGCCTGCATTGGACGAGTATTTAGTAAATTTGCGTAAATGATACCTGCCCGCCGTAATACACTACTCAGCAACTGGTTTGCCAAATACATGCGTTACCGCATGAATAAGGCCTTTAACCGGATCGAGGTGTTGCCGTTTACGCCAAAACCGGGACATTCCATCTTATTGTTGTCCAATCATTTTAGTTGGTGGGATGGATTTTTCGGCAATTATTTGGCCTACTGGCACCTAAAACGCAAATTATACATTATGATGCAGGAAGATCATTTGCGCAAGCGGATGCTGTTTAACCTGTTTGGCGGTTTTTCAATTGAGAAAGGGTCGCGCGAAACCATCAAATCACTCTGGTATGCTGCCGACCTGCTGAATGACCCTGAAAATTTGGTGGTTGTTTTTCCGCAGGGCGAACTGGCATCTAATCATGCTACCGAAGTGATTATTGAACGAGGTATTGAACGCCTGATAAATCATATCAAAGGGCCCTGCCAGGTAGTGTATTCCTGTGTGCTGATCGATTATTTTGAGAGCCTGAAACCATCGGCCTATATCCATCTATTTGATTGCGGTGTGGCTGGTGAGGTGCCTTTTGATGAAATGGTAAGTAATATCAATACCTTCCATAAGCAGGCTTTAAAAGCACAAGTAAGTGTTGAACATTGATTTGAAAATATCATTATATAAAAGTGATCATAGTTATCTACGTTACCTTCATTTTTATTATCCTGCGCTTTGCCGTAACGGTATTTAATTATATTTCGGACCCCAAGCTGCGGCGGGTAAATAAGACCTACACCAACCTGGTTTCGATACTGGTACCCGCACGTAATGAGGAAGATACCATTTTAACCCTTCTAACCTCTATCCACCGGCAGGATTACCGGGATTATGAAGTTATCATCCTGGATGATGATTCATCGGATAATACTTATGCTATCTGTGCCGAATTTGCTTCGCGGCATCCCGCCTTCCGGGTGATCAAGGGAAACGAGTTAACCGGGCAATGGGTTGGTAAAAATTATGCCTGTCACCAGCTAGCTCAACAAGCAAAGGGCAAATACCTGTTATTTTTGGATGCGGACGACCATGTTTTTGACGGACTGATCAACAGCGCGGTGCACCGGATGTTTTTCCGTAACCTGGGTTTGTTGAGCCTCTTTACCAATCAGCAGATGCAAACCACCGGCGAAAAACTGGTTGTGCCGTTAATGCATTATATCCTGCTGAACCTGTTGCCCCTGCGCCTGGTTTATCTTTCCAAAACTCCTTCTATTGTGGCGGCTAGCGGGCAATTTATGCTGTTCAATGCGGAGCTTTACAGGCAATACGATTGGCATAAAAAGGCGCAGGACAAACTCGTACAGGATGCCGAGATCATGAAAATGGTGAAACTGGCCGGGTTTAACAGTGAGAGTTTGCTGGCCAATGGTATGATCAGCTGCCGCATGTATAAAAATTACCCGGACGCCATCAACGGGTTTGGCAAAAACTTTATGGCTGCTTTTAATTATAATGTTTTCAGCGCGCTTATTTTTCTTTTACTAATTATCGGGGGACCGATGATGGTGGTGATGACGCTGAATTTAAACCTCATCACCCTGATGTTTGGGTTGATCATGCTGACGCGTATCATGATCTCGCTTGAGTCGGGGCAGAATGCGTTTATCAATGTGATTTTACACCCGTTACAGATGTGCAGCCTGGCGCTTATCGCTTTTTCGGGTATCCAAAAGCACCTGACTAAAACTACTGTTTGGAAAGGGCGGAGGGTATAAAAGCGGGTTTTCCCTTTAAACAACGGCTTGAAAATGCTTAGCTTATTTTCAATGTTTTTGCCGTAAATTTGCAGGGCTATGGGCGATTATAATTTACAGGTTACTATTGACCAGGATTCGGGCTTTTGCTTTGGGGTGGTGTATGCCATTGATATGGCCGAAGATATCCTGGCCGAGGATGGCTACCTGTATTGCCTGGGCGACATCGTTCACAATGATGAAGAAGTGGAGCGGCTGAAAGCCAAAGGCCTCCGTATCATCGAACATGACGACCTTAAAAACCTGCACAACGAAAAGGTACTGATCCGCGCACATGGCGAAGCGCCCGAAACCTACCGGTTAGCTTTAGAGAATAATATTATGCTGATCGATGCCTCCTGCCCGGTAGTTTTAAAACTGCAAAATCGCATCAAAACCTCGCATGACCACGATGAGAAGATATTGATATTCGGCAAGCATGGCCACGCCGAAGTGATAGGTTTACAGGGGCAGACCAACAACGAGGGGCTGGTTTTCCAGGATATCGCGGAGCTGGATGATATTGAACTGCCGCAGAAGATCACGCTGTACAGCCAGACCACCAAAAGCACTGAAAAATTTTATCATATTAAAGACGAACTGATATCACGCGGCTACGAGGTGAAGGCGAATGACACTATTTGCCGCCAGGTGTCCAATCGCGATAAGGACCTGCCTGCTTTTGCTATTAAATTTGATAAGGTCGTATTTGTTTCGGGACGCAAATCATCTAATGGCAAGGTACTGTTTGAGGTTTGCCGCAAGCATAACCCGGATACTTATTTTATTTCATCACCTGATGAATTACAGGCTTCCATGTTCGCGCCGGGCGATAAAGTGGGGATTGCAGGGGCTACTTCAACGCCATTGTGGTTGATGGAGTTGGTGAAGGCGGAATTGGAGAGGTATTAAGTTTCATTAATTAATTCCTTTTAAATAAGATAATCGTTCCGCTCAATAGCCGCGGAGGCTGTTACTTTTTTCTTGATAAAAAAGTAACCAAAAAATCAAGACAAAAAAAAGCTTCGGCCCGCCCTGCCGGTTCTTAACGCCTTTTTCGCGCTTCGCGCATTGCAAAGGCTAAACCGGCATTCCCGCCATACGCCCGGCCCGCTTTTTTGTCAGGCCTTTACCCGCTTTTGATTTGGGTTAATTTCATATCGTTTACATCTAAATATATCTTTTCTTT
>DATHKT010000063.1:0-29847 GCA_035489035.1 Mucilaginibacter sp.
CAAGGTTAAGGGCCACCGTAATCTTGCCAGGTGATCAGTTTAAAAATCAAAGTATTGAAATACGTCGCGGAATTTATACCGGAAGTGCTGCCGGTGGTATCAGCAGGCTTTTACCGGCGGGTTCAACTTCAAATTATCCTGCAGCAAACCTGGTAACATCATCAAATGCAGCACAAACGCCCTACAAATTACCCAATGGAACATTAATGAACCCGGCTGGTCTCAGCGGGATATTTACAGGCGACCAAACCTGCGCTATCTCCGGATTTTCTGTAAGGAAATGGCTGGTACCGGATAAACCGACTTCTGAAGTGCTGGAAAACCACTCTGATCAAACCTGGATCGAAATGCGTTACGCCGAAGTATTACTAAACATGGCCGAAGCAGCATTTGAACTGAACAGCCTGGGCCAAGGCGGTACTTATTTGCAGGATGCCTTTACCGCTGTTAACCAGGTGCGCGACAGGGCAGGGGCCACTTTGCTTACCGGGTCGGGTGAACTGACTGTTGATGTGATCCGCAAGGAAAGAAGAAAAGAGCTTGCTTTTGAAAACAAAACATGGTGGGATCTGAGAAGATGGAGGATACTTGACAAAGAGCAAAATAATACTTTGTACAGGGTGTTGATGCCGTTTTATTCATCCGTTGCCGGTAAATACTTTTTTGATGCACGTTTTGATGAAAGAAACGACAGATACACTTTTGACCCGCGCTGGTATTATGAACAAATACCGCAGGGCGCTATCGCTAAGAGTACAAACATAGTTCAGAACCCCGGTTATTAAATTGATAGAGAAATGAAAAAGATAGTATATTATATAGCATTGTGCCTGGTCATTATTGCCGGCAGTTCATGCTCAAAACTGGATAATTACCCCGCCCCGGCCGAAACGCTGGCCGGCAGTGTAACTGACGCAACTACCAATGAAGCTGTTCAAACGGAGATAGGTAGCGGTGGCACACGTATTAAATTATTGGAAGTAAGCTATAGTGCCAATCCAACGCCACAGTATTTAAATTCGAGGCAGGATGGCACTTATACCAACACCAAAATATTTGCCGGTAAGTATATTATGTCTGCTGAAGGCCCATTTGTGCCACTTGTATTGACCAATAGCGAAGGCGATACGGTATCCAACAAAAGCCAGACTGTGCAGGTTAAGGGCGTTACTACAGTGAACTTTAAGGTTGAACCTTTTATCAAGATCGAATCGGTAGGTGCGCCGGTATTAAACGGTGACGGTACTATTTCGGTGCAAGTAAAATTGACCAGGGGTACCACCAATGCGGATTTCCAGCAGAACATTACAGATGCCTGGTTGTTTGTAAGCAACACTCAATTTGATGGGAACAACAACTATGATCCGCGCTACTCAACCCAGATAACTTATGATGGTAGTGCTGCCAACGCCATTTTAGGGCAAACAATTACGATAACTACAAAGGGCGGCCAATTGCCTGCAAAAACTGATTTTTTTGTGAGAGTGGGCGCCAGGATCGATTACGGATTGAAGCAGTATAACTACAACGCGCCTCAAAAAGTTACAACGCCATAATTCAGCATAAGGGAGGGCTTAGGTCCTCCTTTTAAACACAAATATTTATCTACCTAACAAAAACATTAAATGAAAAGATCTACCCTCTTTTGCAGTTTCTTACTTATTTCATTTGCCGGTTTTGCGCAGCAGCATAAACAGGCTGCTGAATTTCCTCGTCAAAAAACAACCTTTCAAACCAGCAGTCCCTGGATACCCGAGATTGATGTGCGCTCTGATGTCGCTATCGTCTATGGCGTTAATGATCGCAAGGGATCAACTTTTGAGCAGCGTGTGCAATCGTGGCGCGACCACGGTTATCAAACGGCTTTTATGACCGGGATAGCCTGGGGCCAGTACTACGATTATTTTTTAGGGAAATGGGACGGGAAGAACCATTTGGGTGTAGGACAGGTAACGCAAAAAGGCGACACTATATTTCATGGTAAAAATATGCCTTATGTGGTGCCCGTTCAGTCTTTTATAGATTATATGAAAACAGCCGTGGTAAAAAGGGTGATTGATGCCAATATTACCACCATATTTTTGGAAGAGCCTGAGTTTTGGGCACGGGCCGGTTACAGCGCGGTTTTTAAGGAAGAATGGCAAAAATTTTATGGGTTCCCCTGGCGGCCGCAGCATGAGTCGGCTGAAAATACTTACCTGTCGAGCAAGTTGAAATACCAGCTATATTATAACGCGATAAAACAGGTTTCCAACTACGCCAAATCTTATGGAAAAAGCAAGGGGAAGAATGTAAAAGTGTACATCGCTACGCATTCGCTGGTAAACTATTCCTCATGGAAAATTGTGAGCCCGGAGGCAAGCCTGGCCTCATTGCCAGGTATAGACGGTTATATCGCGCAGGTTTGGACGGGCACCTCGCGCGAGCCGACCTATTTTAATGGCAAGCAAAAGGAACGGGTATTTGAAAATGCTTTTTTAGAGTATGGTTCGATGGTTTCGATGACTGCTCCAACCGGTAGAAAACTGTTCTTTTTGACTGATCCGATAGAGGATTGGCCGCGTGACTGGGCCGATTACAAGAAAAATTACCAGGCAACTTTCACTGCTGAATTGTTATATCCAATGATTGATAATTACGAGGTTATGCCCTGGCCGGAGCGTATCTATACACGCCCCTACAAACTGGCCAACAGCGATTCGAGTGTGCTGATACCTAAATATTATTCCACCCAAATGCAAGTGATGGTGAATGCTTTGAATGACGTACCCCTGTCATCAAACCGGGTGAATGGTGTAAATGGCATAGGTGTGCTGATGAGTAATTCGCTGATGTTTCAACGATTCCCAACGCATAATGGGTTTGAGGATCCACAATTTTCAAATTTCTATGGACAAACGCTGCCTTTATTAAAGCGTGGTATCCCGGTGCAAACCGTGCACATGGAAAATCTGGCCTTTCCGCCTACTTTAAAAAATATCAAAGTTTTAGTAGTAAGCTACTCCAACATGAAGCCAAACAAGCCCGAAGTGCACCAATATATTGCCGATTGGGTAAAAAAAGGCGGAGAGCTGATCTACTGCGGGCGCGATGACGATCCATACCAATCGGTAATGGAATGGTGGAATACCAAAGGCAACAAATACAAGGCCCCCTCACAACACTTGTTTAAACTATTAGGTATCGATCCATCATCCGGCAGAGAAAAATTTGCAGTTGGTAAAGGCACGGTTTACGTGATCAGGCAAAATCCGAAGGAGTTTGTGATGGAGAACCAGAATGATGATGCTTATATCAAAAAGGTAAAGCAAGCTTATGAAAACGATGCCCAAGCAGGCAAATTGGTATTCAAAAACAATTTTTATCTGGAAAGAGGTGCCTACGATATTATTTCGGTGCTGGATGAAAACCCTGACAGCAAACCTGTTGTTATCAAAGGACCTGTTATTGATCTGTTTGACCCGCAACTGCCGGTGCTTGATCAGAAAACGGTTAACCCCGGCGAGCAGGCTTTTCTATATGACCTGAACAGGGTCGCCAATAAAAAGCTGCCAAAAGTACTGGCCTCGGCATCGAGGATATATAACGGGAAAGTGGAGGGGCGCTCGTATAGCTTTACAGCAAAAAGCCCGGTAAATACATTGAATAGTGTGCGTGTTTTGCTACCTTCGGAGCCCGGTAAGGTAACGGTTACCGATGCGGGTGGAAAGACAGTAGCAGACGTAAAAACATCATGGGATAAATCATCAAATACCCTGTATATGGGCTTTGGAAACAGTCCCGATGGCATCAAAGTAAATGTGGAATGGTAGGGTAGTTGATAACCATTCCCATAAATATTTATACTCAATAAAATAAAACTGGTGAAAAAAACACTCTTAAATCTCAGCTTACTTTTTATTTGCAGCAGCACAGCGTTTGCCCAAAAGGCAGGCACCAATTTGGCACCGGTTGACTATGTGAACCCGTTGATGGGCACGCAGTCCAGGTACGATCTTTCCAACGGTAACACCTATCCCGCTATTGCGTTGCCATGGGGGATGAACTTCTGGACGCCGCAAACCGGCAAGATGGGTGACGGCTGGCAATATACTTATGACTCCTACAAGATAAACGGCTTCAAGCAAACCCATCAACCATCACCCTGGATGAACGATTACGGGCAGTTCGCCATTATGCCGGTTACCGGGCATTTAAAAGTAACTCAGAATGGCCGAAAGAGCTGGTTTTCGCATAAAACAGAAATTGTAAAGCCATATTATTATAGCGTTTACCTGGCCGACCACGATGTAACTACGGAGATCACACCTACCGAGCGTACGGCACAGTTCAGGTTCACTTTCCCTAAAAGCGACAGCTCATTTGTGGTGATCGATGCTTTTGACAGGGGATCATATGTAAAGATCATTCCCGGTGAAAATAAGATCGTGGGTTACTCCACTAAATTTGCACGGGGGCCTTTGAAGAATTTTAAAAACTACTTTGTTATTTATGTCGACAAGAAATTCACCCTGCATCAGACCTATAGCGATAGTACGCTTAACAATTCTGATGAATTGGATGCCAAACACGCCAGCGCGGTTATCGGATTTAAAACCCGCAAGGGTGAACAGGTTCATCTGCGGGTAGCATCTTCGTTTATCAGCATAGAGCAGGCTGAACTGAATCTGAAAGGCGAACAAGGTGCTGACAGTTTTGACGTAACCAAACAGAAAGGAAGAGCCGTATGGAACAAAACCCTGAGCCGGTTGACAGTTGAGGGCGGAACGGTTGACCAAACCCGCACTTTTTACTCTTGTCTTTACCGGATGCTTTTCTTCCCGAATAAATTGTACGAGATTGATGCTAAAGGTAAAATAGTACACTGGAGCCCTTATACCAGTAAAACCGAACCGGGTTATATGTTCGCCGGGACAGGTTTCTGGGATACTTTTCGTGCCCTTTATCCATTCCTGAATTTGGTTTACCCTTCTATCAATAAAGAAATGCAGGAGGGCCTGATCAACGATTACAAGGAGGGAGGCTGGTTGCCGGAATGGTCGAGCCCGGGATATTCGGATGTAATGGTGGGGAATAACTCCGCATCCGTTGTGGCCGAAGCTTACCTGAAAGGTTTACGTGGTTATGATATCAAGACCTTATATGAAGCCTTATTGCATGGTGCGAATAATGAGGGCCCAAGAGCCACAGGCCGCAAAGGAGTGGAGTATTATAATAAGCTAGGCTATGTGCCTTATGATGTAAAGATCAACGAAAATGCTGCCCGAACACTTGAGTATGCTTATGATGATTTTGCTATCTATCAGTTAGGTAAGGCTTTAAATCGACCCAAAGAAGAAACTGATATTTACAAAAAACGGAGCATGAACTATAAAAACCTGTTCGATCCATCCACTGGATTGATGCGTGGTAAAAATAAGGATGGTTCATGGGAAACACCTTTCAGTCCCTTTAAATGGGGCGATGCCTTTACCGAGGGTAACAGCTGGCACTACTCATGGAGCGTATTCCACGATATACAAGGATTGGTTAACCTGATGGGCGGGAAGAAGAAATTCGTAACCAAGCTCGACTCTGTATTTACCCTGCCGCCAGTTTTTGATGATAGCTATTATGGCGAGGTGATACACGAGATACGCGAAATGCAAATAGCCGGAATGGGACAGTACGCGCATGGCAATCAGCCGATACAACACATGATCTACCTGTATAATTACGCCGGTGAGCCCTGGAAAACACAATACTGGGCCCGCGAAACGATGAATAAGCTTTACAAAGCCACACCAGACGGCTATTGCGGCGATGAAGACAACGGGCAAACATCTGCCTGGTATGTTTTTTCGGCAATGGGTTTCTACCCGGTGTGCCCAACTGCCGGGCAATATGTGTTAGGCGCGCCGTTATTCAATAAGATAACATTGAGTTTGGAGAACGGGAAGAAAGTAATGATCAATGCACCCAATAACAGCGCAAACAATAAGTATGTAAGCGGATTGACCTATAATGGAAAGCCTTATGATTTCAACTGGCTTAGCCACACCTCATTAATGCAGGGGGCGGTGCTCAACTTTAATATGTCGGCCAAACCAAATAAGCTGAAAGGCATTAAGGAAGTTGATTTCCCTTATTCTTTATCCAATGAAAAGTGATTTGTAAAAAGGTAAAAGCCTTCTAACCGATGGCTGATTTAGTTGATTTGAATAAAGCGTCCCGCGGTGAGATACGGGACGCTTTTTATGTTTAAGGAGTTACATCTTATAGATCCTTCAAATTGTCATTGGGTTGCCGGTCTATCAATTTAGCATAAGGATCTATACCAACACGCATAGGTTTTCCTTTCACAATAACATTAATGGTATGCTTCCCGGCGGTGAACTTGTATTTTTTCAAATAAAGCGGGTTTACCTGTGAGCGGCCCTCCTTGTTATTGGTATTTGCCGCAAACACCCCGATATCCATATAATCATTCATGTTTTTGGCGGGTACATCATTACCTTTTTTATCTATCCAGGCCTTATCAACATTTACGTTGATCGTTACTTTATACTCATCTTTGTTTCCAGTAGCTACTGCTTTTACATCAATTATTTTGTTATCATATAAGGTCACCTTTTGCCAGGTATCGGTTAAAAAATACTGCATGGAATCAGGTACATGTTTTTGCAGGTAACGATACAGATCATTGGTACCAGCATAAGGCGGCTTGCTTTTAAAGGCATAGGCGTTTTTAAATTCGCGAAGGGCATTGTTCAGGCTGTCTTCGCCTATAAGATCTCTTAACCCGTATAATGCTACGCTTGTTTTTTCGCTCCACTCAAACCATTGATTGGCTGTAATGATAGGATGTTCCTGGCCTCCTACGCGCCTCCTGATAAAAAGATAGAATGACAATTGATCCAGCACCACATTTCGCATATTGGCTTTGCCGTATTTCTTTTCAGTCATTACCAGGGCGCCATAAGTTGCTAATCCTTCGGATATTACCAGTGACCCAACTGTATTGTTAGGTGCAACCTGGAAACGCCACCACTGCTGTGCCAATGCCTTCGTAGTGGCAAAATAAATGTAATCGTATTGGTTAGCATCACTAAAATGAGCATTCCAACCAGTATACTCGGCATAGGTATCTAAAGTGGTAAATGAGGCGTCCCTTGGCCCATATTCGGATGACTCAGCTAACCGGATATCTTTAAATGGATAAGGGCCATAAGCTGAAGAAAAGTAGCGTAGTCCATCCTTGTAGGCATTTGCAAAACGGTGGATATTGGCATCGTGATCAGGATGGTAATAAATATTAATATTCACCTTGTGGTCCAGTTGCACGCTGTCGTGAAATACGGCATACTTTGCGGACAGCATACCAAAAGGCGCATACATTCCGGGTTGAGTTTGCACGTAATGAAAATAATTGCGGCCATTTTGTTTCCACTGACCTTGCAATTCGCCGGGTGCAATAGCCGTTTGATCGCCTGAAGTGCTTACGGTGATATCCATGCTTAACAGGTCCGATATGTTACCCGCTTTAAGTGTCGCGATCCCTATGGGGTCATTTTGCGCTACCTCTTCACCCTTCTGTTCGGGCAAGCCACTGTGCTTTCTAACGTATGGGCTGCTTACTTCATCATCGTCATCATAACCCAATCCGGGTAAGCCGCCGGTAAAGAAAGTGCCGTTTCGCAATAATTTTTCAGCATATAGCCCATTGCTGAAGCCTTTGTATGTTGTGGAAGAATTTATTTCGAGCAATGATGAATCTCCCGGAGCAAGGGGTTTTTGGAACTGGTATAAACGGAAAGCCGCGGTATCCTTTTTCGACCTGAACCAATTGAACATTCCGCGCTTATAAACGAGGGGATAAGTAAATGGAACAAGCTTTTCGCCGCTTTTGATAGAATAATCGGTCAACTCATCCCCGTCAATCAGCATTGTGGAAATAGATTTGCTGGTTTTATTTACAATCGTTACAAATGCTTTTACAAAAGCCTGTTGCTTATCCGGGAAAAGATCAACATTCATTTTGATACGGGTTACTTTGGGCAGGGGTAGGGTAGCATAGCGTTTTAATGTCTTTTCATAGATAACCGCCCGGTCCTCACCTTCGCCCTGGGTCAAAAAACTATTTAAGTAACTTACATTGTAATAATTATATGCGCCTACGGCTAAAAAAGCGACCACTAAGATGCCGGTGAAAAGCCTGGTTTTAGTATCGAACCGTTCGGCAACTAACTGCAGCCTTTCTTTGAAAGAAGAAGTTACTCCACGATAGTAAAATAATGCTGAAACAATGATCAGCAAACCACCGAATAGCAGCCAATACAGGTTAAACCAGTTGACAGGAGCCATCATGTGGCCGATACCATCCATGTCTGAAACGCCGAACCATGGCGTATAGGAATACAATAACAAATTATAGTTAAATATGCCGGAGGTTCGCAGGAAAAATACTGCTATCCAAATGGAAACCCCTATGGCATGGGCCACAAACTTATTATTGACCGTTACATGCACCACGTATGAAAACAGAACCATCTCTAATAAAGCGGGCATGATAATGACAAAGAGGTAGGTTAGATAAACAGGAAAATTAAAATGATAATATCCTTTGGCTATTTGTACGGGTATGCCTAATAGCACAGGTATGAACGATAAAACCGCGCCAAGTATAAGAAGTGCAAGCAGTTTGGAACCATTTAATACCCAATTGGGTGGTGGCAATGAATCATTGATGAATGAATAACGCGTTACCCTGTCGCGATGAAGTGTTTCACCGGTATAAAATATGATAATGAAAAAGATGAAAAAGGGAAACCCCTCGTTAAAAATACCCATGAGGGTGACGGTCCGCGGGAAATCTGGTACCCCGTCAGTACTATTGCCCATGCAGAACACGAATGCAAGGAACACCATCCCGCTTGATAATATGATCCAGAAATAATTATCCCTGATGATATTCATTAGCTCTACCCTGGCCAGGTTAAGTAGTGTGCTGCGATTATAAGAGCCTTTAAAACTCACCTTCACGTTGCGAATAACAGGGCGTTTAACTTTAGACACAACATCATCGATAGCCGATTTATCACGTCTCCCGCTAAAGAATTTCTCAAAATTGAAACGGAAATAGGTATAGAGCAAAATCACAAGGCCCACGCCCGACCAAATAATGCGATTGAGCAGGAAAGTACCAACTATTGGAAATAAAGTAGTGTTTTGCTCAATAACGCTGGAATTATTTGTTTGCAAACGTACCCCGTTAAGTGCAAAGGGGTCAGCAAGGTTAACTACGGTAGCATTATCGGTATAGTGCAAAAAAAATATGGAAAGGAAATAACCTAAAAATAACAGGATGCCGCCACTGTAGATCACCTTGACATTACGTGTAAGAGCCACTAATCCGAAAAATAGTGATGAGGTAAAAAACAGGTTGGGCAGGGCAATGGTCAAAAATGGATGCAGGTAATAAATAAATTTATTAGGCCCGTATTGTGCGGCATCGCACCAGCCTAAAGCGGGGCCGAGTTTGGTGCCAAAATAAACGCCAACGATAACAGAGCTTGCTATAAATAGCATACATAAAAACGAGCCCAGGTATCGCCCCCAAAAATAACCCGCCTTAGTGATAGGGTAGGTGAGGTAATAATCTTTGGTATTATATTCTATGTCGCGGTATAGCGCCATGCCCATTATGGATGAGCTTACCAGCATCATTAACATAGTAACGCCGGCGCACCACATAGCAATGAGATAGGGGGCATTAATGTGTTCCCTTTCACCCAAAGGCAACGAGCCTGTGGCAAAAGTCATGACGGTGAAAAACAGTGCGGCTGCAAAATATAGGTAGACCGCGGGCCTGCGGACCCTGGATTGGATCTCGAAAATTAATATTTTCCAGAACATAATTGGTTGATTTAAAGTTAGTTAAATGGTATTTACGTCTACACGTGTTGCAATATTGCTGAAATAAACATCCTCCAGGTTAGGCACTGCTGGTATAAAGCCATGCCCGGGGTCTGTGTCCTGTAATATCCTGATGTGCAGCTTGCCGGTTTTTAGTTGGGTGGATATTACTGTAAAATCATCCTGGTAATGCGGTAACTCAGCCTTGTTAATGGCCTTGCTGAATATCTTCCCTTCCATTTCGTTTACCGCAGTATCCGGTTCGCCCGCGTATAATACTTCGCCCTGGCAAATGATCGCGAAGTTGGAACAAAGGGTGCTTACATCCTCTACAATGTGGGTCGACAGGATGACGATGGTGTTTTCGCCCAATTGGCTCAGCAGGTTATAAAAACGGTTTCTTTCTGCGGGATCAAGGCCTGCAGTTGGCTCATCAACAATGATCAGTTTGGGATTACCTATCAGCGCCTGGGCTATGCCAAAACGCTGTTTCATCCCACCAGAATAAGTGCCGAGGTGCTTTTTCCGGTCTTTGGATAGATTTACATTTTCCAATAAGCTGCCAACCAGCTCTTTCCGTTCACCTGCATTACCAATACCTTTTAGTTGGGCGATATGGTCAAGCATTCTTTCGGCTGATATTTTTGGATATACACCGAACTCCTGTGGTAAGTAACCAAGCAGCTGCCTTACCTCAGTTTTGTTCTTCAAAACGTTAAGGTCATCCAAGAAAATGCTACCCTTATCTGCTTCCTGTAAGGTAGCGATAGTGCGCATTAAGGATGATTTACCGGCCCCATTTGGCCCTAGCAGACCAAACATGCCATTATTTAGCGTAAGTGATACATTCTTTAAGGCGTGCACACCGTTGGAGTATGTTTTTGAGAGGGAATCGATAACTAATTTCATTTCAGTAAAGGTTTTGAATTGTTTATGGTGGTTTGTGCAGCGCCTGTAGTTATCATCCTGGCACTATCGGCAAGATGGTATTTTAAATTTTGCACGGAGTTCCCATTAAGCTGCAACTGGCTTTTGTTAAGTATATCTATAGTCGCGCTCTGGAACTTATTATTATCCAGGATGGTGATTTTGGGTCCGCTTCCGGCGTCTGTGCCTGTTACGGCATTAAAGGCCCGGATATGGTTGCCGGAAAAAATTATGGCACTGCCGTAAGTTTGGTGTACAGATAGGCTATCTTGTGTGAAGCCTTCGACCAGGTTTTGGCGCATATTCCATTCCCCGCTATACATAGTATCAATAACTTGTTTACGATTAGCTATGTAAGCAGCATTAGTTGTAACTTCTGACAATTTTGGGCAGGATATTACTATTATATAAGGATTGTAATTGTACCTGAAATCCCGGACGAAATCCGCGTTGATCTTTAAACGATTGCCCTGCTGTTTGATATTAACATATTCCAGGGCAGCAGAATCGATCCTCACACTGAAAGGGCCCTGAACTAATTTTACGTTTGCAGCTGTAGTGGAATTTATATCAACAGCATCAAAATCCTTTAATTTCAGCGTGACGAAATTCCGGTAGGGGTTTTTATACCTGCCCGAAGCATATTCAGCTTTTAATTGGTAATTATAAACCAGGAGTGATACTAAAATCAGGAACGCTGCAACTGCTATTAATTTGCTACTTGTTTTCATTTTTCTTGTCTGATTTTGATTCGTAATTGTCCAGTTTGAATTTCTCATACCATAAGGCAAGGTCTTCCTGGCTGATATCAAGCAGGTAGATGTTTCTGAAGAATTCAGAAAGATCCTGCTGTATAAAACGCTCTTTGCGGTAAGCCTTTACTTTGTCGTACCCATCGGTGGCTACAAAAAGTCCCAACCCTCTTTTATTAATGATCACCTCCTGGTTTTGCAGGAACTCGTATGATCGCATTACCGTATTGGGGTTCACTTCCAGCTCAATGGCCAGGTCGCGCACCGAAGGTATCTTCTGTTCAGCCGGCCATTTGCCCAGCAAAATATTTTCGCTTACATAAGCGGCTATCTGCAGGTATATGGCTTCGTTATCTCTAAACTCCATAGTTACATTTGTTAATTAAACCTGCTTTTCTTTTAAACGGAAATATGCCGCAACCCAAAAAATGGGAACTAAAACGGCCATTAGCCACAACACAATAGAACTATCCTGGTGATCTAAATAGATATCTGATACTTTGCCATTTTCTATCAACCTGGCGTCACCAAACGGAGGTGTGGCCATTACTTCTTTCCCTAATAATATCCCCAGCATAATTTTATTAATGATGATCAATACAGCTATGCTAATAAAAAACACGAATGCAGTTTTAATGAAATGAAGTTTTTTGAAAAAGATAGCCCCAAAAAATGCAATAGAATGCAGTAAAGCGAATACCAAATAGATCAGAATCCCTCCGCCCTGGTTGTCGAAAACATTAAACATCTCGGATGTTTGCCCCGGAAAGTGCTTTACATTAATTAAAAACAACAGAACGAGATAGTAGCTACCAGTAAATATTACCTGGAATAACAGGTACGAATACACCCATGCTACCAGGAATTTTTCTAAATGAGAAGCCGGTAAAGTGAGCGAAGTTATCGCTTTGTTCTTATCACCATAGTCAGCAAATATGGTACTGGTGAACATGGTGCCTGCCAATAAAAGGATGAGCACAAACAGAACGGATTGCACGCCAACATCAAGAGGGCCCGGCATCAGGTAAACCAGGAAACTGCCGCCCAAAACCAATACGCCCATCAGCACGGTTAACGACATCAGGTAGTTTTTGTAATGTTCAGCGGTATGTTTAACGAACAGCCTGCCAAAACGGGTTATGTTAAATGTATTGTTCATGTCAGGATGCTTTTAATATTTCTAAAAGTGGCTTGTTACCGCTGATGATGGCATTGAAAAGGAGTTCCAGGTCAGCCTTGCTGAATTTCCCCGTGGTGTTACGCAGGATAGCATTTTTGCCGCGTATACTTTCTTCTTCATATAACACAGGTAATCCTTCGGTATCGGGGTAGCTGCCAAATGTGAGTTTTTCCGCCACCTCGTCAAGCGACCGGTTTACTACAATCTCGCGCTCATGCAGCACCAGCAGCGTATCTATCAAACTGTCAAGGTCGCGCACCTGGTGCGTGGAGATAATGATACACCTATCTTCCGTTAATACCGAAGCGATGAGTTTGCGGAACTGCACTTTTGAAGGGATATCCAGCCCATTGGTGGGCTCGTCCATTATCAGCAAGCCGGTATTTGTAGCAAGGCCAAAAGCGATCATCGCCTTTTTTTGCTGACCGTAGGATTGCTTGTCCATCACCGCCTCTATATCAACATCCAATACTTTCAGGTAATGATAAAAGTCGCTTTGATTGAATTTTGGATAAAATACCGCTGTATTGGCAACAAACTGAACCGGCGTAAGCGAAGGGACGTACAATTCTTCAGCAATGAAATAAATATCCTGTAATACCCGAACCGAACGCCCGGATACATTGATCCCATTGAAGAGGCAGTTTCCTTTTTGAGGAAATGCAAGACCGATCATGTTTTTTAATAACGTTGATTTCCCGGCGCCGTTTTTACCAAGCAATCCGTAGATGTGGCCATTGCTTAAAGAAAGATCGAGATCCTTAAAAAGCAGTGGTTTGCGCGGGTAAGCAAAACTTAAGTTTTTGATTTCTACCATTGTCCCATAGTGTATTAGTATAATAGTACACTACAAATATAGATGGGTTTTTTACATTTCCAAAGAAATATTCATTTTTTTTAGAAACTACCTGGATTACCTTTATAATCTCATCCTTCGGCAAGGATTTAGAAGTTCAATTTAAACCATGTAATAGGCTTTTATGGGTGGATTAATTAGGACAATCGCCTTAAATTTGCTATCTTTATTCATCTCCACTACGAAAAATAATGCTTCTAAATACGCTTACCATCCACATTTTATCAGTTGTTTTTATTGCCACAATTTTCAGATCAGCTTTCGGATTTGGAGAATCACTTATTGCAGTGCCCTTATTTGCACTATGGGTCCCGCTTAATGTGGCGGTCCCGCTTTCCGTACTCCTGTCCTTATCAGTTGCAGGGGTAGTCGTAGTTCAGGACTGGAAAAAGATCCATTTTCGTAGCGCCGGGGGGGTTGATCCTATATACGCTGATAGGCATACCGTTGGGATTGCTGTTATTAGTCAACGTTGATGAACGAATTGCAAAAGCCACACTGGGAATAGTCATTGTTGTATTTTCTATTTACCTGGTAACCGGCAAAAAACTTAAAGAATTGAAGAGCGACAATTTCGCCTGGCTTTTTGGCTGTGGTTTGCTTGCCGGAATTTTGGGCGGCGCCTATGGACTGAACGGGCCGCCACTGGTTATTTATGGTGCTAAGAAGCGTTGGTCGGCCCAGCATTTCAGGGCAACTTTACAGGGATATTTTTTGATCGCCAGTATGGTAGGATTAATTGGCTATTGGCTTTCCGGCTTGCTTGTTCCAATCCTGCTCCACTATTACTTATTGAGCGTGCCGGTAATGCTTCCTGCTGTTTTCATAGGCAGGGCGATCAATCATCGCTTGCATGGTGAAAACTTTTTTAAATATGTTTACTTTGTCCTGTTAGGTATTGGAACGTTTTTGTTGATCAAAGCTATAATTGGGTAGTCTTTACTCCGAACTTCTAACAGGATATTACAAAACAGACCGCTTTGTAATATCCCGTTTATCTTAATTACTTTTTATACAATATCAAATAATTATACGGCTGCAATATGACCTGGTTAGCCAGGGTAATGTCAGTTCCCGAAACTCCGTTTGTCCATGTAGATTGTAATGCTGCAGGAACTGTGAAGGTTTTAGCGCTGTTGCGTGTATTAGCTAAAACAAGTACATCATCAGCGCCGGATTTTTTTTCAAATGCTACGATATCGGCATCATTAAAAGCTGTTAAAGTCCCGGTTTTAACGGCTTCATGGGCTGAACGGAAAGCGATTATTTTTTTATAGGCGGCCACCAGGTCCGGGTTGGCTGTGTAATCCACCGGTACTACATTAAAAATGTTTATTGGGTTTGGATATCCCACTTCCTGGCTGCTGTAAATCAACGGTACGCCCCCCATATAGGCAGCTGAAACAAAAGCCGCTAATGTACCCTGTTTGCCATTGTATACGGTTATCGGGCTACCATCGGAAGATGCATTATCATGATTGGTGATATACCGTAATTTGATACCGGGTGATGGCAAAGATGTATTTTCAGAAGTATTCGTAGCAAATAAATTACTGGCCTGGGCGCCTCCAAATACACTTTTAAGCGTACTATAATAACTAAAAGCAAAGTTTAACTGAAAACCTGCGGTGATCTCAGTGCCCTTGGTGCCCTCCGCTAAATAGATCAGTTTGTGGGTACTAATAGTCTTCAGCGTATCCAATGCCTGCTTCCAGAAGTCGGTCGTTACGTTATCGGCGAAATCACAACGATACCCATCGATATTGGCAGTAAACACCCAGTATTTCATCGCCTTGATCATCGCTTTACGCATATCGGTATTGTTGTAATTCAGCGCGGCTACATCTGCATAGTTGGTTCCGGGCGGCATAATGATGTTCCCTGATCCATCCTGTAAGTACCAGGAAGGGTGTTGCGTTACCCAGGCGTTATCCCATGAGGTATGATTGGCGACCCAATCGAATATCACGGCCATCCCAAGGCTATGCGCCTTATCAACCAATGAACGCAGATCATCAAGATTTCCAAAATTGGCATTCACACCCTCGTAATCTTTAACCGCATAAGGCGAACCCACGGCCTTCAATACACCGATAGGATAGGTAGGCATCAGCCAGATCACATTTACACCAAGCGCTTTAATAGAGTCAAGTCGAGCTTTTACACCTGTAAAATTAGCCGGCGAAAATGTTTTCATATTCACCTCGTACATCACAATATCCTTTGTTGCCGGTACGCCTGCGTAAGGCGTGCCATATTGTGCGGGATCTTTGACACTTGTTTTAGTAGTATCCGTTGGAGGATCTACAGGTGCAACCTGTTTTTTGCCGCAGCCCATAATAGAGCCTGCCAGCGTTATCAATAATAATAGTGTGTTCATTTTAGATTTAATTCTGGTATTCATTTCCGCCTTCTCCTTTTCTGTTTTAGTAATTTAATTGGATGCCCGCTGTATTATTATTGATAATGGCATATTTAACAGCGCAGTTTGCTGATCCGTCATGATTGCCGGTACTAAGATAAGTATACTGGTCATCATGGAGCGTAATATTGCTGTTTCCTGACCTGATGGTTGCTGCTTCACTAAACCCGTGAAGTATCAACCTGATATTTTTAAAATGCGAATTGTATTTGCCTTCGGCGTTGCTAAAAGTGATGGCGCGCTTAACAGGATCAAACGTTATAGTCCGTTTATAAAAATCGCCTTTTTGGTATGCGAAGCTTTTGCCGTCATCTTCATAATATACAAAGTGGTTAGCTACGGTACCATTGTATACATGGATAGATAAAGTATCCGTCGGCAGTTCAGCAGTGGATTGTACAAGCGATTGCATCGTTATAATGCTGCCGCTTTTTACATATACTGCAAGCCGGTCGTTTCTTAGCGGGATTATCTTTTCCTGCTGGCCGTTTTCTTTCGATCCGTTATACAGATCGTACCAGGTGCCTTCGGGTAAATAGATTTTGCCGTAGTCTTTATTACTTTCGAACGGTGCGATCATAAAGGCATTACCAAATTCATATTGGTTCTGGAATTCTGGGTTCATCACTTTTGGGTCGAAAGTGTAATTGATAGCCAGCGACCGCATTACCGGGATACCGTTCTCTGTCGACTCATAAAAAGTGGAATACAGGTAAGGCAGCAGCTGATAGCGCAGGCTGATATAATCGCGGGCTACATCGAGCACTTCTTTACCAAATGTCCATGGCTCAGCTGATTTGGTATCACTGGCACTATGATTCCTGAAATAAGGAATGAAGGCGCCTATTTGCATCCACTTGGAGTAGAGCGGGATAGACGCGGTACCCACAAACCCGCCAACATCCATGCCGGTAAAAGATACGCCGCTTAATCCGAGGCTATTCATCAGCCGTACTCCCTGCAGCATGTGATTGTCTTCCGCACGATTGTCGCCGGTCCAGATAGCGGAGTAACGCTGCAGCCCGGCATACCCGGAACGCGACAGAATAAAGGGCCTTTCGGCCATGTGTTGGCGCGCCCCCTCATAACTTGCCCGTACCATTTGCAGGCCATAAACATTATGTGCCTCAAGATGTGTGGTTGGCTTGCCATCATAATCAAACAGGATGTTATCCGGTGCTTTCTGTCCCCAAGTGGAGAACTCATTCATGTCGTTCCATATTCCGCTTATACCCGCATCCGCAAAAAACTTCATTTGCTTATTCCACCAGTTGCGGCCTTTTACGCTCGTGAAATCTGCAAAATTGCACCAGCCGGGCCATACTTCACCTGTGTAGGGCTGCCCATCAGGGTATTTGATGTAGACATCGTTTTTAAGACCATCTTCATAGGCAGGAGCCCCCTTTTCTACTTTGATACCGGGGTCGACAATAACCGTTGTTTTAAAGCCCAGTTTTTTTAGCTCGGCGTTCATTCCCGCGGGATTTGGGAAACGTGTTTTATCCCAGGTGAACAGCTGGTAGCGATCCATGTAATGGATATCCAGTGTAATACCATCTGCGGGGATCTTGTTTTCGCGCAGGGTATGTGCTATGCGCATCACATCAGATTCCGGATAATAGCTATACCTGTTTTGCTGGTAGCCCAGTGACCAGAGCGGCGGCAAAGGCATCCGCCCGGTTAACCAGGTGTAAGAAGTAATTATATCCGCCAGGCGCTTATGGTAGATGAAGTAATAATTCATTTCGCCGCCGCGGGCACCAAAGGAGGAAAATCGATTGTTACTCGCACCAAAGTTAAAATCAGTTTGATAGGTGTTATCCAGGAAAATACCATAGTTCAGCCCGTGATGGATACCCATGTAGAACGGGATAGTGGAATAAAGCGGATCGAGGCTGATGCTATAGCCGTATACGTCCGAGTTCCAGTTGGTATAGCCATTGCCCTTTCTATCTAAATTCCCCGTCTTTTCTCCCAGGCCGATGAAATGCTCACCATCCTGCATTTTTTTGTAGGTGGTTACTGATTGGCCTGCCCAGGAAGTATTTAAACCCTGTTCATCCTCATTGATCAGTTTACCATCGGAAGTATAAAAAGCAATAGAAAACGGCTGTTTTTTCAATACTACTTTCAGAGAATCGGTTATAACTGTAATGGCTTCGTTATCCTGTGTAATGCTGGTTTTTGTTTTTTGAAGCTGACCTACAACGGCATAGGAAAAATCGCGCCCCAATGCCTCTTTATTTAATCGTACGCGAATAATAGATGGGCTATAAACGGTTACCTTGCCATAAGCATTTGCAGTTTTAAATGTAATATCCTGTTCGCCGATGGTCGCAGATTCTAAATTACCGGGCACTAAAACCGGCGATTGCGCCATAGTGTTAGTCATATTGAAAAGACACGCAAGTATAAATGTGATCTTAATAAATCTCATGAATTGTTTTATAAATGAATTTGTGATGTATTAAAGCATGCGCGGGCATAGCTGTAATATATCCGGGTGTTAGGGGCCGGTAGAAGGACATCCTTATTGCCTATATTTTATTGATCAAATTAAAACAGGGCAGTGCAAAAAGCACTGCCCTGCAGTTTTTAGTTTTTGTGAATCTTGAAATTATAATTATTTGCATCGTGCAGATCCAAAGTAATGGTGTAATTTCCATTGGATGGCACCGATAAGTTATTCAATGATCCGTTGTATGGATAGGCAGGGTTATCAGCAAACTGTAACTTGCCATTGGCATCCACACCAAAGTCAATACTCCAGGCATTATTAGCCCTGAATTTGAATGATCCGTTGGCAACCATATCCGCTGTTACCGTCCAAACCTGTTTTGCAGGATCGTAGGTCAATTGCGTGTCTGTATTCCAGCCGCCCGGGGTGGCATCGCCAATAATCCCCCAGGTAACCAGGGTATAATTCCAGGTAAGTGCTGATGGATTGGCCACCACTTCATAATATCCCGCGCCCGGTAATGTCATCCCGGCTGCAGCTCCGTCAGTTGTCAGTTTACCTGCGCCACCATCGCCATAATTAATATGGTCCCAGTCGGGGTTTGATGTGAATTTAAACTGGTAAGTACCCCCGGCAGGCTCGTAGATAAAGCCCTCATAAATACCCGGGTGTTCCGCGGCTGCGGTTGGCGCTGTTCCAGGCGACCAGCCCTGGTAATCACCCGGAAGGTATAACACAGGCCAGCCATTGGTAACGATAATAACTTTATATGGGTTGATATTAACAGTTACTGCACTGGTATAGGTTTCCCTGTCCTGGTAAGCCCTAACCCTGAATACTATTTTACCCAGTTCGTTAGGCGCAACGCCAACAGTAAGCGCAAGCGTGTTGAGATCACTGCCTTTAAAAGTTTTGGTTAAAATATCATCGCCAACTAAAATAGACGTTGCATTGGCCCAGGCTGAAGCGCCAACGGTATCTGTTGGGATATCTGCCTGCAAGGTATAGGTTACGTGTGCCTTAACCGGGTAAACCACGGCCGGCCACTGCAATGTTAATACATCGGGTGTTTCGTCAGTAGCGGCGGTAAGCACTACCTGGCTTGCGGATGCCGTAATCGTGGAAGTGAAGCCAATGGGAGCCAATTTGGTTAATACGGCATCTTTATGGCAAGCAACAGCCATACAGGCTATTGCTATTAATGTACAATTGATTATCTTTTTCATAATTAATAACCTGGATTTTGTTTTAAAGTGGTGTTGGCGTTAAGCGCCGCGGTTGGAATAGGAAACAAAAGCTTATAAGCCGGGGTCGTTTCTACAAATCCATGCGGCAACAGGAACTTGCCAAACCTGATCATGTCCTGCCGGCGATGACCTTCCATATTCAACTCAAATCCCCTTTCATCATAAACGTTGTCAAGGGTAGGGGTGGCAATATCACTTAACCCAGCCCGTTCCCTAACCTGGTTGATAAGCGGAGCAGCAGCTCCGGGGTTACCTAAACGAATATTACATTCTGCCTGCATCAGCAACAGATCAGCATAACGGTATATTGGGAAATCGTTTGATTCACCACTGCCATCTGCGGGTTTTACCGGGAAAAATTTAACATTCCTGATGCCTTCTTCAGGGGCGG
The DNA here is from genome assembly GCA_035489035.1 of Mucilaginibacter sp. Lineage (GTDB taxonomy): Bacteria > Bacteroidota > Bacteroidia > Sphingobacteriales > Sphingobacteriaceae > Mucilaginibacter. Next base: position 20,128 of record DATHKT010000063.1, read on the forward strand.
CACCCGGATCTATCAATGACGATACCTCTTTGGTGTAGGTGACGCCACCAGCCTGCGGCCCAAGCAGGAATTGTTTTTTCCTGATGTCGGTATTATCAAACTTATCATAATACTCTGACGGGATAATTGTACCGTTCCAGCCGCTAAAGCCGATAAGCGCCACGCCGTTTGGCCCGTACAAGCTCCTGATAGTATAAATATTACCGCTGATAATGTTTTGTGTTATGTATTCAGCCAGTATGGTTTCATCGTTAGGGCATACATCGCCAAAAAGTTCATAATACTGGTAACCCAATGGACTGGCGGAATTGGCGCCACCCGGATGCAGCGTAAAGCCGCCGGTCGCCACTTTGTTAGAAGCAGCTAAAGCCTCGGCCCATTGTGCCGTACCTGTATATACTTCGGCATTCAGATAAACTTTAGCCAATACCATGTATCCGGCCCATTTATTAAACCGGCCGTAATAGGCACCGCCCCGTGTTTCAGAAAGTAGATCAACGTTGGCTTTAAGCTCAGTAACTATAAAGTTGTAGATAACGGCTCTTTTTTCCTGTGGTATTTTTGAGATATCCGTGTTGTTGTCCGTGTAGAACGGTACATCACCAAAATCATCTATTAATAAGTAATATAGCCAGGCACGCATCACTTTGGCTTCTGCAATTTTAGCAGGGTCGGCCTTAGCTGTGGTTAGCTGGGATATAGCCAAATTGGCGCTGTAAATACAGGAGTATGCCCAATTCCAGGTATTATTGATAATGCCCAGGCTTGGCAGTTCGGTACGGGTGTAAAGTTGTGCAAAGTCGATCTGCCAGTCCCCGGTGTTACGGTGAGGTATTACCTGCTCGTCAGACGAAAAGCTGTTAAGATCGTACCAGCAGTTATCCCGGCCTGCATAATTGCTGCCCCAGGTACCGGTAATTTTAGCGTAAACATTGGCCAGCGCAACATTTGCGCCCGCGGGCGTCGAGTAAAATTGCCCGGCGGCATACTTGTCGTACACGTTTTCATTAACCTTAGTACAGCTTTGGGCGGCAAGGCAAATGATAAGAATACTGAATAATATTTTTTTCATGATCTGATTATTTTAAAATAACATTTAAGCCTATCGAAAAAGTGCGGGTACGTGGGTATATACCATTATCCCCGCCTGATGAGCTTCCTCCGCTCGCGTCCAGTTCAGGATCAATTCCCGAATATTTGGTAATTATTGCCAGGTTTTGGCCGGTTAAGGATACCCGGAAGGCTTTAATAAATTTGCTATGGCTCACATTGAAACTATATCCGAAAGACAAATTTTCGAACCGCAGGTAGGAACCATCTTCCAGCCAAAGGTCTGAGCCGTATTGTGATGAGGCAATGCCCAGTGGAATAGCACTTTGCAGTACATTGGATTTGCCCAGGTTCTCTAATAAGCTTAAGCTCTGGCGAAGGCTGTTGTATACCTTGTTACCACCCGAACCGCGCCAAACCATTGAGGCATCAAAGTTTTTATAAGTAAAGCTTGGCGTAAAGGCATAAGTATATGTTGGTAACGATTGCCCTTCTTCTATCCTGTCCTTACTTTGTGATCCCTGGTCAATGATCCCGTCTTTGTTTTGGTCAACCACAGTTTCAGCATTATTGGCATCTTTGCCTAAGTGATGCAGAATAAGATAGGTGCCAATTGGTTTCCCGGCAATTAAATAGACATTATTACCCCAGCCAACATAATTGGTAGGTATATCATACCCCTGTATGTTACCGCCCAGGCTTAATACCTTATTTTTCATGAATGAGGCGTTACCTGCAAGGTTCAGCGTAGTGTTTTCGGTTTTAATTACCGCGTAGCTTAGGGTAAGCTCCAGACCGCGTTTTTGTAAATTACCAACGTTGGCCAATATATTGGTGGTCAAAAATGGTCCTTCCAGCGGCACTGTGTAATTAAATAAAAGATTGTCAGTATTTGCAGTATATACATCAACAGAGCCGGAAAGCCTGTCGTGCATCAGCGAGAAATCTAAACCAAGGTTTGCCTGTTTAACCGTTTCCCACTTCAGGTTTGGATTCGCGTTTTGACTGGCTGCATAATTAGGTATCGTAGTTCCGCCGAAAAATACAGAACCCGCCTGCCCAACTAAAGCTATTGAGTTTTGAGGGCCAATACCTTGCTGGTTACCGGTAATACCATACCCGCCGCGCAATTTAAGGCCGCTGAAAACACTCTGGTTCTTCATGAAACCTTCCTGGTCAATTCGCCAGGCAATGGATGCTGATGGGAAATTGCCCCATTTGTTATTGATACCAAACACAGTTGAACCATCCCGCCTGAAACTGGCTGTCAACAGGTACCTGTTTTTGTAAGAGTAATTTATCCGGCCTAAAAATGAAACCAGCCTGCGGTCATTTTTATAGGATGAAAAATCGCCCGGCAATACTTTGGTGATATCACCTAACTGAAGGGCGTTGTATGTTGCAATATCATTTATAAACCCCCTGGCCTGGGCAAAACTGCCGTTATATGTTTGGGCCTGCCACTCATATACCAGGGTAGCATCAAAATGGTTATCACCAAAATCACGCTTATAGTTCAGGTTGATATCCATCAGCTTTTCGTCAACGTGATTGTTGCTGATGTTTGCAATGCCCTTGTTGTCAACCGCGTCTGCGATGGTAGATGCCGATGGTAAATAATAGCCCGTGTTTTGATCAACTTTTCTCCAGCTTCCAAACCAGCCCGCTGATAAACCTTTATAGATCTCCAGGTCGGCCCGTAAGCTGCCAAACAGGTTGTTGACATTCACATCGTTTTTAATGGTTTTGGCAACAGCGTAAGGGTTAATGTATTGAAACACATTAGGATCGCTATAATAAGAACCATCGGTATTAAACACTGGATCAGTTGGCCTTGAAATATAGGTATTGCTAATGAGGCCAGACCTGAACGCTGCCCGGCCAATATTTGGCGGACTGTATACAGCATCATTTATGCCGCTATTTAAATTCATGGTCAGCGTAAGCTTATCATCCAGCGCTTTTTGCGTTGCAACGATACGGCCTATGTATTTTTTATAATTTGAATTGATAACAATACCGCTTTGGGTGATGGCGCTGATAGACGCGCGGTAATTAAATTCATTAGCGCCGCCGCCAAATGCCAGGGCATGATTTTGGGTATAGCCATCCTGGGTAAGCAGGTTGAACCAATCGGTGTTTGATCCGTGATTGGCCGAAATATCTACTCCCTGCAAATTGGCTTGTTTTGTCCACTCGGCAGCACTTAGTTCATTCAGGTGTTTGGAGATCACATCAAACGAGGAGTTTTCTGTAAACTCGACAGTTGATTTGCCGGCAGTGTTTCTTTTGGTGGTGATAATAATTACACCTGGCGCGCCGCGGGAGCCGTAAATGGCTGTAGCAGAGGCGTCTTTTAAGATGTCAATTGATGCAATTTCGCTCGGCGGAACCTGGTTCAAAAGGTCCATATTACCCTGTATCCCATCAACCACAACCAATGGGTCATTCCCGCCCTGCAGCGAAGTAATGCCCCGTATGCGTACGCTTGGCGCGGTACCCGGCTCGCTGCCGGTTTGGGTGATGTTTACGCCCGCGGCCTTTCCTTCCAGTTGCTGCAGCGGGTTAGTTGTTGGTCCGGGATTCAGGTCTTTTGCTCCCACAGTGGATACAGCACCAGTAAGGTCCCGTTTCCTGACAGAACCGTAACCCACAACCACTACCTCGTTTAACGATTTTTGATTGGGAACTAACTGCAGCGTGGTGGTTTCGTTGGCACTGATAGCCTTCTCCAGCACATCGTAACCAACAAAACTAACAACTACAGTTACGGCCGACTGATTGCCGGCCTGGAGTGTAAAAATGCCTTTTGCATCGGTAACAGCAGATTGATCTGTTCCTTTAACTTTGACAGTTGCGCCCGGCAGGGGCTGATTGGTTTCGTCAATTACCCTGCCCTTTATTGTGCCTGATTGTGCAATTGCCCAATTGCACAGACAGATAAAAAGCAGCATAAGACTGTACCTTAAAAAGTAGATCTTTTTCATTAATTGATTGATTTAAAAATTGGTTTAAACTGTATTTGGAATTGGCGCCAAATACAGATCAAAGGAAACAGAAGAAGATGCTACAGACAATAGCGCGAGGGGGCAGTATAGAAAATATAGAAAGAATATAACAGTTAAGTATCTTATTATGAGATGTTTATGTAGATGACCGGCAGAGGTCAATATAGATTAAAATTGACCGTAAAACTGACAATTATACGGCTTCGATATCCATTACACGGTCATCAAACTCATCATTCGGGATAAACGACCTGTTTTTGATGCGGTTTTTATAGGAGTAAATGGTATTGACAGAGTAGCCCAGCAGCTTGGCGATACGATCGTTGTCATGAATGCCCATCCTGATCAGTGCGAAGATGCGATGCTCGGTACTTAGCAGCTGGCCCTCAGGAATGCAAATTTCTTCGCCCGGATTAAATAACGCATTAAACTTATTGATAAAATCAGGAAACAGGCGAAGGAAGATCTTATCAAATGTATGAAACAATTGCAGGCGCTCGTTTTCGAGATTGAGGTTTTTAACGGCTGCCTGCGCATCCTCATAACGCTTGCTGCTTAGCTTTTTATCCAGGGATTTTTGAAAGCTCTCCAGTTTCTCAATGTAAATGGAGTTGATATTGAAGTAATAGCCGATGTATTCATTTTTGATCTTGTTGGCGGTGCTCAAATTACGGTTCAATTCTTCCAGTGCCTGGTTGCTTTCCTGCAAGGATACGTTGGCAGATTTGATGAGTTCATCAGCTATCCGCAGTTTTTTCAATTGCCTGAATATAATAAAGGCAAATACCACCACCGCAATAACCAATAGCGTAATTATAAAGGAATAAGTGTAAAGCAATTTTTTTTGATGCTCTATCTGGTCTATATGCTGCGCCTCGATGATGGGCAGGATGCTGCTGATCTTTACCTGGCGATGCAAGGCTCCATAAAATGTGGCCTCATCCATCGCCTGCTTTATATATACATAAGCATTTTTAATATCTCCATTGTGATACAGTATGTCAGCCAGGTTATAACTGGCAACCGTTTCTTTAGTAGCAGATTGTATGTCGGAAATGGCAGCTTTGATCAATAATTGTATAGATTTTTCCTTATCTCCTTTTGCCCCATATATATAACTCAAACAACAGGCATTAACAGCAAAATCATGTGGTTTAAGGTCCGGTGTTTGTAAAAGTGCCAGATAGATCCTTTTACCGTCATTATAATCGCCCATACGCAGATTTCTCAACCCTTTCAATTCCAGGTACTTGAATTTCCCGGGTTCGCACAGAGCCAGGGCGGAGTCGATACAGCTGATTCCCTTTGGGTTATAAATTGCGGTATAGTCAGCACTGCGATTATAATCCGACAGGTCAAAATAAGTGCGGCCCTTTATAAAATAATATTCAGCTTTATCCTGTGCCGGCAAGGCGTTAAGGTTAATCCCGTTTAACTCTTCCAGGGTCTCTTTAAATAAACCTGATGAAAGCAGGGTAAATGCAAGCTTCATTTTGGCCGAGGCGATCAGGTAGGGGTCTTTTAATTCTAAAGAGGTAGCCTGCAGTTTTTTCGCGTAATTATAGGATGAATCGTAGCTGAAAGATTTGTATTGCGTGTAAAGAGAATCATACAATACATACTTTGCTTTAGGCGAGCTGGCGTTCACCAACTGCCGGTTTAGATTATGTATCGCGTCCTGTTTCTTTTTTACATACTCTTCTTTATTGGCTAATACGGTATTAAGTTTATTTAACAGGCTATCGGTTACCGACTGAGCGTGAGCCGCAACAGTGAAGAATAATACGCAAATAATTAAAACCAATAGCTTGATCAACCTCATTATGAAAAGACAGGATTATAAAAACTAAAATTAGAAATCTTTTAGGGTTTATATAATGGCTTTATAAAATTATTAAGTATCAGAGTTTTTACCAATATTTCGGTTTCTGATTTGTACATTTAGCTGCACAGACATCACCCAATTTCACTATCCAAACCAATTGAGATTATGATCAAAAAAACAATTATCTATAGCCTGTTTTCTCTCATTATTATGGGCGGAATGGCAAATCGCGTATTCGCCCAAAACGGCATACAAGCCAACCACGTTGCCCTTTATGTGAAAGATTTGAAAAAAAGCGCGGCATTTTATAAAGAGGTAATGCAATTAGAAGTAATCCCCGAGCCATTCCATGATGGTAAGCATGTTTGGTTGAGAACAGGCGCTCATAGCCAGTTGCATTTGATAGAGGGTGCACCTGAAGTTTATCAGCATGATATCAACTCGCATTTTTCCTATTCGGTAACTAACCTTGCCGATTTTACCAAACACCTGGATGAAATGCATGTGAAATACGGCAACTGGAAACAAGACTCTAAATCACCGCAATTGCGCCCGGACGGAGTAAAACAGGTTTATTTGCAGGACCCTGATAACATCTGGATAGAAGTTAATGATGACAAGTTTTAATCAGGTTATCTCAACAACTTATGAAAAAGATACTCTTTTTAGCTATCCCGTTATTTTGCCTGAGCCAAATAGCTTTTGCGCAGCATAGCCATAAATGGCATACCTTATTTGCCGGGAAATCTGTAAAGGAATTGAGAGGTTATAAGATGGATGCATTTCCATCAGACGCCTGGAAGATAGAAGATGGGGCATTGGTAGCACAAACCGGTGTGCCCAATGTGGATTTCCTCACCAAAGATACTTATACCAATTTCGATCTGACCTTTGAGTGGGCGGTATCCAAGGCTGGCAACAGCGGTGTTTTTTATAATGTACAGGAAAACTCGAGCCATGAATCAGGTAATGGCAACAGCCCTAACTGGTTGGATAATTTTGAATTCCAGTTACTGGATGATATTGATTTTAATGATCATGCTCCAATACGTTCGGCAGGTTCATTGTATGACCTGATCATTCCCCAAAACAAACAATTGAAACCGGTTGGCGAGTTTAATACCGGGCGGTTATTGGTAGATCATGGCCATGTGGAGCAATGGCTTAATGGCGTGAAGGTGGTGGAATACGACCTTGAATCTGACAAAATAAAAGACCTCATCAGCCATAGTAAATATAAAAGCAACCCAAATTTCGCCAAATCAACCAGCGGGCACATCATGTTTCAGCATCACGGGCAAAAGGTGTGGCTGAAGAACATTAAAATCAAGGAGCTATAAACTAGACCCTGTTCAGCTTACTCACTGAACAGGGTTGTAAAACAACGCTCGTTTAGCTTAAAAGTGCATTCGTGATCTTTTACCTTGATCGATCCTGACTTTTTCATATCCTTTTTGTGATCGGTGATATATACTGTGAGTTTAGTGATACTGGCCGGCAGTCCCGTAAGATGTACTTCCCTTGACGCACCGTTATTAACCAGGTGAATGGTATAGCTATGTTTTGCGTTGTCACCCAAAGCCGCGCAGGAGATCGCATCTTTATCCGTAGTTATCGGCATGGCAAATAACCCCTCCGGTGTTGATGCCAGTTGTTTAAGGTTCCAGAAACGCTGGGTAGGTTGCAGCGGGCTGTTATCGCCAAAAATACCGCCGCCTTTAAGCGGGGAATAATCGGCGGTCAACTGCCATTGCAAAATGGATAATGGTTGGCAGATAGCCAGCAGGCGCGTGTACAGGTTAATCTCCTCCAACGCATAAGATGGATCTTCAAAATAAGCAGGGTAAGCCCAGGCAGCCGCGTCAATACTTCCTTCGCCCACAATTAATGGCAGGTTGGTTTGTTTGGCGGCGTCAGCCCATTTTTGTAGCGTCCCCGTTTCCCAACCCCTCCAGGAGTGGAAAGAAACAGCTCCCATAAAAGGACGCGCTGCCGCATCATTCATGGCCGGGTAGATAAATGAATAGGTGTTAGCGTCAGAATTATCGCCCAATAGCAGCTTTGTTTTTAATCCTTTGGATACGAAATAGGCTCCAAGCCCTTTGATCAGGTCATCATGCTCTTCACCGGTTTGCCGGATGTTAATACCCAGGTCAGATTCATTGAATGAAAAGTACTTTACATCGACACCATAATGATCCTTCAGGTAAATAATGTAATCTGTGATGGATTGATAGATCAAAGGCAACTTGGTACGGTCAAGCGGGTTGCCCCAGATACCTTCGGGTGATTTACCAAAGCTTAGCTTGCCTGTAACCGCCCATTTCGGCGGCATCCAGGCGGTTAGGATTACCGGGATATGCATTTGGCTAAGCCTTTGCGCCATCTGCATGGACTGGCGAACATGCGGGTTCAGGTTAGCGGTGTCGACAGCAAGCGGGTCCATAGCCGAATCCGGCTGCCAGTTTCTCCAGGGCATTTCGATCCTTCCCCAGGCTACCCGCATATTTTTTAGGCAATAATCAATTACCTGCGGATCTGTTTTAGCGTTTTGTAGGCGGAAATTGCCTCCCATTCCAGCAAATGGCCTTCCCTGTACGGATGTATCCAGTTTAAGCGTAGCCGGCGACTGGTCAATATCTCCTGAAACACGGATCTCGTAAGTCCTTTCAAATACATCGTTTTTGTGCAGGTTGCCGGAACATACCGGGAAATAAAGTTGAATAAATTTGTTTGCACCGGTATCGGGCCTGCCAAATATCAGCGAAGTAGTATCACTTTTGATTTGGATACTTTGTGTTGGAATGGTGAAGCTAATCTCCTTACCCTGGGCGTGTACATATTCGCCCTCCTGGTTCAGTTTCGATTGGTCAAATGCTTTTTCGCCACTGTTATCTATTTTAAATTGGCTTTGGGCATACCTATCCACTGGCAGTGACGCATGGAAATAAATCCCCTTAACTATAGTGTCCTTTTTCACCACACACCTGATCGTAAGCTTAGCTGATCCATGGCCGTTATCTTTCATTGTTTCGATGAATTGCAGATCACCGATAGAGGTAACAACCGATTGTTCATCGCCATCCCGGGTATATACGGGTTTTTGCAGCTCTTTACCCGTATGGCTTGCTTTTAACGAATTGTCGCCTTCAACAACAATAGAGGTGTTGAATGGAATGAGTTGCCCTTTTATCCTGATACCATCCAAATTGCCCCAGGGCCTGAACTCGGCCTGGGCGAAAAGTTTTTTTGCAGGCAGTGCCAAAACAAGCAGTAAAATGGCAGTCTTTAAAAAAGTCCGTACGGTAATAAACTTCTTAGTAGTCATGTTTAATTGATGGTCAGTGTAGCGATTTCTTTGATGTCTCTGGATGAAGTGCCTGCAAGCAATTTGTATTTGCCCGGTTCAACCACCCATTTACCAGTCTTCACATCATAATAAGCAAGGTTTTTAACCGGGATGCTCAGCTTAACGCTGGCGGTTTCCCCGGCGGCTATCCTTACTTTTTTAAAGGCTTTTAATTCCTTTTCAGCCCGGTCAACTATGGAGCCTGTTTTGCTTACATACAGCTGAATGGTTTCTTTACCGGCATACTTGCCCGTGTTTTTCACTTTTAAGGTCGCAGTGATATTTTCGGATGTCTTATAAGTCTTTTTGTTGGTGAACAGGCCCGAGTAGTTATAGTCGGTATAAGACAATCCATAACCAAAGCAATAAAGCGGTTCGATCTTTTTGGTATCAAACCAGCGGTAACCTACCAGGATACCTTCTTTATATTCCACTTTCAAGTTTTCGCCGGGGTAGGCGTTTAAGGCATGGGCCGGCGAATCTTTAAG
>DATHKT010000064.1:0-2515 GCA_035489035.1 Mucilaginibacter sp.
TATGCTGGGGAGCTTATACATTTTTAAAGGAAGACTATCGGCATATACTGAAAACCTTGTCTCATAAAAAGCCTGCTTATATCCCGGAACATTGTCCACGCCGTCAATGATATCGTTCGCATTCCTTGAATTGAAATACCAATTGCGCCCATATCCAACAAACAGGCCACCATTTACCTGGACCCAGGGCATTCTTGTAGCATAACCCAGTACAGGATGTTTAAAAGAAGGGTTAATTGACATCACCGGGTAAGGTGTATACCCACCAGCTTTTCCCGGCGTGTATAATACATATGCACCGTCATTATAAAAAGCTGTATCAGATTTAACCGCAAAGTTTAAAGTAGAAAAATCAGCAATTGTTTTAGAAGTCTCCAGCTGGATTCTTCCAAGTAAATATGGGCTGGAAAGCTGAGGGCTAATATTTGTAAGCCAAGAATCCTTCCTGGGTTTTAAAGTAACAAAATTAATAGACTGTAATTCATTACAGGTTCCTGCAGAATCAGAGACAAGATCTATAGTAGCATCACAACCCGTACCCCTTACTGCCAGGCCGGTAAAAGGTGATGATCCGGAACTATTTATTTTATCTAAAAGAGAACTATCTATTGGCGTACGCGATACAATTACTGGCCGGGCATTATTGGCGATGAGATAACTGTTATTGTTTCTGAATTGAACATTTTTATTATTCCCATCCACCAGCCTGTCGCTGTTTATCACACCATTGGCATTGTATATGTTTTTATTTAGTGCTGTAGCATTCAATGTATCCCCGCCAATCATGTACAGGCTGTCATTCAGTTTTATCATCACTTTTCTAAATTCAGTAACGCCATTTTCTTTATTTGTTAACACACCATTCAGTACAGAACGGGTGCGGTTTTCAAGTATGAATTCTGCCGTATCGCAAGTATTAAAGATGCGGACGCTATCAGCTTTTATCTGGTAATTTTTTTTCTGCGCGAGGACGACAGCGCTCATAACAGCAAAAACAAGCAATAAGAGTATTATTTTATAATGCATTTTAGCAAAATACATGAGCAGGGTTTTAGAATAAGGTTTATAAATGCTGAATAATCTTCTTTATTACAATATCCCTATTGGCATTGTCGTAGTAATTAAAATAAAAGTATAGTTTCTATATGTATATATTAGGATGAAACCCTCATAACCCAAACGTTTTTTAATCGCGGCCATGCGACTGTTTTTTTATTACCTGTGGTATTAGATTAAGATTTGCTTTCTGATTGCAGCGATTTATCGCCTGGCTTTCATACCAGGCTCCGGCCATTGACAAGCATCATCCGGGAAAAGATGCTGTCCATTGTATCAGCTGTATAAGCGTGTGACGCAACAATGCTTAAGCGCTGGACATATACCATCATTACCAGGAATGCCAATAGCGTAATGGAACAGATTCACAATGATGGAGATAATAGGGGCCGCATGCCATTGTTTTTGCCCTTTGAACTATCAAACAAATGGTTGAGTGAGGATTTAAGTGAGGATGATTACAAGACTATTTTGGCTTTTGAAATGCCATCTGAAGAGCTTGATTATTGGCCGGCATATACGATCAGAAGTCCTAAAGGCCGTCCTGATGATAAAATAAAAACAGAACCTTGGGAATGGGAGAAGTTGCCGGCACTGGGAGAAATGAATCCTGATTGACATAGAGGGTATATCTAATTTATTCAGGCTTGCACCAAGAGCACCCGGTTGTCGATTTTCATGATGTCGGGTTACCCGGATTGGATTCAAACCAATGTGAGTTTGCACCATCAATACAAATCATATGCGTAATAAGGGTGTCGGGTTTTAGCGGTTGGATGATACCTCCACTATTTCTGAACACTTCGGCTGAGGGAAGTGAAATGCTGACGATATTCCTTTCTTTGAGAAACGCCCTGAATATATATTGTACCAGACATTATTTAACCATACACTATTGATAGCTAAGGCAGCTTTTGATCTTACATTTAATTAACGCAGGCGGGGTATCTAAAAGAAAAAAAGTATAAAACTGAACACAGTGTGTGCGAAACCGGACAATTAATAAAATCAAAGAAATCGCAACTAATTGATTATTAAGATGTAAAAAAATAGGTACATTTCTATATACAGTTCTGCTGTATTCTAAAATTCAGAGCATGTTTAAAAACTATCTCCTCGTCGCCCTCCGCCAATTCCGCAAGAACCGCGGCTACTCCTTTATCAACATCTTCGGCCTCGCCACCGGCATGGCGATTGCCCTGATCATCGGCATCTGGGCAGTCGACGAGCTTTCTGTTGATCAGGGCATTCCGAACGGCGACCGCGTTGTGGAGATCATGCAAAACCAATGGCCAAAGGGACAGACCAGCGAGAAAACGCCGCCATCGTATGTAGGTACTACCGTGTCCCCGGCCCTCAATCCCTGGCTGCAAAAAGGAAACTACCAGGATATCTTCGAACAAACGGCGATGACCCTTTGGCCCGGCCAACATTTGCTGGTGAACGGTGACAAAAGCAT
>DATHKT010000065.1:0-76579 GCA_035489035.1 Mucilaginibacter sp.
ATGGACCCTGAATCTGTTTACGCAACAGGGGGCAATGCCACAGGCTTTGAAAGCGGAAGCTCGCCTACCACCCGTACATTTTTACTTAACTTAACTGTAGGCTTCTAATTATTAATAAGACAAATTCATAAGAATATGAAAACGATATTTAAAAAATCATGCCTGGTGCTTACAGCTACGTTGCTGATCACCTCATGTAAAAAATTTACCGAACTGAATAACGACCCGCTCAAAGCAAACGGCGACCAGGTGCAAACCGAATATTTTATAGATAATTCCATTATTGGCGCACAACAGGATCCAGGGCTTTCAGAACGGGTATTTATCCTGTATTGGGTTGTTGGCGGTCATGACCTCCAGGATGAAGATGGAGAAACCTTTTCACGCGCAGGCTATGACGATGGATGGACATCGGAATATTACAGGCAATCGGCCCAATGGTTAAACAGTATCAATAGCGCGATTGAGATCGGAACAGATCAAATTGCCAAAGGAACTTCAAAACCGTATACCAAAAACCTGATACAGGTTGCCAGGATATGGAGAGCTTACCTGATGAGCGAGTTTTCGGATAGTTTTGGCCCTATGCCTACCGATGGTTTCCAGGGCAAAAACCCGGACTTTAAGGATGTAAAAACAGTGTATTATTATTTACTGGATGAGTTAAAGGACGCAAGCGCTAAACTGGATCTGACAGTTTCTAATCCGTCTAACTTAACTGCCGAAGACCCTGCTTACGGTTATGATTACGGTAAGTGGCGCAAATATGCTAATTCAATGCGTATGCGCCTAGCCATGAGATTATCAGAAGTTGATGCTGCAAAAGCCAAAGCTGAATTTGAAGCTGCCGCTGCTACAAACGATTTTATTACCGATGTATCTTCAGAGACTTTCAGCGTACAGGAAATGCCGAATAGCTATAATCCATTGAGCGGTGTGTTTAGAAAAGAATCGTCATGGATGGGTTTGCCTATATCTGCAACTTATAACAACCTGGCTGTAGGCCTGGGTAGTGTTAAATCTGCCGACCAGTTATCTGCATCATTTCAATCAGCAATTAAACCGGCCAATTGGATGGGCCAGAAGTTTACAGACCAGTTTGCCACTAAAACCAACGATCCTATGGCTGGTTTCTGGTTTGATGGTTTACCTAACACCATTGATCCAAGGGCTTATAAAATATTCAGCATCCCCGGAGACCTTACTAACCCTAACTATCCTGCGATAGGTGATGCTTTTACGGCAGCTCAGCGCGATCTGAAAAATGCCGCAGGCGATGTTGTTAAAACGCTTAACTCAAAATACACCTGGAATGCTAAAGCCGACGGTAACTGGGGTGCAAAAGCAGCGATGAACCAGGCGATCACCACCAATGGGTTTAAACCTTTGTTAAACCTGGTTTACAGGAACGGTAACAACAGGAGAGTGTTTTTCGGCCCATGGGAAACTTATTTCCTTTTAGCTGAAGGTGCGGTACGTGGCTGGACTACACCAATGGATGCGAAATCAGCTTACGAAAGCGGAATTACTAAAAGCTTCGAATACTTTGGAACTTCAGGATCATTAGGTACCTACCTTGCATCTACCGATTACAATCGTGCAGGAACATCTGTAAAATGGGATCATACAACAGAACCAGCTGCATCACACGTAATGGATTACCAGGATGGTATTACCGGCACAGCAGGCACCGTAGCTGTAAACTACCCTAAAAACGATCTTTACAAATCGGGTACTGTTAGAAATGACCAGCTAACCAAGATCATTACCCAGAAATTTATCGCGCAAACCCCATGGTTGCCGTTAGAAACCTGGAATGATCACAGGAGATTAGGTTTGCCATTTTATGAGAACCCGGCAGTTGAAGACATTATGCCTGATTTACCTGGCTTAACGCCTTCAAACTATATGACAAGCGCCGTAAAAAACTTCGCTCAGCGCATGAAATACCCTTCAAGCCTAAGCAATAGCAATATTACCGGCTACAACCAGGCTGTAACGGCTCTGGGCGGCCCTGATGGTGTTTTAACACCGCTATGGTGGGCAAAACAACAATAACGACTGATAAATAGTAAAATAAAAAGAGAGGCGTCCGAAATGGTGCCTCTCTTTTTTTTGCATGAAAAAGCCGTTTACAGGTTATGCAAACGGCTCATCATCAAAAGTGGAGAATATCGGAGTCGAACCGATGACCTCTTGCATGCCATGCTTTTAAGTCGCCTATTTTTTACATTTTGCAGTCTCCTAAATTATTGCTAATTTGCTGACAAACAAGTCGTTGATTATTTTAATTAATATTGCTTAATTAAAATTAGACATCATTTGTTGTACCTATGTTGTACCCAAAGTAACCCCTTGCACTAATGATTGCACTATGTCAGTTTCTAATAAAATTGTATTAAGAACGGCCAAACTTCTAAACAACGGTGAATATCCGATCATGCTTCGGATAACGATCAACCGTCAAAGCCAGTTCATCAGCATCAAAAAATCATCTACAGTTAACAATTGGGATGAAAAAGGCCAGTGTGTCCTTAAATCCCATTCGGATTACAAAACGCTTAATCCTTTGTTAAAAAATATCATGACAAAGATAGACCTTTATCTTTTAAATGCGGCTGACAGTGAATCAGTCGTCAGTTTTAATGACATTAAAGCAATCGTCCTGAAGGTCACTAATTCGAATCCGGAAATTAAGGCCGAGACGCTTTTCAAATTCTTTGAATCGGAGATCAAGCGCTTAACTGACGAGGAACGGCTGGGATATGCGGCGACTTATCAATCCACTCTCAATTGCCTTAAAAATTTTACCGGCAATAAAGATGTGCCATTTGTTAATATCACCCTGGACTTCCTCAAAAAATACGAAGCCTACTTGGTTAAAAAAGGGAATGCGACCACGACCAGGAGTGTTTATTTCAGAACATTCCGCACGCTATTTAAAACGGCTATCACTGATAAGATTTGTCCAGAAATTCACTATCCTTTTAAAGGGTTTGCCTTTGGTAAATACAATAATCCCCGCACGAAAAAAAGGGCGATCTCCAAAGTCCAGATCGACCTGATCGCCGGAAAAGAGATCGATGTAAAAGATGATGCCATGATCAATTCCCGCAACTATTTTATGTTCAGTTTTTATTGCAGGGGTTTAAATTTTATCGACATGGCCAGCCTGAAATGGGAAAATATTAAGGATGGTGAGATCCAGTACACCCGCGCGAAAACCAAAGAAGACTTTCAATTCAAGTTACACCCGGAAGCCGTCAAGATACTGGAGCATTATCGGGAAATGGAAGGGAATAGTGATGCCGGGTATATTTTCCCGATCCTTTATAAAAGACATAATACACCAAAGTCTGTCAAGTATCGCAAGCTAAAGGTGCTTAAAATGGTAAATACCCATATTAAAGAAATTGCGGAATCTGTCGGTATCGAAAAGACGGTTACCACCTATGTAGCGCGTCACTCCTATGCCACTGCTTTAAGGAGAAACGGAATTTCGAAAGAAATGATAGGGCAGTCTTTAGGCCATAACGACCTAAAGACGACGAATATTTATTTGGATGACATCGGTGACCCGGTAATGGACGAAATGATAAATGCCGCGATTTGAGGTCATGCTGCGGCGCGAAACAGGATAATTGGACTGTAAAAATGGATTATTAAGCTTGCGCTGTGGACAGGCTCCTTTGTCCTAAATTTGCGGGCGCACCTTTATGCCGATTTTTTGGTACTTTGATGTGAGTAAACTAAGGCACTCGGAAGCTTTTTCGCTGGATTCTTTAAATTGCTATGGTTGTACAACAACAACAAAATCATATGTTGACATAAACACTATTCGGATTCGTAAGAAAGCTTTACATCGGTTACAACTGATATAATCTTGCTTATTAACTTTTTATTCAAGGAGTTATCATGAGTGATTTGGTTAAGAAGCTTGAATTGGGTTATAGAATCTGCGAATATAGTCGGATCATTGAATTTGACATTCTTTAATACAAGATGCTCCAATGGTAAGTTTCTAAAAAGCCAAAGCTCATCTAATTCCACGTATTCAAATTTTAACCACTCTATCTTTTTGAAGGCAAACAACCAATCTGGTATTTTACAATGTGATCTCTTCTCAGGAGACACGTATGAAAAAGTGGGCTGTAGAACTAATCGCTTCACTTCGTATAAATCTTTCCCTATTGTTTTCGTCAGATCATCCTGGTTAAAATCAGCGGTAACAAATAATATATATGGCACACCATTTAATCCAACTAAAACGCATTTGGGATTGAGATATAGTATCTTTCCATCGCCATTAAGGCCGCTGAAATCTGCATTTACGGTTGTATGACTTATCTTTGATACTGGAATTTCATCTTTTTGAGGCTTGCTCATGGTAGTTAAGACACTTTAATACACATCAATTCAAGAAGTGAATATAAGAAAAAAGGCCTTCTGTTAAATAATAAACCAAGCTAACAGAGGTTAAATATGATCTATATGCGATTTTCCAAAATAACATAACCGAAAGTTTTTTGTAATTTTGTAATAGGGAGGACAAGTCATGAAAAAAACAGGTATTCAAGCAGGGGGAGAAACCCAACACTCCTTTTTTAAAGTAAAAACACATTCTATTGCCGAAATTTTAGCTGCTGGGGGCGCTACTGGTTTCGCTGCCAAAATGGGTAAAAAATCGCAAAATCTCGCGGCGCGCCTTAAAGATTTCCCAAAGGAAGCTTTCCTGACAGATGACGAAGCAAAATCAGCATTGGAATCGCTAAAAAACAGTAAATGAATTTATTGTTTGATACAAATATCCTGATCCATCTTGCCAAGGATTACTCCTTAAAATTACTACAACGTGTTAATCCCAATAATGATAAGGTATTCATATCGGTTGCTACAGTAGCCGAATTAAAATCCATTGCTCTGCAAAATGGCTGGGGAGCGAAAAAAATGGGATTGGTTGATGTTCTACTTGATGAGATGCTGGTTATTGAAATTAATGAAAATCTTATTGACACGTATGCTGAGATAGACGCCTACTCTCAATGTAAAAATCCGTCTTTCAATGATTACACACATACTGCCCGTAATATGGGCAAGAATGATCTTTGGATTGCTTCCACGGCCGCTTTACTTGGTCTGATGCTCGTGACTACGGATGCTGATTTCGATCATCTTAACAAAGTATTTTTCGAAACTCACAAAATGGATCCAGCGGATCTCAAAATTTAAAAGCATCAAATTGATATTGCCAGCTCTGGCAATATTGTTACCGATAAATAATTTATTAACATATTCCAATCGCTTACAATGTACAGCAATGTTAGCGGGATGTCCATAGAGTAAATAAAATCTGTCATCTAGTTCGCTTTAAAGTTTCTAATATTCTACACAGCATGTAGAATATTGACCGGTAAGCTTCATATATCCGACATTGAGGGATAAGCAAACTATTTGCGCAGTTTTTCCGTTGATAAATTTTAAGCTGCCTATGTATTTCTTAAACCTCAAAGCATTCCATCCAACCGTTGGTATCAATACAAATAACCATAGCAAACACCCTTTCCTGGAATCAACCGATGGTTTATTCGAACCTGATGATTTTCAATTCAACTTCAACAGCAGCTTTCCTTTTGAGCAGATTGAACTGAATGAAAGCCAGCAATTTTATTTGAGTGAGCCAAATCTGCTGAAAGTTTTTAAGAATACTATATCGGTAGATAACAAGATACTGGTCAATAACATCAAGCCAATTGAAGAGGCATATACCAAAGAACTGGCAGAACTGTTTTATAATGGCTATTCAGCGGGTACGGCACAATTTTACCATGAAATCGGCCAAACCTTTTCATCCCTAGAGCTGGAGCACAAAAAGCAGGCCCTTCGGGATTTTATCACTTACTGCCATACTAACCTATATTTTGAAGGCTTTGCCATTCCCGAGGTAATTTATGCCTTGGGTTACATTCAGGCATCACTGGTCAAAGGATTTCAGGAATACAGTAACCTAAATCGCTTGAAGGAAACAGAACCTGTGCCGCCGGTGATCAAGGTTTATCCTGTTGTTAAAATGCCTGCGCCGGAAGTAAAACCAGAACCGGTAGCTGAGGAACCGGTAGAACCTGCACCGAAACCGGCACAGCCGCCGACTACAGCGACTGTTTCCAATAATCTTATTTCTTTACGCTACCCCGGAGGGAATATATTCGACCTTTGGTGCGCCCTACTAGATGTGCAGCTTTGCCAGTTGATGCAGGTGCCCCAAGCCTTTAGTAGCGAGGACGAGATCAAAAATTTGCTGGGAAGACTTTTTAAATTGGATGACCAGGAACAAATTTGGCCTGTGAGCAATAGCCAACATTACTATCAAATGGCACCAGGCTACCAAAATCTGTTATGCCTGTTGATGCATGCTACCTATAAGCTGAATACAACTTATCTGAAAGTACCGCAACTTAAATACTGCGAATTGCTTAAAATTAACTTCTCTCCTTTTGATACCTACGAATCAGTGAGCGATATCCAACGCAACATGACCAAGAAGAAAGATTCCGCCATCGACTTTGTGCATAAAAGCGGTGGAGCCTATGCTAAAAAAGCCTATGAAGTCTTAAAGAAAGTACCCACTTATATACTCAAATCCTAACGACGTTCAACTTCGTTCACTAACGTTGGGTTATTTTCATACTCTTTTGTGTTCATCAAATTTTTTTATTTATGAACGCAACATTTGTTACTACCCTATCGACACAAGAGCTCCAGGAGCTCATCGAGTCATCTGTCAGAAATGCGGTACACTTACAGCCGCCCCGCCCGGATAACGAGGACGACACCTTGCTGGATACCAAAGAAGCAGCCGTCCTGATTAAGTACGAGGTCACTTCACTTTACGGGCTGGTGAAAAGAAAAAAGATCCCTTTTTGTAAAGTGGAAGGCAAGCTGCTTTTCTCCCGTAAGAAACTATTGGCATGGATCGGCAGTGGCCAGCAGGCCGTTGCACAATAACTACGGTCATGGCTGATCAGTTCTTTCCCTTAAATCAACCGGGCAGTTACATCCGCGTGCAAACCTCTTATTACAAACGGACCCGGCAACCTATGGTTACCGGCAGCTATACGGATGGCTGGCTGCTCTGGTCATCGGAAACGCTCAAAAAAGACCTGAGTTCGGATGCGATCAAGAAAATCCGCAAGTTCGATGCGTATTGCTGTGTCCCCAGCCATACCGATTACCGGGAAACCATTGGCAATTATTTTAATAAGTATCATCCTTTAGAATTTAAACCGGAGCTCGGTTCCTGTGATACCATTCTTGGTTTTCTGCATCACATATTTGGCGAGCAGTATGAGTTGGGACTGGATTACATTACCCTTCTCTATACGAGGCCGGTGATTAAGCTGCCGATTCTTTGCTTGGTATCCAAGGAACGTAAAACGGGGAAAACAACATTCCTTGACTTATTGAAAGTCATCTTCGGTAATAACATGACCTTTAACGGGAACCATGATTTCCGGTCACAGTTCAATTCCGACTGGATGAATACACTGATCATCGCCGTAGAGGAAGTGCTGCTGGATAAAAAGGAGGATTCGGAAAAGATCAAGAACCTCAGCACTGCCAAAGTATCCAAGGTAGAAGCAAAAAGCAAGGATAAGCGCGAGACGGAATTCTTCGGCAAGTTCATCCTGTGTTCGAATAACGAGTACAATTTCATTGTCATTGAACCAACGGAAACGCGCTATTGGGTAAGGAAAGTACCGGTATTTGAAAAAGAGAATGTTCGGCTACTCGAACAAATGACAACGGAGATACCTGCTTTCTTATTCCATTTATTGGAGCGGCCTTTATCGGTGCCGGTTGGCAACACCCGCATGTGGTTTTCCGAGCAGCAAATCCACACGGACGCTTTACTGCGCGTGATGCGCAATAACCGCAACAGGCTTGAAACGGAACTGTTGTTACTGTTCAAAGAGATGCAGGAGCATGATCCTGGCCAGAAATTGTGCTTTGCCAATAAGGATATCCTCGACCTGCTTAAAAAGAGCATGCCGCGGCTGACACGGCAGGATGTATCACAACTAATGCAGCAGGAATGGGGCCTTGTGCCGGTGCCGAACAGTTTAAGCTATTCGAGTTATTGCTATAATAACCTGAACGAATTGGTATCTGTAGCTAAAACAGGCAGGTACTATACCATTACCGAAGAATGGCTCAGGCAAAAATTTGATGAGTCGGGCTAAGTACACATTTATCGAATTGCTTTTCAATGCATTACACGCTCATCATGGTTTGATGAGGTACGATGAGCAATGATGAGCGCGATGAGCAAACTCATCAAAGCAGAAAACCATGATGAGGCAATGATGAGCATATAAATAATTTATTTATAAATAGTTACAGCTATAGCTCATCATTCATCATAAAAGTAAGGGTAGCCCTCCCGTATGGTTTGGCACCTACATCATTTAATTACAACCCTTTAGATTTTACAACATGACACGATATAACTGTAAAACAGCAAAAGAACTTTCTATTGTAGATTACCTGGAGCAATACAGCATTCACCCGCAAAGGATCAAAGATCATAACTACTGGTATTTATCACCACTGCGTGAGGAAAAGACCGCTTCATTCAAAGTTAATGTTAAGCTGAATGCCTGGATGGATTTTGGCGAAGGTACCGGCGGCAATTTAATTGATTTGGGAATACGCATGCACAATTGTTCGGTAGAGGAATTCCTGGAGCGTTTGAATAATGGCAATCATGATTTTTCTTTTCGTCAGCAAACGCCACTAAAAACGGATCCCCAGCCGGAAAACCAGGTGATCATCACCGGTGTTAAAACGCTTAACCATCCAACCTTGGTCTCTTACCTGGAATCGCGCAGGATTGATCCGGCCATTGCCGCTAGCTATTGCAAAGAGATCGATTTCACCATCGGCGGCAAATCTTATTTCGCTATAGGCTTTGCCAACCGTTCGGGCGGCTACGAGCTGCGGAATAACTGGTTCAAAGGCGCATCGTCCCCCAAGGATATTACCATCATTGACGTTGGGCATAAAGCCGCCATTGTGTTGGAAGGCTTTACTGATTTCCTTTCGCTTCTGCAGCTGAAGGGCGGTCAATCTCAGTCGGATTTTATCATCCTGAATTCTGTTGCGCTGGCCGAAAGAGCAGTGCCCATTTTGAAGAACTATCAGGAAAATTTCCTGATGCTCAACCATGACAAAGCCGGGAATGCTGCAATGGAAAAATTGCAGGCAGCGGGTATCAGCTTCACCGATGCGTCAGGTTTTTACAAAAGCTTTAACGACATCAACGAATATCTGGCCGCACAAAAGCAGGCTTCTTTGCAACCGCAGATCCGGCGCAGAGCACCGGACGAAAGGAGCCGGGGAATTGGGCGCTAAGCCAATTTTGGCATGGATTACGGATACCGGTTTGCGGTATCCGGCATATATACAGATAACTGTATATATCACCGGCCCATTTTCTGGATCGTAAGGAGCGAGTTAATGTTTTTGCTACACAAAAACCCGAATCCACCCCGCTGGGGTGATTCGGAACTCGCTCCCGTTGGTCGGTTTTTTAAAGCTTCAAAAAACGATATGAACACATGACAGCAACCACTGAAAATAAAACAATAACAAAAGTGCGGACACCGGGAAGACCTAAGAAAACAATCAAACGGAGTGACTTTTTAATGGTACGCCTAACCCCGACAGAAAGGATTTTGATCGAGGGTAGAGCTAAAAATGCCGGGCTGAAACCCAGTGAGTGGTTTCGAAAGGCCGCTAAAAGTGCCAAAGTGTTTCCACGTTTTACCGTAGAGGAAACGGGCTGGTTCAGGATGCTGGCGGGGGTAGCGAATAACCTCAATCAGCTTACCCACCTGGCGCATGTTGCGGGCCTCTTTACGCTTGCAATGAAATGCCAGACCATAGTAAAACAGGTAGAAGAATTAATTACAAAACTTAGCAGCCATGATGGGTAAGCCGATCACCGGGAGAAGCTTTGGCGGCTGTATTCGCTATGTGGTGAATAAGCCGGAAGCTAAAATATTATTTGTCGAGGGCGTACGAATGCAGAACGCAGCTGCTATCATTCAGGACTTTAACCTGCAACGGAAAATGCGGCCTGAGTTGGGGAAAGCAGTTGGACATCTGGTACTCAGCTGGAGCAAAGAAGACTTGCGCAAATTAAGTGATGACATCATGGTGGAGCGGGCGAAAGAGTATATGGAAAAAGTAGGTGTCCGAAATACACAGTATGTAATCGTTCGTCACAGCGACCGCGCTCATCCGCATCTCCATTTGATCTACAACCGGGTGGATAATAACGGCAAGGTTATTAGTGATAAAAACAACTTCGCTAAGAATGTCAAAGCCTGTAAGGAGATCACCCTGAAATACGGCTATCATATAGGTGAAGGAAAAGATCTGGTGAACCGCCAGGCACTAAAAGGCAAAGAAAAGACCCGGTATGAATTGTATGATGCTATTAAAGCAGACATGAAAACAGCCACGACTTGGAAACAGCTGGAAGCCCAGCTTGCCAGACAGGGAATTACCATTGATTATAAATTCCGCAGCGGTACCAATGAAGTACAGGGCATATCGTTTGAAAAAGGCAATATTAAAATGAAAGGTTCCGCTATTGACCGGAGTTTAAGCTTTGCCCGCATTGATGCGATTTTAAACCGGAACCAACAGGTACAGCAGTATTATACGGCAAAGCAAGCAAATCAACCATTTGTTGCTAACCAGCTGCGTGAATCAATCCGGCAAAGCGTTCAGGCGGAATATAGCCATAATCCCAGTATAGGTAAAGGGATATTAGAAGTATTGCTGGAACCGCAATTTGTTGCCGGGCCACCTGATCCAATGGGTGACGCAGATATCGCCCGCAGAAAACGGAAGAAGCACGAAGCGGAACATTCCCAATCACAGGGTATAAGCAGGTAAATAAATTAAAAATTAGGATTAACCTTAAAACGATTTGTTATGCAAAACGAAGAATTAGAAGAGAAAGTAAATATTATGGAAGAACTGATCCAGGGTTTTGCCGGGAGGATCAGTGTAATGGAGACCAGTATAGCCGAGTTCTTAAAAAGTTTTCTGGAACAATACAGGGGCACATTGGAAACGATCACGGCACGGATTGAAATAGCTAACAAGCGATATGACGATCAAAAAATCCAGAAGCAGATCGATGAATTAAAAGATGTTGTAGCAACAGTACCGAAAGTTATTCGCGTGAAAAACAGTCATCATTTAGGTGCCTGGTCAAAAAATTTGATCATTGGCCTTG
The DNA here is from genome assembly GCA_035489035.1 of Mucilaginibacter sp. Taxonomy (GTDB): domain Bacteria; phylum Bacteroidota; class Bacteroidia; order Sphingobacteriales; family Sphingobacteriaceae; genus Mucilaginibacter. The sequence goes on from DATHKT010000065.1 coordinate 11,309, forward strand.
TAGCTTGTTTTATAATAACGGCCGGATCAGTCGGCACAGCATTATATTTCTATCATCAAAATGATCGCTTAAATCGTGAAGCTTATAATTTTTGGCTGGTTAGGGCCCTGTATCCTGAGGTAGCGAAGACCATTGAAACAAAGTTAACGGAAGACCCCAAGGGCTTTATTGACAAGGCAGAAAAAGCAATGGCCCAACAGCAGGCGATCATTGCTGCGGAAGCGGTAGCAGCGCAGGCAGAAAAGGATCAAAAGGAGGCTAAGCAAAAGCTGGAAAGGTAAAGGCAAATAAGTAATGTAATTATGATGGACAGGCCATGCAGCTGCGGCAGGTTGCTGCATGGCACCACGCGCTACGCGCCGGGTTTCATTTCGCAGCCAGCCTCGCTGTTCGACACAGGCAAGTATTCGTTCCTCATACACGCCTGTCTTCCAGCCGCACCTTAGAAAAACCACAACACCGCAATCACAAAGTTAGCGACACAGGATAATAGTCAAGGGTATAATAAACCGCAGCTATTGCCGCGGCCCTTGACAATTTTCCTGTTTGAGCTTCTGCTGTTTAAGCGGTAATGTGATAGGTGTGTGCAGAGGAAAAAAATTACCGAACGAATCTTAAATTGATCTGAGATATTGAAAGAATGGTCACAAAAAACCACTAATCCGAATGTTGTTATTATTTGAGAATCATTTACGTTTAGGAGCTTTATAAAACTTAAGCGATTTAAACGCATTTATTAATTCTTTCCGTTGGGCTTCTGTTAGTCGATATGAACTCATCATAAACCTATCTCTGCTATTTCCGGCATTCCACAAACTGTCAATATATATCCCAGTTATACCATTGCTTGATTGTTTAGATAAAACCAGTTTAGTGTTATAGCCGTCAATATTTATCCAATCAATCTTATTCTGCCGTACCTTTTGGAGATTTACTTCTGTGCTGTATCAAGATATTTATAGTTATAGGTTTGCTTTCCTTTAACAACTTTTGGACTATCTCTTAAATAAATATTTCCGCTCTCAATCATATAATCTTCCCGATCATCGTCCTCATTTAGAGAGTTAGAATACCACCTAAATCAAAATAAACAACTTTAATGGAGTCGATCTTTATTTCACCAACGTAGGAGTCTTCTCCTCTTAACTTAATTTGCTCCCAGGTTTTTGGTACATTGATGGTGAAGTATTCAAAGTTGAGAAGTTTCGTTTCACTGGGGTTGTTGTTGTGATTACACCCATATAACAACATGACAATTAGACTAAAGCGTAATAAGTTTTTAATCATCGTGGCGGTGGATAATAGCCTTGTTTAACTTCACTTAGGCTATTGCTCAGTATTCCTTTTCGTCTGCCAATCCAAATGTCGCCAGTTCGCTTAGTAAAGTAAGCATTGCCATCGTCTTGTATCTTCTTAATATAACCATCAGCAAGTACACTTTATTTAGTTAATTATTTGATAATTAGATATTTGAAAATATGATGGTACAGAATGGTACAACTTATTCGTCATGAATATTAGCTGTAAACTTTGCTTAATAATTTTATAATCAGATTGTTGGAAATGTACTGAATTTATTATGCGGGCAAATTATCTTCCTCGTCGCTGGCGCACACGTGCCGTGTGTGTCTGAGAAATTATCGTATTTATAAGGGATTACTAAGCATAAATATACAAAGTAGTTTATAGTGCGACACGCTTAATGCTCATTAGGCACACGCAGCACGCGTGCGCCAGCGAATTGAACAGTTTACCTAATCGCTTGTACCTTTTTAATTAAGACCATAGTTTTTTAATTTTTAACCAAATGTTATTTTTATCTTTTTTCTTTGATTTCTCGCGATCTCCGTTATTACTTGTATCCCCTGTTGCATTTTCGTACTTATTTAATTCTATTGAATACTTATCGAAAATAAAAAAACTATTTTCACAAAATTTCCTCAAATCAGAATTGTATTTGTTTATTATTTCATTTCTTGAGAGAGTCATTTCTGCTTTTTCAAAAAGAGTCTTTTTACCGTGGCTATATGTGACTTGTTGCTCTATTTTTTCTTTAAAAAGTAAAAGAAAACCAGAATTTACGTTTTTGTTGGCTCCAAGACGATTTACAAGTTCTTCTACTAGATAAAAATGGTTATTTCGTAAAGCAATCTGTAACCCCAGTGAATTAAAAGCGTTAATTTCAGCTCCAGCATTGATCAGGTATATGGTTGAAGTTCTTATACCTGTGGAGCAAGCTATTACCACAGCTTTATTTTTACTTATTTGCGAGAATTCATACTTAGCAACTAAATCCCGAATAAAAAGTGGATCGCCAACTTCTGCTGCAATAAGTATAACTTTCTCATTTTGAGTATACAGATCAGCTCCGTGCTTTACAAACAGGTCTATTGCTTTTAGGTCACTTACCTTAGCTGCTTCTAAAATTACTTGACTGTGATTCTCCGTTATATCTATTCCTTGTTCCATAAAAGAATTAATTCCTGACAAATTTCTGCTGCAAATAAGGGAATAAAGATTTTGAAGATTTATAGATTTACTTAATTCGGAGTCTGAAGGTAAGTAAGTAGAAAATATAGATTCGTCATAAATAGGTCTATTATGATATTCCATTTGACGCGCATAAAGTTTATAGATAAAACTACTTAGATGTTCTTCCGTGAACTCAATAAGAGAAATAAATTCAGTTAAACTATCTTCACCTAACCTATCTCCATCAAATGAATACACAAATGGATCACTTTTGTCTTCGTCCAAATAGACGAAATAGAATTTGTCGGATGATTCATATGTTGTATTAAAACTCCAAATGACTCGATTTTCAAAGCAATTAAAAGTATCTTCCCTTTCCTCTAAGTAATTAAAATATGGATTGTGGTTTTGATCTTCAAGTAAGTCATTTATATCTAAAGTATCTTTCTTAGAAGGGTGGATTCCTGTCGAAAAAAAAGGACAAAACCCACCAGAAAGGAAAAGAAGTTCTCTCAGTACATCTGGAAATTTTTTGGGTTCAGATGTGAAAATAGTTTTCTCTATTATTTCAATTTGAGAAATACTTAAAGATTCACTCCGCAATGGTTCATATGCATATAATTTATCCCAATCACGTAGCGCTTTTTCGAAGTATTTTAGATTTTTAATGTCCATTTCCTGTTATTGGATAAGGTTATGATTATACTGAACATGTTAGTGTTAATAAATGGATAGTTCTTATATTTTCTATACTTTTTAAGAATTTCTGTAAACTTCCATAATCTTTGCTGATTTATATTGATCGGTATATCGAATTAAATTCCATAACGAGTTATGTGTTTTTCATTAAAATGACGAATAACTTATATAGGAGCTACAAACATTTAGTGGTATAACTATTTTGGGGTTTATTACGGAACTTTTTTGCCGTTTTTGTTTACTAATATAAACATCTTTTATAAGTCATTAAAAGGACTTTAAATGTGTTGTGAAATTTTTGCTGCGTATATGGGGTGCAATTTTTATTGTTTTATGATTTTACAGAGAAATCGAGTTCGCCTAAGGGCCAACAAATTGTCAAAGTTTCCTGAAAAAATCAAGACGATTCCACATCTAAAATGGCTTTCAATTGAAGAGAATGAATTTAAAGACTTGGAGTTCGTAGACAGCAATTTAAGTGAACTTCGAACATTGCAAGTCTATACAAATAAGATTAAACGCATCTCTGATAATGTTCGCTATCTGTCAAATCTTAGAGAACTACTAATTTTTGATAACCAAATAGATAGTATACCTAACTGTATAGGTTCTTTGGTCAATCTCGAAAAACTTGAAATTTGGAATAACCCACTCCGGTACATTTCTCCTGAAATCAAAAAGTTAACAAAATTGGAAGAGATAAGATTAGATGACAATTACTTATCAAGAAACGATAAGAAACAATTAAAGCAATGGTTAACGAATTGTGAAATTCATTTTCAAACCAGATAGAAGTGATTGATATGTGAAATTAATGTCCTTGTGCCGCTAGCATCAATTAGGGGCGTCTGTAATTAATTTATTAACGAAACGAATGACAAGACGCTATCTGCTACACAACAACCTTTTGTCAAAAAATCTTAAAATTTCGCATTTCACGCAGATTGTGACTGAAAAATCTCAATAAAATTTAAGCAAAGTGTTGTACCTATGTTGTACCCATAAAAAAATCAGGCTTTTAGATTAAATTCTAAAAGCCTGATTGTCAATGTGTGGAGAATATCGGAGTCGAACCGATGACCTCTTGCATGCCATGCAAGCGCTCTAGCCAGCTGAGCTAATCCCCCATTGGGATGGCAAAAGTAACAAAAAGATGATAAGTTGGAAATTTATGTATTGAAAAAAAATGATGATATTGTAAGGATGAAGCAAAAAACCTCAATTCTCGTCAGTTTTAGAGCCGCATTATAAACCTTCAAGCTGAAAAACCCGTAAACGTACTGACGGACAATGGCTTATTAGTTGATCTGAAATTTGTATTAATGATCATTTAATTAAGACATTAATTATTAGTTAGTTATTGTAAGTATTAGTAGGAAAAGTTATCATAAAACGTTATAGTTCACGTTGATACTTCAAATTTTTATGTTATTTTCACCCCGGAGAATTAAACAAGTTTACCTAATTTATTAATTTAGACTATTGTTAAATATGTTCTCTTCTACCGGATTATTGTATTCTTCTATCTGATATGATTGTTTATGAAGAACAGTTTACTATTATTCCTATTTCTGCTTCTAACGCTCGGGGGATATAGTCAAACCTGTACCTTAAGTGTCAATATAACATCATCATCCCCTGCGATCTGTTCTGGCGGCAGTATACTGTTAACAGCAACACCATCAGGCGGCACGGCGCCATTCACTTATGCATGGAACACAGGCGAAACCACACAAACCATCCCTGTAAACAAAGTAGGTACCTATACCGTAACCGTAACAGATAACACACCAGGTTGTCAACCTGTTCCAAAAAGTTTCGTTGTAGTTCTCGGGACTGTCCCAAGTTCACCAACAGCGGCGGGTAAAACGGTTTGCCGTAATAGTTCGGCAACCCTTACTGCAACAGCGCCCGGCGGTACCTATCAATGGTTCGATGCGCCTACGGGTGGAAATTTCCTGGTAGCCAATGCTACATTGGTAACACCACCTATTACAGCCACTACTACTTTTTATGTGCAAACCACCCTTTCGGGTTGTACCAGTTTACGAACCCCTGTAGTTGTCAATATCTACCCGGATCCTAATGTTACAAGAGCAACAGTATGCTCGGGCAGCGTAGCAACTTTGACCGCCACACGGGGCGATAGCTATGCATGGTACAATGTACCCGCCGGGGGAAGCATATTAAGTAATGCCTCCAGTTTTGTAACGCCACCGCTTCTCAGTAGTACAGCCTATTATGTATCTTCCATTAATAATGGTTGTGTTAGCCCGCGCGTTCGGGTATTTGCTATTGTTACCCCGCCGCTTGCTCCACCTACGGCTCCTGGTACTGCTGTTTGTGCCGGTGTAGCAGCTAATTTACACGCTACAGCGCCGGCAGGAGTGTTGGAGTGGTTTAATGTTCCAAGTGGAGGAACTGCTTTAATTTCAAGTCCGGATTATACAACGCCTTCGTTAGCAACTACTACAACTTATTACGTGCAGGCCACCTTAAATGAATGTTCAAGCCCACGCACCCCGGTAACGGTAACGGTAAATCCGATCCCGGCGGCACCAACTATTACGGGCCCTACTATCTGTACCGGAAGTAGTGCATTGCTCACACCAACTGGTCCCGGCGGAACGTATCAATGGTTTGATGCACCTGCGGGAGGAAATTTATTGTTTACCGGCAATACCTTTGGTACACCCGCTCTGAATAGTTCAACTACTTATTATGTGCAGGTGAGTAATGGCAGTTGTACAAGCGGCCGTACACCGGTAACTGTTAATGTGACTCAGCCACCTGCCGCACCGGTTGCATCCGGCCCGCTCATTTGTTCGGGCTCGTCTGCCACATTAACCGCCACCGCACCAGGCGGTACCTATCAATGGTTTAGTGTACCAACCGGCGGTGCACCTTTGATCACTAATGCAACTTACGTTACACCGGCTTTAATAACCGCTACCACCTATTATGTGCAAACAACAGTAGGCACATGTGTAAGCCCCAGAACAGCTGTGACAGTATCCATACTGCCACAGCCAACGCCGCCTACGGCGCCCAGCACCTCGGTTTGCTCGGGTGGTACAGCTACATTGGTGGCTTCTGGAGGTTTAAATAATTATCAATGGTATGATGCGGCTACCAATGGCAATTTAGTATCATCCAGCCAGGTATTTATTACTCCGCCATTAGCATCAACAACTACTTATTATGTACAAACTATAAGTAACGGCTGTGAAAGCACACGTTCGGCTGTTACCGTAACTGTAAATCCAACACCAACGCCGCCTACGGTGAGCGGAACTACTAATATTTGTCCCGGAACGTCAACTAGTTTAACAGCTACCGCTGTTCCGGGTACTATACAATGGTATGATGCGGCCACCGGTGGCAATTTATTGTTTACGGGTAATCCATATAACACACCTTTGTTAAATGCAACCACTACCTACTACGTGGAAGTTACAACCGCTACCTGCACCAGCACCCGCAGAGCAGTAACCATAACGGTAATTAATGTAGCTGACCCGCAATTCCAATATGCATCAGGCACTTTTTGCACCTCAGGGGCAAATCCTGCTCCCGTTATTAATAATCCGGCCGGCGGAACTTTTAGCGCCTTACCGGCGGGATTGGTATTTACCAGTACCACCACCGGGCAGATCAATGTTGGGGCAAGCGCGCCCGGAACCTATGTAGTTTCGTTTGCTGGTAACGGGCCATGCCCGCGCACCACTGTTGCAAGCATCAATATTTCTTCGGCACCCGATGCGCAATTCTCCTATAGCGGCCCTTATTGCCAGGACGGCACTAATCCATTACCAACTTTTCCTGTCGGATCAAGCGCCGGTGTTTTTACAGCCTCGCCCGGCGGGTTGATTTTTGTGAACGCCAGTACTGGCGAGATCAACTTAAAAGCAAGTAACTTCGGAACGTATACCATAACCAATACCATTGCCGCAACCGGGGGCTGCCCGGCAAGTGTGAAAACTTCAACCGTAACGATCAATCAGGTTGTGACGGTTAGTGCGGGGCCAAATCAAACCGTTCCAAGTGGTACGCCGGTTCAACTGGCAGGAAATATAAGCGGCGGTATCGCAACCGGAACATGGAATGGTGGAGCGGGTTCTTTTTCAAACCCGGCCATCCTCAATCCAATTTATACACCTGCCGCGGGTGAAACTTCAGTTGTACTTAATTTGGTGTCGAATGATCCTCCGGGTCCCTGCGGACCGCAATCGGATAAGGTGACTATCACTTTTGGTAACGTTCCTGCGGCGCCTACTGCCGCGGGTACTTCACTTTGCGTGGGTAGCAGTGCCTCTTTGTCGGCCACAGCTCCGGGCGGGGTCTATCAATGGTACGATGCGCCTACAGGTGGAACTTTGTTAGCTACCAATCCGAATTTTTCAACGCCCCCTCTTTTGACAACCACTACCTATTATGTGCAAACAACAGTAGGTGGTGTTGCAAGTGCCAGAACCCCCGTAACTGTTACGGTTTTTGCCGTGCCAGCTATGCCGGTAGTTTCTTCTCCACCTATTTGTAAAGGAAGTACAACAAGTCTTACAGCTACAGGGACTGCTACCAGCTACGAGTGGTTTGATGCCCCGGTTGGTGGAAACCTGCTATCAATAAATACCACTTTTGTAACACCGGCTTTAACCACAAACACCACTTATTATGTGCAGGCGACAGCGCTTAGCTGCTCAAGTGCGAGAACTCAGGTTGATGTTGTGGTAAATCCTATTCCCAAAATAATCAGCGCACCATCTGGAAGTGTTTGCAGTGGTACTGCCCTTAATTATGCGATCACATCAGACGTACCAGCTGCCGTTTTTAGCTGGGATCGAGCGGCAGTGCCCAATATAAGTAACCCGGCAGTAACAGGGCAAACATCAGCCACCATTGGTGAAACACTTATTAACACAGGCAGCGCCCCTGTGACCGTTACTTATATTATTACCCCATCATTCAATGGCTGTACCGGGGCACCCTTTAATTATGCAGTAACTGTTAATCCTGTTCCAATAGTAACCAGTGGACCAACAGCTACCATTTGTAGCGGAGCCACCGATAATTATGCCATCACATTTAGCGGCCCGGTAAGCAGTTTTACCTGGAGCCGCGCAGCAGTTCCGGGTATTAGCAATACCGCCGTATCCGGGCAGGCCGCGGGTACTATAAGGGAAGTCCTGTTTAATACTACTGATAACCCGATCGATGTTACCTATGTGATCACTTACAAAACAAACAATTGCTCCAACCTGACGTATAATTTTGTGGAAACCGTAAACCCGGCAGTGAATATAACAAGCTCTCCTATCGGTACGGCCTGCAGTTTTATTCCACAGACCTATATTATCACTTCGAATATACCTACGGCGACCTTTACCTGGAGCCGGGCCGCGGTGCCTAACATACAAAATCCGGCAGTGAGCGGGCAAACTTCCAATATTATTGATGAGGCTTTGGTTAATAACGGTCTTACCAATGCGGTAGTTTCTTACATCATCGTCCCAACGGCCAATGGTTGCCCGGGCACACCTTTTACCTATGCTGTTGCGGTAAATCCGAAGATACCGACTCCGGTGGCAAATAGCAATACACCGGTTTGTATAAACAGCACCATACAACTGCGCACACCTACCGTGCCTAAGGCAACTTATTCGTGGACGGGGCCTAATGGATTTACCTCCAATTCTCAGAACCCGAACGTACCAAACGTTACTGCGGCAAATGCCGGAACGTATAGTTTAATAGTGACCATTAACGGTTGCCCAAGTGCTGCCGCCACAGTTGATGTTGCTGTGCATGATAAGCCCATAGTTGACGCTGGTATCGACCAAAAGGCATGTACCAATGCTACTTCGGTACAACTTGCCGGTAATGTAACTGGTGGCACATCAACCGGGTCCTGGACAACTAACGGAACAGGAACATTCAAACCCGCAAGCAACCAGTTGAACGCGCAGTATTTTCCATCTGCACATGACAAGGCCGTAGGCACGGTGGTACTTACCCTGACATCCAGCAGCACGGATGACTGTACCCTGAGGTTTGATAATATGACGATCACATTCAGCGCCCCTGCGGTAACAAGCGGCCCAACTGGCGGGATATGTACAGGTGTAGCGCAGAATTACATAATAACCTCAGATGTGCCAACAGCTACCTTTACCTGGAGTCGTGCCGCTGTTCCGGGGATCAGCAACCCGGCAGTAAGCGGGCAAATTTCTTCAACTATTACCGAGACGTTATTCAATACAACAGCTGCTTCAATTGATGGGGTTTATATCATTACACCTAACGACAATGGCTGCCCTGGTTTACCATATACTTATACGGTTACGGTATACCCGTCTCCGCAAACACCAACAATTACATCCAATACGCCTGTTTGTGTCAATACCCCTATACGCCTGCAAACTCCCGCGGTCGCCAACGCTACCTATTTATGGACCGGCCCCAATGGCTTCACCTCGCCAAACCAAAACCCGGTTATACCCGGTGTTTCTACCGCTGCTGCCGGGACGTACAGTTTAGTAGAAACCGTAAGCGGATGCCCTAGCCAGGCAGCCACTATAGTTATTACAGTAGATGAATTACCCCATGCAGATGCGGGAACAGGCCCGCTGGTGGTTTGCCCGACTGCAACAGGTGTACCACTTGCCGGGTCGGTAACAGGCGGCACAACTACCGGCACCTGGTCAACCAGCGGATCAGGTACATTCTCACCAAATACGCCTGCCGGTAACTATCATCCTTCGGCCCAGGATATTGCTGCCGGATCTGTAGTGTTAACTCTGGCATCAACCAGCAATGATAATTGCGCTATATCAACATCCTCGATAACTGTAAAATTTGAATTATTGCCGGGGGCGGATGCTGGGACCGACCAGGAAGTATGTGCCCAGGGTTCTGCTAAACTGGCCGGTAAGATATTTGCGCCGGGCGGTGGAGGTGTTTGGACAAGCTCCGGAACAGGAAGTTTTAGTCCCTCTGCTTCACAGTTGGATGCGGTTTATAACCCGAGCGCTGCTGATGTGAAAAACGGAACGGTTACGCTTACACTGACTGCCAATTCGCCCGGTACCTGTTACACTCCTACGGACCAGATGACCCTAAAACTGACACCACCGCCCACAGTAAATGCAGGGGGTAACAGGTTTGTACTACGGGGCAATACCATTACGCTAAAGCCTACGGTTAGCGATGAAAATGTAACCTATTTATGGACGCCCAATACCAATATCAGTGACAATACAGTGAAGAACCCGGTGATAACCGGAAGTATCGATATCACCTATACCCTTACGGTAACCGATAGCAGGGGATGTGTAAACAGTGATAAAACTTTTATCAAGGTATCGCCGGCTGTAACTATTCCTACCGCATTTACGCCAAATGGCGATGGTATTAATGATACCTGGAACATTTATGGATTGGCTGCCTATGAGGGTGCCGCAGTGGATGTTTTTGATAGGTACGGGCAAAAAGTATTTCACTCTATTGGATATGGAGTAGCCTGGGATGGTACCATTAGTGGTAAACAGTTGCCTTTTGGCGCATATTACTATGTTATCGATACCAAGGTTAACGGACTGATCCTTTCCGGCGTTATCACCATTGTGAGATAAGCAATCACCTGTTACGGAACCAATTACTGATATTTTTAAGATATTCTGCTGTGATTGGATAGAAAACCAAACTTCTTAAAACAAGTAAAGCCCCTGATGGGCAGGGGCCTTTACTAACCAATTATAAACCTAAATTATGAGAAGACGTTGTTAAAATTCTATGGTGTAAAAGTAACACTATTAATTGAAATGTATAATATACATTTGTAATTTTTTTGTCACTATTTCAATTAACACCACGTAACATTAAATTTACATTAACTAAACACTCAAAATTCTATTAATTATAAAAAATTAGAGCGTTTATTTGTTGTTTATTTATGTTGACGATGTAAAAGTAATAAAAAAATGATAAAAGCAACAAATTTTTTAATAAAATCAATAAAAAGATAAAAATTATATAAAAAAACTACTTTAATAATGCGTAATTAATTAATAAACAACTTATATTCATAAAAATCACCTAAAATTTAATCTGTTTTTAATTAATATAAGTGTTTTGAAGATATTTTTTAAAGTATTTCGATGATTTTCTCTATTTAAAAGATGAAATTCTGAAAATATAAATTACTTATTCCCAATAATGGCTGTAAATCGACTCTTTTAGTCATTTTATTGCAAAACTGCACTAAAACCCTGCATTTGGGTATCAATCAATCAGGAATATTACTTAATACAAACATCCATATAAAAAGCCTTTATCATTTTTGCCCCAATTTTTTTCTGCATCTGTTTATGACTATTTCTTCCAAATCAACACAGCCCGAGCTTACTACTACCACTTTATGGGTGATGACCATAGCAACAGGCCTGGTTGTAGCCAACCTATATTATAACCAACCGCTTTTAGATGACATGGCCCATACTTTTCACGCAAGCAATACCAAAATTGGGCAGGTGGCTATCCTTACACAAATTGGGTATGCTACAGGGATGCTTTTTTTAGCTCCGCTTGCGGATATGTTGCGGCGCAAACGGCTGATCATGATCTGCCTGGCCTTAGTGGTTGTATCATTAATATTTACTGCGATAGCACCCAATATTAACCTGCTGATATTATCCAGTTTCCTGGTAGGAATTTTTTCATTGATACCCCAATTGCTGGTGCCAATGACAGCGCACCTGGCAAAGCCGGAAGAACGCGGGCGAAAAATAGGCTTTGTAATGAGCGGTCTTTTGTTGGGTATCCTGCTTTCGCGCACGGTAAGCGGATTTATAGGTGCACATTTTGGCTGGCAGGCTATGTTTTATATCGCAGCCGGCATTATGGTGATTATATGGCTGCTGCTGTTTTTCTTGTTGCCCGAAGTGGAACCTGAGTATAATGGTACTTATGGATCTTTAATGAAATCGATGCTGGCGTTGATCAAAAGAGAACCCGCGTTAAGGATCGCATCATTCAGAGGAGCGCTGTGCTTTGCTTGTTTTATGGCCTTTTGGACTACCTTGATATTTTTATTGAAGCAAAATTTTAACAAAGGGAGTGATGTGGCGGGCTTGTTCGGGCTGGTAGGTGCGTTTGGTGCTATAGCTGCCGGCTTAATGGGCAGGCTGAGTGATAAAATGGATGCCTATAAACTTTCAATATTCACACTGTTGCTTATCATTGTATCATTCATCATTTTCATTTTCTCGGGCAATAGTATAGCGGGACTGATCATTGGCGTTATCGTACTGGATATGGGTGTACAGGCAACTCATATTTCTAATCAATCAATTATTTATGCTTTGGAGCCCGGGGCGCGTAACCGCATTAATACCATTTATATGGTTACTTATTTTATAGGTGGCGGTATCGGCACCTTCCTGGCCAGCCAGGCCTGGGGCTATTATAAATGGAATGGCGTATGTGCAGTAGGTATTGGTTTGTCGCTAATAGCAACCATCGTACACTTGCTTACCCATAAAAATGTACAAAAAAGCCGATGAGTGTATAGATAACTTGACTACTCTATACAACAGGCGTTACAAAATTTTGTACAGTCATTTATCAAATACCATTTTGCAGAATAGTATAAAAACCCCTTCCTTTTCAAAGAATTTAATTCCTGTTTTAATTTTTTATCAAATAATAATTCTTTTTTAAGGTCAGTTTAAACTTTGGCACTGAATTGGGGATACAACTGCCAGGTATAACCGATTATGGAAGCTGCAAAGAAAAAGATCATCGAAAGCGAAGCACAGGAATGGGAGAACCCCACAGATCCTGAAAAACCTTCTGATGCCCGCGACGAGGAACAAATAGAGCGCCAATACGAGGAAGCTAAGCGCAGAAAAGATAACCTGACGGAGAAAGACCATATCGATAAGAAACCTAAAATCAATTAATTACGTATACTATGTCAACCTTAAAAACAATTTTATGAAAAGCCGTAAAGCAACACCTGAAAGTAAATTGGTAAAGCGTTTTGACATCGAATTAAGAACGTTATTACTAACCGACCTGAAAAGGATCAATAAGACTAAAAAACAATCTGTTAGAACATTATCCGCAGCTTAAAATAACGCTTAATTATTCAACAAATCACCTTATGAAAACTCAAACTAAAAAACCATCAGCAAATAAGTTAGTATCCAATTTTGATAAAATGCTGAGAAATATGCTTGTAGAGGATATTAAATCATTTAAAACTCAAAATCAGTTTTTACATAGCAATCTCCAGTCAACCGCGCAAGCCCGCTTGTCAGTTGCCTGATCTATATATACATCTACCTGTTAAAACGATAAAGCCCTGTAATTTTACAGGGCTTTATTTTTGCGAAGTGTATTTGATGATCAAACCGGCTGTTTTTTCTGATGCGCCGGGCTTTCCCATTTTATCATGCAGCTGCTTATAGTTATCCAGCATTTGCGTACGATAGGCCTGGTTGTTTAGGATAAGCTCCAGTTCTTCATTAATTTTAGGCGGATTGCAATCCTGCTGTATAAGCTCTTTTACTACGGCCTGGTCCATAATTAAATTGACCAGCGATATAAACCTGATCTTAACCAATGCCCTTGCTATGGTAATGCTGATAGGGTTGCCTTTATAAACAACGATCTGCGGTACATTAAATAATGCGGTCTCGAGCGTGGCGGTGCCGGAAGCTATGATTGCCGCATCCGCATTATTCAACAGATCATAAGTGGCATTAAACAATACTTTGATCTCAACATTATTTAAATATTGGTCATAATAAGCTTTGTCAAATGAAGGCGCACCGGCTACAACAAACTGGTAATCGGGCCATTTTTTTGCTACCGCGACCATATCCGGCAGTAAACGGCTGATTTCCTGCCTGCGGCTGCCGGGCAAAAGTGCGATGATCTTTTTATCGGATAACTGATGGTGCTTATAAAAATCCGTATCCGGGATAAAGGCTGCCACCGCATCAAGCAGGGGATTGCCTACATAATCAACTTCCATACCCCATTGTTTATAAAAATCAACCTCGAAAGGCAATATGCAAAACATATGGTCGACTACACGTTTGATCTTTAAGACCCGTTTTTGATTCCAGGCCCACACTTTGGGGGATATGTAATAGCAAACCAATATGCCGTTCGCTTTGGCAAATTCCGCTATTTTCAGGTTGAAGCCGGGGAAGTCGATCAGGATCAATACATCCGGCTGCCAGGCGGCTATATCGTTTTTGCAGGATTTTAGGTTTTTTAAGATGGTACTCAGGTTAATGATCACCTCAGCAAAGCCCATAAAAGCCATATCGGCATAATGCTTTACCAACTCGCCGCCTTCGGCAAGCATCAGGTCGCCGCCAAAAAAGCGAAATTCGGCTACCGTATCCTGCTGTTTTAAGGCTTTCATCAAATTGGCTCCGTGCAGATCGGCGGAGGCCTCACCGGCTACCAGGTAATATTTCATAGCCGTTTAAATATTAAATTTCCAGCTGTTCAAAATCGGGATAGCATGATGAGCCGTCATATCAAACTGCACCGGCACAACCGAAGCATAGTTATTATCCAAGGCCCATACATCTGTATCTTCACCCTGATCATTTATCTGAAAAACACCCGTCAGCCAATAATAAGGGCGTTTATAGGGGTCGTATCGTTCATCAAATTCTTCAGCCCATTTGGCGTTGGCCTGGCGGCATATCTTTATACCTTTTATATGAGCGGTATTAGGGAAATTCACATTGAGCAGGGTAGTTGGGGGCAATCCGTTTTGTAAAACCTGCGAGGCGATCTCCGTCACATATTTGATGCAATGGCTGAAATCGGCCTGCATAGTATAATCATCCAGCGAAAAACCGATAGAAGGGATACTCTCAATGGCCCCTTCAACAGCCGCCGACATGGTGCCTGAATAAAGAATATTAATAGAGTTATTTAAACCATGATTAATACCCGAAACACACAGATCAGGCTTTTTACCTTTTAAAATTTTGTTTACAGCCAGCTTTACACAATCAACCGGCGTGCCTGAGCAACGGTAGGCTTCAATGCCTTCGTAAACCTCATCCTTATCAAGGCGCAGCGGACTACCGATGGTAATGGCGTGACCCATACCCGATTGCGGGCTATCAGGTGCTACAACCACCACTTTGCCTAACTCCGTCATAGCATTTATCAGGGCTTTTATTCCGGGGGCGGTTATGCCGTCATCATTTACAACAAGTATGGTAGGTTTGGAAGATTTCATGTCGCCCAAAATTAGTCATATTTAATATTACCAACCGGGCTGACTAAATAATTCTTTTCACGCCGGGTATCCGTACGATCAAAGAGGCCAGTAAAAAACTGCACAAAACCGCCACCGGAGCTACGAGTAAAAGTTTTATAGCCGGATCAACGCCCCAGTTCCTGACCGCAAGCGAAGCAGAAATTATCACCAGCGGATGGAAGATATAGGTCGCAAAAGTATAGCGGGATAATTTATTGATCAACGCTGATGGTTTATTCCAAAGCCGATCACCTGTTCCCATACCGCGTATAGCAGGGCCTGGAAGTGAATTCCACCACCCCACCAGCTACCATCCATATGCGTCATCTTTTCGATGATAAAAAACACCGGGAAAAACAGGAGCAGCCAGCAGGCTAAGGAACCCAGCCTTTTACCTGTTTTATCGGATATAGTATTGAGCCAGTTGCTTTTTGACGCGATAAGCCCCAGTATGAAAAGCGCGATGTATTGAGAAAAATGCCCCAACTGGAAACCTACCGGGCGTAGTACCCATCCAACAGGGAATATTAATCTTACCAGGAAACTAACCATACCCACACCTGCGGCAAATAAAACTATGGTAAGCGCATTGGGTGCCCGGAATTTTTTCTGCGGAAAGCGTTTAAGTATGACCCGCACTAAAGCATATAATAGTGTAAACAGTAACAACGCGGCCACGAACCACAATACCCCGAAATCAATCCAGTCATCATAGCCGCCTAAATATTGGGCAAGTGTGATGCGATGGCCATGCCCGAAATAATAGACCAGGTAGTTCATGGCGGGGCCGAGGATAAGTGAATAGAATATTAGGGGGATTCCCAGCCTTAGTAAGCGATCGGTAACAAAACGGGCAGCTCCTTTTTTCTCAAAGGATGGCCCAATAAAATAGGCCGAAAGGAAGAAGAAGAATCCCATGAAGAAAGATTGGTTGACAGACACAAATAATGTCATGGGTATTTTTGCCGCCACCAGAGTTGTTTTCTGGAAGTAATACCAACCACCCGGAGCACCGTAAGTAACAAAGCAATGGTGCAGGATAACCAGTACGGTGAGGGTCACTTTTAGGTGATCGATATAAAATATCTTTTTTGGTGATTCAGGGATGAGGGCTGAAGGTGTGGTTGGGGTTGACATAAATTTTGGTGAGATTGACAAAATATGTAACCAATAGACACCGAAAGATAAGGATAGTTACAGTTTTATTAGAGCCAAGATGCAAGAGCCAGGAATCAAGATAATAAGAGTAAAAATGCAGAAGTCAGGAGCCCGGTATTAAATCCTGGCTCTTGACTTCTGCATCTTGGCTCTTAATAATGATACCTTAATTGAGCAATATAGATGGTGCTGTCTTCTACTTTATACACTAAGCGATGCTCAATTGTTATACGCCTTGACCAATAGCCAGTCCAATTGTGTTTTAATGCCTCGGGTTTTTATTTTCTCAACTATTTTTTTGTTGCCGCTTTTCTTCCAGTACTGTAATTGTTCCAGGGCATCCGGTGAAAATATTATTTCCATAGATCCTCTAAGGATATTTTTATGCCCTTTCCTTCTTCCAATTGTTTTATGCTTTCATCCAAAGCTTTTTTATTGGCTTCGCTTGCCATCAGGTATTCTGTTTCATCAAGCTCTTTTTCATACTTTATATTAAATGCGTCAAAGATAGTTTTAAGCGCTTTTTCCTGTGCTTCGTTTTTGGGATGAATAGTAAGTGTTGACATTGTATTTTTATTTAGTCGTTTAGCCCGATCTATACTTACAAATTTATGCTTTTAGCTTTGTTTTTTTAATAATATTCATCGCTAAAGAATTACAAATTTAGCCGGGTGCCATTCACTTATAAACCTTCTACAATGCTCCCGCCTTGATCTCATCTACCACAGCCGGATCAAGCAGGGTAGAGGTATCTCCTAAGTTAGAGGTATCGCCTTCGGCTACCTTGCGCAAAATACGGCGCATGATCTTACCGGAGCGTGTTTTGGGCAGCCCGGTTACAAACTGGATCTTATCCGGCCGGGCAATGGCGCCAATAATGCGGGTAACCGTCATCATGATATCTTTGCGGGTCAGTTCGGGGTCGTCGTGTAAATTGGGACAGACAACAAAGGCATAAACGCCCTGCCCTTTAATATCATGCGGATAACCAACAACGGCAGATTCTACCACGCTGCTGTGCATATTAATGGCGTTCTCTACTTCGGCAGTGCCAATGCGGTGACCGGATACATTCAGCACATCATCCACACGACCGGTGATACGGTAATAACCATTCTCATCGCGCTGGCAGCCATCTCCTGTAAAATATTTGCCTTTGTAAGCCGAAAAATAAGTTTGCCGGCAACGCTCATGATCGCCATAAGTGGTGCGAAGCATACCCGGCCATGGGAACTTGATACATAAATTACCATTTACCCCATTGCCTTCTATTTCATTACCTACATCATCTATCAGTACAGGCTGCACACCCGGAAGCGGTAACGTTGCATAGCTTGGCTTGGTTTTGGTGACCCCGGCTATAGGGGATATCATGATGCCGCCGGTTTCGGTTTGCCACCAGGTATCTACGATAGGGCAATTTTTATGGCCGATATTTTCATCAAACCAATGCCAGGCTTCTTCATTTATCGGTTCGCCTACGGAGCCTAATTTTTTTAACGAGCTCAGGTCTTTTCCTTTTACCACGTCAAGGCCAAAACTCATCAGGGAGCGGATGGCAGTAGGGGCGGTGTACAAGATATTGACCTTATACTCTTCCACAATTTCCCAAAAACGGCCGGGACTTGGCCAGGTAGGTATCCCCTCAAACATCAGGGTAGTGGCCCCTTGCGAAAGCGGACCGTATACAATATAAGAGTGCCCCGTGATCCAGCCGATATCAGCGGTGCAGAAATAAACTTCGCCCACATTATACTGGAAAACATTAGCAAAGGTATACCCGGTATAAACCATATAGCCGCCGCAGGTATGCACCACACCTTTGGGTTTGCCGGTTGACCCGGAGGTATATAATATAAACAGCATATCCTCGGCATCCATTTCTTCTGCCGGGCAGGCTATGTTGCCTTGTGTTTCTACTTTTTTCACTTCATCTTCCCACCATACATCGCGCCCTTTTAGCATAGAGATAGGTGTGCGGCTGCGGGTTAGTACGATCACTTTTTTTACCGATGGGCATTGCACCAAAGCATCGTCAATAATTGTTTTCAAAGGGATTTCCTTAGTGCCCCGGTAACCACCATCCGCGGTGATCACAATATTGCAGGTAGCATCTTTAATCCTGTCGGCAATGGAGTGTGCGGAAAAACCACCAAACACCACCGAATGGATAGCGCCTATGCGGGCGCAGGCCAGTACGGCAATAGCCAGTTCGGGCACCATAGGCATGTAAATACATATGCGGTCGCCTTTTTTGGCGCCGTTGTTTTTCAGCACATTGGCAAACTGGCAAACCTTATCATGCAGCTGGCGATAAGTCAGGATACGATGATCCTCATTCGGGTCGTTAGGCTCCCATATAATGGCGGGTTTATCACCCAGTATTTCCAAATGACGGTCGAGGCAATTCTCTGTAATGTTCAGCTTGGCGCCCTGGAACCATTTGATGTTGGGTTCAATAAAGTTCCATTCCAGCACCTTATCCCAGGGCTTGCGCCACTGGAAGTTCGAGGCGATATCGGCCCAGAACTCTTCGGGTTGTTCAACGCTTTTTTTGTAGGCCTCCTGGTACTCGTCAAATGAAGTGATCTTCATGCTCATAATTTTAATGATAAATATTGTTTGCTACTTAATGGTTGGTGTTTCACTAAGCACAGCAGAATATTTTCAATAGCTAATTGGTGGGTGAAAAATAGTGAATTTTCGGGTAATGGGGATATTAAATTTGTATCTTTAGGGATAGCCTTATTATGACATTGAACAAAATAATTCTTATTGCAATCGTGCTGCCTTGTTTATCCTTTCAGAAAGATAATCGCCCCAAAAAAACCATGCTACTTAATGACCATTTAGAGATTTTAAATGGCAACGTAAAGCAAATCATTGAAACCGGGATAGATTCAGGGGGATCGCCCTTATTGATGCGCTATGGTGATACAACAAGTTTCGATAGAAGAGGAAATGCCCTTGAAAGAAGGATAGGGTATGGCATTGGAAGCAGAAAGCTTAGCCTAAATACTTATACTAATTCATATAATGAAAAGGGTATGAAAACAGAAACTATAATTGAGACAAATAAAAGCGCTGATAAGAATATCTATAAATATGATCAATCTGGTCACATTGTAAAATCATGGGTTGAAAATAAGAAGAAGGAAAAGAAGTTTCAAACCAGCTATAAATACGATGTTAATGGTAAAGTGATCGAAATTGATTATATTCTTTCAGCAAACTATGGGTTGCAAAGATTACTTTTTAAATATAATAGTAAAGGCATGTTAGTAGAACAAAATTTATTTTCCGGGAATAATTTAGCTGATAAATCATTATTTCAATATCCATCTTTTGATTCAAAAAACAACTGGACAAAGCGTATATGTACCAGTGAGTTTGGAGGACAAACGCCCGGCTTGCATCAACGTGATACCTCAATTTCAATCCGCAAAATCACCTATTATTAATCCCCTGAAATGGTTAATGGGGTATTAAATTTGTATCTTTAGATATAGCCAGCCTTATTATGACATTGAACAAAATAATTCTTATTGCAATCGTGCTGCCATGTTTATCCTTTCAAAAAGGTAATCGCCCTAAATCAACCTTATTACTTAATGACCCTTTGGAGATTTTAAATGACAACGTAAAGCAGCTCATTGAAACGGGATTATATACGCGGGGAACGCCTTTTATGATACGCTTTAGTGATACAACAAGTTTTGATAAGAAAGGAAATGAAGTTGAAATACACTCGGGTTGGGGTGACGGAAAACTCTATAAATCAAAATGTAGTTTTAAATATAACAATGGGATTAAGGAGGTAGCATTACTACGTATAAATAATGCAAGTAAAGCAATATACAAGTATGATAAGACTGGAAATATAATTGAAAGCTCTGATTGTAGCCAAAGCGGAATTTGTAAACGGAAACTTTATCATTATGATATAAGCGGCCAGGTAAGTCAGGTTGAGATTTATAATAATTCTAATACTTTACTCTCTAAGATACTATATAAATATAACGATAATGGGTTCTTACTTGAAGAAGATTACCCTTATTTAGACAAAGAAGGCAATGGCTTTAAGATTATTTACAGATACAAGTTATTTGATGAGAAAAATAATTGGATGATGAAAATCAGAGATATGAAAAGATTCAATGATACTTTGACTTTACAAACTGACACCATCACCCGCAAAATCACCTACTATTAACCCACAAACAATTGCGTTAGCGATGGGAGTGGATACCGGCCATGTGAATAAGGCCCGTGTAGTATGAACGGACAGCGCGGTCCGCAGGGAACGCCCAGATTCAGTTGGCAGTTTTGAATTGGCAGTTAGCAGTAAAATCCTGTCAATCTTTTAATCGCTTAATCGTGTTCAGACAAAATACCTACACATTTGATTTGTCTGTGTAGTCCGCTAGCCAGCGGATCGTACCTCGCCATGACGGTTTTTTTGTATTTTTTCGCACATTGAAAATTATTTTAAAATCACTGTTGAATATTTGACTTAAAATCCTGATATTTGCAAACTCTTTTAAGAAAAGGGATTGAATTAAATCGATTGTCATGTCAAGAATTTGTGATTTAACGGGAAAAGGTTCACTGGTTGGTAATAACGTTTCTAACTCAAATGTTAAAACCAAACGCAGGTTTCACCCAAATTTAAAGCTTAAAAAGTTTTATATTCCTGAGGAAGATAAGTGGATCACTTTAAAAGTATCTACTTCGGCTGTTAAAACCATCAGCAAAAATGGTATAACTGCCTGTATCAATAAGTTTGTAAAAAAGGGATACATTTAATAGTTGCGATTGATGATTGGTTAATAGTGATTAGTCACATTAAAACCATTTCATAAAAAGCAACCTATAACATATAAGAAGATGGCAAAAAAAGGTAACAGGGTTCAGGTAATATTAGAATGTACCGAGCATAAAGAAAGCGGCATGCCGGGCATGTCTCGTTATATTACTACCAAGAACAAAAAGAACACTACCGAAAGACTGGAAATGAAGAAATTCAACCCGGTGTTAAGGAAAGTAACCGTTCATAAAGAAATTAAATAATTGGTTGATTAAGTTGATTGGTTGATTAAGTTTTAGCCTTAACAATCAATAACTCAATAATTCAATAAATCAATAATTAGCACAACATGGCAAAGAAAGTAGTTGCAACCCTGAAGACAGGTAAAGGCAAAGAATATTCAAAAGTGATCACCATGGTGAAATCACCTAAAACCGGCGCTTACTCATTTAAAGAATTGATTGTACATAACGACCACGTTAAGGATGCGATCAATGCTGCTAAAGGTCAGTAATCCGTTCCGGATCAGAATATTAAAGCCGTCTTGTTGATAACGAGAGGGCTTTTTTGTTGATTTCAAATGTGCAGGTATGCAGATGTGCAAATGAATTTTAATATATGATACTTAAAATTGACATTGAGTAATTAATACAATCTGCATATTTGCACATATTCACATCTGCACATCGAACATGGGATTATTTGATTTTTTTAAAAAGAAGGAAAGCACGCCGCAGGAACAGCAGGCGCTGGATACCGGTTTAGAAAAAACAAAGGATAGCTTTTTCTCCAAGATCACTAAAGTGGTGGCGGGCAAATCCACCGTTGATGATGATGTGCTGGATGACCTGGAAGAAGTGCTGGTAACTTCGGACGTAGGCGTAAGCACTACCCTGAAGATCATCAAACGCATCCAGGACCGTGTGGCCCGCGATAAATATGTCAACACATCCGAGCTGAACACCTTGCTTCGCGATGAGATACAACATTTGCTTGCCGAAAATAACAGCAACGATTTTACCACTTTTGAATATGGCAATCAAAAGCCCTATGTGATCATGGTGGTTGGTGTTAACGGCGTGGGTAAAACCACCACCATTGGCAAGCTGGCGCATAAATTAAAACAGGCGGGTAATAAAGTGGTGATCGGCGCAGCGGATACCTTCCGTGCCGCGGCAGTCGACCAGATCCAGTTATGGGGCCAGCGCATAGGCGTAAAAGTAGTGGCCCAGGCCATGGGTTCCGACCCGGCCTCTGTCGCTTTTGATACCCTGCGTTCGGCAGTAGCGAATGGCGATGACGTAGCTATTATAGATACTGCGGGCCGCTTGCACAATAAAGTTGGCCTGATGAATGAGCTGACCAAGATCAAAAATGTAATGGAAAAGGTAGTTCCGGGAGCACCGCACGAGATATTGCTGGTGCTGGATGCTTCAACCGGGCAAAACGCCATTGAACAATGCAAACAGTTTACCGAAGCCACTGCAGTAAATGCCCTGGCGCTAACCAAACTGGATGGCACAGCCAAAGGCGGGGTAGTGATCGGGATATCAGATCAGTTTAGGATACCGGTAAAATATATAGGGGTGGGCGAAGGTGCCGATCATTTGCAATTATTTGATCGGAAAGCTTTTGTGGATAGTCTATTCAAACAATAGGCCCCACCCAACCCTCCCCGGTAGGGAGGGCTTAAAAAGACAATGCAATAAAGTCTCCCCTACCGGGGGAGATTTAGAGGGGGCTGAGGAAGCGATAATGAGGACGAAATCAATACAACCAACAGCAGTAAAAACTAAGCCACGTGTAAATGTAGTTACTTTAGGCTGTTCCAAAAATATCCACGACTCCGAGATATTGATGGGTCAGCTTAAGGGCAATCTTTTTGATGTAGTACACGAGGCTGAAAAGTTAAACAGCGATGATATTATCGTGATCAATACCTGCGGTTTTATTGACAATGCCAAACAGGAGTCCATAGATACCATACTGCAATACAGCGAGCTAAAGGAACAGGGTAAGGTCGGGAAGGTGATCGTTACAGGTTGCTTATCCGAGCGTTACAAACCTGAGCTGGAAGCCGAGATCACCAATGTGGATGCTTATTTCGGCACCAACGACCTGCAAAATTTATTACACTCCGTAGGCGCTGATTATAAACATGAGTTGATAGGCGAACGCTTACTGACTACCCCACAACATTTTGCCTATTTCAAAATTGCCGAAGGCTGCAACCGTCCCTGCTCATTTTGTGCCATCCCGTTGATGCGTGGTAAGCACGTAACACAGCCGATCGAACAATTGGTGAAGGAAGCGCAAAGCCTGGCCAAAAATGGCACTAAAGAACTGATATTAATTGCCCAGGATTTGACCTATTACGGACTCGACCTGTACAGCAAACGCAACCTGGATGAGCTTTTACGCCGATTATCTGATGTGAACGGCATTGAATGGATACGCCTGCAGTATGCCTATCCATCCGGTTTCCCGATGGAGATACTGGATGTAATGAACGAGCGCGATAATATCTGCAAATACATGGATATGCCGCTGCAGCATATCAGCGATAATATGCTGAAATCTATGCGCCGCGGTATAACCAAACAAAAAACCATCGACCTGGTCAACCAGATCCGCGATAAAGTGCCGGGCATTGCCATGCGTACTACACTGATCACCGGTTACCCCGGCGAAACCGAACAGGATTTTGAAGAAATGCAGCAATGGGTAGAAGAAACCCGCTTCGACCGTTTGGGTTGTTTTACTTACTCACACGAAGAAAAAACCCACGCCCATCTGTTGATTGATGATGTGCCTGACGAAGTAAAACAGCAACGCGCTGATGCCATTATGGAAATTCAGCAAGGCATTTCATTTGATAAGAATCAGGAAAAAATAGGCCAAACCTATAAAGTGCTGATCGATAAAAAAGATGGCAATTATTTTGTGGGCCGCACCGAATTTGACTCGCCCGAGGTAGATAACGAGGTGTTAATTGACGCCCGCAAGCACTATGCAACCATTGGCAGCTTTGTCAACGTAAAGATTGACAGCGCCGAAGACTTTGACCTTTATGGACAAATTGTAAAATAACACGTTTTTAACCTGCCACTATTTGTTTTCGGATTTTTAAATCTAATTTCGGGAATATTACATTTACGTAATAACATGTAATATCAAATTCGAAATTGAACCTTCGAAATCCGAAATCATATATAATGGATGCAGCCTGTATAAACTACAAAGACACCGGATTTTTCTCACATACAGTTACTGATTATCTTGAAGATCAGCCTGAATTGAGGCCGTTTTATGGCCAGCGTCCTGATTTGGATGGTTTCAAAGCATTGCTTCAAAACAAAAAAGTAATTGCTGATAGGGAGATGCTGGCAACGGTATTAACCAAACAGTACCAGGCTATCTCGCAACTCACAACTCACAACTTACAACCAGTCCTTGATAATATTAATTTACTGAAGGAGGAGAGTACTTACACCATAACCACCGGTCACCAGCTAAATATCTTTGGAGGGCCTTTGTATTTTATATTCAAGATAGTTACCGCCATCAAACTGGCAAGGCAATTAAAAGAAGCTTTCCCGGATAAGAACTTTGTACCCGTTTACTGGATGGCCTCGGAAGATCATGATTTTGCCGAGATCAATTACACCAACATCGGCGGCAAAAAAGTGCATTGGTGGTATGAAGCATCCGGCGCTACCGGGCGTATCAACCCGGATACTATGCGCAAGGCCCTTAACCAGTATAAAGGAGTGTTAGGCATGGAACGCCACGCACCCGAACTGGCAGAGATAGTAGAAACAGCCTATACCAAATTCGACAAACTGGCCGATGCTACCCGTTATATGGTGAACGCCCTGTTTGGTCAATATGGATTAGTAATTATTGATGCTGATGACCATAAGCTAAAACAGCAGTTTTCCGGGATAATGGAGCAGGATATTCTGGAGCAAAACAGCTTTAAGAATATCGAAGCTACCAACGAGCGGCTAAAGGAGTTAGGCGTGCATATACAGGTTAATCCCCGCGAGATCAATTTCTTTTATTTGGTGGATGGCTTACGCGAACGCTTAGTTTTTGAGGATGACGTTCACAAAGTTTTAAATACAGAGATCAGTTTTTCTAAAGAGGAACTCCAAAAGGAGATCACTACCTATCCCGAGCGTTTCAGCCCGAACGTAGTGATGCGCCCGCTTTACCAGGAATATATTTTACCCAATATCGCTTATGTTGGTGGCGGGGCTGAAGTGGTTTACTGGCTGGAGCTGAAATCGAATTTTGAGCATTACCGTGTTGATTTCCCGATCCTGATCCTGCGTAACTCCGGTTTGATCGTTCCAAAGCAATCAGCCTCGAAAATTGCAAGGATGGATTTGGACTTATGCGAACTTTTTAAACCGGCTGATGATATCAAAAAGAATTGGGTAAAAAAGCACAGCGAGCACGAGTTGTCGTTAAGGGAAGAATGGCGGGAACTGCAGGCTGTATTTGAAAAAATAAAATTACGTTCATTCAAGGTCGACCCAACATTGGCCCAATCAGCCGATGCGGTAAAGGCCCGGTTAGAGCACGCCATCAATAATCTTGAAAAGAAGCTGATTAAAGCCGAAAAAGACAACTATCATACCCGCCTGGAGCAGATAGACCATATCAAAACGGAACTTTTCCCGAAAGATAGCCTGCAGGAACGCAGTGAGAATTTTGGCCTTTTCTACGTAAAATGGGGCCAGCATTTTATCGATGAGCTTATCAGGAACTTTGAGCCCTTGGAGTTTGAATTTACGGTATTAACGGAAAAATAATGACCTTCCAATCCACCATCCTCATTCACCCCGGCCTTGGTAATTCAGGCCCGCAGCATTGGCAATCTCTTTGGGAACGTGAATATGGTTTCCCACGGATAGAACAGCAAGAATGGGATACACCTGTTTGTGCAGACTGGATCGCCACCATCAACAGCTATGTTCAAAATTACGATCCCAAAGATGTGATATTGGTTGGCCATAGCCTGGCTTGCAGTACTATTGCTTATTGGGCGCAACGATATAATATTAGTATAAAAGGCGCTTTGCTGGTAGGTCCCAGCGATACCGAAGCGGATACCTATCCACCCGGTACAACCGGATTTAAGCCTGTGCCCTTGATTAAATTGCCGTTCCCATCCATAGTAGTGGCCAGCACCAACGATTATTACGTCACGTTTGATCGTGCCACGCAATTTGCCGATGCCTGGGGCAGCGAGTTGGTGAATATTGGCGATGCCGGGCACATTAATGTAGCCTCTGGTTACGGGCCGTGGGATGCCGGGCTTGAGTTCCTGAAAAAATTAGATAGTTAGTTAAACTTATTCAACCCTATTTCACCACATTATACTTCTTCAATATTCCGATCACGGCATCATGCGGCAGGGCATAGGCCTTGTTGCCATTGCCGCCTTCCATTGTATCGGCTGCAACCATTGCATTGATGATGGATTCTTCAACTGCCTGCACAGTAGCTTCAAATAATGGGTTGATCTGGTCATTCGAGAGCATTTCCAGTTGAGTTGTCGCTTTGCGGTCAAAGACTGCCGGGTTAGCGGTAGAGAAAGCCAGGAATATATCGCCCGAGCTATTCTCGCCCCGGCCGCCTACCTTGCCTACACCGATAGCAACACGCGCCGCAATTCTTTTGAGTTGGTGCGGCAATAAAGGAGCATCGGTAGCAACTATAACAATGATAGAACCATCACCCTCTTGTCGCTTCGATTGCGGCGCTGCTTTGATCTCGTAGTTCAACGTATCCTTTAATTCCAATCCTACGGGGATGCCCGCTATGGTCAGGTTCTTTTTCCTGCCAAAATTGGATTGAACCAATACACCTACTGTATAAGTTTTATCGTTAATGGTGAATACTCGCGATGAAGTGCCGGTTCCACCCTTAAATCCCAGGCACATCATCCCTGTTCCGCCACCAACGTTACCTTCTTGCACAGGCCCTGTAGCAGCAGTGTTCAGGGCTTCATAAGCATTGCTTTCTTTCACCTGGAATCCGTAAATATCATTGAGTACCCCATCATAAGTTTCGGCCACTAATGGATAGGTGTACCAATATTCTTCATTGTTATACCAATTTTTGTCTACAAACCATTTCAATACGGCATCCCTTACTACGCCAACACTATTGGTATTTGTGATCATTATGGGCGTTTCCAAAAAGCCGGATTCCGTTATCCAGGTAGTGCCCGTCATTTCGCCGTTGCCGTTCAAAGTATACCAATTGGCAAATACCGGGTGATGATTGATCTTTCCGTTAGGGAAAATCGCGGTAACGCCTGTTCGCACCGGACCTTTACCAATATGATTTTTGCCAGACCCGCTGATGATTGTGCTGTATCCAACCTCAACGCCTTTCACATCAGTAATAGCATTGTATTTACCCGGCGTGCCGGTAAATGGTATCCCGATATCGCGGGCACGTTTTTTTTGTGCCTGTGATACATCGGCCATTATTGCCAGCATAAGGAATAGACAAAAAGTTTTAAGGTTGAGATTTTGCATAGGTTGTCGGGTTTAATAATTAAATATAGATATTTTTTTAAACAGCAATTCTATATTTGCCCCTATGCTAATTGCTGAATCTGCCTTAAGGGAGTTTACAGAAAATATTTTTACAGCGATGGGCTGTAGTAAAGCGCATGCCCAACTGGCAACGGATGTATTGTTAAAGGCTGACCTGCGGGGTATCGATTCGCATGGAGTAGCCAGGCTGAACGGCTATGTGCGGCTTTGGGAAAAGCAACGCATTAATACTAATCCTGATATCAAAATAATTCATCAAACCGCTACCACGGCCACGGTTGATGGCGATGCCGGCCTTGGCCTGATAGTGGCGCCTTTTGCCATGCAGGTAGCAATTGAAAAAGCTGAACAATATGGATCGGGCTGGGTGGCGGTACGCAATTCCAACCACTTTGGTATTGCCGGGTATCATGCGTTGATGGCGGTAGAAAAAGATATGATCGGCTTTGCGATGACTAACGCCAGTCCGCTGGTTTCACCAACATTCTCCAGTGAACGCTTATTAGGTACCAACCCCATGTGCTACGCATTCCCGGCAGGAAAATACCCGCCGCTTATTGTGGATATGGCAACTTCTGCGGCAGCCAATGGCAAACTGGAGATAGCACAGCGATTAGGCAAACGAGTTCCTGAAGGTTGGATACAGGATAAAGAAGGAAACGTAACAACTGATCCCCATGCTTTAAAATCAGGAGGAGCACTATTGCCTTTAGGGGGTGATTTTGATCATGGCAGCCATAAAGGTTTTGGATTAGGCGCTACGGTTGACATACTTTCGGCGGTATTATCCGGTGCGAACTATGGCCCCTGGGTGCCGCCTTTCGTTGCTTTTTTAGAACCACCGACTGACCCGGTAGGATTGGGTATAGGGCATTTTGTAGGGGCGATGCGCGTGGATGGTTTTCGCCCTGCGGATGAGTTTAAGGCGCATCTGGATAACTGGATCAATCGTTTTAAATCCTCTACGACTATCGATCCAAATCAAAAAGTGATCATCCCCGGCGAACCCGAACTGGAAGCTGAAAAAGACAGAAAAGCCAACGGCATCCCACTGGTTGATGCTGTGGTGGATGACCTGAATGTTTTGGCAGAGAAGTTTGGGATAAAGAAACTAAGTACTTAAGCATTAAATCCGAAATCGTAAATCCAAATTCCGAAATCAATCAATGTATCCCCTTAAATAGCCTATTCCACCTTATTGTATTGATGAAGTTTGCGCTTGAGTCGGTGCTCATCCAGATAAACAGCGCTTTGCCTACAATATGGTCTTCGGGTACAAATCCCCAAAAACGAGAATCTTCTGAATTATGGCGGTTATCGCCCATCATCCAATAGTAATTCAGTTTAAAGGTGTACCTGTCTGTCTTCTTGCCGTTGATCACAAAATCATTGCCTGCAATCTCCAGCTTATTGTTTTCATACACTTGTATGGCGCGCCTGTAAACCAGGAAGGTTAAAGTATCCAGCTTAACCGTCCACCCCTTTTTGGGGACGATTACAGGTCCGTAATTATCCGAGTTCCATTTCAGGTGCGGATCATGCGGGAAAATTTTAGGGTCAAAAACGCCATTATGCTCCACATATTCCACGATCGATTTGATATTTGAATAACCCTTTAAAGTAGCTGCTGATTGCCGGGTCATCAGCATTTCATAGTCCGAACTGTTAATTTGCTGGTGTATAAATATATGCAGATCATTCAGCACCTTTGGGTTTATCTCATTACCGTCGGTATGTACCAGGTAGGAGGGTTGGCTATACGGTGGGTTAGGCATAATTTTACCATTAACATATACTTGCGCATTGTTAATGGATAAAGTGTCGCCCGGCCCGGCCTGGCAGCGTTTAATGTAATTTTCCCGCTTATCAACAGGGCGGTTTAACGGCGAATCAGCCTCCATAGGATAATTAAATACCACTACGTCTCCATTTTTCACATCACTTAAACCGGGTAAGCGATAGTAAGGCAATTTGATGAGATCCGAGTATGATTTGGTGCCGATAAGCGGCATAGTATTTTGCGCAAAAGGAAATGACAATGGTGTGATGGGTGTGCGCGATCCATAGTTTATTTTGCTTACAAACAAATAATCGCCTGTTAGCAATGTGCTTTCCATAGAGCCGCTGGGGATCACATAAGCCTCGATAAAAAACGTCCGGATCAGCGTAGCGGCAACTACAGCAAATATGATAGCCTCTGTCCACTCACGAGTCGACGATTTTTTTAATAGCTTTTGATATTTTTCCTTAAACTCATTGCTTGCTGACGGCCCCAGGTACTGGGTCTCTTTGTCAAAACCCCATTTCGGAAAATAAATAAATTCTAAAGCTATACCGGCAAACTGCTCTCTTAATTTAAACTTACCATATGATTTTACAAAGTCGAGCGTTATACCAATTGCGACCAAAAAATTAATACCGGGAATCAACAAAAATATCATCCACCATCCTGGTCTGCCACTAAGCCTTATTATCACATAAATATTGTAAATTGGGATAATGGCCTGCCATCCGGGTTCACCGGCTTTTTCAAATAATTTCCAGAGGCCAACGTATGGCAGTATAACAAGAATTATAAAGGCAATAGCAAATTCAACTACGTTCACCCGGGTAAGTTTTTAAATGACAGATGCATTTTTGAAATGCGAATATGCAGATTTTATGCGCGAATATGAAAATATCCCCGCATGTAAATCGCGAAATAATTTGATTGACTGACAGATATGCCAGCCAATCGGCCGGATGAATAAATTAGTTTATCCCCCTGAATAACCTGCTCCACCTGATCTTACTGAAGAAGGAAGCATTGTCATCCCAGCTCATCCAGATAAATAATGCCTTGCCTACAATATGGTCTTCCGGAACAAACCCCCAAAAGCGCGAATCTTCAGAATCATGGCGGTTATCCCCCATCATCCAGTAGTAGTTCATTTTAAAAGTATAGGTATCTGTTTTTTTGCCGTTGATCAAAATATCATTACCTACTACCTCTACCTTATTGTTTTCATAAACCTCGATAGCGCGTTCGTATAATGGGAAAGTCATACTGTCCAATTTTACCGTCCACCCTTTTTTCGGGATGATGATGGGCCCGTAATTGTCCACGTTCCATTTATAATCAGGCAATTTAGTGTTGGCTAATACGCGGTTAGGAAACCGTGGATTGGTAGGGAAAACCGGGTTGTTAGCCTCTGATGCCCCTCTTTTACTGATGTTGGGCGTAAGCGATTTAATATTGGAGTATCCTTTTAACGCGGCGGCGGCCTCTTTGGTCATGGTGTTTGGCAAACCATCGTAATCAGATATTTCAAGATCCTGCTTTACCTGTGGATTCAGATCCATCCCGGTAGTGGTAAAGGTGTAATCAATTTGCCCTTTAGGTGGGTTAGGCGCCATTTTGCCATTTACATAAACCTGTGCCTCCACCACGCTCAATGTATCGCCGGGTGCGCCCTGGCAGCGTTTGATATAGTTCTCACGCTTGTCAACCGGGCGGTAAAGTGGTGAGTCCGCATCCATTGGGTAATTAAAAACTACTACATCTCCCTTTTTTACATCGCTTAAACCGGGCAGGCGGTAATAAGGTAACTTGATGATATCCCAGTAAGCCTTGGTGCCAATAAGCGGCATAGTATGATGAGCAAACGGGAATGCTATAGGTGTTTCGGGTATCCGCGGTCCATAATTTACTTTACTTACAAACAGGAAATCGCCCACCAATAATGAACGTTCCATTGATGGGGTAGGTATGGTGTAAGCCTCTATAAAAAGCGTGCGGATCAGCGTAGCTGCGAGAACAGCGAATATGATAGCTTCCGTCCACTCGCGGGTAGTTGATTTTTTTAATGATTTTTGGTGTTTCTCTCTGAATTCAGGGCTTGCAACCGGGCCCAGGTATTGGGTTTCTTTGTCAAAACCCCATTTGGGCAAATAAACAAATGGAAGCAGTACCCCTGCGGCTTGCTCCTTCATAGAAAACTTTCCAAATGATTTAATAAAATCAATTAATACACCAAAGCCAATTATAATATTGATACCAGGAATGAATAATAATAAAATCCACCATGCTGGTCGCCCACTAAGTTTTAGTCTTATATAAAAACTATACATAGGGATAATGGCTTTCCAGCCCGGTTGCCCGGCCTTTTCAAACAATTTCCAGAAGCCAACATATGGCATTACGATAAGTATTATAAAGACAATAAAAAATTCAACTACGTTCACTGTTATATTTTTAAATGATCAATCAATTTTAAACTCCAAAATCAAACATCTCCTCAACCGAGAAAAAGCCTTTTTTATTATGCACCCATTCGGCAGCCAGCACCGCGCCCAGGGCAAAACCATTGCGGTTGTGCGCGGTATGCTTAAACTCTATACTATCCACTTCCGAATCGTAAATTACCGTATGTGTACCCGGCACGCTGTCAATGCGGAATGACTCGATCAACAGCTGGTCGCTTTTGATATTGCTGTCATCTGCATCCTCGCCATCGGCTGTCAAAGCATTTACCCAGTCTTTTTTATTATCCAGGTTTTCGATAATCCCTTCGGCTATGGTGATAGCAGTGCCGCTTGGCGCGTCCAGCTTTTGGGTATGATGAATTTCTTCTACCTGTACATCATAGTAGGGGTAGTTATTCATCAATTTAGCCAGCATCCGGTTAATATGGAAAAATATATTTACCCCGATACTAAAATTAGAAGCATACAACAAGGTGTTATTGTTTTGGATGCATTGTTCCTTTAACTCCTGCAGATGCTCATACCAGCCTGTGGTGCCTACCACTACAGGCACATTGGCATCAAAGCAATGCTGTATATTGCTCAAAACAGAACCGGGGGTGGTGAATTCAATTACCGCATCCGCCTTGCTCAAATTTTCGGCAGTCAGTTCGTGCTGGTTATCGTAGTCGATCTTTAGTACGATGGTATGTTTACGGTCGGTGGCGATCTTCTCAATGATCTTACCCATTTTCCCATAACCCAATAATGCAATATTCATTATTAATAATTCTTATTTGAGCGTAAAGGTAATTTATTCTTTTAAGTCTCCCCCTCCTGGGTTTAAGTTTATCCATAAAATCAGGTTATAAAATAAATTCCGGCCTTTCACCAAGCGTTCCTATGGAACGCGTTTTTATATATTTATTTTTTACCCACCAATCGTCCCGCAGGGACGGAAGGCGTAATAAAACGTTCCGTAGGAACGTCTGGTTGGTAAAATGCGACAAATAGCCATTTTACGTTCCGTAGGAACGTTTGGTGATGCCATTATTGCTACCAAGCGCCATTTCAGACGTTTGAATTTATGGGTAAACTTAAACTTACCGGAGATTCAAAGGGGCTTCCTATTTGAGCGTAAAGGTAATTTTTATAGCTGGCATTAACGATATGCTGCTATTGGTAGCATAATAAGGCTGACTGATAACACCCGGACTAACTTTAAATGACAAATTATTATCCATGGTATAGCTTTGGATAAACTTGGCATCAATATAGGCATCTATCATTTGAATGCCCCAGGCGCCAAGGGTACCCAATATACACAGGTCACGGTTACGAACATAGGCGTTGACCGCGCTGGTAATATCCGGATC
Organism: Mucilaginibacter sp.; assembly: GCA_035489035.1. Lineage (GTDB taxonomy): Bacteria > Bacteroidota > Bacteroidia > Sphingobacteriales > Sphingobacteriaceae > Mucilaginibacter. The sequence continues at coordinate 44,918 of DATHKT010000065.1, forward strand.
GGATACGTCTGTATATAACGGATTTCGCCCGGCCTGTATGCCCTTTTCGCGCAATTTTGCTTCTTTTAAAAAAATGGAATAATAATGCTGGTTAAATATCACAGCATCAACCAGCAGCCCGATCCCGGCATAAATAACTGGTACTTTCCACCACCTGTGATTATAAAGCTGTCCCCATCCGGGGATCATCAGCGAGCGCATAACTGCTTTATGGGGGCTATGCAGGCTGTCTGGATGATAAGCTTTTTCCTGTGTTATTTTAGGATAATACTTTTTTGATTTTGCGGAATCGCGTTTAAGGGTAAGGCTATCCGCCTTGTTTTTTACGGCAACAGTATCAGGCGTTTGTGCCCTGGCGACAAGAACAAAACCAACAAAAAGCCAAATAAGGAACAAACATTTGTACATAGTTACCAATCCAACATTTCAAGGATACGGCCGAGGTCATCTTCCGACAAAAAAGGGATCTCGATAGTGCCTTTACCCTGGCTGCTTAACTTAAGTTTAACTTTTGTACTGAATTTTGAGGCAAGGTCGTCCTGTATTTTCTGTACCTGGAATGACAGGGGTTCGGGTTGTTTCCCCTCTTTTTTCAATGGTGATCTTTGCAGGCTCCGCACTATCTCCTCCACCTTGCGCACTGATAATCCCTGGCTGATGATCTGCTTATGGATATATATTTGCTTCGCGGGATCATCAACTGATATCAATGCTTTTGCGTGCCCCATACTAATCTGCCCGTCGCGGATGGAAGCTTGTATGGTTGGCGGCAATCTCAATAAACGCAGGTAATTGGTTACTGTCGACCGGTTTTTGCTCACCCGTTCACCCAATTCTTCCTGTTTCAGGCTGCACTCGTCTATCATCCGCTGAAAGCTTAAAGCAACCTCAATGGCATTCAGATTTTCGCGCTGTATGTTTTCGATCAATGCCATTTCCAGCATTTGCTGATCGTTGGCAGTGCGCACATAAGCAGGTATCTGGGTTAGCCCGGCCAGTTTTGAAGCACGCAGGCGGCGTTCGCCCGATATCAATTGGTAGCGGTGCGCATTAACACGCCTTACGGTAATAGGCTGAATTAACCCTTGTATTTTTATCGAATCGGCAAGCTCTGATAAAGCTGCTTCATCAAAATCAGTACGCGGCTGAAAAGGGTTAACCTCGATCTCAGCTATCTTTATTTCATTAACGGAGCCCATGGCGTTCATTTCTGAACTGGAGCCAAATTCGTTTTTATTTGGAAGTACGTTTACAGAATCATTCAAAAGGGCACTTAAGCCTCTGCCCAAAGCATTTCTCTTCTCTGCACTCATATTATATCGTTTCTGTTGTCGCTATGGGTTCATCTTTTAACAGTCCGTTTTTGCGGACGATCTCGCGGGCAAGGTTAAGGTAATTGATAGCCCCCTTGCAATTGGCATCGTGCATAATTACCGACATACCAAAACTGGGTGCTTCGCTTAAACGCGTGTTGCGCTGAATAATTGTATCAAAAACCATATCCTCGAAATGATTGCGCACCTCTTCAACCACCTGGTTTGACAGGCGCAGTCTTACATCATACATCGTTAAAAGGATACCTTCTATTTCAAGCGCTGTATTTAAACGTGTTTGCACGATCTTTATCGTGTTTAAAAGCTTACCCAATCCTTCCAATGCAAAATATTCGCATTGTACAGGGATGATCACCGAATCGGCAGCAGTTAAAGCATTGATAGTAATTAGGCCCAAAGATGGCGAGCAATCAATAATGATAAAATCATACTCATCACGCACGCTGTTCAAAACCGCTTTCATTTTATATTCACGGTCGGTCAGGTTGATCATTTCGATCTCGGCACCTACCAGGTCAATATGAGCCGGAAGAAGGTCAAGATTGGGCGTTTCGGTTTTTTGAATAGCCTCATGAGGGTCAATATTATTGATGATACACTCATAAATACTATTCTTTATTGTGCGCGGATCAAAGCCAATACCTGATGTTGAATTAGCCTGCGGATCGGCATCAACCAGCAATGTTTTAAACTCTAAAACCGCCAAACTTGCAGCCAGGTTTATGGATGATGTAGTTTTTCCTACGCCGCCCTTCTGGTTGGCTAAAGCAATAATTTTACTCATTCTGTATCTTTCCAATTTTTATTACAGGGACCGGTTTTATATCAACGGAAAAAGAAAGAAGAAATTTCTAATTTCGCAGTACTATTTACCGCGCTAAAGATACATATTTAAACAATTCGGAAATCCACAGCTTATGGTAACTTACAAACAAAAGCAATTATAGAATTATTGATTGAATGAATTGTTGAATGTTTTGTTGTTCAGATAATTAATTCAGCAATCGGGTATTAAACTCAATAATCAATAATTCAGTAAATCAATAATTATCAATGATCACCATTATATCCTCAACCAACCGCCCCGGAAGTTCTACCCTTAAACTGGCTCAATATTATCAAAAGAAACTACAGGAAAAAGGAGTTGAGGCAGGTTTATTATCCCTGGCACAATTACCCGCCAACCTGATACAAACTGACCTTTACGGCAAAAGGAGTCCTGAATTTGAGCCGATACAAAAGATCATTACTCAAACCGATAAATTCCTGTTTGTAATACCCGAGTATAACGGCAGTTTCCCTGGTGTGCTAAAAGTTTTTGTTGATGCCTGTGCGTTCCCCGAAAGCTTCTATGAAAAGAAGGCAGCATTAGTGGGCCTGTCTTCGGGCAAATACGGCAACATAAGGGGTATTGATCATTTTACCGGGGTTTGCCATTATGTGCATTTAAATGTGATGTCGCTGAAAATTCATATCGCAAGTATTAATAAGGAGTTGGATGAGCATGGCGATCTTTTTAAGCAGGATACATTAAGATATACCGATGAGCAGATAGATAAGTTTATTAAGTTTTAATCATCGGTGTAATCCACAAATCAAATCGGTGAAATCTCAAATAATCACATTTTTCCACCACTAATTAACTTGGCCATTACAAAAGCAGCGACAGCAGCCAGGGTGCCAATTATCAATACTTTTAATGCTCCCGCAAATGGCGGCTGCCCGGTTACCTTGCTTTTAAAATAGCCAAATACAAACAGGCACACCAGGGTAATAGCGCAAGAGTAATATAACGCCTTTTGCGAATCGGCTATAAAAAAATAGGGCGACAGTGGTATAATGCCCCCGATAATATAGGACAAACCGATAGTGAATGCGCTTTTGGAGGCCCTGCCGGCTTCAGGTTTTTCGAGCCCGAGCTCATAGCGCATCATAAAATCCACCCATTTATCTTTGTCTTTTGCCATTTCATCGGCTACATCGTTCTGCAGCTGTACCGATAATCCAAAGCCGGCAAATACTTCTTTAACTTCCATTTTTTCCTGCTCGGGTACACGTTCAACCTCGTCATATTCACGCTGCAATTCGGATGCGTAATGCTCGGCTTCGGTTTTGCCGGCTAAAAAACCGCCAAGCCCCATTGCTATCGAACCTGCAACTATCTCGGCAATCCCCGCTGTAACTACAATACCCGAAGAGTTGACCGCCCCGCTCAGGCCCGCAGCCAAAGCAAAGGGTACCGTTAACCCATCCGACATACCGATTACGATGTCCCGGATCGTATCGGAGCTTTTTAAATGATGTTCGTGATGCATTTATAAATGTACGTGCTAATAGAACATTATCTTTATAAGAAAAATAATTTATGATTAGTCTGAATTAGTGTTGGAAAAAGTGATATATTCACACACCTAAATCTTGGTACATATGAAATATTTTTACCGGCTGATATTTATCTTTTCTCTACTGCCATTATTTTCTTTCGGACAGATCGGTTACTACCCGGGCTACGCAGTTACTCTTAAAAACGACACGCTTAGAGGATATATTGATTATAAAAATTGGGAGAACAATCCAAGGGTTATTTCATTCAAGTCCGAAGCGCAGGGCCAGTCCCGTAAACTGACCGTTCAGGACATTAAGCATTTTAGCATTGATATCGGTTCGCTGCTTGAGTTTGAACGCTACGAGGGGCCTATATCTATGGATAAAACCAACATTCAGCAATTGCCGAGTGCGCGCGACTCGGTTTATCAACAGGATACAGTTTTTTTGAAGGTAATGCAAAAGGGCAAAAATGTTGTTCTTTATTCTTACGATGATAACCTGAAAACAAGATTTTTTATCGCAGGCAAACCGGAGTTTAAGCCTGCGGAATTAACCTATAGAATTTACTACAACACCAATTCAACAGGTTCGGCTGACGGCCGGACTGTTTATGAAAACACGTATAAAAAACAATTGCTCATCCTCAGCGAGCAATATAACGTGCTTGACGAACCCCTGCAAATACTTATCGGGAAATCATCCTACAAAGATTTTGAGCTGGTGGCGATCTGCAGTAAAATAAATGGGATATCAGAGAAGGACATCACTAAAACTAATCACGAAAAAAAGCAGACAGTAAAATTAGTTTTAGCGGTGCTGTTATTTTTACTCATTGCCTATGGCGTGTTTGATAAAACAGTTCACTGATCCCATTACCACTTATAAGCCTAAACCAATATTAATGAAACATTTTTACAAAGCATTATTTATCACTTTATTCCTGCCATTATTTTCGTTAGCCCAAAGCAATTATAAACCCGGTTATGTGATCAGCCTAAAAGGCGATACCACCCATGGATATATCGACTATCGCGGTTGGGAATCTAACCCCAACTCAATTAATTTCAAAAAAACCATCACTGATTCAAAGGTTCAAAAGCTTGGCACTGATGATATCAGCTACTTTAGTATTGGAGACTTAGCAACATATCAGAAGTATTCGGGCAGGATCAGCATGAATCCAACAGATCCCAGTCACGTAATTAATGGCCGCGACAGCAGCTTTAAAATAGGAACTGTTTTTTTGAAGCTGTTGCAAAAGGGCGATAAAATAATCCTTTTTGAATATACGGATGACATTAAGCCCCGCTTTTATATTGCCGAAAAACCTGGTGATACTCCATATGAATTAGAATATAAAATTTATACTAATTCCGAATCAAGTTCTACTGCGGGTAAAACCGTATCAGAAAATGTCTATATGAGGCAGTTGTATAATTTAGCCATAAAGGATAATGTACTGACTGATAAATTGCAGGTTGATATTGAGCGAACTGAATATTCATCAACAGGTATATTGGAATTAGTGACCAAAATAAATGGCAAATCAGCTACTGAAAATTCAAAGCACACCAAACCAAACTTTTTTGCAGGGGTAGCTTTGCAAGTCACACACACAGTGCCTACCAGCGCACTTGGCGAAGCAGGGGCGCAACCTTATACCTCTTATTTGCCGGCTGTGTCCTTTGGTATTGATTTCCCTTTGACAGCCAACTCAGGCCGGCTTATTTTGCGGTTAGAGTTATCAGTTGCCCAAAGTAAATACAGCAGCAATTATGATAATAAATTTAGCCCAAAAGTAAATGTTACTTATTCGTACAATGCGCTTGCATTTGCGGGCTCTCCGCAATTGATCTATAATTTTTATTATTCCGATAACTTCAAATTTTTTGGAGGGCTGGGAGTCAACCTTACCGGCTACAGCCATTCGAATGTTAAATACAAGGATAAGGATGGGAATAATGTGCAGACCGGAGCTGACCCATATCATTCTTTTGCTTCAGAAAGCATTCCTTTTTTAATAAAAGCCGGAGTTAAGATCAATAAAAAATACGGAATATATGCCAGCTATTTATCGAATAGCCCTGTTTCAGACGATTATGTTTTTCGGTTGAATTTCAGTTCGATACAATTTGGGGTAAATTATTTTTTCGGTAAATAACCCCGGGCAGTCAGATAGTTAAACTTAATAGGTTGAATCAGCCCTTAAACTTATACCCTTTATTCACATGAGATTTTTTTACAAAGCATTATTTATCACTTTATTTCTGCCATTATTTTCGTTAGCCCAAAGCAATTATAAACCCGGTTATATAGTCGACCTAAAAGGCGATACCACACGTGGCTTTATCGATTACGGTAATTGGGATGTGAACCCTACTTCAATTAATTTTAAAACAGCAATTACTGATGGTAAAGCACGTAAGCTTACCCCAGCGGAAATTAATTTTTGCAGTATTGACGGCCTGGAGTCATTTCAAAGATATGCCGGCCCGATCACCACAGATGCCACAAACCAGGAACATTTAAGTGAGGGCAGGGACAGCAGTTTCAGGATGGACGAAGTTTTTTTAAAAGTATTGCAAAAGGGAAAATTAGTTGCTCTTTTTTCTTACTCGGATAATCTTAAAACACGTTTTTATATTGGCGAAAACCCCGGGTATACTCCTGCAGAATTGGAGTACAGGGCTTATTACGACCAAGATGCAGTAACTCAAACAAAGGGAAGAACGGTAAATGAAAATACCTACATCAGGCAATTGCTCACTATCGCCTCAAAAAATAATTTAATTACCGAAGACTTTCAACAAGCCCTTCGTGATGCAGCCTATCGCGAATCATTCATCATTGATATGGTAAATAGAATAAACGGGGTTACTAAAGCTGAATTTAAAAAAAGTTATTCGGGCAAAACAAAGATCAATTGGTTTGTGGGGGCCGGGATAAATATTAACCAGTATTCTCCGGCATCGTCAAGTAATTATTATAATGCCGGCGGCAGGGCACATACCTCTTATCTTCCGCAGGTGTCGTTCGGTATCAATGTCCTCGCTAATCCCAATACCGGCAAACTATTATTCAGAATAGAGGGTTCATTGGCGCAAAGCCAGTATAAATATTCGTACCTAAATACCGTATATCCCTATGTAGATTTTAAAACTAATTTTGATGAGCTTACCCTTAGTTTAAGCCCCCAGGTTATCTATAATATTTATAATGGGGAAAATCTGAAAGTCTTTTTTGGGGCGGGCGCCACGGTAAGCTATTTTAAATTCAGCAATATTTACTATGGGCCACATGAGCCTAACCCTGCCTATAACGGCGCTTCAAATAATGCATTCTACTTCAACACGTTCGACGATATGTTCCTGGTAAAAGCCGGTGTACAAATTGGCAAGCGTTGGATAGTTTATGGTAATTATTTCTCGAATTCCGCCGCCACAAGACTGGGGTATTTCGCAATTACCTCCAGCTGCAAGCAAATCGGGCTGAACTATTTATTTCAGTAAAATTGATCAACTATTACTTAAACATATCAAAATACAATCCACATTCTACATGAAACACATCTACAAATTTACATTCCTGCTTCTAATACCCTTTTTCTCAGTTGCGCAAAGCAATTATAAGCCCGGCTATGTGGTTACCCTGAAAGGCGATACACTGCGCGGCTTTATTGACTACCATGAGTGGGACATGAACCCAAAAGATATCCGGTTTAAAAAGGGAACAGGCGATGCAAATGCTGAAAATTTATCGATAAAAGATGCCGCCGCCTTTGCAGTAAACGGCCAGGAATATTACGAACGCTATATTTTGCCGGTAAGCCAGGACCTAATGGATCTGGCCAAGCTGGGGGCAAAAACAGCAATTCCCTATCTTACCGATACAGTTTTTTTAAAAGTCATAAATAAAGGAAAGTATCTTGCCTTATACCGCTATGTTGATGCTATTAAGACACGCTTTTATTTGAAAGAAACCGCCGAAGCGTTACCACAGGAACTGGAGTATCATGCTTATTATAATGCCGAAGAATCATCCGTAGTAAAGTATGATTACCGGTATCGTACGCAACTACAACAAGCGGCAGAAAAATATAATACCGCCACAAGTAGCCTGATAGGGCAAATTTCGGGCGCCAATTATAATGAACCTGGATTGGTTAAGATAGTGCAGGCTATCAATGGCAATTCGTCATCACAATTTATTGCCAAAGAACTTTCTGGCACAAGATGGTTTGCCGGAGCAGGAATAAACTACAGTAGTCTTAAATTTGTTACAAGTGTCAATACGTCTACCAGCACAAAAAGCACTACCAATACCAGCAGTATTTTCCCGAAAATCGATGGCGGGGTTGATGTTTTTATTAACAACAGCACACGGAATCTTTTATTTAGGGTAGAACTATCGTTTACAGGAAGCCAATATAACATCACCAGCAACGATCAGGGTGGTGTTCCGTCAACTTCAACATTGGATTTTAAACAATACCTGGGCACATTAACGCCGCAGATCATTTACAATTTCTATAATAAAGAGCAATTGAAATTATTTGTCGGAGTTGGCGCAGGCTTCACCTTAGCTTCCTATAACCACTATCAGTATATCACAAAGTACGAAACATCTTCGTTGGATAAAATACAGGACGGATATCCTGATCTTGAAAAATTCTGGGTATCAACCCCAATCAAGTTAGGTATCGGGATCAATAATAGGTTGGAGATCAATATTTGTTATAATCCATCGGTATCGATATTATACAATGCCCAGTTTTCGGGCAATATTACTTCCTACCAGGCAGGTGTAAACTATTTTTTCGGCAAATAAAATTTCAGCCAGATGTAAATTGATTTATCAGGCTAATTTTATCCGGGGTAAAAGAATTACTTTTGTTAGTACCTGGTTAAAGGCTTATGGTAAAAATCTACCTGCTCTTATTTTTTGTTTTTGGTGCCTGCACAATTGGTTTTGCACAAAAAAAAGCCGACACGTTGAAACGTGATAGCGCAAAGCATTTAACCGAAGTAACCGTAAGGGGGTATTTGATAGAGCAGCCCGTATTAAGTGTCCCTGCTTCGGTAAGTGTAATAGGCCCTGCGCAATTAAAGTTGCAGCCCGAAAATTCACTCGTTTCTGCATTAAATACGGTACCGGGAGTACGCATGGAGGAGCGTTCACCGGGCAGTTACCGTTTATCTATTAGAGGCAGTCTGCTGCGTTCGCCGTTCGGGGTGCGCGATGTGAAGATCTATTATGACGAGATCCCTTTAACCGATGCCGGTGGCAACTCATACCTCAACGCGATTGATGTAAACAGTGTGCAGGGTATCGAAGTGTTAAAGGGCCCCGATGGCAGTTTGTTTGGCGCAAATTCAGGCGGGGTAGTGCTGATCAGCCCGGTTAACCGGTATAATGACAGCAGCTATCTATCAGCCGGGTTAAATGCTGGATCGTATGGGCTATTTCATGAAAACATCGCCCTGCAAAATGTATCGGCTCAAAACCAATTGAACATAAGCCAGGCTTATCAAACCTACGGCGGCTACCGTCAGCATAGCTATACTGACCGGCATTTTGTGCAGGCATCAGATAAACTTACCCTTTCAAAGAACGACCAGCTAAAGTTTTTAGGGCTTTATTCCGACCTGGGCTATCAAACCCCCGGCGGTTTAACACTGGCACAATACCAGGCTGATCCACGCTCGGCGAGGCTGCCTACCAAGGTGGTTCCAGGCGCTATCCAGCAAAAGATCGGCATCTATCAAAAAGTACTTTTGGGGGGATTGGTTAACGAAGTAAACATCAGCGACAGGCTGCGGAATGTATCCTCTGTTTTTGGTTCTTATGTTGATTTTGCCAATCCGTTTATCACCAATTATGAGCAACGCTATGAGGGCACCTATGGCCTGCGCAGTTATTTTGAATTAAGCGGCAAACCGGATACCATCATTAATTGGAAAGTGAATGTAGGCTTGGAATGGCAGCAAACCAATTCGGATATCAACAACTATGGCAACAGGGCAGGGCTGAGGGATACAGCGCAAACTTTGGATAAGATCAATACCAACCAGCATTTCTTCTTCGCACGGTATGTGACAGATATTCATCGCCGCCTGCATATAGAAGCAGCTTTAAGCCTGAACTTTTATGATTATAAGTTCAGGAATGTGTACCCGAATAACGAGGCGGATTTTGCTAACCGCAGTTTTTCGCCCCAGTTGATGCCAAGGCTGGCCTTATCCTACCAGGTCACCAATAATTTTATCTGGCGGGCATCAGTAAGCCGTGGGTATTCGACTCCTACAACAGCTGAGATCAGGCCAACGGATAATGTAATTAATACAAACCTGCAGGCACAGTATGGTTGGAACTATGAAACTGGTTTCCGTCTGCGTAATGCGGATGAAAGCATGTTTTTGGATGCCTCCGTGTTTTATTATAAGCTGAATAACGCTATTATACCTCACCAAAATGCTAACGAAACCCAAACCTATATTAATGCTGGGGGCACTAATCAGCCCGGAATAGAATTATACTTTACGGATTGGCTTATCCGCCAAAATGAGGTGAGTTTTATAAGGGGATTGCAGATCAACGAATCTCTCACGCTGGACCGGTTCAGGTTTGCGGGTACAAATAACCAGCTGACCGGTGTGCCCAACGCGGTAGTTGTTACCAGTGTACAGGTTAAATTACCTGCTCGTTTGTTTGTATTTGTCGAACATAACTACACCTCGCGCATCCCGCTTACTGATGCCAATACGATATTTGCCGGGCATTATAATTTAGTGCAAGCTAAAGCTGGGTGGGAGCATGTGTTTCGTAAAAATCGCCTGGGTATTTATGCCGGGGTTGACAACTTGCTGAATGAAAAATATAGCCTGGGAAATGACCTGAACGCGATTGGTAACCGCTTTTATAATCCCTCTGCGCCACGCAATTATTATGTTGGATTGAATATGACGCTTTAAATGGTTGAGCAACAAGAGCACCTGCAAATACAAGTGCCCTTATTGCTACTCGCTCTTTCTATTTAGCTACACCAGTAACATTGCTACCCCGCCCTTTGTTGTCAAAAGCTCTAAATTTTATCACAGAATTATCACTTGTAACAGCATTGTTATAAATTGGGCTTTTCGCATCGGGGTCTTTGCCGTTGGTGGTATACCGTATGGTTAATCCGGGAAATTGCACATTAGCCACATACTTACCGTCCTGCAAAATTACGCCGGGTTTTGGTATGCGGTAATCATAGCCACCATTGATATAGCTTAATCGCGGCAACTCTCTTTTACCCAATACATTCAGGAAATTTACCCAGGCATGTTGATACAGGGTATCGCTTTTTACGGCATTAGGTTCGGTTGCCCAGTCAGGATCTTTGCTCCAGGCACGCTCGGCAAAGCCCAGCAATCGCGGCAGCAGCATGTATTCCAAACGTTGGGTGCTTTTGATGTTCTCACCCCAAACTGCGCTTTGCACACCGATGATATTGCTTTTGCCATAATCAGTAAGCCGCTGCTTGCCAATGAAAATATTGCGGTTCAGCGGCAGCCCGTTGCGGTCGACTTTGGAGTTCTTAAAATAATCATAAGGGATAAATGAGAAAGGTTTATCGATATCAGCGAAAGCGCCCCAGTAATAACCCGGCTCATCAAATGATTTGTAATGCGCCATATCGAAATACAAATTGGTTACGCAGGTAAGCACCACCTTGTAGCCGGCATTAGCCAGTTTATAAGCCAGGTCTTCGTTACCATCACCCAAAGTATTGTTCCATACCTCAGCCTGCAAATGCTCGTTAGCAAAATCAGGATTTGGCAGATACATAGGGTTGCCATCCAGCGAAGTTTTGCGCAGGGCCATTTCTTCCCATCCCGCCAGGTTCAACCCTTTAGCTTTTACCAGCCGGTTAACATTGCCATAAAAATAATACCATAGGTCGCCGGTGTTTTTTATTTCGGGGTGACTGGCTTTCAACGTTAAATAAGCAGGTGATTTCTCCCAAACATGCGCCGGTACCTCATCGCCGCCAAAGTTGATGGTGTTTAAAGGCGCACCGGCTTCCTTGTAAAGATCCACCACATCGCTGATCACCGTTTCTACAAAGTTGTAGGTTGATGGCAGCGACACATCTATAATGTTGTCTTTCCAATATTGATTGGAGCTATAATCCGATTTATCATTCGGATCGCTCAGTAAGTATTTTTCGGCTTCAGCTTTTTTACCTTCAGCCATCAGGCGGTCGTACCGGGCATTCATCGCTTTGATGGCGGCACGGGCATGGCCCGGCGATTCCAGTTCGGGGATCACGGTAATATGCAGGCTGTTGGCATGTTTCAGTATTTCGATATAATCTGCCCGGCTGTAAAAACCTGTGCCTGTTTTATTATCAACATCACCACCCGAACCATGCGAGGCAGGCAAATGGTTTTTACTATCCAAAGTATGCCCGCGCTTTGCACCAACACTTGTCAGTTCAGGTAAGGATGGTAACTCCAAACGCCAGCCCTCATCCTCGGTCAGGTGAAAATGGAATACGTTCAATTTATACAGAGCCATTACATCCAGCACTTTCATCACTTCCTCCTTCGGCTGAAAATTACGGCCCACATCTAACATGAAAGCACGATAGGCAAAACGGGGTTCGTCTTTAACCTCTATACAAGGCAATAAAATTTCCTTTTGAGTATGAGTTAGAGCATTGGGAGGAATTATTGTTTTCAGAGATTGAATACCATAGAATATCCCTGTTGTGGTTGACGCGCTGATGGTAATTCCATTATGTTGTATTAAAATTTCATAACCTTCTGCATTTAAACCATCTTTAAATTCTAAGTTGATAAAGTCAGGATCTCCGGATTTTCCGATGCTTTTTTTGGGCTGATTGATTAGCAGTGATTGTAAATATGTTTTTAAGATCAGTTTTTCGTTTTCAAATTTCTTATCACTTTTCAACCCGTTTATTGCATTTGTAGTCAAATGAAAAAATGCATATGAATCAAATCCTGTCTCCTTGTAACTCACCGGCGTAGGAAATACCTTCGTCAGTTGCGCTTCAGGCACATCTGCAATGCCTTTATTTTGATTAAAGATAATCTCTGGTGTGATCAAACCCGCATAGCTCGGTTTAAAAGGTTTATGGGTGAATGCACCTAAATTATAGCCCTTATCCGGCTGGTTATCCCAAACGATATAAAAGCCTTCGGGGCCATCGGTGGTATTTACTACCACATCTTCGTCCACAAATTCAATGCGTACTGATGTGCCGGGTTTTAGATCCGTGAAAGTGCCTATGGGTGTTAAACTGAATAAGTCGCCATTAACAAAAGCAATTTTAGCGTTTCCTGTAGGTGAAACCGAAGCCACCATCCGTGCCGAATTGAAATACATCTTCCAGCCCGTGGCGGGTAAAGTACTCTTGCCATTATTGGTTATGGTGATGGCGTTTAAGGATTGCCCGTTGGCCGGTTTATCATTCTGGATAACTTCCCAACTGATACTGAGGTCACTTGCTTTAAAAGCGGGTTCAACGGTAAAAGCATTAACCTGGGCACCACCAAAAATAATCAGCAGGGCAATGAAAATAGAACGCATAGTGTTAAATATTAGGTTTATTGGAAACGTAAATATAAACTTAATTACAAATTTTAAGAAGTTTTGTATACTTTATAAAGAGAACCTGATCCACCCGTCACCCTCATATCCAAATATAAACTGTTTGGGGTGAATAATCTCAGCTAATATTTCTATAGAATCTACTATGCGCGGACCGGGGCGATTAAAATACTGGTTACCATCGGCAATGTAAAGACGATTATTTTTAACGGCCTGCAATTCTGCAAAACCGGGTAGTTGCAGTAGGATATCTATTTCCCGCAGGGTGCGTTCAATAGAAAACCCGCAGGGCATTACGATGATCACTTCCGGGTCCTGCAATTGAATATCAACCCATTGGATGAAAGGCGAATGTTTACCCGCTTCGGCCAATATGGATACACCGCCGGAAATGCCAACCAACTCGGGCACCCAATTGCCCGATACCATCATCGGCTCCAGCCATTCAATACAGGCAACGGTTGGCTTGTTCTCCATAAACTTCAGCTTGTGGCGCACGATATCTACACGTTCCTGCAGATCTTCAATTAATCGGGTGCCATTTTCAACGACATTTAAAGCATCAGCTACCTCCCGGATATCATTAAAAATATCCTCCAGGCTATTGGGCTGCAGCGAAACGATACGGGCCTGCTTATCCAAATAATTCTCCAACGCCTTTTCAACTTCCTCTAAGGAGACCGCGCAAACCTCGCATTGTGCCTGGGTGATCACTACATCCGGGTCAAGCTGTTTTATCTGTTCCCGTTTTACGGTATAAACTGATAGGGCGTCATTTAGTAATTCCTTTACCTTTTTGTCGATATCCAAACTGCTTAAGTTATCCGGGAAGTTTGCTTCTGAGCATATCGGCAATTGCCTTACCGACAACGGAAAATCACACTCATGCGAACGGCCTACCAGGCTTTGTTCCAAACCTAAAGCACAAACAATTTCGGTAGCGGAGGGCAGCAGTGAGATGATCTTTTCAGCAGGCATGCTGCAAATGTAATTTCTTTAGGTTGAAAAGTTGTAAGGTTGTAAAGTTGAAATGTTTTTTAATGTTGTATAAAACGCAACTTTGCAACCTTCAAACATTCCAACTTTACAACAATAAGTTTACTTTTGGCCCGTGATCCTACTAACCTTCTTCATCGGTATTATAGCTAATTTTATAGGGTATGTCCCGCCGGGGAATATCAATCTCACGCTGGTGCAGATAGCTATCAATAAAGGTATTAAGCAGGCGCTTCAGTTTATCATCGCGTTTTCCTGCGTCGAGTTTTTCTTTACCTATTTCATCATGAACGCCGCCGACTGGCTGGCACAGCAGTTGAATCTTAATACTATTATCGACTGGATAATGATGGTGCTTTTTGGCGTAATGGGCACCATTACCTGGATACATCGTAATAAGGTACCCGAGAAGAAAAAGGACTCAGACCGCGACAGTATCAAATATGGCATTTTATTAGGCTTTTTAAACCCCGTACAAGTACCTTTCTGGTTAATTACAGGTAGCTATCTCATCACGCATCAATGGATAGAGACTGGGCGGCTGGCGCTGGTGATCTTTAGTATTGGCTCGGCTGCCGGGGCTTTTCTTTGCCTTTTCATTTACGCCAAATCAGCCAGGTATGTGCAAAGTAAGCTGGCCTTAAGCAATAAAACCATCAATATAAGTATTGCGATATTGTTCTTTGCGTTTTCAGCTTACCATGTGGTGAAGCAACTGTATTTGGCGTTTTCAAAACATTGATCCCTAAGAATGGCCTAACGTCTCAAAATATATTTCAGGTTCTTTACTGTGTCTGATAAGGTAATTTGTTTTATCGCTTTTTTATCGCCGGGTATTAGCTGGTAGGTGCCATCGTCAATGATGATCCCTTTTATTTTGTCATCGGGGTTGTGCGTAATTGCTAAACCATCTTCATTGATCTCCCAATCAAAATGCTGCAGCTGGTCATCCAGCCGTTTGATAGACCCGGTATGATCTTTTATAAACTCGATCTTCGGGCAGGTGGTGCAATTATTCGAAACGGAGTCGTCATTATCCTGGAACGCTATAGTTTGATAAATGCTCCATTTCCCAACTAATGCACTGTCGTTATTTTTAACTTTTGTCTGCTTGCACGATAGGATGACAAACAGCAAAACAATCAAGGTAAACCGGATCTTCATGATAGGTATTTAAATAGGATGTCCTGACAATAAAAGGATTATTGCGCTGTATTGTTTGTGTTTGGTTTAGGATGAATTAATCCAGCAACGCCAGCACATCTTCTCTATCCTTACCCAATTGCAGTTTAAGCTGATCCAGTGATTCGAACTTAACATCGCCACGTACATAGTGAAGCAGTTCCATGCGGATAGATTGACTATAGATATCGTGGTTGAAATCAAATATATTGACCTCTATGTTCCTCGTCATTCCGTTAATGGTAGGGCGGTGACCGATATAGCCCATCCCTTTATATTCCTGTCCGTCCAAATATACTTTAACCGCGAAAATCCCATCTGCAGGTATCAGTTTGTAAGTTTCCTCAACCATAATATTGGCGGTAGGGTAGCCAATCGTCCGGCCGATCTGGTCGCCGCGGGTCACTTTTCCGCTGATAAAAAACGGATAACCTAAAAACTCATTTGCCAGGTGGATATCGTTGCTTAATAAAGCTTTCCTGATACGGGTAGAGCTTACGGCAACATCATGGATATCCTGCTCGGGTATCTCAATCACTTCGAAACCATAAACAGGGGCAAGGTGCTGCAATTCGGGCAAACCGCCCTGCCTGTCCTTACCAAAACGGTGGTCATAGCCTATCACTATTTTTTTTGTGCCGATCTTCTCCACCAATACATCACGGATGTATTCTTCGGCAGATTGATTGGAAAAATCTCTTGAAAACGGGGTAATGATCAAATGGTCAACGCCCAACTGTTCCAGCAATTCCGCTTTCTCGTTCATGGTATTGATCATTTTGATATCCTGGTCCTCGGGATGAAGGATCATCCGTGGATGCGGAAAGAAAGTCAGAATTACCGTTTCGCCGTTGATACTGTCGGCGAGTTCCTTTAACCGGGCTATAATTTTACGATGCCCCAGGTGTACCCCGTCAAAAGTGCCAATGGTAACTACGGCGTTTGTAATGGGAACGAATTCATCGATATTATTATAGATCCTCATGCTGCAAAAGTAATCTTTGAATTTCGGATGTCGAACTTTCGATTTCGGATTTCCTGTTTTTGAAACGCAATATTTACACTAATGTTCAATCACCTTTAATTCTCTGATCACATTAACGATTTCCATCACCTCCCATGCATCATCAACTCTAAAAGCTCCACTGCGGGTTCTTCTTAAACGCGACAGGTAGGCGCCGTTATCCAATGCCTTGCCAAAATCATTCACCAGCGACCGGATATAGGTGCCCTTGCTGCACACCACTCTGAAATCAACTTCGGGTAATTCGATGCGTGTTATTTCAAATTCGCTGATGGTGACGCTGCGTAAACGCAGTTCAACCTCCTCGCCCCGGCGGGCCTTTTCGTATAGTCGTTCACCATCAATTTTTATGGCTGAATGGGCAGGCGGATATTGCTGTATATCGCCGGTAAATTGTGCGCAGGTTTGTTTGATTCGTTCTTCGGTAAGATGGTTTGTAGCAAATTGCTGTTCGGGTTCGCTCTCCAGGTCGTAGGTTGGGGTGGTTGCGCCCAATACCATGGTGCCCGTATATTCCTTCTCTTCAGCCTGGAAGCTATCGATCTGCTTGGTCATTTTACCGGTACAGATGATGAGCAAACCGGTAGCCAAAGGATCAAGCGTACCCGCATGGCCTACCTTTAATTTGAGCGGCTTAAAGGCATTACGGATTTTGCCCACAACATCAAAGCTGGTCCATTTGTAAGGTTTGTTGACGAGTAATAGCTGGCCCTCGGCAAATTCTTGTATATCGGAATAGATTTTTTTCAATATGTAGTAATTAGACAAAAATAGCGATGGGTTTCAAACCCATCGCTATAAATTATGGTAATATTTAAAGCCGTTAGACTGTGTGCAAAGCATTACCCGCAAAGTAAAGGATAATAATTACTATACCTGCCACAATGCGGTACCAGCCAAATAATTTGAACCCGCGTTTTTCTAAAAAGGTAATAAAGGTTTTGATGGCAAGCATAGCCACGATAAAAGCGATAACACTGCCGATAACCAGGTATTTAATGTTTTGGTGAATCTCCGGAGTT
The DNA here is from genome assembly GCA_035489035.1 of Mucilaginibacter sp. Taxonomy (GTDB): domain Bacteria; phylum Bacteroidota; class Bacteroidia; order Sphingobacteriales; family Sphingobacteriaceae; genus Mucilaginibacter. Next base: position 62,422 of record DATHKT010000065.1, read on the forward strand.
GCAAAATTGCCCTTTTTATAAAAATCATAAAGGTCCTTTACCGTTGCGCCAAACATGGTCGGTACAGCCAAAAAGAACGAAAATTCAGCTGCGGCGGTGCGGCTCAGTCTTTGCGACATACCGCCTACAATAGACGCGGCAGAACGCGATACACCCGGTATCATGGCCAAACACTGGAAGAAACCTATCTTAAGCGCGGTGCCATAAGTGATCTTTTTCTCTTCTTTGATCAACGGCCGGTTGAACCATTCGTCCACAAACAACAGGATAATACCGCCTACTACAAAGGCTATGGCTACTACCAAAGGGCTTTCTAATAGTTTGTCGATATGTTTTTTGAGTAAAAAACCAAATATCACCGCAGGAATAACCGCAATAACCAATTTGATATAAAAATCGACAGATTGAATAAACCGCTTAAAGTACAATACCACCACGGCCAGGATAGCGCCAAGCTGGATCACCACTTCAAACAGTTTCACAAAATCATTTTTGCTGATGCCCATTAATGAGCTCGCGATTACCATGTGCCCGGTTGAAGATACCGGCAAAAACTCTGTAAATCCCTCTATAATGGCAAGGATGATAACGTGGATGATGTTCATGCCTTAGTCGCCGGCTTTTTCAATATTGCATAGAAACCCAATGCAAATCCCGTTAGTACTACTATCGGAGCCAGTACAATTTTGGTATTGCTGTAAATATCCGTAGTGCCCGACATCAGGATGAAACCAAAGGTAACCACTGCGATGCTGATGATCAGTAAGCGGTAATTGCTTTTATCAAATATGAATTTTACAGAAGATGAATTTCCTTCTTTTACCATTGACTTTGTTGGAGCACTTGTTTTAACCGGGGTGCTGGGTTTGGTTTGTTGTGCCATATGTATGTTTTTAATTATTGAATGTCTGATTTATTGAATTATTGATTTTACCTTTTACCTTACCTGTAAAGGTTATAAATTTTTAAACGCAGGTATTTGTTCACCGCCAGGAAAGTACTAAAACCTGATATGAAAATTCCCAATCCCATTACGATCAAAAATACGATACCAAATTCGGAGTAATTCTGTAGTATGATCAAATCGGGTATTTGTTTCACTGCTAAATACAACATTCCCATTAAAATTACGATGGCTATCATAGCGCCCAAAATGCCGTGCCAGATGCCATACAGAATAAATGGTTTGCGGATAAAGCCTTTTGTGGCACCTACCAGCTGCATTGATTTGATCAAAAAACGCTGCGAATAAATAGCCAGCCGAATAGTATTGTTGATCAATGCAACCGAAAGCAACACAAATATCGCGGCGAAGGCCAGTATCACCAAACTGATAGATGTCAGGTTCTGGTTCATCTGGTCGACCAGCGACTGTTGGTATTTGACCTCTTTGATCATCGGGTTTTTCAGCAGCTCAGCTTTGAATTTCTCAATGCTGGCGTTGTTGGCGTAATCAGCTTTCAGGTACACATCCAGCGATTGCGACAAGGGGTTGTATCCCAAAAACTTAACAAAATCCTCGCCCAAATCCTTTTGCAGGTTACGGGCTGCAAGTTCTTTGCTCACATATTGGGTTTGTTTCACGATAGGGTTGGCATCCAGCTGTTTTTGCAATTGCAATACATCTGTTTCGTGCGCTCCTTCGTCTACAAAAATATTCAGTACGATGTTTTCCTTCACGTAACGCGAAAGATTATTGGCATGCACCAGTATCAGCCCAAGCAAACCGATCATAAGCAATACCATGGCTATACCAAAAACGGTAGAAATATAGATGGTCTTTGTTTTTTTTGACGACTCGCTTGCTTCAAATTCTTCCATAAGCTTTGATTTGTGTGATGCGCATTTTACACCCAATGCTGCGAAAATAACAAACCTGTCAATAAAGGTAAAACTTTATCTGTTATTATTATTTGCGGGTGGGGAGATTACCTATGATTTTAACAAAAATTAACGATTACACGATTTTGGGATTGTAAAGATTAATGAGATTAAAAAAGCGTTTACTAATCATGCCGATCCCTTAAATCCCGTAATCGTGTCAACAAAAGTAAAAGGCACTTGTTAAAAGGTGAAAACAACTACCATGACAAAACCAGCGAATTCAACTGATAAACCATCACCATCTGATACGCCTACTAAGCGACCCGCAGATAACGGCCATAAAAGCGTGGTGAAAAAAACGGATAAGCAATATCATGCTGATGATCCCCACGGTGGTGAAATAGCCAAAAAGCATGAAAAGGAAGAACAGCCGGTGCATCCTGGTGATGGGAGAAAGTCCTAACTACGGACTAAAGACTTACGACTTAACAATCCCTGCCGAATTGAACTGCAGATCATACAGCTTGCGGTAATAACCGTGTTCAATTTTCAGCAACTCCTGGTGCGTGCCCATTTCTTTGATCTCGCCATGATCCAGCACGATGATCTTATCCGCGTTTTGTATTGTTGATAACCGGTGGGCGATCACAATAGCGGTACGGCCCTGCATCAGCTTACTGATGGCGTTCTGGATCAGTATCTCGGTTTCGGTATCTACGGATGATGTCGCTTCATCTAAAACAAGAATAGCGGGATTATAAACCAAAGCCCGGATAAAGGAGATCAGTTGCGCCTGGCCCGAAGAAAGGGTTGCGCCACGCTCCATTACATTATAGTCATAACCACCCGGCAGCCGTTCAATAAACTCATGCGCGCCAACATCCTTCGCGGCAGCAATAATTTGTTCCCGGGTAATGGAAGGGTTATTCAGGCTGATATTGTTGGCAATGGTATCGGTAAACAAAAAAACATCCTGTATCACCGTTGCTATCTGCGATCGCAAAAAGCCAACCTCGTACTCGCTGATATTTACATCATCCACCTTTACACTGCCCTTGCCGATCTCGTAAAAGCGGTTAAGGATATTGATGGTGGACGATTTACCCGCCCCTGTTGCGCCAACCAGCGCCAGCGTTTCTCCTGGCTTTACATGGAAGCTGATATCTTTCAGCACCCAGTTCTCATCGTTATAGGCAAACCAAACATGGTCGAAATCTATCTGGCCCCTCATGTTTTCCGGTTTTAGCTTCCCGGTATTTACTGCCACCTCATCGGTATCCAGCACTTTAAATATCCTGTCGGCACCAACCATACCCATTTGCAGGGTGTTGAATTTATCGGCCAGCTGCCTTATCGGCCTGAATAAAAGGTTGAGCAGCACAATAAACTCCAGTATCATACCCGGTGTTACGGGGTGATTGGTGGTACCCAGACTGGTGAGCTGCTGATCGGTTAAAATTCGCTTGCAGCCATACCATACTAAAAGACTGATACATACGGCAAACAATATCTCCACCACCGGGAAAAATATAGAATAGTACCAATTCGACCGGATGTTGGCATCGCGGTATTTTTGGTTGACGGATTTGAATTTCCGCATCTCCTGGTCCTCGCGCGAGAAGTATTGAATAATACTTATGCCCGAAATATGCTCGGCCAAAAAGGTGTTCAAATGAGCTACCTGCGTACGCACTTCCTGGAAAGAAGATTTAATAGCCTCCTTAAATACGTAGGTTGATAAAAGCAGGAAGGGCATGGGTATCATAGTGATCAGCGCCAGCTTCCAGTCGCGTACCATCATCAAAATAATAATGGCCAGCACCAGCAGCAGGTCGCCCACAATGGATATCAATCCTTCAGAGAAAATATCGGCAATGGTTTCCAGGTCGGATACGGTGCGGGTGATCAGCATCCCGATAGGGGTGCGGTCGAAATATTTTAACTTCAGATCCATGATGTGGTTAAAAATATCGATACGCAGGTCGCGGATAACCGATTGCCCTAAGGTGTTGGTTGAAAAGGTTTGGTAATATTGCGCCAGTGTTTGTATAGCCAACTGGGCAATCATCAACCCAACAAGCAGCACCAGGCCATTATAATTGTTCCCCAGGATATATTTATCCAGGGTGATCTGCATCAGGATGGGCTGTATCAAGGCGCTTGCCGCTAAAAACACGGTCAGGAAAGCGGCTATAATGAAAGTCCTCCTATAGGGCTTTACATAATGCATCACCCGCATCAGCAGTTTCCAATCGAGTGCTTTACCGGTTACCTGGGACATTTTTTTTATTTCGGATTTCGAATTTTCGATTTCGGATTTATTGATTGGCTAAATTAATAATTACTACGTTATAAATTCCGAAATCGAAATTCCGAAATCCGACATTATAAATATTGATATTTTACTTCTGTTAAATACAACCCGCAGGCCGGTACCGAAGTTCCGGCGTTGCTGCGATTTTTGCTTTCGATGATCTTCCTCACTTCTCCGGGTTCAATTTCTTCTCTCCCGACCATCATCAATGTACCTACTATGGCGCGTACCATGTTGCGCAAAAAGCGATCTGCCGAAATATGGAACACCAGACCGCCATCTTCGTAAACCCATTCGGCCCGTGTTATCTTACAATTATTGGTAAACGTTTGTGTGTTTGATTTGCTGAAACAGCTAAAATCGGTGTACTCCATGATGATTTTGGCTGCTACATTCATTAATTCGATATCAGGTTTATCCCGTAGTTCCCAGGAGTGATTGACTTTAAAAGGATCTTTTTCAAAATGCACATGATACTCATACGATCGCAAAGTAGCATCAAACCGCGCATGGGCATTCGGGTGGACAGGGATAATCCGTTTAACAGCGATATCGTCCGGTAAGATAGCATTTATGCTCCTGCAATATTTATCAGAGTCTGTAGTCCATGGTCCATGGTCTATGGTCAAATTCTTGTTTACGTCAAGGTGCGCAAAAAACTCCTGTGCATGCACCCCGGTATCCGTTCGCCCGCAGCCGAGGGTTTCAACCGGTTCGCGCAAAACAGTGGCGAGGGCTTTGTTCAACACTTCTTGCACACTGACCGCATTTTTTTGTACCTGCCAGCCGTGATAGTTGGTGCCATCATAGGCTAATTCAATAAAATACCGTTGTTTTTCCGACACGGGGCAAAGGTAATGTTTGATTTACGATTTTAGATTTACGAATTACGATTTGCAAGTCATGTTTTTTAGTTTCAAACTTCCCAAGTTTGGCTTAAACAATTCTATCTTTGCATATTAATTTTTAACCATGCTACAACGTATACAAAGCATTTACCTGCTGTTTGCCAGTTTGCTTACCTTCAGTCTTTTCCTGTTCCCATTAGTGCATAATGTTTATATCGATGGGGTGCCATCAACCGTAAAGGTTACCGGCGTTTTCCAGGATGTGAACGGGCAGCAGGCGCATACCCAAACATTCGTGCCCCTGATAGCCGCTACGGCTGTGGTGGCCATATTGCCGCTTATCCTGATATTTTTATACAAGAACCGCAAGCAGCAAATAGCTTTATGTTATGGCTATATCGTGGTAACAATTGGATACAGCTTCTGGATGGCGCAAACGGTTAAATCCGTTGCCGGTGATTTCACCATGACGACCAATAATTTCGGTATAGGGGCGTTATTAAGTTCTATCATCATTGTTTTGGTGATCATGGCGGCTAAGGCAATACAGCGGGATGAGAAGTTGGTGAAGTCGGCGGATAGGTTGAGGTAGGACACGACTAAGGGATTTAAAGGATGAAGAATTGGATTAAGGTATTATTGTTTTGCTTGACCTCGCTGGTGTTCATTGGCTGCGACAGGATCACTAAAGATCTGGCGAAACAGCACCTGATGTACAGCGAGCCTAAATCGTATTTTCACAATACTTTTATATTAGAATATGTTGAAAATACCGGCGCCGCGCTAAGCCTGGGCGATGGATTATCGAAGCCGGTTAGCTTTTGGCTGTTAAGTATCCTGCCTTTAATGTTTTTGGTGATATTGTTTATTTACGCCATCAGGAAGATCCGGGAACTCAGTAAATTGCGTTTATTCTCCTTATCGCTGGTTTTTGCAGGCGGTATTGGCAACATTATCGACCGTATATTATTCGACCGCCATGTTACCGATTTTATGAATATCGGCATCCACAATGTGCGTACCGGCATCTTTAACTTCGCTGATGTTTGCGTTACGGCCGGTGTTATCGGGTTGTTGTTATCCTACAAGGATAATAAGCCAAAACCAGCTGAAAAAATAGAAGAGGGCTTGTCCGGGTAAGTATTTTATTATCTCCAAAAAGGCGGCGGATCACGCTTACCCCTGATCGTACAATCTGCACATTCATAACTGGCCCGCGTATAGCCAAGAGCACCGATCTTGTCTATTATCAAAGCTAAATGCGGCGTATCGACAAGAAAAACCTGCACAGCAGTTGAATTATCAACCCTGTCTGAATAAAGCGTTGTAGCAGGGGTAAAGCAGATATAAGGGGATTTTGCCGACCAGTTAACCTGTAGCTGGCTCCTGGGAATAAACACCCTTTTTGATTGTACGTTATTCGCGCTAATAAAGCCGATCACGGGCTCCGCAGAGTTGGTTAAACATTTGATGTTACCGCTAATTTCAGAAGGCTGGGCATCAAAAATGCTGCCCAATTGCTCGGTATTCTTTTTAAGCTGCGACCAAAATTGATAAGCCTCCCTGGTTAATGCATATTGCCTTAGTAAAATACTATACTTTAATTGTATTTTTTCGGAAGTGGAGGGAATTGTGGTGATAGGCGCCTGGTAAATTTCATGCTGCACCAGTTTAGCCGATGAGCCGATCACGATACTGCTTGAAACATCATTCGTAAAACACTCATACACCTGGTTTTTGGCGGTGCGCTCGCTGATTTGTCCCCGCTCAACAATGTAAACAGAATTTTGGTCGACATGAAATTGCCAGTCTTCATCGTAATCCCATTTGAAATATTGCACCTTATCATCAGGATCATGTGTGTTCGCGTAAACCAACAATCCCGATGGGGTTACTGTATACCCTATACTGTCAATAGGTGGAGTGGTTTGCACCGGGACAAATGCCGACAAATATTCTTTATTGGCTGCTGTTTTTATACGCAACCGGTATTGGTGTGATTGAATAATGCCAAGTGGCGGCGCGGCGTATTTTCCGTTGCCTGCTTCTGCTAAAGCGAAGACCTCATTCTGATCACTTTCAATAGTTACAACTGCACTAAGTTCAGGATTTTGCTTTTGGGTGCCGGCAATCGGTACTGACCGACTCAATTTAATGATTGTAGAATCGGCACCGCTGTTGATCACACCTTCAACCACCAGGTAACTACCCGGGAATTGGATAGCCGGCGGATTGTAGGGCTTTTTACAGCTTAAGGCCGTAATGATCAACCCAAATAGAAATATCCGGTTATAGTTAATGTTGAGATCCCGAAAACGCACCAATAGTTAATTTAAGGCATAAAAATAGGCTATTTGACTGTTTAAAGGGCATACTTAAACGTCATTTTTTGTAAATGAGATCGGGCAATTAGATAGTGGATTCTTCAATACACCCAAAACGATGGCGCGTTGAGATTCCCCCTTAAGGTGCAATCAGAGCAAATAGGCGTGCCGAGCGTGCCTGCCGATATAAAATACGCCGCTTTGGGGTCAGCTTTAAGTGTAGCAATTATGTCGGCCGTTATAAAAGGGTTAAGCGTACAGCCATAAGGTGATACATAAATCCAATTAGATGGCAAACTTGAATTTGATATAAATATCCTTTTTGAAACAACATTGTTTGCGCTGATAAAACCGATCACCGGTAACGCAGGATTGTTTGTACAATGCATATTCCCCTGTATTTCTGACGGCATCGGATCAAAAATACTTCCTAATGATTCGGAGTTCTTTTTAAGCAGCGAATAAAAATCATAAGCCTCCCTTGTTAGCGCATACTGCCTCACCAAAATACTGTAGCGCATGCTTAATTTTTCGGACGAGGAGGGTACCAGGGCAATAGGCATTTGATTAAGTACAGCTTGGGTCGACTTGGTGGTTGTCGCCAGCGGTATATCACTGGATACATCATTGCCAAAACAATAATAAAGCTTCTCGGACTCAATGCGCGGTACAATATCATTTCCTTTGAGTATGTAATTCGACTCATAATAAGCATGAAATTCCCAGGCTTCATCATAATCCCAGCGATAATACTGCACCTTGTTTGTTGGGTCGTGTGCGTTCACATAAACCTGTAACCCACTGCCCGTTATACTATATCCCAGGCTATCAATAGGCGGGGTAGCCTGCACAGGAACAAAGTCTGACACATACTCATTGTTATCCGCTGTTTTTACGCGCAGCCGGTATTGGCGCGAGTTGTTAATAGTAAGTCCGGGTGATACATATTTTCCGTTGCCTGTTTCAGTTAGCGGCAAAATATTATTTTGATCATCCTCAACAGATACAGCAGCATGCAACTCCGCGCTCTGAGCAATGTGGCCATCAACAACAGGTACAGTCTTACTTAATTTAATGATCGTAGAATCACCACCACTATTGATGATCCCCTCAACAACCAGCGAGCTGCGGCCGAATTTAAGCGCCGGTGGTTCATAAGCTTTTTTACAGCTTAAACCCATTATGCTCATCAACCCAAATAGAAATACCCAGTTATAGTTAATATTGAAATACCGAAAGCACACTAATAGCTAATTTAAGACATAAAAATAGCTTATTTGCATGCTTTGAGGGCATACTTAAACGTCATTTTCCATAAATAAAGTCAATCAATCAGGAATGTTACTTAATATTAATTGAACCGCCCGAAACCTTCAATCTTTCGGTAGGGCTTGGCAAAGAAGTCTCCCACTATTTCATTAAACTGTTCCTTTTTAAATATTGGAGTTGAATGGCCCGAATTTGGGATGATCCATAAATAAGATTGGGCAATGGATTGCGCTATCAGCATGGTATGTTTTGCTAATATTACATCATGGTCGCCACCAATAACCAGGGTAGGGCAGGTTATTTTTTTCAGATCCTCCACTTTGATATGCGGCTCATAGGATAGTAAGTGCAGCAGTTTCAATTGATTTTTCATTTCAGGAGTAGGGCTCTTCATCTTTTTGATCGAATCGCGGCCCATGATATTCATTTTCAAAGCATAATTATACACAAACGGGTCTACCGCGGTGGTGTCGGGCCAGAGATTGGCTCCCGTTACTGCCAGTTTTTTTACTTTTTCGGGATGACGCATGGCCATCATCAGGCCTTCTATGCCGCCATCGCTCCAGCCTATTACATAGCACGATTTCAGGTTGAGCTTATCCAGCAAGGCGTTCAGATCATCGGTTATCATCTCGTAACTTAGTGAGTCAGTATGGTCTACAGATTTTCCCTGTGCCCGGCTATCCGCGATAATCACCTGGTAGTTCTTGGCAAAGTAGGGTATCTGGTACAAAAAGTTATTGATGGAACCGCCATTACCGTGTATTATCAGCAAAGGTTCGCCTTTACCATAAACTTCATAATACATCTTAAAGCCGCGTATATCGGCATATTTGCCAACTGCCTCATTGCGGCCATATTTGGTGGTGTCCATGGCTTTGTGTTCCGTTTCCTGTGCAAAGCTTAACTTTGTAGTTAATATTAGCAACGCGATGAAACATACCTCTTTTAATTTCATAAGCTTAAATTTAAAAGATTGTAATAATTTTATTTTTTTAATCCAATTTGTCTTACCAAATTGTTTCCGCGATCGGCTACATAAAGTATCGTGCCTTCATGATTAACGGCCACATCAACGGGATCAAGAAAAGTTGCAGCTGATCCTAAACCATTCGATGAACCTGATGTAGCACTGCCTGCAAGCGTGGTTACTATGCCTGAAGATGTTATTTTTCTTATCATATTATTGTTGGCATCAGCTACGTAAACATTCCCGGACGCATCCACAGCCACTCCTGTAGGAAAATCGAAGCTCGCAGCAGATCCTGTACCATCTGCAGATCCGGATAACCCACTTCCAGCTAATGTGCTTACAGTGCCATCGGGTGTAATTTTCCTTATTAAATTATTTGCGCTATCGGCTACATAAACGTTTCCATTCGCGTCAACCGCAATGCCTTTCGGAGAATTAAATCTGGCAGCGGCACCTTTTCCATCTGTATTCCCGCTGCGGCCATATGCCCCGACAAAAGTTGATATCAAACCATTTGAGTATATTTTTTTGATCGTATTGCTATAACCGGCAACATAGATAATGCCGGATCCATCCAGTGCCAGCCCAATTGGCTGGGAAACACCACCGGACAAACCGACACCATCCTGATTATTGCCGTTGCCGTTTCCCGTAATTAATACGCCTTTTCCGTTAGTTGGTATTTTTCTAATGACCCCACTCTCTAAATAACTAACGTATATATCACCACTTCCGTCAATTGCTATACCTAAAGGGATTGAATAAGTCACCGGAATTCCAGATTCAGTAGTCGACCCCGGCGCATTATCAGGCAGCGTAGTAACAAGCCCCTTTGAAGTTATCTTTCTTACCTGACCAAGTCCGGTATCTGTTATGTAGATATTTCCTGCTGCATCAACTGTTATTCCCCAGATGCCGGCGAAGCTTGCCGCTGCTCCTGCACCATCCGCAGATCCCCGAGCGCCACTGCCTGCCAAAGTTGTTACCTTTCCAGGGACCTGGTTCGATGCGTCATTTTTTTTGCTGCATCCGATTGTCGAAAACAGCAACGTGAAGAAAAATAGGGTCGTAAAACGTACAAGAATAGGTGTTAAGGGTATTTTCATGTGATAAAGGTTTGTCACTAAAGATAGCAAATTTCCAGAGAAAATAAGTCGGCTTAAATAACTGAAAATTCTTCTTATAAGATTTGGCTTAGCTGCTGCAGTATTCTTACCTGATTGTAATATTTCTCATTTGCAAAGTCAATATTTGAAATGCAATTTATAAACCGTACCTTTGCGCCCGATTTGGCGATGTTGCCAGATTCGTTATTTAAATTCATGAACCCATTTATTCAACTGGGAATCCGTCATGATATTGTTAATGCCATCACTGAGTTAGGATTCGAAAATCCTACACCAATCCAGGAACAGTCAATTCCGGTATTGTTAACAGGCAGCAACGATTTTGTCGGATTAGCCCAAACCGGGACCGGTAAAACAGCTGCCTTTGGACTGCCGTTATTAGAACTGATTGATTTCGAAGAAAATCATCCGCAGGCGCTTATTTTATGCCCTACTCGCGAACTTTGTTTACAGATCACTAACGATCTGAAGAATTATGCCAAAAATATGCGCAGCGTACACGTTGTAGCCGTGTATGGTGGTGCAAGTATTTCGGATCAATTGCGCGAGATCCGCCGCGGTGTGCAAATTGTTGTTGCCACACCAGGCCGTATGCTTGATATTATCAACCGTAAAGCGATTGATTTTAGCCAGGTAAAATTTGTGGTATTGGATGAAGCTGATGAAATGCTCAACATGGGCTTTCAGGAAGACATTGACAGTATCTTATCTACCACACCCGAAGAGAAAAAAACATGGCTGTTCTCGGCCACTATGCCTTCTGAAGTAAGAAGGATCGCGAAAAAATACATGACCGATCCCTTTGAGCTTACCATGGGCACAAAAAATACAGGGAACGAAAACATTGAGCACGAATATTACATCATCCGCGCCCGTGACAAATACGCTGCTTTTAAGCGTATTGTCGATTTCAACCCTGAAATATTTGGTATCGTATTTTGCCGTACCAAAATAGAGACACAGGAAATTGCTGAAGCCTTAATTAAGGACGGTTATAATGCTGATTCGCTGCATGGCGATTTATCACAGCAACAACGTGATAAAGTGATGAAACGCTACCGCGAGCGCAGCCTGCAATTGCTGATAGCAACTGACGTAGCTGCACGTGGTATTGATGTAAATGACGTTACACACGTGATCAACTATTCATTACCTGATGAAATTGAGAATTACACCCACCGTAGCGGCCGTACAGCCCGTGCCGGTAAAACAGGGGTTTCTATCTCTATCATCAATGGTAAAGAATTAGGCAAGATCCGCCAGATAGAAAAAACCTTAGGTAAACGTTTTGTAAAAATGGATATACCTACCGGTTTTGATGTAGTTGAAAAACAGCTGTTCGCTTTGGTACATAAGGTACACAACGTTGAAGTGAACGAGCAGCAGATAGAGCAGTACACTTCCCGCATCATGGACGAATTTAAGGACATGAGCAAGGAAGACATCATCAAACGTTTTGCTTCTTTGGAGTTCAATCGTTTCCTTGATTATTACAAAAATGCACCAGATCTGAATGCACCGGTTGATGAAAGTCGTCGCAGTGACGGTGTTGCCGGCGACCGTTTCGCCCGCACAGATGGGAAATCTGAATTTACCCGTTTGTTCATCAATCTGGGCTCTGTAGACGGATTTAGCCGCGGCGATTTGCTGGGTTATATCTGCAATACCTCTAAGATCAGCGGCCGCACCGTAGGTAAGATCGATGTTAAGGGTGTTTACTCTTTCTTTGAAGTGCCTAACGATGAAGTTGGTAAAGTACAGGAAGGCTTTAAAGGCGCTGATTTCCAGGGCCGCGAAGTACGGATAGAAATATCAGGTGAAGGCAGCAGCGAAAGACGCGAAGGCAACCCAAGGCCAGGAAGACGCGAAGGCGGAAGCAGCTACTCAGGTGGCGGCGAACGCAGAGAAGGCGGCTTTAGGCGCGAAGGTGGTAACCGCGAACGCACAGGTGGTAATCCTGCTGGCGGTGGTGGTTTCCGCGATTTCTCAGGCAAACGCCGTGAAGACCGCAGCAGCGGTGGTGGCGAACGCCGTAAGAGATTCTGAGTTAGTAATTAGAGATAAGTTAATCAGAGATTAGTTAGGAAAGCGGTGCTAAGCCTAATCTCTAATCCCAAGATAGTTTTAGTTTAGTTAACATAGCCTTTCATCGATAGATGGAGGCTTTTGTTTTTTAACGGGTAAACTCCATCACAAGGGAGTCAGGGGAGAGTAGCTTTAAGTTATGCTCGTCCAGGTTTTGTATGATGAATTTAGTATAGGGTTGGTTACCTTCAAATGAGGTAAATATAGTATCCTTTTTTACGAAGTAATCTTCGGCCATTGGCAGGTCGGTATCCAGGGCAAATTTCTTATCATTTATTTTAAGCTTGCTTTCGCCGTCTTTTGATGTCCAGTCACCCTGTAATTTTTTATTGGGAGGGCTTGAGCAGGCAACTGCCAGTAATACCAAAGTACCGGCCAGATACAAAGCTGTTAAAGTACGTTTTTTCATATCAGGGTAGAATTTATCAGCGTCCCTTGTATTAAGGGACGCTGATTTAAAATTACATTTTTTTATCCATCAATTCAGACTCTTTCAGATAAACCCTGTGTCCCTTTTTGTTGACGTAATAATAATGTGAATATTTATCAATGTAAACTGTTTGCCCGTTGGGCCCGCATTTGCCGTCATATTTTTTGTCGACAACACCCGATGCGCCTTTGGCTGCTATTTCTGATGTTTTATGCCCTACTTTTTTTGCTGTGTGGCCAATTTTCTGGCCAAGTGTAGTATCCTTCTTTGTTTGTGCCTGCGTTTGCCCGGCTGCAAATAATGCCGCGGCAAATAACGCGGTCTTAAAAAATGTTTTCATTTGGTTGAGTATTAAGTTACTATAATAACATTAACTCAATTGATCGGCCAAATGTTTCATTTCCAAAGCAGGGTTTCGCTTCTCGTAAAGTATGGCATAAACAGCACTGCAAATCGGCATAAATACCTTATATTTTTTATTGATCTGGTGCAGGCAGTTTACCGCATAGTACCCCTCGGCAATCATGTTCATTTCCAGTTGCGCCGATGTTACGGTATAGCCTTTGCCTATCATATTGCCAAAAGTACGGTTGCGGCTAAACTGTGAATAGGCGGTTACCAGCAGGTCGCCTAAATAGGCCGACTCTTTAATATCACGGTCAATAGGATGTACCTCGTCAACAAAACGCTCCAGTTCGCGTATGGCGTTTGAGATCAATACCGACTGGAAATTATCACCATAGCCCACACCATGGCAAATACCGCTGGCTATGGCATAAATATTTTTTAATACAGCGGCGTATTCGGTACCGTAAATATCATCGGATACGATGGTGTTGATGTAACGGGTATTGATCATCCCTGCAAATTCGGCAGCCAGTTCCGTATTCATGGATGCGATGGTGAGGTACGACAGTTTTTCGAGCGCTACTTCCTCGGCATGGCATGGCCCGCTACGCACTAC
>DATHKT010000066.1:0-174351 GCA_035489035.1 Mucilaginibacter sp.
CTGACGGTAAGGGTAAGCCAACAGGTTCGGCAGATCTTTCGCATGCCATATCGGCGGCAAACCAAACCTTCAGTAAGTCTTTTAACCAGCCCACACCTATACGTATCGATTCGCAAAAGGATATTGATAGTTATGTTGAAAACGAACAGAAAGCCCTCATTTCCGACCTGATTAAAGTTAACGGCAGCGGCGATGAGCCGCAGGTAACCCTGGGGTGCATTGTTGATGTAAGCATGAGCGTGCGGGGACAATATGACTTCACTGTTCAGGATTTCGGTAAATTTTTAATAACCTCTATATTTCATCATGTGGATGGTTTGGGTCACTATCACAATACATTCGAAGGTGTGGCGGCAGATACCGAGTGCCTGCCTGTTTACCACGCCGTAAAACCTGCACCGGATATACAAATAGCCACTGTGCTGGATAATGACGACCCTGACAAAAAGAGCCGTATAAAAGTGAAATTTAAATGGGAGGCCGCCAATAACGACCCTACCGAATGGCTGCGTATCATATCGCCAAGCGCGGGCAGTGACGACCAGGGCGGCGGCAACCGCGGGTTTGTGTCGATCCCCGAAAAAAACGACCAGGTTTTGATCGCTTTTGAAGAAGGTAATATTGCCAGACCGGTAGTAATGGGCAGCGTTTATCATAATAATAATGGCAATAGCAGCAAGCAGCAGGACAACCATATCAAAAGCCTGTCGACCCGCAGCGGGCATCTGATCCAGTTTGATGACAGCAGCAACACACAGGGCATCATCATTACCGATAGGAACGGTAATGTGATCAATATCGACACGCAGGGCAACAATATTACCATCACCGCCGTGGAAACCCTGACCCTGAACGCCAAAAACATGAAGATAAACGTGCAGGAGGATATGGAAACAACCGTGAAGCAAAACATGAAGATAAACGTGCAGCAGAAAATAGATATTAAAGCGGCAGATATGGCTATTGATGCCAGCAACACCCTTGAAGCTAAAGGCGAAAGCTCAGTAAAAGTGGAAGGTGCACAGGTAGAAATAACAGGATCAGCCAGCACCAAGGTAAGCGGGGCTCAGCTTGACCTGGAAGGTAGCGGAATGGCTAATTTAAAAGCGCCGCTTGTAAAAATAAACTAACGTTCAAGGATGGGAAAACCGGCCGCCCGTATTACCGATATGCATACCTGCCCGATGATCACTCCGGGTGTGCCGCCTATACCCCACGTGGGTGGGCCGGTTACGGGGCCAGGTGTACCTACTGTACTTATTGGCGGTATGCCTGCAGCGGTAATGGGCGATATGTGTGTGTGCGTTGGTCCCCCTGATACCATTATACTCGGCTCAACAGGTGTATTAATTGGCGGTAAACCGGCAGCACGTATGGGTGATACTACGGCACATGGTGGTGTAATAATGGGCGGATTGCCGACGGTTTTGATTGGGGATGTGGGTGTAGGGGAAGTTTGGGTTATGCCAGTTGGGGCAATTTTAATTAATGCAGAAGTAGAAAAAATAGTTACCCCAAATGGAGTTAAAATAACTGGTTTTACTGATCATGGTCTTGAGAGATTATACGGCAACGAAAACAGAATGGCTGTTCACATAGATTCAGTGTCTGACGCATTGAAAAACCCTTTGGCGATCAATGATCCTGCGGTAGATAAGAATGGTCGAACTAGCCAAAGATTCATTGGAAAAAAGGCGGAAGTTGTTGTTAATCCGAAAACAGGTAAAATTGTCAGTGTAAACCCTACATCAAGTAAAAAAGCCAATAAACTGATATTGAAACAAAAGAAATGAATATTCAACTTACAAGCACAGAATTTAATTATTTGATTTTAACATTTTTTACGGAAAGGCCTGATTTTAGAATGTTTGCAGGGTCTGATAACGTATTAAGCAACATTGACGAAGATGTTGTAGATGAAATTAGAGACTGGGCGGGCGAACGATTACAAAAGGTAGGGTTTGACGAAAATTACGACCTCAATCAAGAGGGCGTAATATTGGATAGTATCGTAGATAAGCTATATATAGGTTAAACAACAAGTTGTGTAATGATATAAAAAAACTACATGATCAAATAATTTTCATTATTAACCCTATCCCATGCCAATATTAGATACCTATTACTTCGAAGACCTCATCAAGCCCAGAAGATTGCGACTGAGAAGAAATCTTAATTCTACACAAATTGCTGCCTTTAAATATGCGTTTGAAAATAATTTCATAGGGTCAGGGTTGGCTATAAGTACAGAATTTCCCATTTATGAGTTTTCAAGGATAGAAAAATGGGTCAGTATTTCGCTGCCGTATTCTAGTCCTCAAAGATTTATTAAGCTCGCCGAGAGTGAGGTAAAAGCGTTTTTCAGTCTATCAATTTAACCCAAAAGGAGATATTATCATGAACAAAGCAACTCAAAACAAATTATTAATTACCGCCCGCACTTCAATCGGTGTCAAGCATAGTGCTTTAGATTGTTCCCATTTTGTTCAGAGAGCCTATCAGCAAGCAGGCATGTCGTACCCTTATATGTCCAGCGCAGCTTTCGGCAATGAAAAGAATAATAAGTATTTTGCTTTTGTTGGAAAAAACCTATCGTCAAAAGATCTGCAGGACGGTGATGTCATTGTTTTCGGCGGGCATATGGGCATTTGGGACCCGCAAGGTTGTAACCAAATTACCATTCCTCTTTTAGGGGCTACAGCTGAATGTGCAAGACTCAAAAACAATGCGCCGTTTTTAAGCTCCAGGGGCGATGATACAAGGGACGTAGGTGTTGAATATGGCCGAACCCAATGGTGGGGTGATTACAAAGTATTCCGATGGGGCGAGAAATAACACGTCAGCATTTAAGCCTGTTATGTAATGATAATTCAAGGACAATGTAAACGGCTAAGTTTACGCTAGTCTAAATTGTGGCGGTTCTGGTTGTGTTTGTGGTTCGGTCGGCTTAAATTGTGGCAAAATTGGTATAAATTGAGGTACAAATTTGAATTTATCTACTCTATTTAGCCAACCCTTTATAAATTCCGGTTTGTTCGCTTTTATATAAGCCACGCGCCTGGCCTGCTGAAATTCATCAAAAAGGCGCTGATCTGCGTATTGATTTAGCGCTTTTAGTGTTGAGTTACCAAATTTCCCATCAACCACAATACTTGGATCACGTTTCTTCAAAATTGTCTGCATCATTTTGACCGTCCTTACTTGTCCATAATTAAATGCCATATCAAAGAAAGTGTCTGCTATAGACTGATTCTCAATCTGGTCCCCTTTGATGACATCCCAATAATTGGCCTTGTAAATTCCTATTGCAGTCGGTTCATCGAGATTTTGCATATCCTGCGTGGTAATAGTTATCGGCTTTCGATAACCTTGAAGTACCGGCGCCGAAATTCCATAGTTTGTACCAATTATATTTTTCTGGCTCCTGCAGTCAGACTTAGTTAAATAGTTTCCACAATCCGTAGGTAATGTCTGGAATTTTGCTTCAATTTTCAATACGCTTGTTTTCGCTGCTTCAAAATTTGCCATCTTTTACTAATTAATTTCAAGTTTAAAATTCACTCTCCTACAAATACGTACTCAAACCCATTGTGCTGTTAAAAGTATTTTCGCCATCGGCAAGCACACAGGCTTTATCGGCATCCAATAGTTCGAACGTAGTATTTACATTCACGTGTACCGGCAAAAGATGGTCGCAAAGTGATTCAAATATTTTACTTTGTTTGGTGCCTGGCGTAAACAGGTTTAATTGCGCTTTACTGATGGGGCCAATATTTACAGCTATTTCATCATCGCCATCATCAAACAAAACATTGCCGGTGGTTAGGTCTACGCCCAATCCATTATCTCCCAACATAGATACCACCGGGTTGTCTAATAAAACCGGCTTGCTACGCGCGGCAACGATCTTAACCGGCACCATTAATATCAGTTCAAAAACCGTTTCGGTAAGCGGGTAATCATCCCGGATATCATGTATTATAGGAAGTATTTGTACAAACAGGTTGGCTTGCACGGCATCCATATAATTAAAAATATCCCAGTTACCCGAAAAAACCTCCGACAGCTCACTGTAATGTGATCTTTTATCCAGCCTGTTCTCATAAAGCGCCATCTGTACCCGCAGGTGATTAATGGCTGTTTCAAAAGGCATAAAAAAGCGGCGTGCATTGGTTTCCTGTACCTTATGAAACTTCATCATATCAATGATCTCCCGGTGATTGGTGGAAGACTGGTGCAGGCTTACCGAGTGGAACAAACCTTCGGGCAACATATCGTAAATGCCTTCCTTAGGTGTTTTTATTACCCGGTAATTATTATGATCATATTCAGAAAATTCTTCATCAATCGCATCTACATCCTTTCGGTAACTCCTCTTTAATGCCCCTATCATTAATATAAGTATCTGATCCACCGGAAAACCCTGTTCCACCATTTCAGCAGCAACAACTTCGGCTTTAAAATCGTTGTTCATATAGTTGGAAAAGATATGAGGTATTTCCTTTGGTTCCATTTGGATGTTATTTTTTGCTTAATTACTCCCGATTAATTCAGTTAACCTGGTTTTGCAATAAAACCCTGTAATTATTGCTCATCCCTGATCGCGTCTGCAGCTTTAACCTAAGCTGCTCACACAGTATTTGCCACTCTTCATTATTTTGCAATTCGGTTTGTAAAGGGCTAATGATCACATCAACCGTGCGGTGAAACCCATGCTGTGGGTTTGACGACATTTCAAATCCCTTGGTTACCGTAATTTTACTGATCCTGTTCCCGAGTTCATAATTGCAGAAATTAATTACATCTTCCTTCGTAACTATCCTGTCTCTCGTCATCAAGCCGTATTTGAAAGCATTTAGCCGGTCTTCAGGCTTAAGTCGGCTTTTTCCCCCAATGGTCGGCGTCAATAAAAATACCGAGCCGCCTTTTATTTTTGATCCGGTAAGCTGCTGTAGTTTTGAACCTGCCTTTATATTATTTGCTTCTTCGGCCAGGGTAACCCAATGCTCAATAAACATCAGATCCTTACCTTCATATGGTTTTACAATAATATAAGTTGGTATTTCAACGGCATCGTTTATTACACCCTGGGTTTTTAATTCAATTAATTCAATACGCTGGTTAATTTCTTTCAGCGGATTGGTAATATTATCAAGCCCAAAAGCGCTAAAGGCGAGGCTCTCGCTTCGCAAAGATTCAAGCAGGTAGTTGATAAGCTCTTTGGCGTTCCTTGCGTCAAACCGCTCTACCCCCCCATTTCGTAAAGTATAAGTGCCAATTTCTGCATCGTCCTTTTTCCGGTAGGGTATTGATTTGTAATCCTTGCTATCGTCAGTTAATGATTGTATAGATAAAAACTGCTCCATCGGCGAAGTTTCGAGCGGGATAATATTGCTGCTCCGGTTAAGCCGGTACTTTTTCTCCACCAATCTCCTGTTTATTGCCGGGAAAGCATTTAAATAAATATTTAATTCATTAAGATGATCCTGGCTCAATGAGGCCGGAAATACGATCTTCACCCAAAGCAGCTTTTCATTCAATTTTTGCAGGTCGGCTTCTTTGAAATAGTTTTTGAACGACTCGGGGTAATTTTCTTTCAAATCGTTGATCTTGTTAAACCCATCATCATTTATTGTCACAAACCGGGCATCATAAAAATCCTTTACATCTTTTTTTATCAGTGATAACAAATTATAATTTAAAAAAATATCCTCTGCAGCATCCTCACTTTTTGACTCTACAACATAAGGCACCCCACTGATTGTGATAACTTCCTTGCCACCAATGTGCCATTGCGTTAACGGTAGCAACTGGTATAAACCAAAAGCGTGCTGCGTTTCAATATTTCTCCAGTCAAAACAAAAACTCAGGTTGTTTATATTTTCAATATCCTTATTAACTTTCAAACCAAGCCAAAGCGTATTCCCCTCGGTTAAAAGTTGTTTCGACTGGTTAGCAACAAGCTGACGGTTCAAATTATTTTCATACTTGAACAATTTGGAGCCGGTAATTGCATAAACCATTTGCACATCAAATATCTTTACCTGGTCAACAGGGGTAAAATATACATTGATGTTGGTATCAAGTACCTCGTTTTTCTTCGAAGATACTTTGAGCTGCGTAAAAAGATCTATTTTATCTGTAAGCAGTTCTGTTGGTTCAATAGGCAACGCCTGTACCAGGGAGTGCGCGGGATTGGGGCAGGTTAAAAAATCAGGTGTCAATAAGCTTGCTATCTTTTCGAGCACCCTTACCTGTGTGTTTACAATATCGTTGCCCAAATTATACAGCTCAAGGGATAACGCTTCCAATATAAGCTTAACAATAGGGTCCAGATCATGCTCATTCCCGCTTTTAATATCCCAATAATTCATGGCATGCTTCAGCATCCGCCTTTTAATAGCCTCTTTTGAATTACTTATTTCCAGATCCATACGTTAGTTTTTTGAAAGAGGGCTTAAAAACAAATTGGTGTCAAAATTGAAATCCACCCCTGTCTTTTTAATTATTGCATTTATAGAAATCTCCACACACTTTTTTATTTCCGGGTATTGCTTAAAAAAACTCTGTTTCTGCAATTCGGTTATCGTAACCGCTATTATCACATTTGATAAACGGGTTTCGTGTTTTTTTATAGACTCAAGTAATGATTGCCTCAGTTTCTCCTCCCATAAGTTCTGGCTTGTAATGATCTCGAAATCCAGTTCCCATATACCGCAGCCAAATGTATTATCGCTCCGTTGCTCTCCGTACTTTGTCATGATGATCAACTCCAGGTTCTTGGTTATAGAGTCGCTTATGTTACAAGCCGGCAATTCATTGCCCTCAAGCACATTCGATAGCTTAAGCGGGATTTTATAATAAATTGAACTCATATTAGGGACATATTATAATTATATTTATATAAAAATATTAACGTGTAATCACCTCTTTTTTAAAAAATTATAGTTTATATATTTCGAATTATAAATTTATAATTCCTTATGATAAAAGTTTAATAAATTTATTTATTTATAAATCATACTGTTAGAAAATAAAAATGTATTTTCAAACAATAAATAAACCTAAATGTTAGACCTGGCCTTAAACGAATCACTGAAATTCGCGATCGAAATTTCACAATCTCTGGCAAAAGAGTATCACAACGAATATTTTTATCCCGCGCATCTTTTACGGGGGCTTCTGCATAAAGAAGTTGGATTAAAGACATTCCTTGAATCAATAGGCCAGGATACCGGCTTTATCATGGAATGGGCCGAAGTGAGAATGGAGGATTATCCTAAAACCGCTAAAATAAAGGATAATATAACCGGCGACAGCACGGTAAAGGCTGTTTTTGAGCAGGCCGATATGATACGCATTAAATTGGGCCTGGATCTGATCAATCCGCTCTGTGTGCTTGCTGCTATTTCAAAACCCGGCGTGGCGTTCAACAGCGAACAGCTTAAATCTTTCCCGGTAGTTGAAAAAGATCTGCTAAGCAACTTCGTCAGCCAGGAAAACATACAAACCGCTGTTAATGGGCCTGAGGCCGAAACTGCTGCGGCCAAACCCGGTGCCGGGGCATTGTTTAAATATTGTGTTGAACGTACCGCGCTTGCCCGCGAAGATAAAACAGACCCGATTATTGGCCGCGACAAGGAGATCAGGATGATGATGGAGATCCTGTGCCGCCGCACAAAGCCAAATGTAGTGATAACCGGAGAAGCTGGTGTTGGCAAAACGGCACTGATAGATGGGCTGGCAATGGATATTGTGAACAACAAGGTGCCCGGCCTGCTGGCAAATTCCCTGATATTTGAGTTGGATCTGGGTTCGCTGATAGCGGGCGCGTCTTATAAAGGTGAAATAGAAGACCGTATAAAAAATATACTTAAGGAAATCAAACAGTTTGACAAGGCCATACTATTTATTGATGAGATCCATACACTGCTGGATAGCAAAGGCAGTATTGGAGGCGGGGTGGCAAACCTGTTAAAACCCGAACTCGCCAGGGGGGCTATTACGGTGATTGGCGCGACTACCAATGATGAATACCGGAAATTTATAGAACCCGACCAGGCCTTCACCCGCCGGTTTGAAGTATTGAATGTTCCCGAACCCAGTATTGAGAGCGCCGTTAAAATGCTTGACCGGCTGGCGTCAAAGTTTGAGGTGCATCATAAAATAACCATAGATAAGAATGCAATTGTTGAGTGTGTAAGGCTATCTAAACGATATATTAAGGACAGGCGCTTACCCGATGCCGCAATTGATATTTTGGACCGTACCATGGCGGCCATAAAGTTAATGGTGGATACCAATGAAAAAAACTTAACGGAGTTAAAGGAAGACCTGGACAAATTAAAAGCAGATGAAACATTTACCGGGAGTGAAAAATTCAATGAGTACCGGTGGCTTAATAGTTTACTGCAAAATAAAATAAGCCCGGTATTGCTTGGAAAATTAGAAGACTCCTCGCAAACCGATAAGTTCGAGACCTTCGAAGAATTTGACTTGTACTTAACCGGATCGATCAGTAAGTTATTTGAAATATCTACTGATAAAAAGAATGATGTAAACAAGGACGATATTGCAGCAGTGGTATCCTATAAAACCGGCATCCCATTAGGAAAAATACAAGCACAGGAAAAAGAGAAGCTGTTAAATATGGGCGAGCACCTTAAAAAGAAAGTGATTGGCCAGGATCATGCGGTTAAACTACTTTCTGAATCGATCCTCGAGTCCCGGAGCGGTTTAAACAAGCAGGGACAACCCATCGGCTCATTCTTTTTTATGGGCCCAACCGGTACCGGCAAAACAGAGCTTGCAAAATCACTCGCTGATTTTCTTTTCAATGACGAAAAGGCGATGACGCGTTTTGACATGTCGGAATTTAAGGAAGAACATTCTGCCGCTTTGCTTTACGGAGCCCCTCCGGGATATGTAGGCTATGAAGAAGGCGGCATGCTGGTCAATAAGATCAGGCAGAAGCCTTACTCGGTATTACTATTTGATGAAGTTGAAAAAGCCCATACTTCTGTTTTTGATACCTTTTTGCAAATATTGGATGAGGGCCACATGCACGACAGGCTTGGTAAAGAAGGCGATTTCTCAAATTCGCTGATCATATTTACATCAAACATAGGCAGTGAGTGGATAGCCGAACAGTTTGATAAAGGAGAAATCCCATCATCAAATAAGCTGATGGAAATTATGACTAAATATTTCCGCCCTGAATTTTTAGCAAGACTTACCGAAATAGTACCCTTTGCCCCTATCAGTGAGAAAAGCATCGTGCGGATATTTGAAATACAAATGAAGGGCTTGCTTGAATCGCTTGATAAGCAGGGCATAAAGCTTGAAATAACTGATAACGCGAAGCAATTCTTGTCGTTAAATGGGTTTACGCCAAAATATGGCGCAAGGCAAATATCCACCGTTATCCGCAATCAGCTCAGGCGCCCTATTTCCAGGTATATTATATCAGGGGAACTCAAAAAAGGAAATACAGTGCAAATAAACCTTGATAACGAAGAACTTACCTGGAAAATTGTATAATATTTTTTGAAATAATTATAATTAATAATACATTTAAAGATATAACTTAAATTTCACAATTATGCCTCAAGCTAAACCTGGTATCGCTACAACTATTCTTGCTCCGGATCCAGTGGGAGAAGGATTTGTTGAAATATCACCCAACAAGACACTCTTCATCCAGAAACTTACTAATAATGAGCCCATAAGGCCCCAGATTATTGAAGGATTGCAGACCGTGGAAGATGTATTTGACCATTTTAAGCCCGCATGTGATGTTGAATTAGACAGAGAAGATGGTTCAACCACTAAAGAAACATTCAAGTTTGCCGGGCTTGGCGATTTTGACACTAAAAACCTGGTCAACCAAAGCTCTTTTCTCGCCGACACCAATGTTCAGCATGATGTTTATTTAAGGATCGTTAAGCAATTGGGAACAAATAAATCACTAAAAAATGTTATTGAAAATCCTGAAACCCGACAGGCGTTCATTGATTCATTGAAGGTATTGATATCAGAACTTGAAGAAAACTGATAAGAATTAACATATTATTTAGCATAATTTTCAATAAACATTAAAGATTTTTTAAATAAACAATTATGTCAGAAGAATTAAAAAGTTCAGTTGAAGCAGGATACAAAGCAAATGAAAAGCTGCAGTCGGCTCTGCCATTGGAGGAATCATTAAAAACTTTGGAAAGAGTAGGCGGATTTGATTTCCTGGAAGCTATAATTGATGGTATTGATAACCTTAATCCGGCAAAAAAAGCCCGGGGAAAAATATTCAGGACCGATAGTGATAAAAAGGGACAACGCAAACTGCTTAAATCCAAAATGCAGGTGTGGGTCGATCTTTTATCCGATGCAAATTCAATCGCCGAGATGACAGAGATCTCTTCAAAAAAGGCTGAGACAGCAGATAAGTTATTAAAAAATAATCTTAAAAAAATACTTGATTCCACGCATGACCTTGAGCAATCTTACCGCTCTGTCAATCTCTTTTATAAAAATACCGAATCAACAAAGCTGAAAAACGTAAACATAATGAACGCTTCCATAGATCAGCTTACTGATTTGGACGAGCCCAGGTTTATGGAACATGTTGGCGAAGAATTCGAAGCGCAGTATGACAGGCTCGATCTGAGAAGGAATTATTCTTTGCTGGTAATACCCGGTTATCTGAAATCAAATAAAGTTGTTGATAAATGGGGTAAGATGGCTTACAAAAACAAGGTAATGATGGTTACTGATTTCGAAAATATCGAAACTCCTGATGATGTTTTGGATCTGTTTCTTGAAGGAAATTTCACTTCGGCAGAACCGCACAAAGCCAATGTGCTAATGACCTGTAACTATATTGTAGGCCGGGGGAAAAAAGATGATGTAGGTGAAGAAGAAGATATGTATGTTCCTGGGTCATCGGCACTGGCCGGCAAAATGTATTGTACAAAATTATCGCAACCCGTTGCAGGCAAAGCTTATGGTACTATTGACGAGGTTGACGCTGTACGTTTTGACCAAAAAAAGGCTGAAATTTCGGCGCTTGAAAATGCCGGGCTGATCCCTTTGGTGGGCGAATGGGGGAAAGTGATGCCCTTTTCTGCAAAAACTCTTTTTAATGGCGATAATTTGGGTATGCAAACCTACTCTGTAGTTAGAGTATTTGATTTTGTAGCAAAAGTAGTTTCAGATTTTCTGAACAGGCGCGCGCTTGAGATATGGGATGATAAATTGGAAGATACCTTGCGCCGGCAGATTGTGAAGTTCCTGGATAGTGTAACAGGTGCCGGCCAGCTAATTGAGAAATTTTCAATCGGTCGTTTTGAGCAGGGAGAAGATAAAAACATATATATAAATATTAATATGACCCCATTCTTTACCGCCAAAAGCTTCCTGGTTAAATTTGACGGCTATAAAGGAGATGATGATAAAGTAGGGAACTGGGACGGGAAGGTTGTATAGGTGCATTAATATTTAACAGTTATCAGAGCTTAAATTGCTTTTTTTCGATTAGACTAACATAATGGTTCATAATACCCTTGTAATTTCTTCGGCTATAGCAGCTGTTGTAATGACGGCTTTTTTTGCCTTTGCAAAAAGCCTTTCGAAAGGTTTAAGCTCATTAACCAAAAAGGACATTCTTATTTTAGTATGTGCCTCGCTGTTAAACGTGTTTCTTTTATTTGCCATCACATACCTGGTCGATAGTCTTTTTACATTATTTTGGATTTTTTGTTTCCTGTACCTGGTTTTTGGGGTTGTAAACTTCATGTTAATGCACAACCGTTTTTTGCCATCCCCCGGAGAAAAAAAATATCCTGGTGTTTTTGCTGAGATATTTTTCTCTCTCGCGGTAATGCTGTTTGTAACCATCATCACCTCCCTGTTAATTTATTTCGTAAAAGATGCCCTCTTTATTTTGTACCCGGTTATGCTATCGGTTTTGGCATTTATTATACCCCAGTTTTTTTATTACACTTTTGATGCCGCGTACAATATCCCGGTTACCGATTTTAATGTTTGGGAGTACCCGGTTTCAAAAAGGATCGACCCGCCCGATGAAAGTCTGAACGAAAATCTACTGGTAATTGGCTTCAATATCTCAAAAAAGGTTTCCGAGCAGAAAACCGTCTTTAGAGCAAAAGCACCTGAAAATATAATACTTGGTGAATTGTTTTATCATTTCATTAACGAATATAACGAAGAGAAAAGCGAGACCCCCATTGAGTTTTTGGATGACTATAAAGATCCTATCATATGGTGGTTCAGGCTGCAGCGGAAATGGTACCAGTTTAATAAAGTGCTTGACCCTTCTTTAAGGATAAGGGATAATTTTATAAAGGAGAACTCAGTGATCATCTGCGAGCAACTGATCAAAACACCAATAAAACAAAAAGAGAATGAGAGATAACACTCAATATTTTCATGTCAACTGGATCGATGGAATGAAGATCAATAAAAATCTTTTCATCGCGCAGGATGATGCCGTACGAAATGATTTGCATGATATCGCTTCTTTCAGTCTCTCGCCAATAAAGTATGGTGTGTTGCCCCCGCTGGCTGCCGGCCAAAATACTTTTAATGTCAATATATCTTTAGATAATCAAAATACACTCCGGGTTGCTATACTTAATTGTCAGGCTGTTACCCTGGGCGGGGTGCCTATAAATATTTCAGCCGCTTTAAAAATCGGGCAAAATGATGCCGATGCCATACCGGGCATATCATACCCGATGCCACAGCCTGCCGGCGAATCGGCATTTTGGGTGGTTTTAACCATTAACCCATTTGAGAAACAGCCTGCCGGAAATCTTATTATTGATGAAACCCCACCGCGGTTCCCGTTTGTTTTACCGGTTTTTAAGCTTTTTGTTATCAGTGATACCCAGTATGCACAATACGCCAGTCATCCCTATGGCTTGATGATAGGAAAAGTGCTGGTAAAAGGGGCAAGCTATGTAATTGATGAACACTATGTACCTCCGTGTACCTCAATAAGCGCGCACCCGGCATTAATTCATTTATACAGTGACCTGGAAAGCTTTCTGAATAAGTTTGAGCTGCATTGCTCTAAAATTGTTCAGAAAATATATTCGCGTAAGCAAAAAAATGATCTTTCTGAAATGGTGCTCTCCCTATGCGAGCGCACGCTGATACAGCTAACCCATGTAATTACCAAATTCAGATGGACACTTATCCATGAGTCGCCGGCCTACATGTTTGAAGCCTTATCGGGTTTGGCCCGGCTAATGAAAAACACTATTGATCTGCACATAGATTCGGGCAAGGATATCCTGATCAATTATTTTACAGAATGGTGCGACCCAAAGCAGGGAGAGATCGAAAAAATATTGGTGAACATGGCAAATCAGCGTTATGATAATAATGACCTGAATAAAAATATAATAGTAGTTGTAGAATTTGTAAATTTCATAAGCGAATTGTTTGAAACATTAAATAATCTTGAATTTATAGGAAAGCGTAAAGAGGGCGTGTTTGTAGATGAAAAGAAAATTGAGCAATCCGAACCTCAGAAAACTACAAGTTCAAGATTTTTGGCCAGATAGATATTAACATATAACCTAACATATCATGATACCACTTAATAACCCGGAAAGAAGATCATCCTTTTTTGTCTTCCTGCTGTTTTTTGTAGTAACAATCAGTATTGTAATGTTAACTGCCTTTTATGGTATACAAGTACCTGTTAAAGAAAACGAGCAAATGAAAAAGCAAATTGCAGATTTTCAAAAAGAACGTGTTTTTGCACAAACATTTGCCGATAGGCTATCGAAAACCAGAGCTATGCTGGATAAGATAAACCTGCCTGGCGTTGCAAACACAACCGAAGGGTATATTAAGGCAAACATTACCAAGTTAACAGAACAGGTTGGAGACGACACAACTGCAACCAGGAAAATATATGTAGATATCATTGCCAACTTATCGGCGCTTGATCAAGCCCAAAAAACAGTGCGCGATAACAATAACAGTGCCCAGGATAAACAAGATCTGGAACGAAAACTTTCTGAAGTACAGTCTCAATTAACTACGTGCGCTACCAGTAATGCCAATTTGATTGTGGCGCTTAAATCAGCATCCGGCGGTCATTAAACTTTAACACCAATTTTATTTCGCTCATTATAAATTGATACAGTAAAAAATAATATGCAAAACGTTTATTCCATATTAACCCGGCGAATTAAAGGGATAGATGTGAATGTATGGATATCAATGCTCATCATTATACTCATTTCGGGTATTATATTAGTATTTAAAATAGCAACTAATGTTGAATGCAAGCATTTTGACATAGCTACGATGGATATAAGCGGGTCAACAAAAAATAGTTTGTTTGTTAATGAGGAGGTTACCTTTGTTGCTAAAACTTCAGAAAAAACAACATGGGATTTTGGAGATGGCGCCACTGCAGATGGAAATAAGGTAAAGCATCGTTTTGCCGTTGACGGCGATCATGTGGTGAATGTTGTGGGAAACGGACAGTGTCCTCAACTGATAACATTAAAAATAAATAAGAAAGTTGTTCCTGAGGATGATCTGCCGGATGAGAATCCGATTATAGGCCCCCCTACCGCACTTGTTGGTAAAGAGGCTGTATTTGTTTATGTCGGTAAGAAAAAGCCAACCGCTTTTGAATGGTCTGTACAAAATTCAACATTTAACCCTGTAGAGCATGGCAATAGCGTCGCCTATAAATTCAGGATTGCCGGGAAGCAAACCGTACAATTGCGTTTAAATAACTCCACCAAAATATATACTAAGGATATCGATATTAAAATGCCCGCTATTGTTTCTCCCCCACCTATAGTTGGTAATCGTAGACATCCGACAGCCAATCAAAATCAAGGCAGTCAGGGGGGCCAGGCAAAAAACCCGGATACTCCTGCAAGGCAAACGTATATTGCCCCAAAACACGAAGCTGAAGCTCAAATACCCGGCATTACAGATGAAGAATTCAAACAAATGTTCGATGCTGTAGCGGAACATCGAAATAACGGTCAAAATTTAAAAAACTATTTATGCTACGGCATGGGCACTTATGTTAAGGCCAACGACAAGGACAGCGAATCAGTAGAAAGTATATGCGATAAGTTATACAAAGGAAAATTTAAGATATCTAATGTAAAAAGCGTAAGAGATAACAGAAATTGTGTAACCCGCTTTAACATCAGTTATAAAAAGAAAGGTTGGGGACTATTTCGTTAGATGTTGATCAGGCCTCTTTACTATTGATTTAAAGCCATTATACTTAAATGTCGTCACCTTATTTCCGTAAGGTCATTACCATAAATCCATCCTGATCTGTCCGCATGGTCCTTAACTTCATACCAGTGTTTATACTGATTTATCACCTCTACTTTATATCCCTCATTAAAGTATCTGTCAACAGTTGCGAGTTTAGCCGGCCCGAGGCGTATTGCTGATACTGGTGTTGTGATTATCGCGTATCTTTTTGCTTCATGTTGTTTAAACAATACTCCGGCTATCACCAAAATGATTGCTGACGCCGCTGCTAAAATTTTGCAAATGCTTGTGACGATTAATATTGGTTTTTTTGCAGAAAAAAATGACAGCACCAGGAATAACAGGCCACTAACTACTATGATGATAATGGATATTTTATTTAGTCGGTCTACCCTACTAAAAAAACTCGATTCATCTGATCCGAAGCTTAGATTGTTAGCGGCAATTGCTTTATGCAGTTGTTTCAGCACTTTATTCCTGTTATAAACCAGTTGTGTATCAAGAGGAGATAGTTTGAGGCCCTTTTCAAAATATAAAACAGCGCGGCCATAATCATGCGCTTTATAATATACGCAGCCTATGTTATTGTATAAGCCGCTTGTTTTACTCCCACTCATCTCTATTTTATGATATCCTGCCAGGGCGGCCGCATAATTACTAGTATTCATATTACTGTTGCTTACGGTAAATAAATGGTCTACCTCACCGCCTTTTGCAATAAGGCCGCTAAGCAACAAAACACATATGGTTACGATGCGCTTATGCATATCTCCCTTTATGTAAGGCATGGATAATATCTATTAAATGCAGGCATCTTTGCATTAGATCTGAAGTTTGAGCTTTCGCCGGCCCAAAGCGGTGTTTATGCTGATTGTGTAAAAACGCCCTTACCTCATCATGTATATCTTTCGGCAATTCTTGCCGGGCCAGGTTTGTTTCGAGATGCAATGATGATAGCGCTTTATTATCCTTGTTAATTTCCTCATTGATATCAATCATATATTTACAAAGAGCGCCGGTCAATCTTTTACAAAGTATATCCTCATCCATTGATGATGAGTCCTTTATTAGCTCTATAATGTTTTTTACCGCCTGGTTTCTGGCATTTGTTGATCTGAGTATTTCAATGTACCTGCCCGTTAGTTTTTTAATATAAGGCAGCTTATACCCGGCTACAAATAGCAGCAAACCGACAATCAACAAAATAAAATAGAGACTGGAATAGGAATAAATAGTATATGTATCGGTCATGTCCTGTTTTATAAAAACATCAACCGGTTGTTTGGGTATAATATTTAAAGCTGGCGGCATTGCCGGACCGGTGTTTACGTCCCAGTTGTAGGCCTGGGAATTAAAAATTTCATATTTCTTTTTTTCGGGATCAAAGAAGCTGAAATTGACAGGCGGGATACTATACTTACCCCTGTAATTTGCCACCAATTGAAATGAATATTCCAGGTATGCTTTGATACCAGCGCTTGTTAATGTATCGTGCCTGGTGGTGTTTGCATTGTAAATATCAATGCCCACAGGAAGTTTGGGATCAATAAATATCGCAGTTTTGACGTTACCGGTGCCGTTAATAATTAAATGATAAACAAGTAAGTTTTCAATTTTAGGCGATGGCTTATAAAAGCTCTTAATTTTAAAAATCCCTACGGCTCCTGAAAATGAAACTGTATTCAGCGGTAGCGGCAGGGCATTAATGGTAATGGCTGCGGGGGCAGAAAGCAATTCCCTGGTAAGTAACTCTTTTTGGTCAAAAAAGTCTTCATTTCCAGCTGAGTTTATTTTTACATGGATTTTTAACCGGGGCAGTTCCATGATGCCTGCGTTTGACGCTACCACGAGATATTGTTTTAAGATGGTTACATTATATACCTTACCCCTAAATTTTTCGGTGGCCTGGTTTGGCGCTGCAGGGTATTGTTCCTGGTAACAATCCTTAAATTTCAAATCGGCTGTTGTTTCCGGATCGATAACAGCAACTGAATTATATAATAAATACTTAACTATAAACGCTTCACCGGTATACACCGCCGGTTTCGAGCTCACAACCCGGATAAATATGTTATCAATTGAGTCCTTATTATTTTTTATGGCAGGTTCCTGGTTAGTGATACCGAATGCATAATGGCCTGGCGGCCAAACCAAAAGGCTTGCCGCAACTAAAATATACCATTTATTTATGCACTTCATAATTCTTATCGATACTTAATAATCCGGCCCGTTTGCAGGGGTCTTCGTCGTTTGTTTAGAGCTTTTTTTGCTACCATTGGGTACGCGCTCATGTTCTTTTGAAATTTTCAACAGGTCATTCATTTGCTTATCCGATACTTTATAAGGACCGGAAACTTCATCGGTTGTTGATTTTTGCCCCTCCCTATCGTCTGATTTCGTATCGTTCTTTTTGTTGCCGTCACCATTCTTGTCATCTTTCTTTTTGTCGCCCGATCTTCCAGACCTGAATAAATTCTGTATCCGGGCGCTTACAAATAAGAAATTTCTGCGTGTTGTATCATCCCTGTCATTTAAAAGCAAAGCCTTTTTATAAGCATCAGAACTTTCAAATAATTGCCCTTCCATATAGTAGGTATTTCCCAGGTTATTCCATACCGAAGCCTTGAGGGCATCATCCCTTTTATTAGCCAGCAATCTTTGGTACAGTTCTGCGGCTTCCTTGTAACGCCCTTGCTGATAATACGCGTTCGCCAAATTATATTTCAGCTTATCCTGGTCTGCACTAACTGTTAAAGCTTGCTGATATAATATTCCCGCATCTCCCCAGTGGTTAAGCTGGTAGGCTGAATTGGCCCTTAAAGTCAAAGCAGCATTTTTTATAGAGCTGACCGATTTAAAAGCATTTGTTTTATATACCGTGAGCAGAATAACCACAGTAATTGTGATCATGCTTATCAGCCAGTATTTAACCAGGCGGGCTTTGCTTATTTGGATGTTGTATTGCGCCATACCTGTTTCTTCAGCTTAATTTATATGTTTTAATAACTTGTGGTATGCATATTTCCGCGATCAGCAGTATTATCGCCCCCATCAAAAACAATGGGTAATACTGCTTAGGCGCGGTGGAAATATTTTTATCTTCCACAGCTTTAAGCCTCGCCGTAAATAACGAGGCTGCATTTAATTGATCAGCAACCTGGAAATAATTTTTAGCCTCATTGCCTCCTATTTTTAAAAGCTCTGCTGAGTGCAGGCGAGATATCACCTCATGCCCGTTCCTGTCTTTTTCTACCTCTTCGTTATCCGGTTTGTAATTTACCGGCACGGCTGCCCCTTTCATTGTTCCAAAACCAAAAGAAAATAATTTTATACCCGATTTTCGGAGCGAATCAGCAAGGATTATCGCGTTATCATGAAATTCGCCATCTGTAACCAGGCACATTATTTTGTTCTTTTTACTATCCTGATCGTAAATCAAGGCTGATATTTTTAATGCTTCACGCAGCGAGGTACCGTGCTGGCTAACCCAATCGCCGGAAATATTGTCAACCAGTTTATCCAGGTAATAATAATCACCTGTTAGCGGGGCATAAGTGCTGGCCTTGCCTGCAAACAAAACAATCCCCACCCGTTCACCATTCAATTTACCAATTATTTCTTTGATAAGATGCTTTGCACGGCTTAAGCGATCGGGCGCCATATCCTTAGCATACATACTTTTAGAAACATCCACTACAAAAACTATATCTGTAGGCGAAGTGCTCCTGGCATGTTCGTCCACATTCATTATATAGGGCTTTGCTGCCGCGATTATCAATAACGAAAAGCCAAGCAAAAACAAGGCATACCTGGTTAGCTGTATGGATAGCGGCGATGTAATAACGAGATTTTTAACAAGCCTGCTGTCACCCAGTGAGGCTAATGCCTTTAATTGCCTTCGCCTGTTTATCAGCCACATCGCTACCAGGGGTAGCAAAATACCCAGCCCATACAGATAATTGCTATGTTCAAAGTATATCATGCGGGCCAAGTGCGTAACAATGTGAATTTTAAAAAAACCTCTGCAAATAGCACCAATAAGGCTATGCCGATAAACCACTCAAAGCATGGACTGTAATTCAAGGTGGTTACATACTTTATTTTTTTTGTTTCCAACTTATTGATAGCCGCATATATGTTTTGCAGCGCTTTTATATCTGTTGCTCTAAAATAAGAGCCGCCGGAAATAGCTGCGATTTTTTTTAACTCCCATTCATTTAACGTAACATATATTTTCTGGTAATATTTTTGGCCATCCAATCCCCGCAGGGGCATTAGTGCAAAACCTGTGCTGCCTATTCCAACAACATATATTTTTATATTCAAACGTTTGGCAAATTGTGCTGCCATCTGCGGATCGATTATCCCGGCATTGTTCTCCCCATCAGTAAGTAATATGATCACCCTGCTTTTTAATGGGCTTTCGCGCAAAATGTTAATAGCTGATGATAATCCTGAACCAATAGCCGTACCATCGCCCAGGTCACTTTCTTCCATCTTATTAATACGGCTCAGCAGTAGTGGGTAGTTTTTGGTTAAAGGGCACCAATTCATACTTTCGCCGGCATATAATACGATACCCATACGATCTTGCGATCGCATTGCAATAAAACGGTTCAGGACGTCCTTAAGCGCTTCCAGCCGGTTAGGTTTAATATCCTCTATCAGCATGCTTTTTGAAATATCCAGGGCAAACACAATGTCCGTTTGCGAATCAGGGGATTTTGTGCTGGTTTTGGTAATTACCTGCGGGTTTGTCAGGCCTGTCACAATTATGGCAACGGCCAATAACCGCAATACCAGCAAATAATCAACCGGTGATAGCCTGATGGAACCGGTGCCATTCTCCAATCTGCCCCCGTTTATCACCATTCCCGAACTTCTGTTGCGCAGATATTTATAATGAACGTATATCAATACTGGTATAACTAAAAGCAGTATAAACCATTGCGGGGCTGAAAAGCCTATTTGAGTTAACCGGTTCCACATCTTTATGCTGCCGGTTGATGAGTGAGTATAAAATCCCGGGCATTATTGATCAGTACGGGGTATAACAGTTGTGCTGCAGGCTGTGGTAAAAATCTTACTCTCTCTACCGATTCCCTGAATTTGCCAAACAATTCGTCATATTCGCCTGGGGTGATGTTGCTTAGCTGATGGTCAGGGGTAATCGTAATCTGCTGTAAATACTCCGTAAGTACATCCGAAACTTTGTTAGCCAGGACGAACGGAGTCATTGCTTTCCTTTCGGCAGCTGATTCAAGTACTGCCAGTTTTTTCAGACAGTTATGTTTGATCTTTGAAGAAGCGCGGCTGCTTATTCTTTTTTTCAACCTGAGATACAATACCGCCGATATGAACCAAATGATCAGTAGTAGTAATATCACCTTTCCTGATGCGGCCAGCGGGTTAAGCCAGTTAATATCATAAACCGGTTTAATATTATACAGCGTTGATATTGGACGTTCCGGTTTAAAATTAACCTTAAATGAAGGGGTGAGGAATTTTTGAGCGTTTATAAGAACAGGTAATGAGCTGATTGATAAGTGTATCGGCTTTACACAGGTAAAAGCAACACGATACTTAGCATAGCCCCTGGCCGTTATCGAATCAGTAGCTAATAATGTAATTTGTTGGGACTGGCTGAAAAGCTCATTACACAACTGCCAGGAAACCCGTGCGCTCTCCCCCGTTCTGACAATGACCTCAAGCCTGATAACTTTCCCGATTACAGCTTCGTTATTATCAATTGCAATTTTTATTATGGGTTGCGTTGAAGCATAACTGCCGGCGGTTACAAATAAATAGCCTATGATCAATACAACCTTTAACCTTTGCATTTGTCAACTCATTAATAATGATAATTTTTCTATTATATCCTCATCGGTGCTGACTTCTATATTCTTTATCCCGTTTTTTCTTATAAATCCGGTGTAGTTCTCCCCGATCCTAAGCTGTTGGTCGCTGTATGTTTTGCTAAATTGCTCAGAGGAAGTGTTTACCCATTTCTGTTGCCCGCCTTCAATATCTCTTAATTTTACCCAGCCAAGTTTGGGCAATTGATATTCTATTTTATCATATACGCGTATGGTAAAAATGTCATTTTGTTGTGCAAATATGGCTCCTGCCCGTTCGTAGCCGGTAGTGAGAAAATCTGATAAAATAAATACCAAACTACTTGTGCAGTTGATCTTCATCAAAAAATTAAGCGCACAGTCAATACTCGTGCTGCCAGAGCACGGTTTACATTCAACCATTGCTTTGGCAATATGCCAAAAGCCCGCCATACCTTTTATCGGCATTATCAGCCGTTCAATTTTATCACTGAAGAAAATGACGCCTACACTGTCATTCTTCCTGATAGCATTATAAGCAATTGTTGCTGCTATCTCAATTTCCAGATCAATTTTACTCCGCCGGGTTGTACCTATTGCACCTGAACCGCTTACATCGATCAGCAGCCATACCCGGCGCACTTTATCTTCATTAAAAGTATTTACATAAGTTTCGCGGAAACGGGCGGTTACACTCCAATTTATACTTCGCACGTCATCCCCTGTTTCGTACTTCCTTACCGAATCAAATACAATTCCCCTGCCTTTAAGCGCACTAATGTTCCCCCCGGCTAATTTTTGCCTGGAGATGGAATTTGACAGCAGGTTAATTTTTTGTACTGTTTTAATAAGTTCACCAAGCTCCATATCTCATGATGATTAAGGTTCTGGTACGGCTTTTAATATTTCCTGTAAAATATAATCAGAGGTAATGCCTTCAGCCATGGCCGCATAGTTCAACCCTATCCGGTGCCTCAACACATCAGGAGCAACGGCGTATACATCAGCCGGTATAACAAAGGCCCTCTTTTTCAGAAAAGCATGGGCGCGGGCGGCCAACGTAAGATTAATGCCTCCCCGGGGTGAAGAACCAAACTTAACATAGGGCCTTAATCGCGATAGCTCATATTTTTCGGGCCATCTTGTACAAAGGATAATATCAAGGATATAATCTTCGATCTTTTCATCTACATGCACCTTTGCAACCAGTTCCTGCATTTTTAAAATATGAGCAGTAGCTATTGAAGCAGTTGGCGCTTGATTTTCTGAAGCATTTATGCGATTGATCAATTTTTCCTGTTCCCTCGTAGGGTAACCGATGATCACTTTCAGCATAAACCTATCCAATTGCGCCTCGGGCAATTCATAGGTTCCGGCCTGATCAATAGGATTTTGGGTAGCCAGCACCATAAATGGTGAATCAAGTTTATGGGTTGTATTGCCGATAGTGACCTGTTGTTCCTGCATTACTTCAAGCAACGCACTTTGCACTTTTTCGGGTGCCCGGTTTACCTCATCGGCCAATACAAAATTGGAAAATACAGGCCCTTTTTTAATAGTAAACTCGTTGTTCTGGATATTATAGATCATCGTTCCCAATATATCAGCTGGGAGTATATCGGGTGTAAACTGTATACGCGAAAATTGAGCATTTATTGATTGGGCCAGGGTTTTTGCAGCAAGCGTTTTAGCAAGACCCGGCATGCCTTCCAGCAAAATATGTCCTTTGCCCAATAAACATATCACTAACCTCTCCAATAACTCTTCCTGGCCAATGATTGTAAGTTTTAATATATCCAACAATTGGTCCAGGAACGCGCTTTCCTGAGCTATTTCCTGTTCAATCTCGTGCCAGTCTGTTAGGTTGGTATATCGGTCCACTATATATTAAATTAATCAAACTATAAAATTACCTGATAGGGCTTATTAGTCTGTTTTCAGATTTGCCTTCCGAAGATCATTGTATTTAGACTTGTTTGCTTTAACCTTGTTGAAATCTGCTAAAAATATATCTTCCTGCAGTTTTATTTCGTCTTTAGTTAAGCCATGTGTTAAAAATGCACGCTGAAAATAGTCGATCGCCTTATCAAATTGATTGTTCTTCGCGTAATAGCATCCCATATCATAAAGCGCTTTGGCATTATTAGGGTTCATCTTCAACGTATAATTAAAATTGGAAACCGCAGCTGTGTCTAAGCCTTTAAAAAGCTGTGCTTCTCCATAATCAGCAAAAAAAGCCGTGTCTGATTTCGAGTTTTCACTTTTACTGTATAAGCTAAAATCATTAACCGCCTCATTATACTGTTTACTTTTGAAATAACTCAATCCACGCAAGTAAAGCTTATTATTGAGCGTATTCAAGCTATCTGCGGTTATGGATTCTGAAAAATTGCTTATCGCATATGGGTAATTTTTTTTCCTGTAATTGGTTTTACCGTTGGCATAATAGTACCTGTAATCCGGCTTCATTTTTATAGCGGCATCCAGATCTTTGCCTGAGCTTGGTAGGTCGCCCTGGGCAAAATAAACCAGGCCCCTGTAATACAGGGCTTCATTGTTGGTTTCAAGCAGATCTACGGCGCTATTTAATGAGGCCATTGCATTACGATAATCGGCCAGGTAATAGTATGCTTGCCCTTTTAACAGATTTGATTTGGACAAGTTCGTAGTCAGGCTTTTTACCAGTAACTTATCGCTTCCTTTTTTAGCGCTTTCTATATTCACTTGCAGCAAAATAATAGCCTGGCCATAATCTTCAACGGCATTGCTGTATTTCTCTTGTACCTGGTAGGCATTTCCCCTCTCTGTATAAGCTTGTACATTGTTATTATCACTGCTTATCGCCTTTGTATAACATGCTATGGCCACATTATATTCCTTAATTTTGCTATGAGCCAACCCTTCTTTAAAGTGAACATCAGAAAAATTAGGACTACATTCCAAAGCATTGCGGTTAAGAATTATAGACTCATTATATTTTGCCTTGGCAGCCGCCAATTGTTTTTTTGCACTCAACTCATCCCCTGTTATTAATTGTATTTCGGCCTGCCCGTGTATAGCGTTTGCATTGCATTTTCTTATTCTCAGTGCATTAGCATATGCGCTGTCAGCATTCGCAAAATCATGTTTATCAGCAAGTTCCTTACCTTTTAAAAAATAAATATTGCTTATTGAATCTACTGTTTTTAACCGATTCGGCTCTAATCCCAACTGCTCGGCCTGCGCAAAATCATTACCGGCCAGTTCAGTCTTATTCAAGCCCACAAAGTTTAATCCACGGTAATAAAAAGCCGCTGTATATTTCGGATTGATCTTTATAGCCGAATTGAATGATTTTTGAGCATCATTATAAGTTTCCAAACGATATTGCAATTCGCCTTTATCAAAATAAATAGTAGCATCATTATCTTTACTCAATACAAGAGCCCGGTTATAATCGGCCAGTGCGTCCGTTGTATTATGTATTATATCCTTTAGCTTTGCTTTGGCTACAAAATATAACGGTTTATCCGGCGAATCATCC
Source organism: Mucilaginibacter sp. (assembly GCA_035489035.1). GTDB lineage: Bacteria > Bacteroidota > Bacteroidia > Sphingobacteriales > Sphingobacteriaceae > Mucilaginibacter. The sequence goes on from DATHKT010000066.1 coordinate 24,643, forward strand.
AATTCATTACCAGCCAATACATCATAGTCTGAAATAGCTCCAGGTATGTCGTTTTTATATTTCACGAAAAAATAGGCTCGCGCAAGCCGGGCATCCTTATAATTTGTATTATATTGAATGGCTGTATTAAAGTTTATTAAAGCCTTTTCAAGATCACTCTTGCCACCTGCATTTCTTTCAGCAAGCTTTTGGTAAGCAATAGCCTGTATAAAATATAATTCCGGGTAATCATTTTTTTCTTTTTTATGCTCCTTCAATTCACGCTCGCACTCCTCTATTGCAGCATCATAATCACCTGACTGCACTTTGTTGTTTGGGCGTGTTATAATGTCTATTTTCTTGTTCAATAAGTTTATTTCGGGTTGTAATATGCTGCTTGCATCGGGCTTGAGCGCGATAGCCTGGTTGTAAAACAAAACCGCGTCATTAAATTTTCGCTCGTTTTTTGCCTTATCACCTCTGCCTTTATAATTTTCATAAGTGTTATCAGCATTCTGCTTTTTGGCCAGGTTTATTTTTTTGTCTAACGAGGGCACCAATGGTTTTAATGCTTTTGCCTGGGCGTATGAGTCGAGCGCTTCTTTATACTGTTTGTTATTCATATAGCTATTACCATCATTAACAAACTCATCAAATATCGCCTGATTCTTTTTTTCCTCTTCTTCCCGTTGCGCTAAAAATAGCCGCTTCTTATTTTCAAAATCCTCATCTGACATTAAGGTGCCTGATGAAGAGGTATCTGAGGCTACCTGCATATTATTATCCTTATCCTCTATAGGCCTGGTAGGATCATAAAACCTTATACTCTTTATTAAGCCCTGCCATTTTTTGGGGCCAATTTTCACCATTTTGATTTCAGCTTCGCGCTTTCTCATGGTATATGTGCCGCCTGTAGATTTATATTTACTGCCAAAATTCGAATCAAATCGAACCTTCACATAGATATACTCTTTCTTTTTAACGTCAGATGTGCCAATATTTGAAAATGCAATGGTATTATCAAGCGATTTTTCATAGTTAACATCCAACTGGGTCAAATACTTTTCCGCAGACACATCCCTGCTTTTGCCGAGCGCAAATTGCGGATCAATATCATCTTCAATTATCACATCCCTGGCTTCAAAAATACGGTATGTAGCCCCGGGTTTGTAGCTATCATTGACCACGCTTGCCAGGTCAGCGGGAGTACTGTCACTGGAAGTAGCTATGTTTAATGTTGTCTGCAATATTCCCATCAAGGATCCCGCCTCATAAATTATTTCTTTGGCATCTTTATAACTGATCTTCTCCTTTTGTATCGTATCCTTAATAAGCGTTTTATCATCTGCGGGAGTTTGTTGCGGTGCAGGTTGAACAACTACCGGAGGTGGCGTTACTACCGGTTGAACAATTGCCGGAGGTGGCGGTGGTGCTTGCTTAGCTGCTGCAGGGTGTGTCAGCTTCTTCTTTTTAACAGAATTTGTTTGAGCATATCCAGCCACGGCTAAAAAAAGGAAGCAAAACCCTAATACAGCTTCTTTTTTTATTCCCATGTTCCTTAAATTATATTGTAAACTTGAAGCCATATGCATATTTTAAGATGATACTTTCTTTAATTTACTGATCAGCCAGCCCGAGTTTTTAGTTTGGCGGTTATATTGTTTGATCTCTATACTCCAGCCCTTTACCTGCGAACAACTGTAGGTTATGTTCTTTACATTAATTATTTTAAGGCGATTGTTAATACATTCGTTGATAAAAACGCAAAGTTCATCACTGTATTTATCAGAGGTAGCCAGGTAATTGCCTATGTTTTTTGAATTATCTGATACCTTATCAATATTTAAAAAATCTATTGCGTGGCTCATGGGGTTTAAAGCCGCATTCTTATTCTCTGGTTTCGGCAAAACCGGCTGATCAATTGCCTGTGTCACGCCATTTGCGTTTTTCTTACTTAAAAATTTAGCATCCACATCAGTAATAACCCACTTATAGCCCCCGTTTGCAAGTTTCTCTATTTTTAGTTTAAACATGGCACTTAAAGGTTTGCCCTTCCAAACTACCGCACAATTCACATTGGCATACCAGTTTCCATTATAAAAATCAAGGTAAACCGGGTTGTCCTTATTATCTACCTGTTTAATAAAAGTAGTGATATCACTAAAATTCCAGTCTTTACGTTCAGCATTAAAAAGGCTTTTTATCAGTTTTTCGCGGGTTAATGGCCTTGACGGATCATGCTTTTGATTATATTGTTTAATTAAAGTTGAGTCGCTATTATCAAACCTTTCAACAAACTCATCTATTTGTTTTACTTCCCAGGCAAAAAGAGTAACATATTCTTTTTCGTAGCTTTGAGCTAATAGAAACTTGGGGCCAAGAAGAATAAGTAAAAGCAGAAGTCTTTTAACCATACCAATAAAAAACGTTAAATTTTCTTTGTTTCAACAACGCCGATATCCTCTAAATAAAGATCCCAGCCAGAAACTGTTTCTCCATTAATCGCTTTTTCATAGTGTTTTAAATGGATGGTCATACTACGCTTGGTCTGGTCAGCATATGCAATGTTTCCATCAATAAATCCCTGGAATTTTTGTACAAAGGTTACAGTACCATACCAATCTCCATCCGGGCCTTTTTGAAATTTTGTTGCATAGTTAATGTTAGCATATTCAACTTGCACTTTATCGTATTGTCCGCTTTTTATCATCAGCCTGCCTAAGTAATCCCGTACTTTGTATTTTTTGGGCTTTACATTAGGTTGGTTTATGTTTGATACTTCTACCCTGGCATCTGTGCCCTGGTTTATAAAAAGATCGCATGCCAGGTCTATACTTTTAACAGCGGCATCGCGATTGGTTTTAACTGATGTTATATCTACCAGGCGACTGGTAAATTCCTTAGTTTTCTCAATTGCCTTAGCCCCGAAAACAACCATATTAGGCGCCGGGATTCCGGCATCCTCATGGGTTAACGGCGATGGCTTATCCGGTTCGGCAGCTTTAGTTACCGTATTAGCAACCGGCGGATTTACTACCTCAGGCGCCTTTGTATCCGCTATTTTGGCAACAGGGGCCGGGGCGATTACCGGAGGGGCAACTTGCGCAGGTGGCTTTTTATCAATTACGACAGGTTTAATAGCGGCTGTGGTAACCGGCGGAGTGACCGTTGCAGGTGCCTTTTTATCAGCTACCACAGGATTGGGTGGCGGGGCAGTAACAGGTGCTGTAACTGTAAGCTGAAGCGTTGTGCGCGCAGGAAATAGCAATGTGTTTATTTTCTCCTTGTCTATAGACAGATAAGATAAAGCGGCTCCGGGACTTGAAAATAGTTGGTGGGTACCATCTTTATGAATAGCAAATACCAGTTCCTTTTTGATTAGCTTAACTTCTTTTCCGTTTTCATATCCAAAAATCTCCTGGTCATTGTCATCCGCAATATTTATCGGGCGAACATTGCCGGCAACATCAACAACAACATCATAACGGCGGGGTCTTACAACCGAACTAATAAATTCTTGCTTTTCTTTTTCCGCAAACGGTTTGCCTGCATCAAAAACTAAATAATCGCCGGCACTATTAAAAGCAACCTTCACAGCACTTCTACTCTTGGTGTAAAGTTGAGCGGTTGGATTAGCCAGGTTTTTGAGTTTGATTTGATCGTCTGTAATTTCCGCTATTTTCCCCGGAAGCATGGTTCCGTCGTTCAAATATATTATGTCTTGCGCAACTGCCTTGAGTTGACAAATTATAAAAGCCAGTAGTAAAATTTTCTTCATGTTAGTAAGTATTTATTAAAAAATATTATCTCCTTTTTTTTAGCCGCCAATCTTCCAATAGGTCAATTAATCAATCTCTTAGATTAAAATTTTCTTTACCCGATATGAAATGAATTAAAATTATGCATTTTAAATATATTAATAATAAATGATATTCCGGAGAAAATTTATTTCAAAAACTTAAGCTGTAATTGCGATAAAATATTCCCGGAAACCACATCCGTTTTTAATCTGACAATCCCTTATTCTCAATAATGCGATGCCAAGAATTTGACAAAAGTTCAGTGCACAATAATTCATTTTTAAACTTCTAATTACTAATGGTACGGCCAAGGTCAAAATAGCTTATCACCTGTAAACCTGGTTTGCCCATAATGTGAATGGTATCATGATCAATACCATTAATGCCATATTTTTTAATTACAAAACTGTTGTCGCCTTGCCTTAAGGGCAGCCTTACATAGCTTATGTTTGCGGGCAGGCTTTGCCAATTCCTTAAGTCTGCTTTTTCGGTAGCTACGCTTACCACATCGGTAGCCAGCGATGTTATCTTTCCGGCAGCATCACCCAAAAAATGACTGGCCAGCATACTCAAGCCCTTGCCTGCAACTTTCTTTGCACCTACCCGCAATGCAATGTCAAGCACTTCGCGTTGCATCCTGTCCTTTAAGCATTGTTTAGCTATAATATTGTAGTCTTCAGATAATTCAAAAAAATGCTCCTCCCCGTTTGTCAAAATTGATGCCTTATTATAATAACTTTCTCTCGGAATGTATTTAGGAATAGCAATTGACGTTAAACCAATATTTACACCTGTCGGAATGATTATTATAGGTTCATACTCATCAGGACTACTGCTCACCGCGGTAGCTGTAACACCCGGCGCGCCGCCAACGGTAATTTTGGTTTGGCCTTTTACCGGCCCCAATCCATTTTCCCAAAATAAAACCACTTCGCCAACTTTTGCCAAGCTATCCACCCGTGGTACATTTTGGGGTTCAGAAGATCCAACTATGCCAAATTTGGTTTGATATTGGCTCATCTCCTCTACAAAATTCATTTGTTTTGCAGTACGTATCAGATCCAGCTTAAGCTGATTGGGCAGGGGTACACCAAAGTATTGATCGCTGTTGCCTTCGTAAAGTTCCTCGGCATTCCTATACGCTATAAATGCATTGTTCATATCGCCTAATGACTCATAAATAATACCCTGAACGATCTGTGAAAAAGCATCGGCAGCATATTTGTTTTTATTGTCCTTATACTTATAGTTGAGTTGAAACAGCTTAATATTTATACGCTTGGCCTCAACCAATGCCTCATTGGGCTGCCCCATCTGGAAATAATTCAAAGCCTTATAATAATGCAGGGTTACTTTTTCAAAATCCTCGCCTTTATAGGGTTCTGCCATCGGGTTGGTTAACTTAGCCGCGATTCCCTGGCCGACACTGGTTTTGATCTTATCATCAACCAGCATATAAGCTTGTTCAAAATAGTCGTTGCTTTTAGAATTGTTCCCGGCCAGGTATTCAATTTTACCTTTCTCTAATAAATATAAAAGCTTATTCCGGTCCTTTAGCAAAAATGGATTATTATCAATTTTGGCCGAAGCCAGCTTAAAATCCCCCTGGTATAAGTTGGTTTCAACTGATTCCCCGTCATTAATTGACTTCCTGGATTCGCGTGGCTTACTGACTTGCGCGTGGCTTGGCTGATCCACCTTACGCACTCCGCAAGATGAAAGCACAAGAAGAAATAACACACCCGCAAGGTGTGTCTTCCCGGGTAATGTTGTTTTCATTATTTTTTCTTGTTGCCCAGGTATTTCTTGATCTTCTTGTCACCAATCCAAACTTTCTCATTGGTTTGAATATTGGTTAGCTGCAGGTCGATCTGATAGAATATGGTTTTCTCCCGGCTATATTCATCTACAATGGAGTTTATGGTACCGGTTAGCATAAAATCAGCACCATGTTCTAAACCAAATTTCTTCATGGTTTGCTGGGAAGAATAATTTTGCTGGTCGGCACGCTCTGCCCTAACCTCTTCACGCATATTTCCGGATTGCACCAGTTTCATTTTGCCCGAATTGATTATCGCTTTTTCGATATCCAGTTCAAAAGTCTCCGAAGCAATATGTTCGTGAGACTTATTAACAATAAGTCCTACAATAATAATAGGGGCTTTCCCTTGATTTTGTGAGGTAAAGGTACTGTACCATGCGTTTGAAAGCAGATCTTCCCCGATTTGTTCACCGGTTAGTCTTGAGTCCGTTTCATTCCATCTTCCGCTCAGATCGGTTACGCTGGTTTCGCTTACCCGCTGCACATGAGCAGGTGCCGAGCAGTTAGTTAGAAAGAAAACGATTACCAACCCGGATAAGAGCTGTAATTTTTTTGCAATTGTGGTCATAAGGTTTGAGTTACAGGTTGAAAAATAATCTATTGCTATAAAAATACTTATTTTTATATTAAAATTTTATTAATTATTAAAGTTTTTAATATTTGTCCAAATATACAGGTTACTGATACCCAATGAGAATACCTACAGCACTTCACGTTATTTTGGTATAATAATAAGTTATTATTTAAAATAAGCGAAGTTAAGTTTTGCATCCATCGGGATATGACCCCAAAGAATAGATTTTGCCCCGCAAATATTTTAGAAAGCATAATATTTAGCATCATATAGAAAATTAACTGTTTAATAATTTATTGATATAAATTTAGTTAGCCTGCATTAACATAAGACCGTAAAAACACCTGGTATATCAAGTGAAATCACCCTAATTTCAGGCATGGGCAAATGGCAACAAAGCCGATCCATATTATGGGCGATGTAAAAACACCCAACCAGAAACTATTGAACTCAATATCCAGGTTGGCCCTGAAGGGGATTTAGCAAAACTCTAGGTTCCGCCAATCACGAAAACAAATAAAAGCGGGGTACTTACCTATTGAACTGGCCGTCAGCGTCAAAGAACCGGCCATTAAATGGAACTATTATATAGTATTTAACAGTAAAATGTTGAGTCTTGAATGATCCCGATATGGGCCACAAAATCATCATGATATGCTTACCTCAAGCAAACTAAATTCACTTTTAGGAGCATCGCATACAGGGCATTTATAATCGTTTAATTTTTCGAAATCGATATCCCTATCAATTTCATTTACACAATCACCATATACCTTATCGTACCTGGTTAGGCACCTGTTGCATTGATAAATTTCCGATTGATCCAACTGCATATTGGGCTCCTCAACAATATCAGTTACTGCTGCTGATAGGTTATTGCTTTGCCTGTCATAAAATTCATTGCAGAGGATCATCAAATACTTGCTCAATGCGGTTAGTTTTATTTGCTGCGCATAAGGAACGTAATCTTTTGTATTGGGATTAAAATCGCGGGTATGCAACAGGTCGAATAATCCTTCTTTTCCTTTTCTGATAATGATCGATCCAGGCAAGCCTGTTTTGGGTTGTGTTTTAATGGCAAAACAAAGTTGATAGGTGCGCAGGTCGGCCTCTTCAAACTCGCGCACCAATCGCTTTTTTAATTCCAGCCCCTCATCGCAGATATCTTCGATCTGCCAGTTTAGCTCATTTGCCGCATGTCTTACATTCAACCTGAACTTACTAAGTATTGAGCCCCATTGATTCCGGTCGGTTTGCTCAATCCCCTTTATAATAATTGATTTCCAGGGCGTGGTATATAACTGGCCTATCCGTGTTTTCAGGCATAGTAAGCAGGCATCCTTTAAAAAATCAAGCGAAAAAAGCTCGTTGCGCCGGTATATACCCAGCCAATACTTGTTATTGTATTTATTGAACCCTTCATAATATGGCAGGTAAAAATCGGGCAGTTTCAGCGTATCAGCCGAAGGTTGAAAAGCAACGCCGCTCTTTTTATGAAGCATTTTATAGAATAGATTTTCATCTGTTTCTTCCTGATCATAAAAAAGTCCCCTGTTTCGCAGGATGATCTCTTCTGCTGCTTTAGCTATTACCGGTATATCATCAGAGTAAAGCAGCGATGGGCAACAATGCAGCTTACCTGTTTTTGGAAAACGGATATATAAATACCAATAATTATTAACGCCGGAGGAAATGAAATTAATATTCCCGCTGAAAAATGGAACAAATGTTTGCTGACTATCGATCAGGTTTACTTTTAACCGGGGCTGATAATCAAACATATCCAGTATGTCCTTATAAACCCCTTCGCGCAGCCACCCTTCATGATTAAATATAGCATCAGCAACGTATGAACTGATGATATTAGGATATATATCTGTATCTATCTCGTAATTGATCTCCGCCTTGAGCATATCCAGCTCCATATCCTCCAGACGATCCGGCTTGATATTAAAATACAACTGCTGGCGATTACCAAAACGTACATGCACAGCACCTGCATTTTCTGCAATTACCAATATTTCGTACAAATCACCTGCAGATACAAAACCACCAGGCAAGTTTATTTTTGCTATATGCTGTGTGTTCCTCATCCTTTCAACCCGCTTTAATCATTACCATACTTTGCAATTCTTCCTCAAGCAAACGTTTTACCTCGGGCCTGCATGAGCCGCACCCTGTTCCGGCGCCTGTGTTCGTACACAAGTCCTTCATGTTGGTGCACCCCTCCGTTATTTTTTTGCGGATATTTTCACTGCCAACGTTATTACAACTACATACCAGTTTACCCAATACAGGGTCGGCCTTACTACCGCTGCGTAACAATTGCAGCCGCTTCTCGCTTAATTCAGTTTTATTGGCGATCAGGTCCCGAAACTCCAGGAACTCGCTTTTATCACCAATCAATATGGCGCCCACCAGCCTGTCCTGGTGGATAATACATTTTTTGTAATATCTTTTAGCTTTGTCTATAAATACAACCTCCTCATAATCTTTATCATCCGGGCATTCAGGTAAGCCAATACTACACAGGTCAAATCCATGAATTTTAATGATATTCATAAATAAACTCCCCTTGTAATAACTCGCGATATCACCGGTAAGGTAGCCTGCAACTACTTCGGCCTGCTGTTCGGCAGCGGCGGTTATGCCATACAGGGTACCCTCAAACTCAGCAATTTCACCAATAGCATAAATATCAGGATCGCTGGTTTGCATCCGCTCATTCACAATAACACCCCTGCGGCATTCCAATCCGCACTCCCTGGCAATTTCAAGATTGGGGATGGTACCAATGGCCAGTATCATCGCATCGCAATTGATCTTGCGACCACTCTTTAAACCTATACCGGTTAATTTAGAACGGCCATAATAAAGCTGCACCTCATCATCGTAATAAATATCACAACCCTGATCAACCATTTCCTCATGTAATAACTGGCTGCCCAGATCATCCAGCTGCCTGTTTAAAAACTTTGAAGTACGTTGGATGATGGTGATCTTTACCCCCATCTCACGTAAGGACGCGGCCATTTCCAGGCCGAGTAACCCTCCACCTACAATCACCACATGAGACTCGTTGGGGATGTGCTTTTTAAAATTATCAGCATCTACGCGGCTGCGCATAGTAAATATACCCGGTAAGGCCGGAACATTCCTGGGCACAGCCGCCCTGCTGCCGGTAGCTATCAATAAAACATCGTAATTGGTTTTTATACCTCTCGAATCGGTAACCTGTTTATTTACCCGGTCTATTTTTTCAATGCTTACGCTCCGTAATAAGCGAATATTATAAGCAGGTTCATCCCCATCCTTCATTTTCACCAATTGCTCCCATTCCAGTTCTCCACTGATATAGTCGGGCAGCATTACCCGGTTGTAAAAAGGGAAGTTTTCTTTGCTGAAGATGGTAATTTCGTCATCCTGGTTAATAGCCCGGTGTGATTTTACAAAACCATAAGCACCTGCACCGGCCCCTATTACCACAATGCGCTGAAAAGGTTTTTTATATTTGGTCACATTTACAGCACAATACTTAAAATCAGGCTCTTTTGAGATGGGGTCAACTTCTCCTGATGTCACATTATTGGCCCTGTTAAGGTCGTTGCCCAATATCTTTCCCCAATGCATTGGCAAAAAAACAACGCCTTGCTTTATCTGGGTGGATATTTTGGCCTTAACTCTAACCTCACCACGGCGCGAACTGATTACTGTAATATCACCTTCACTAACCTCCAATGCAGCGGCATCATGTGGATGTATCTCTATAAATGATTGCGGATAGTGTTGATTAAGCTTATTTACCTTCCCTGTTTTACTCATGGTATGCCACTGATCGCGGATACGGCCGGTAGTAAGGATAAATGGAAAATCAGCATCCGGCATTTCGCTGGTCAGGGCATCAGGCACCGCATGTATAATAGCCTTTTGTGAAGACGTATAGAAATTTTTGTCTGTAAATAAACGTTGTGTTCCTTGTCCAGGGGCTCTCTTTTTATATGGCCATTGCACCGTTTTTTGCTCCTTCAGGATATCATAATTTAATCCGCTGATATCAATATTGGTTTTTGCGGTAAGCCGGGCATGTTCAGCATAAATAGATGCAGCATTTTCAAAATCGAACCCTTTATACCCCATTTTCCGTGCAAAGCGGCAAATGATCTCCGCATCCGGCAATGCTTCACCAGGGGGATCAATTATTTTGTTCAGGTAACTTATGCGACGCTCGGAGTTGGTCATGGTTCCTTCCTTTTCGGCCCAGGCGGCCGCTGGTAATATTACATCCGCATAGGCCAGGCTTTCTGGCTTGGTACTGATCTCCTGCACCACAACAAATTTTGCTTTCTTTAGTGCCTCTTCTGCCAAACGTACATCAGGCAAGCTGGTTAATGGATTAGTACAAAGTATCCATATCGCTTTTAAACGGCCATCGTGCAATGCCTCGAACATTTCAGTAGCCGTTAATCCCGGTTTGGGATCGATAGGCGCCCCACCCCAAAATTTTTGTACTTCCTCACGATGAAGTGGATTATTCAGATCGCGGTGGGCAGGCAGCAAATTAGCCAATCCCCCTACTTCGCGGCCACCCATAGCATTGGGCTGACCGGTTAATGATAGCGGCCCTGAACCGGGTTTGCCAATATGTCCGGTAATCAAATTAAGGTTGATTAGACTTAGGTTCTTATTTACACCCATCGAGCTCTGGTTAAGGCCCATCGTCCACATGGAAATGAAACCCTTGGCTTCGGCTATATATTTTGCGGCAAGCCGGATGTCGCGTTCGCTCACCCCGCATACTTCTACCGATTCGGCAAGATTTTTTTGAAACACTAAAGCACTATATTTCTCAAACCCTTCAGCATGATTCGTGATAAAATCAAGATCGATATCACCATTTTCTATCAATACCCTACCTATAGCGTGGTTAAGCGTAATATCCGTTCCCGGATTGAGCTGCAGGTGCAGATCGGCAATACTGCAGGTATCGGTAACGCGGGGATCAACCACAATTATTTTAACACCCGGATTAGCTGCCTTATGCGCCTCAACCCTTCGCCATAAAATAGGGTGGCACCAGGCCGGGTTTGCACCGGTCACATAAAAACAATCAGCCAGTTCTATATCGTCGTAACAAAGCGGAACACTGTCTTCACCCAAAGCCATCTTATAAGCTGCAACTGCGCTGCTCATACATAAACGCGAGTTGGTATCGATATTATTACTGCCGATAAACCCTTTCATGAGTTTATTGATCACATAATATTCTTCTGTCAAACACTGCCCCGATGCATAAAACGCCACCGAATCGGGTCCATATTTATTAATGAAGGTTTTGAAAACAGCGGCAATACGATCAAGGGCCTCATCCCAGCTAACCCGCTGCATGGGCATGCTTTTATTATACCGCATTTGCGGATATAACAGCCGGTCGGACTTGTCATTTACTGTATAATGCAGGTTGAGCCCCTTACTGCAAAGCATCCCCTTATTCACGGGATGCTCTCTATCGCCTTCAACCAAAACGTGACCGCCTTTATCCTTATGAACAAGCACACCGCACCCTACCCCGCAGTAACAACAGGTTGAGGTTGATGTATTGATATGCAGTTTTTTTACTGACATTAATTTTTATGTTATCCACCATCAGGCCATGCCTGCCAGTACTTCTCCGCCGTCAACAGCTTCCTTTAAAACAGGTTGCTTTTGAAACCGGGTAATCATCACGATCAACGATACTGCGATAACCGCATAACCGATATAGGTAAAAGCCTGTACATAGGTTATAGCCGATGATTTGAACAGGAAGCCAAACAGCATCCCGCCAAGATTGCCCCCGGCACCAACTATACCGCTTACCATCCCTACATTTTTTGTATTTACAAAAGGCACAATACCATAAGTGGCCCCGTTTGACATTTTGAGGAACAAAGCAAACGATAGCATGGATACTATAGCCACCAGCAATGAGCCCGATTGCGCAAATAATAACAGACCACAGCCCTCTAGCAGTAATACACCCGCGAGTAATAATCCCTTACCCCTCATCCCGAATTTGCCGCCTACTTTATCGGATACGATACCGCCTAATGCCCGTGCAAATATGTTCATGAACCCGAATATGCCCGCCCAAAAACCCGCCGAACTTTGAGATAAATGGAATGAATCCACGAAATGCAGCGAGGCCACATTATCAAAAGTGATCTCCATGCCAAAACACATGGCGTAGGCCATAGTCAATGCCCAAATACGCCAATCAGACAGTATCGACCAATCTGTTTTGGTTTGTTTTTTGGTGTATCCTATTTCGTCGTAATTACCTTCAGGAGTATCCTTTGTATACTTATGATATAAATAAGCAATGATGAGCATCATTACTCCTGGTACGATCATTGCAAAACGCCAGGCTTCGGCTTTTGTATAGCCAAATCCAACTATAGCGGCGAAAATGAGTGGCATCACCATATTAGTAACACCACCGCCCAGGTTACCCCAGCCGCCGGTAACAGCATTTGCTGTACCTTTTATCCTGGGTGCAAACATCATAGAAGTATGAAACTGGGTGATGACAAATGAAGCGCCGATAACACCAATCGCTAATCTGAATAAGAGAAACGAGGTATAATCATGTGCCAGACCCACAAGAAATACAGGTAACGACCCTATCAGCAGTAACCTGACGGCAGTTTTACGCGGCCCCCAGGTATCGCAAAGCTTACCTATAATTAAACGCGCTATGATTGTAGCGGCTACCGATGCAATAATGGTATTACCCACCTGCCCTTTTGTTAAATGCAATTCTGCCCTTATAGTCGGCATCAATGGTGCAAGGCCAAACCAACCGAAAAAGCACACAAAAAACATGAGCCAGGTGGTATGGAAAGTGCGCATCTGTACGCCTTTTATAGAAAATATATTGAGTTTTGTCAGTTGATTTTTCATGATTCTTTTCTCCTTATTTGCCGAAAGTGTAAAAGAAGGTTAGCCTGTAAACCAATACATGGCTATCGGGCAGGTAGCCCTCTGTTGATGCATCTCTCTGGTCCTTATATTGTATGAACCAGATATTTGGTGCAAAGTGGATGTTCTTAGCCGGGATATAATCTAAACCAGTAGAGATAAATCGCTCTTTGGTAAAAGGGCTATATGCCGGCAGATTTGTGTTGACCGTATAAACATTAGTCGCAATAAAGTCTTTGTCAGGATTGTAGCTATCGTAGCGGGCGAAAAATCGCAACCTGTCTTTATAGATAACACCGTGCGCATATACTGAAATAGCGTTAACAGTTGCATCAGCAGATACTTTAGTGATTTCATCGGTTACACCATTTGTGATATTTTGCGTATAGGCTTCAACTCCAAAAGTGAACTTTGGTGTAGTATAAGCTACTAAAGCTTTAATCATATGGCGCGCCTGGCCTCCTACTATTGCTGTAACTGGGGCAGTCCGCATATAGTCGGCATACAGGTCGAAGATCAGCGTTTGATTGAAAAATTTAGCATATATATCACCATAAAAAGCTTTGTAAAATCCTGTATTAGCATTTGTTGCTGATAACAAGTTCGAGGAAGTATTATTTCCGATCAGCACATCATAACCATAATTTTTTGTTGATGGATCGAAAGTGCCTTGAAGTCCTGCTCCAAAATCAAATGGGTTATTTCGATGAACATCTGCAATTGTTTTCTCAATAAAGCGATAGGCCCATACTTTCTCTGTTAAGAGAGGCCAGCCTGGTGTCCATTGATTGCCTATAATAAAATCGGTGCCGTTCCATAAATTTCTCCACCTGAGGTTAATCAATTTGATATAAAATGACATCTTGTTATCGGCCAGGTTATCCCCTCCTGATATAGTTGTTCCGTTTGATGGATTTGTATTGGCGCTTGGTTCCGACGCTAATAATAATTCGACTGAGAATTTCTTGTTGATGTCGTAATCGTATCCTAAATAGATACGGCGAAATTGGAAAGCATTCCGGTAGGTTGGTACACTATTGTAGTTGGTTTCGGCGCCACGGTTTGATGCGTCGGCATGGGCATTGTAATAATAATCGCCGAAGGCATATCCCCATAATCTTCTGACTGGTTTCCACGTAGTGTCAGTTTTGATTGATTTTAACGTGTTTGTCGTTTCCGCCGGGGGATAATCCGATCTTTCATTAGCATTGGCGTAATTTTTAGAAGGGTTTCCAGTAATTGTTTGTGCATTAGCCGCAAAACATGATGAAAACAATAGAATTACGCCAATAGTGTATTCGTTTAATACATTTTTGTACATTTGAAATGGTTTTTTTTGTTAAAGCGATAAAAACTGTTTAACCCTGCCCGGGAATGCGACCTCCCGGCAGGGATTTTTTTATTCTATTGAGTTTGATTTTTTATCATAGGCTATATGTTTTTTGATATTTATGCTAATAATTAACTTTTATCGTCATAAATATATCCAATTTAATATAAAAATTCAACTATCACTTTAAAAATTCATTACTTTTATAATTAACATCATAAAATATTAAAATATTGATGTAATTTTTTGATTTTTCAAATAAAAAAATACCTTAAATGAATTTTTTATAATTGAATTTCAGACAATAGACATGAAAATCCTATTTTTTAATAATTTTTAGTTCATTTAAATTAGATTTTATCCATAAAAACATCAATAATTAGCAGTTAATTTGAATTTTTTGATTAAATAGTGTAAAAAACACACCAAATTTTAAGTAAATCAGAAAAATCGCCTTATAAGCACGATCTGGTATTAACCATTTACTCTTTTTTACCAAATGAAAGAAATAAAACAAGCATGTAATCTGAAAGATTGTTTTTTGTGCAGGCATTCATTACCAGAATGGCTCCAGGCGGTTGATGTACATAAAAAGAACTTCCGGGTTAAAAAGGGTGAGGTGATTTTTAAAGAAGGCGATAAGGTTACCGGTATTTATTTTGCCTACGAGGGAAATGTGAAAGTTCATAAAAAATGGGGCAGCGATAAAGAGCTGATCATAAGATTTGCTACAAAGGGAGCCATCTTTGGACATAGGGGCCTGGGGACCAACAACGTTTACCCGGTTTCGGCAACTGCGCTTGAACCCGGATTAATATGCTATGTCGATATTGCCTTTTTTGAGGCCACATTAAAAACAAATAACAATTTCGCTTACAACCTGATGCTATTTTTTGCTGACGAGCTCCAGGAATCAGAACGAAAAATGCGAAATCTTGCTCATATGTCCGTTAAGGGCCGCGTTGCGCAGGCTTTGATCACGTTAAAGGAGCAATTTGGCGTCAACGAGGATAATTCTATCGCCATTGAACTTTCACGCCAGGACCTGGCATCCTTTGCGGGAGCCACTTATGAAACCGTATTCAGGGTAATGAATGAATTGTTAAAGGAAGAACTGATTAAAGTAAGCGGCAGGAAGATCATCATTATCAACCCCGAAAAGCTTTTGCAGCTAACGGCTGACGACCTTTAAAATTTATATCCTTTAAGTCTTCCCCGCCGGGCGGCGGGGAAACTTAAAGATCATCTTCTCTTCTCAAGATGGATTTAGGTCCAATATATTGCAAACAATGTATTGAAAAGTCTTTTTTTTAATATGATCAGGAAACGCCTATATAAACCTTGCCATCCATTACCTTAACGGGATAGGTAGTTATTTTATACTCATCTTCACCCAGGCACTCTCCTGTCAATAACGAGAATGTTTTTTTATGGAACGGGCAGGCAACTTTAGGTTCGCAATTTTCACCCGCGCTTCCTATCATCCCCCTGGATAAAACCATTTGCTGCTTATGCGGACACAAGTTTTGCGTTGCATACCATTCGCCACGCCGCGAAAAATTATAGATAGCGATCTGCTCGTTGCCATGTTTCACGCAAGCGCCGCCATTTTCCGGAACATCATCTGCATAACAAGCCAGTATCCATTCAATTGCTATAGTTGTTTCCATATTTGTTTAAATCTAAATTTTGCCTGAATCACTGAACTATCCTACCACTTCGCCTTCACCTGTTCGCGCATCGGCACAAATTGAACAGAGGGGTCCTTTTCTTCAGGCGCATTAACAAAATGCGCGAATCGTTTACGCAGGTCCGGATTTTCAACCACCTCTTTCCATTCACAGTGATAAGTATTGATCAGCGACTGCATCTCTTCTTCCAACTGAACAACTAATCCCAGGCTATTATTTACAACCACGTTTTTCAGGTAAGCCATCCCACCATCCATTTTATTAAGCCATGTCGCGGTGCGTGTCAGCGGATCGGCAGTATTTATATAAAACATCAGGAACCTGTCCAGGTATTTAACAAGTGTTTCCTTATCAATATCGGTGGCAAGCAATTGTGCATGTTGTGGTTTTGAGCCACCATTACCGCATACGTATAAATTCCAGCCTTTTTCAGTAGCAATTATGCCAAAATCCTTCGACTGTGCTTCGGCACATTCTCGTACACAGCCGCTTACTCCGCCTTTCAATTTGTGAGGCGCACGTATGCCTTTGTATCTGTCCTCAATTTCAATAGCAAACGAAACACTATCATGCAATCCAAACCGGCACCAGGTACTGCCTACACAACTTTTTACTGTACGTAATGCTTTACCATAAGCATGTCCGCTTTCAAAACCGGCATCAATCAATTCCTCCCATATTAAGGGAAGATCATTTACATGCGCACCGAACATATCAATACGCTGCCCGCCTGTTATTTTGGTATATAAACCATACTTTTTAGCAACCTGGCCCAAAACAATCAGTTTATCAGGGGTGATCTCGCCACCCGGAATACGTGGCACTACCGAATAAGTGCCGCCCTTTTGAATATTCGCTAAAAAGCGGTCGTTACTATCCTGTATAGTATCTTGTTTAACGATCACATCATTCCATAAGCTCGACATAATGCTGGCAACAACCGGTTTACAAACCTCGCAGCCGTCACCTTTACCAAAATGATCAAGAACCAAGTCGTAATTTTTAAGCTTATTGATCTTTACAAGGTCATACAATTCCTGCCTTGAGTATTCAAAATGTTCACATATTACATTTTTAATGTACTGCCCGTTGGCCTTCATGGTACCGGCAATCAGG
Organism: Mucilaginibacter sp.; assembly: GCA_035489035.1. Lineage (GTDB taxonomy): Bacteria > Bacteroidota > Bacteroidia > Sphingobacteriales > Sphingobacteriaceae > Mucilaginibacter. Next base: position 41,912 of record DATHKT010000066.1, read on the forward strand.
TCCTTTACCAATGGGATACAGCCTCCGCAACCCGTTCCGGCTTTGGTGCATTTTTTCATTCCATCGATACTGGTTATCCCCTGATCAGTAACGGCCGAACAGATCGACGCCTTATTAACCGCCTCGCACGAACAAATAAGCGCATCATCCGGCAAGCCCATTACACCTGCACCTTCATTTTCAGTACCGCCCCTTGAACCCAGTATCAGGTCCTCAGGATTTGGCGGAAGAATTATTTTATTATTGACTGTTTGCAGTAAGATATTATATGCGTCGGCATTGCCAATTAAAATCCCGCCCAGCAGGTATTTTCCATCATTGCTGATATTGATGCGCTTATACACGCCTTTATGCGTATCCTCGAAAACGATCGTCCTGCAATCCGGCTCAGTAACAAAAGCATCACCAAAACTGGCCACATCCACGCCAATCAGCTTTAGCTTGGTGCTCATATCATAACCGTAGAATAACTTACTGCCTTCAATAAGTTGACTCACTACAATGTCGGCCATTTCATAACCCGGCGCAACCAGGCCGTAAATCATTCCTTCGTATAAAGCGCACTCGCCTATGGCAAAAATGCGTTCATCGCTTGTTTGCATTTTCTCGTTAACTATAATACCGCCACGCATACCCACCTGCAGACCTGCAAGTTTTGCCAGTTCGTCACGGGGGCGTATTCCGGCTGATATCACCAGCATGTCAATGGCAAGCACGCTTTCATCATTAAAATGCAGCGCCTCTATTTTATGCGCTCCACCTATATAGGAAGTACTTTTATTCAAATGAATATTTAAGCCCAATTCCCTGAGTTTTGATTGCAACATGGCACTACCTGCAGAGTCTATTTGCCGGGGCATCAGGCGCGGGGCAAATTCAATAACATGAGTTTCTTCAATACCCAGGTCGATCAAAGCCTTTGCTGCTTCTAAACCCAATAATCCACCACCCATCACAGCGCCATTTTTAGCATTTACCGCGTAAGTTTTGATCAGTTCCAGGTCTTCTATAGTGCGATAAACGAATACGCCATCTTTTTCAACTCCGGGAAGGTCAGGGACAAAAGCCGATGAGCCCGTGGCCAGCACCAGGTAATCGTATTTCAAAGTAAGGCCCAATAAAGAATGTACCGTTTGGCTACTGCGGTTTATTTCCTGGATAGGATCATCAAGATAAAGGGTTATTCCATTTTCGGCATACCAGGATTCGGAAGAAAGAGACAGGTCGTCAGCAGATTTTCCATTAAAATATTCGCTCAGATGGACCCTGTCGTAAGCCCTGCGTGGCTCTTCGCCAAAAACGATGATATTGAACCGGGATGATTTGGCTATCAGTCTTTCACAAAACTTATAACCTACCATGCCGTTGCCAACTACGACTATTGTTGGGTTTGACATACAAGGATTTTTTAAATGTTAAAGCAATTTTCAAACAAATCATACCAAAATGCGACCTTAAGTATGTTTATAAAGCAATTTTAAATAAAAAAACTCAATTATTCAAATGAATTTATTAAATTAGTCATATAATTTAGATATTTATCGATAATTATTGGTTAATTATATGATATAAATTATAAATTATTGATTTTTAATGATTGAATTCAGATAAAAAGTGAATTTTATCTGAAATAATATGATTTAAAATACAATTTTTTGAAAAAATGATAAAGAATGATCCCAAATCGCCAGAATTATTTGTATTAGGGGCCGGACCGGGTGATCCGGAATTAATTACCGTAAAAGGATATAGGATTTTGCAACAGGCCAAAGTGGTATTGTATGACAACCTGGCCAATAAAGAATTACTGAACCTCACTCCTCCTGATTGTGAAAAAATATATGTTGGTAAACAACCTTACGGCGATTACACACCACAGGAACAGATACACGAGTTAATAAAACACTTTGCTTTTACCCATGGAAGTGTTGTACGCTTAAAAGGCGGCGATCCCTTTATATTCGGCCGGGGTTTTGAGGAAGTACTATTTGCAAGGGAGAATGGCATCAAAACCTATTTTATACCTGGTATTACCAGTATGCAGGCTTCCGGACTGGAGGATATCCCCCTTACCCATCGTGCCATAAGTGAAAGCGTTTGGATGGTTACCGGAACAAAAAAAGATGGCAGGCTATCGGCGGATCTGAAGCTCGCCATCCAAAGCAATGCCACCGTGGTGATCTATATGGGCATGAAAAAACTGAATGAAATTTCCCAAGCCTATATAGAATCAGGCAATGGCGATGTATCGGCAGCAATTATGCAACATGCATCAATGCCCAATCAAAAATCTGTAAGGGGGGTGGTTAAAAACTTACCGGCGATGGCGGAAAGCAAACAATTAACTTATCCCGCAATTATTATAATAGGCGCTGTAACCAGCCTTATCAACTAAATTTTCAAATAATGAAGATACGCATTAAAGGAAGTTCATTACGTTACAGGTTAACGAAAAGTGATGTCAGCCATTTCGAAGAACATGGTTATATTGAAGATCATACTAATTTCGCGGGACAAACATTAATATATGCACTGCAGAGAAACACAGGCAATAATTTATCTGCAACATTTAAAAACGATAAAATAACCCTTTTTATGCCCGATAGCCTGTCTTCAGAATGGATATCTACTGATATTGTCGGTTTTGAAAATTACGATGATCAATTATTGCTGCTGGTTGAAAAAGATTTTAAATGCCTGGATAATGTAGCCGAAGACCAGAGCGATAATTATCCGAATCCTTTAGTTAAGAGTGAATATTAAATCGGTCCATTAATACAACTGCATTATTAACCAGGAGTATAAACTTTTTCAAGAGACTACACTTAGCTAATTACTTCAACAAATAATCACTTCCTGAAAACCATTCCTGCAAATTTTAGTTAAGCATTTTATGGACACTAACCGACTCTCAGCAACACTTGCTAAAGCTTTAAACGGTCAAATGACAAATGAAGCGCATAATGCCCAGATATATCTTGCCTATGCCTCGTGGGCAAGCGAAAAAGGGTATGATGGCATTGCCAACTTTCTCTTCAGGCATGCCAATGAAGAGCGCAATCACATGATGAAAATATTGGAATATATTTTGAAAAGAGGTGCTAAAGTGAGTGTAAGCGTGATACCAGCCCCTGGCCCTGATCCTGTTAGTGTAAACGATTGTTTTGAAAAAGTATTTAAATCGGAAGTAGAAAACACCTCTTCCATTTATGATATTGTAAATATGAGCATGGCCGAAAAGGACTGGGCTACCTGGAATTTTATGCAATGGTTTGTTAAGGAACAAACCGAAGAAGAAACACTGGCTATGGATCTATTATCTAAAATAAAAGTGGCCGGTGGCGAAAGCGCCAAAGATGACGCCTTATATGTACTGGATGCCGACCTGGCAAAAACCCCGGATGATGCTACATTGGCGCAGGATGTATCTGCAGCCAATCCATAATAACTAAAAATAGTGCTCAAATAATTTAAAGGTGTTCCGTTTTACTGAACACCTTTTTTATGGGTCAATTACCAAGCTCCAGTATATATTCTCCCTTTGCGGGTATACTGATCATATCTTTTAAATCAAATGTTTTTGAAGTGATCACATCGCGCCCCGAAGTGTATTTGCCGGTTATATCTGTAAACCGGTTCATTTTTACAGTTTGATCTGTCACCGCGCTGTTAAGGATCACCATAACTATATGATTGTCTTTGATACGGCCATATACGTATATGCCTCCTTTGGGTGCATAATGGATTAGTTTTCCCTGTGTTATGGCAGCACTGTTTTTGCGCCATTGTAGTAACTTTTGCATATAATCCCAAGCTTCATTCTGGATCTCTGAGCGCCCGCTTTTTGAAAACGCGTCCGTTTGATCTCCATCCCATCCTCCAGGAAAATCCTTGCGCAGCTTTCCGTCACCTTCTTCTTTAGTGCCAGGCATTAAAATCTCAGTACCGTAATAAAGCTGCGGTATGCCACGCGTGGTTAACAAAAATGCCAAACCTTGCTTATAACGCTTCAGGTCAGTTTCGTCCGCATGGTTAAAACGGCTCATATCATGATTGTCTAAAAAGATCAGGATATTATAAGGATCAGGATATATAAAATCCTGGGCAATATCTTCAAAAATGTTATTCAAATAACCATTATCGCTTTTACTGTCAAATGCTTTTTGAGTAGCAAAGGTCAAAGAAAAATCCATTGCTGTTTTTAAATGCGTGTTATTAGCATTAAGTCGCGAATTTTGCTGCCACCAGGCGGATGAGGTGCTTTTATTATACCAAGTTTCGCCAACAATGTTGAAATTGGGGTACTCATCCTGCACTTCCTTACACCAGTGGGAAAGAAAATCGAAGTCCATGTAGGAATAGGTATCCTGCCTGATACCATCAATACGGGCATATTCTATCCACCAAATACTATTCTGGATCAGGTACGTAGCCAGATGTCGGTTGCGCTGGTTCAGATCGGGCATAGCGCGCGAAAACCATCCGTTAAGAAATACATCCTTTTCGGTTTTGGAAGCATGAATATCCATCGCAGTTACGGTAGCGTGGTTGGTTTGTAAGTAATTACCATCACCATTTATCCAGTCTTTTGATGGCAGATCATTCATCCACCAATGTGAGCTGCCGCAGTGGTTAAATACCATATCCATAACCATCTTCATCCCTTTTTCATGGGTGGTTTTAGTTAGGGAACGAAATTCTTCGTTACTACCAAAACGGGGATCAATTTTATAAAAATCGGTAATGGAATAACCATGATAGGAACCTCCCTTCATCTTATTTTCCTGTATCGGATTAAGCCACACGGTAGTTATACCCAAATCTTTTAGATAATCCAGGCGTTTGGCTATGCCCGCCAGGTCGCCACCATGGCGGGAATTGGGATTTTGCCGGTTGCTGGTCACATCATCCAGGTTATCATTGCCTGGATTGGCATTAGCAAACCGGTCCGGGGTGATCAGGTATAATACATCCGACGCATTAAAGCCCATGGCCCCGCTTTTGTCATCACGGGCTTTGATGGGATAATTGTAAGTCAGTTTCTGCTGGCCGTCAGCAAAGTTCAGCACCAGGTTGCCTGGTTTAGTTGTTTTGGCGATATCCAGGTAAATGAACACATAGTTCGGGTTGGTCGTTTTTGCAATCTCTTTCAATTTAATACCAGGATAACTGAACGCCAATTTCGCTTTGCCAATGTCGGTACCATATACCATGATCTGCAGCTCCTTATTTTTCATTCCAACCCACCAATTGGCAGGCTCAACCCGGGTTATGGTCATGGCTTTTACCGGTAGCGCAATTAAAATGACAGTTGCATAAAGCAAGGCAGTGCAGACTCTTTTGTACATATTCTTTTGTTTTATAGATTGGTTGTAATCTGTCAGCAGGACAGTAATGCAATTTGCAAAAATTAAATATGCTTAATTCAATCTATTGTCTAACATTTTTGATACATCAGAACAGTTTGAATGATTTGCAGGGATTATAAAATTATAATTGACGATCTTAATTTTATGTGTAAATTGTACCATCACAAATAATCATAGCCAGTACACCGGTTATTATCTCTTTAACCTCTAAACTCTAAAACTATGATAACACCTAATCATCTCTCAATCCTGGGAATTATTCATACTGCAATCAGTGTGATCGCCCTCCTTGTTGCATTTTATGCCTTGTATCGCAGCGGAAAGCTCGATCCTGCAACCGGGCCGGGTAAGTGGTACATTCTGTTAACGGTGGTCACCTGCGTTACGGGCTTTCCCATCATGAAAACCGGACACTTCACCCCGGGCCATTATGTAGCCATAATAGTTTTGGTGCTAATACCATTGGGGGTGTACGCCAGGCAGTTACGCATATTTGGTAAACTGGCTGATTATATGCAGGTTATTTTCTTGTCAACAACACTTTTTCTTTCCCTGATCCCGGCCATAGTTGAAACGCTAACCAGGTTACCTATCAGTCGCCCAATAGCCGATGGCCCTAACGCGCCTATTATACAAAACGGACTGACGGTTTTATTTGTACTTTTCCTGGCAGGAGTAACATACCAGCTTGTAAAATTAAAGAAACGGAAAAAATCAGCCGCTGCTGCGCCCGATAGCACAATTAAATTCAGTTGAGCAGGTTAGTTGAAATCACTGTTTACCCAGTTGATATTTGTAATGCAACTGTTTTAATGTTTCTTCGGATGCAGAATCTGAAGAGACACCATATCCTGATACCAATAGTCCCTTTAAGCCGGATTTGGACACCAGGGCATACACAGTTGCTTCATCAGCCGGGTCAGACGCTCCTTCATATCTATACAAATCAGCGATCTCGAATTCATTGGCAGCATATTCCTGGTCACCAACGATCAATTTATTCTCTGTCAAATTGAAATCCAATGTATAGCCCTGCATATGCAGTTGTTCTATAGCCTCGCTGACAGTGTCATAGTGAAATTTCTGCTTCATGGTAAATGGTGATTATATAAGTAAAATTACCAAATACTCGGCAGCAATTACCAATATGGAAATTTTATTTGAAGATTGTAGCAAATGTGGGGACTTGTGCGTAATGCTATTATAAGTTATCTAATTTTTCACTATTATGAAATTCTACAAAAACACTTCGAAAAGATTGGTGGCAGGGCTCGGTGTAGTATGTTTGCTATCTGTATTATTATCTTCCTGCCTAAAGACAAATGATGAAATTTACAATCCCCCACCGTCAGCTTTTGTATCCTTTATCCATGCAACACCTGATATTCCGCCTTTAGATTTTTACCTGGACAATAACAGGGTAAATGCGAATCCGCTTATTTATGGAAGCTATATTGATTACTTCAGGGCTTTTACGGGTACCCGTGCAGCAAATTTCTATAACCAGGGCACCACTACCAAAGTCATCTCAGATACGCTCCATTTGAAGCAGGATTCGGCCTATTCGGTATATCTCGTCAAAGGTGCCAGTCATCCGGAAGTTTTGACGATCACAGACCTGGTGAGCAAACCAACTGCGGGGAATGCCAGCATACGTTTCGTAAATGTAAGCCCGGATGCTCCGGCGGTAAACTTTGCGAAGAAAGATAGCGTTGCTATGGTTTCAAGTAAATCCTTTAAAGGCTACACCGGTTTTATGCCGATCAAGGGCGATGCTACTTATACTTTTGAAGTTCGGCAAACCGGCACCAATACTGTACTGGCAACGCTTGCCAGTGTGAAACTAAACAGCGGCTTTGTATATACAATATACTTCCATGGCCTTGTTGGCGGCACTACGGCTACAGATAAATTAGCTGCTGATATCATCACCAACGCCTATTATAATTAACTCCTATTAAGTAACACCATAACTAACTTTTATAAAAGCGGGTAACATTTAAAACGGTTATCCGCTTTTTTATTGAGCCTTGATTTCTGGTGAATTTTGCATTTTCTATGTTTTCTATATTTTATATTTTATATAATTGCAACTTGTAATTTCTACCTTGAAAGTGCTACCAATAGAAGTGTATGGTTTTTAACTCTATCAATTTCTTAATATTTCTGCCCATATTTTTTGTTCTCTATTTTCTCCTGAGTAAAAATCTTAAGTATCAAAATTATCTAATTCTTGTTTCAAGTCTTGTTTTTTACGGCTTTTGGGATTACCGTTTCCTGTTCTGCTGGTAGCCAATACCGTAATGGATTACTATTTTGGCCTGGCGCTTTTTAAAGAAAAAGTTCAGAAAACACGAACCCGGATACTTGTACTGGCTATATGCATGAATCTTGGCATTTTGTTCTTCTTTAAATATTTTAATTTTTTTATTGGGTCTTTTAATGCTTTATCAGGGGCTGTCGGACTCCATCCGAGCTTAAGCATGCTTAATATTGCGCTCCCTATAGGCATTTCATTCTATACTTTCCACTCTTTATCCTACACCATAGACATCTATCATAACAAAATAAAGCCGACAAAGAATAAAGAATTATGTAGCCTATGCTTCTTTTGTCTGTTTTTTCCCGCAGTTGGTTGCCGGGCCTCTATCAAGGGCAAAAAGTATGCTGCCTAAGTTCCTGCATAAAAGGAAAATAGACGGCGAAAGAATGGTAATGGGCATTTCGCAAATAACACTGGGCTTTTTTAAAAAAATAGCCGTTGCTGATTCCATTGGCTTAATGGTTGATAATTCATTCCAAAACCTGCATGTAATTTCCGATCTGCAGATACTTATTGCGGTTGTATTATATTCCTTCCAGATCTATTGTGATTTTTCGGGCTATACTGACATTGCCCTGGGGCTTGGGAAGGTATTTGGCATCGAATTTAATGTCAACTTCAATCGCCCCTATTTTGCAAGAAACTTCAGCGAGTTTTGGGAAAGATGGCATATCTCTCTGTCAAGCTGGCTCAGGGACTATTTGTATATCCCGTTGGGCGGGAATCGCAAAGGAGAAATATTTACCTACAGAAATTTGATGATCACCATGCTATTGGGAGGCCTGTGGCATGGGGTAAGCTATAATTTTATTATTTGGGGAGGGCTGCATGGCCTGTTCCTGGTAGTTCAACGGCAGATAAAATTTAAGCTGCCGAAATTTATTGCCATCCTGATTACCTTCTCATTAACCACCATCACCTGGATATTTTTCAGATCTCACTCATTTCATGATTCCATATTCATTGTTGAAAGAATATTCACCATGCACAGCTTTCAACTACTTACTGTGTTTACCATTGTTAAGCTTTTTTACCTGGTGGGTGTACTGCTGATTATGGATCTGTTCTTTTTTAATTATTTTGAAAAAAACACTTATGCAACTTTTGCTATTAATATATTTTTACTGGTGAATATCCTATTATTTGGTACGTTTTCAAGCAATGCATTTATCTATTTCCAATTTTAGTTGATGAAAAAGTTCCTGATCAGTTTGTCTGTTTTTTTGCTGGCAGCATTTGTTACCCAATATGTTGTTTACACCGTATTTAAGAAAGTATTGGACAGTAAATCTAAATTTCGTATCACCCGGTATTTCAGATCGCCCAAACATAAATATTTTGTTCTCGGCAATTCAAGAGGGGTTAATTCGATCAATGAAAAATATGCCACCGAAAAGTTGAAGCTTGATATCATAAACCTGAGCTTTAATGGTATGCCCTACCAGAATATGGCTGCCATACTTACCGATGTGAACAGTAAAAATACCAATGCTGTTATTTTTGTTGAAATAAGCTGTTTGAATAATAATGAATTTGATAACAGCTACTCTTATTACAGTTCCAATTCAACCATTATCAAAAAACAATTCTCGGGTTCGGTTTACAATATGTTTAACCTGTTAAGGCTGGACAATGAATTGTTTTTAAGAAACATCTATTACCTTAAAAAATCAGACAATGATTGGGTGAATAATTATACGATAACCCAAAGCATCATCGACAAAATAAAAACCGATACCAGCTTTAAAATCGCCCCAAATAAAGATCTGTTTGCTACCAGGCTTGCCGAATTACAAAAAACATGCAACGATCATGGCAACAGGTTAGTTTACTTTCTTGCGCCTTATTACCCGGGTTATTTATATAAAATAAGTGATTATAACAGCGTATTAAGCTATATGAGTGAAAACTCCAAAACATATCAATTCATTAACCTGAATAAGGAAAAAATGACTGATGACATGTTTGCCGATAGGCTGCACACCAATGTAAAAGGTTCCGTATTGCTCACTACCGACCTGGTAGCTTTGAGTAAATAAGTAAATTAGTTTAAAAGGCTCCTTTCAAAACAATTTGGTATTCCAAATGTCTTAATAGTCTGCGAACAATTAGCTTAAGTCAACTATATCTCAAGTATACTTCAGATCAGTTGCTTTAAGGCGTACTATTATTAAAACAGTAAAAATATCCCAACGCACAGCACTCAAATTTTAATCAATAATTAATATTTCTTATTGATTAAATTTATCTGTAAATAAATATTATCGAAATGGCTAACACTCCCAAATTCATTGTTGTAATCGGCGGCTCCGCAGGAGGGTTAAATGCGCTTGCAGAATTGGTGCAGCACCTGGAAAGAGGAAGAGACGTAGCTTACTGCATCGTATTGCATTTATCAAGAAAGGGCATTGGTGATTTTGTGGTACACCGTATTAAGCAGGTAACTTCTATGGATTGCAGCATGGCAGCAGATGGAGCCCCGATAGAAAGAGATCATATTTATGTAGCCCGACCAAATCAGCATTTACTGGTAAAAAATGGTAAATTTAAATTGGGTGCAGGGCCGGAAGAAAACCGGTGGCGCCCTTCCATTGATGTGTTGTTTCGTTCGGCAGCAGTAGCGTATAGTTCACGTGCCATTGGAATTATATTAAGCGGCCTGATGGATGATGGCACTTCGGGAATGTGGGCCATAAAAAGAAGCGGGGGCCACTGTATGGTGCAAGATCCTAACCAGGCAGAATTTCCGGATATGCCCTTATCGGTAATGAACCATATGGAAGTAGATATGGTAGCAACCCTATCATCAATGGGATCATTGATAGGGAAAATTGTAGAAGATACAAAAGGTCCTAAAAAGCCGGTTCCGGCAGACGTAATAGCCGAATCTGAAATTGCGGAGAAAACAGCTGTAGGCATTGATGACGTTAGAAAAATTGGCGCTCAAAGTATATTCGCCTGCCCCGATTGCGGAGGTGGACTTTGGGATATTCAGGGTGATGTCATAAAACGGTACCGGTGTCATATAGGGCACGCTTATACAGAAAGGGACCTGGTATTGAAGCAAGCCGAAACTGCTGGAACGACTTTGTGGGTAGCATTGAGGATGATGGAAGAACGCAAACACCTGTTACGAAAAATGGAGGTTGACAGCAATGAAAAAGGCTATACCAGATGGGCTGCGACGCACGTGGAAAAACAGGAAGAATTGGATACCCATATCAATAAGTTAAAGGAGATATTACACGATCTTCAAAACTTTGATACTGCATAGCAAATGGGTTTTTAATCAATACGCAAATAAACCGTCATTAAATTACTTATATTCAAGAAAAAAGTGTATATTTATTCATCTTTTACTCTCTCTACTGGATTTTTTAAAAAAAATCTCCCCTACTTTTTTAAACTTATGTAATGGTTACACCGGAACCCCACCACATCATTGCAATAGGCGCCTCCGCAGGCGGAATGGAAGAGATTAATTCTTTTTTTGATTACACACCTTTAGATGGCGTTTCGTATATCATTATCCAGCATTTGTCTGCTGATTTTAAAAGCAGGATGGTTGAATTACTGGCCAGGCACAGCAAGTTGGTAGTTAAAGAAGCCGGAAATGGAATGTTGGTAAAATCTAACATCGTGTATCTTATTCCAAATGATAAGTACATGACCATATTGGATAGTAAATTATACTTAACCGATAAAGAAAAAGGCAAGGGCCCGCATCTTACCATAAATAAATTTTTTAATTCGCTGGCGGCAGATTGCGGCAAAAAAACAATTGGCGTAATACTTTCCGGCTTAGGCTCTGATGGCACCGAAGGTATTAAAGCGATAAAAAAATCAGGCGGAATGGTAATTGCCCGCAACCCGGAAACATCTGAGTTCGGCAGCATGCCATCTAATGCCATAGCTACCGGATTGGTAGATTTTGTGCTGGAACCTGAATCAATGCCCAGTGCCATTGAAGATTATGTAAAATACGGCGCAGAATTGGTAACCGACCACCTGGATGATGAAAAGCATATCACCGCTATTATTAACCTGATAAAAGAAAAATCGCCACTTGATTTTTCAGATTATAAACAAACTACCATATTAAGAAGAACCAAAAGGAGGGCCGCGCAAAGCAGTTTTACCTCCCTGGGAAATTATCTTGAATTTTTAAAAACAACACCGGAAGAAGTGGATGCCCTGTCCAAAGATTTCCTGATCAGTGTAACTTCATTCTTCAGGGATAAAGAAGCTTTTGACTTTATACAGACTGATGTACTACCCGGCATATTGCAAAAACTTATCCCGGGTGAAGAACTGAAAATATGGGTAGCAGGTTGTGCTACAGGCGAAGAAGTTTATTCAATGGCCATATTGATTTGCGAGCAATTAACAGGTAAGTTTAAAGATACAGTAGTAAAAATGTTTGCTACTGATATTGACAGCGTTGCATTGGTACAGGCAGGAAGGGGCATCTATAATACAGGCATCACCAAAGATGTATCTGAAGAACGGCTGGAAAGATTTTTTTTAAAGGAAGGGAACCATTACAGGATAAAACCGGAAATACGCAAGATGGTGATTTTTGCACATCACGATCTGGTGAAGAACCCTCCGTATTGCAATATGCACTTCATCAGTTGCCGCAACCTGCTGATCTATATGACACCGGTTTTACAAAAGAAAATATTTACGATGATGCTGTTCGGGCTTCGGATGGATGGTTACTTATTTTTAGGTTCCAGCGAAAACCCGATGCCGATCATCAAAAACCTGGAGGTAGTAAACAAAAAATGGAAGATATATAAGAACCTGGAAACGAAACGGGTTTTACGATTTGATGCATTTTCAATGCCCGAATTGTTTGATACCAAACGCACGCCTGCTCCGGCATCAAGGGAAGATCATTCCAAAAACCCAAACAATACTTTGACCGAAGCAGTAAATGCAAGCCTGGTTAACGAACTGGGCTATTTGATTATTTGTGTTGACGAAAATAGCCAGGTAATAAAGTCTTACGGGGACACCACAAAATACCTGCTGCAAAAGAATTTTAATTCCAACCTTTCAGAACTTTTACCAAAACCGCTTGCTATAGCTTTTAATACACTAACTACCACCGCTTTAAAAACAAAAGAAAAAGCTACTGTTAAAGGGATAAAGATCAAACACGGCAAAACTACGGTTAATGTAAGCCTGTCAGTAAATCCTTTAGTGGTAAAAAAGGGCGAGCAAAAATTGTTAATGGTAACCTTCAGGGAAGACAGATCGGTCACCACCTCAAAAACGGAAGATAATGTGTTTGATGAAAAAATATACCATGATCAATACACCATGAACCTGGAGGAGGAATTGAAGGACCTAAAGGATAAGCTTCATTCCACCTACGAACAATTGGATGCATCCAATGAGAATATGCAATCATTTAATGAAGAGCTGATCGCGGCAAATGAAGAAATGCAAAGCACCAACGAGGAAATGCAATCGGTAAATGAGGAGCTGGATACCATTAATGTTGATTACCAGTTAAAAAACAAGGAACTGCTTGAAATTAATGACGATCTGAATAATTATTTCAGAAGCAACCTTAACGGGCAAATAATTATTAATAACGATCTACAGCTAATAAAATTTTCGCCGGGTACAGTAAAGCAGATCAACTTGCTTGAAAGCGATATAGGCAGGCCCCTGAGTGACATTTCGACCAATATTAAATTCGAGACCATACTGGAGGATATCAAACAGGTGGTTTCAAAAGGGAGCATTATCAATAAAGAAATAGAAACCAATAATGGCAAATGGTACCAGATCATGACCATGCCTTATATACAGCAGGCTGATAATAAAAGAAATGGCGCCATTATTACTTTTAATGATATTACCGAGTTAAAGAAAGCGCAACATGAACTTGATAAAAGGAATAAGAGCCTGCTGCGTATAAATGCCGACCTGGATAATTTTACGCATACTGCCTCACACGACCTTTTAGCACCACTTGGCAATATAGAAGTGAGCATTAATGTGATGAATAAAAAGGTAACCGATCCCGAGCTGAATAAATTTCTGACTATCATCAATTCATCCGTTAAAAAATTCCGTTCGCTGATAAGCGGCATAGCCACCATTGCCAAATTAGAAGGGGATATGATAGCGATGGAAATGGTTGATCTGGACGAGATCATCAGTAATATAGAGTGGAGCCTGGATGATCAAATTAAATCATCGGGGGCGGTAATAACCCGGAATCTTGAAATTAAACATGTTCCGTTTTCAAAAAAGAACCTGAGAAGCATATTGTATAATTTGATCTCGAACGGCATTAAGTTTAACCGCGGCGAGCGTCCTGAAATTAAGATCCACACCACCAGGGAAGCCGACCATGTGGTCTTGACCGTACAGGACAACGGAATAGGTATAGCTAAAGGTGATATTGATAAGATTTTTGAAATGTACGGCAGGCTTCACCAGGAAATCAAGGGCCATGGCATTGGCCTGTATCTTGCCAAAAAGATCGTAGATGCCGCAAGCGGGAATATTATTGTAGAAAGCGAGTTGGGCAAAGGCAGTAAGTTTATGATCTATTTAAAAGCCGCACCTGAACATTCGGCTATTACTGCATCGCTAAATTAAGATCGGACTATTGATCTGCAATCCTCTATAATTACCGCAGATCAATAGTCGGATAGCTAAAAAAAAGTCACTGGCAGTATGATCTCGAATCGGTTGTGGCCGCCTCCGCCAAAAATATCCGGGTCTGCGAGATAGCTATACCTGAAACCAAAAGAAATAGGTACCTGGTTGAACCATTGGGTATCAAAAAACAACTCCGCCCCAGTCGATCGGAAGTTTTTGAACTTGCTGCCATCTGTAAAACTATCTGTACCCCTTGTGTAATCATAAAAAACGTTGCCTCTCATTCTTAAAATGTAGATGGTATTAGCAAGGCCCGCATCCGGATAGGCTACCGGGAAATGATAATTGACCCCTATTTTATCCAGACGATGCAGATTTTCGGCAATGTACCCGCGTGCAAACGGGAAATTATTTGAAAAGTCAAAGCCACCATCTCCTCCCTTTTGCTGATGGGCGACATTGATAACCAAATTATGATTGATCATCAATCCCGGCAAAAACAAATTACCGGTTATTAAAAACTGGTTAGCACTTAAGCCACTTATTGCCGATTTGTAATTTAAGCTGATATTTTCTCCAAAACGGGGGTAAATGTTTTGTTTAGCCTGCTGGATATGATTGGTAAATGTAAGGTAGTAGTTAAGATAGGTGTAGTTGCTGGAGCGAAAAATAGTATTAAATGGAGACTGGAAACTAGTTTGACTATAATACAAGTCGGTACCAAAATACAGACCAGTAATATTTTTTCCACGGCTAAAGTTTAGAGGTATTTCAAACCCACCATGCACATCCGTTTCGTTCCAGTAAATGTTAGTGCCTTTATAATAGCCCCGGCGATCTAAAGTATAATCGGCCCCGATACTGAGGAACGGGAACAAAGCGCCATAAACAGCATCAACCCCAAATTGCTTATATCCTTCGTCCCGGTTATAATTGAATGATAGCTGAGATTGAAAAGTATTCAACACATTCTCACCAACAAGCGCCAAAGAATAATTAGGATCATTAATAGTAGGAATCAGACTATGAAAATTTAACAGGTGATAAGATTTGGGGTATTTGGTAGTAGTAACCGGCTCATCGTTGATAGTTGACAACAAGTTTGCCGCCGAATCCCTTTTAAGGGCGGCGATGCCCATATCCGGTAAGTTACCTGGTAATTCCGGCTTTATTTCCGCCCATTTCAAGTCTTTTTTGCTGGATTCGCTCAGCTGGTACCCAACAGCGGTAAACCCAACCCATGCAAGTTTGGTATTAGTCACAGCGGGTTGATAATTGCCGATTAAACCATCCTTTCTATAGTTCTTTAACTCATATAATTTGTTGTTACTGATTGATAAGGCAAATAAGCGGTCATCAATTCCAGACGTAGCCGTAAAGTAAACAGTATCCTTTTTAACAGCAATAAACCCGATAGGCTGATAAGAAAAGGGTAACAGGTATTTGGGTTGCCCTGTTTTAATATCGATCAAAGCCAATGACATCTGGCCTTTTGCGGTTCGAACTGCAGATACCAGTTGAGCACTCCCATAAAACTTAGGATAGGTAAAAAGCAATCGGGCGGGGTTTGGAACAACTGAGATCAGTTTACCACTGTCAGCATCCAGCAAATGCACCTCGCTTTTCCCTGAAGGGCCGGTTTGTACAGCTACGATGGTCTTTCCATCTTCACTAAAATCCGGCGAGAAATACTTACTATCTTTAGTAATGCGATGCTCCTCTCCTGTAGCTATATCCAATACTACCAGTTCGCTGTAATCCCGGTAAGTCCAGCGCAGGTCGGGACGGTAAGAAGCATAAACTACTTTACTATTATGATAGGCAAAGTAATTATCCAGCGATAATCCCCTAACGCTGATATTCTTTTCTTTGCTGCCAGTTTTCATCACAAAAACAGGTAAATGATCGTATGTGCTTTTCATATAGATCAGCGTTGAATCATTTACATAAGCGGGATATTCCTGGTTGGCAGAAAAGTGTTCTGATTTATTTAGCGGCTGAGCTTTTACATCACTGCTGAATTGCTTTTTAAAATGATCCAGCCCATCATTCCTAAATGTTTCAAAATCAGCACCGCTATACTTTTTAATGGCATGTTGTAATGGATAAAAGCCCCCCTTAAAAGCGGCAGCATCTTGTGTTACCTTTTTCCAAAAGTCATCGCCATACTTTTCCCGGCCATAGGCCACCAGCATATAGCCGGTCGGATACCAGTCAGGCGTAAAATCCCGGTATGACCCATTGCGCAGTTTCATCCAGCTATAATCCTTGCCTGCCGCCCATAAGGCACGGTACCCGCTAAAAAAGTAAGGTAACCTCCCTCTGCCCTGCCCGCTTACCAATGTTTCATTAAATACGGCGTCACCCTCAAAAAACCAGTTCGGGATCGATAACTCATTACCCAGTGCCTGCCCTCCTTCCCCAAAAAGCACATGCAGGGCCCGTGAAAGCCCCACATCAAAATTATTATACTGCTGCACATGCCTGAATTCGTGGATAGCCAACTGCTTGGGCCAGGGCAGGCTGCCTATGTCGAAGCTATTTTGTTCGGGCGTCAAATAAAATTCACTGCGGAATGGCGCCAAACCTACATAAGCATTGGCTATAGTAGTTTGGTTTTGCAATACAATACTGATCTGTTGCTGCTTGTATCCAATAGTAGGCTGTATCGCCCTGTTCATTTGCTGCACGATATTGGCGATCTCTTTTGCAGCAGAATCCAACCCAAGAGGGTAAATTACTTTGGCAGCTTTGGTGTTTATTTGGTTCCATTTTATAGAGGGAGGATTGCCGCCAAATTCCTGCGCCCTTAGTTGACTGGCAGTTAGCAGCGTGAGTATAAATGAAAATATCGGGATTAATTTTTTAGCGCTCAAGGAAGATGAAAATAATAGCATGAAAGTAAATAAATTAAATCCGAAATCTAAAATCCGGCCCCCGAAATCAACACTAAACAATCTTATGACACATCATCAGCTAAAACTACCTACATTTGCCGATTGTTATTAAACTACCATGGCTAAAGTTTCTATCAACCTGGCAACAGGTTCTATACAGAAGGAAGATATTATTGTAGGTATCGATCTGGGTACAACCAACTCGCTGGTGGCCTTTATCGACCCCGATAAAAACCCGAAGGTGATCAATGATACCGGAAAGGGCGTTTTGGTGCCCTCGGTGGTACACTTTGGGCAGGCCGGTGATATTGAAGTTGGAAATGAAGCTAAGAACTATTTAATAACTGATCCGCAGAACACCGTTTTTTCAGTAAAGAGATTATTGGGTCGATCTTATAAGGATATTGAGAATTATAAAGATTTCTTTTCCTACAAGGTAATTGATGATGACAGTGAAAGCCTGGTAAAAATAAAGGTAGGCGATCGTTTTTATACCCCGATTGAGCTTTCGGGCCTGATATTAAAAGAATTAAAAGAAAGAGCCGAACATGCCTTGAAAACCCCGGTTAATCGTGCTGTAATTACTGTACCCGCTTACTTTAATGATTCACAACGACAAGCTACCCGCGATGCCGGTAAACTGGCCGGGCTGGATGTATTACGTATTGTAAACGAGCCTACCGCTGCAAGCCTTGCTTATGGTATTGGCCTGAATCCCGAAGAAACAAAAACCATAGCGGTATATGATCTGGGCGGCGGCACATTTGATGTTTCTATCCTGCAAATTCAAAATGGCATTTTTGAAGTATTATCCACCAATGGCAATACCTTTTTGGGTGGTGATGATTTCGACAGCGCTATTGTAGATTACTGGATAGATAAGAACAAATTAGATCGGGCTAAGCTGATCAAAAATCGCGAACTAGCACAGGAACTTCGCCTGAAAGCCGAAGAAGCGAAAAAAGCATTCGCTCATCAAAGTATTTTCAATGAGAAGATCGGTGATATATGGTGCACCATTGACCGCACTACATTCGAACAATTGATATTACCCAAAGTGCAGCAGACCATTGAGTGCTGCCATAATGCATTGGTTGATGCCGGTTTAGATATATTCGATATTAACGAAGTAGTAATGGTTGGTGGCTCAACCCGTACAGCATTGGTTAAAAAAATGGTATCTGACTTTTTCGCCAGGCCGATACATGATGCCCTTAACCCCGATGAAGTGGTAGCCTTAGGCGCCGCTATACAGGCTGATATTTTAGCCGGTAACCGTAAGGATATTCTGTTGCTGGATGTTACCCCACTTTCTCTGGGTATCGAAACAATGGGCGGCTTGATGGATATCATCATCCCCCGTAATTCTAAAATACCTACAAAAGCAGGCAGGCAATACACCACCTCTATTGACGGACAGGTGAATATGAAGATAGCCGTTTACCAGGGCGAGCGCGACCTGATCAGCGAAAACCGTAAACTGGCTGAGTTTGACCTTAAAGGTATCCCATCCATGCCGGCAGGCTTCCCTAAAGTAGATATTAACTTTTTGCTGAATGCGGACGGCATCTTAAAGATCCAGGCGATGGAACTGCGTTCGGGCGTAAAGCAGGAAGTGGAGGTAAAACCCACCTATGGCATCACCGATGACCAGGTAGAGCAAATGCTGATGGACAGCATTACCCATGCAAAAGATGACGTGGCCCAGCGTATGCTGATAGAGGCCCGCACCGAAGGCGAGCAAATGGTTTATACGGTTGAACGTTTTCTGCAAAAGAACAGTGAATACGTAAGCATAGCCGAGATCAGCGAAACAACCAAACATATCCAGGCACTAAAAGACGCCCTAACCAGTGGCGATAAGGACCTGATCCACAAAAATATCGACCAGCTAAATGAATTTACCCGTCCCTTTGCCGAGCGCTTGATGGATCAGGCGATAAGTACGGCTATGAAGGGTAAGAGTATAGAGTAGACCATGAAATGTATTTTGTTTGATTATATTTGTCAAACCAAATATCCTTGTCATGCAACACATACGAAAATCCTTGCTCATATTCTCGATAGGTATTTTATTTATACTTTCAGCTAAAATAGCTCGGGCGCAATACCCTGGGATGGGCGCATTTCGTGCGCAACAGAGTCAGCAATTCATAAATCAGCAAATGAGTATGATGAGGACAATGACTATGGGTTTGCGTTCATATCCGTTTGAAAGCAGGAAATATACTTTCCAGGTGATGCTCAAAGATAGTTCGGTGAAGGCAATAGAATCAAAATTATATATCGATACTGCACTTCACAAAACTTATTTATTGGTTGTAAATAAAAAGTTTCCGAAATCAGACCCAACTCATAGAAACATAAAAATATTCCCTGGAGAAACTTTGAACATTTCCCGTATTGAAACGATGAATTCCGGAGCTGATTCTACAAAAATAACAGGCGCAGCAACTGACTCATGCTGGAGGTTTAAATCATTATCGGATCATGTAAGTACTTATTCGTACCTAAGCGAAGAAGTTAATGATAATAATTTTAACCCAGCCTCAATTATTGCTATTCAGTTAGAAGATGGCCCTATTGTGAAATTCAATGAGGAAAATCTTACAAAGATGATTGGAAACGATGCAAAAGCACTTAAAAAGATCAAGAAAAAAGATTACTACGAGGCAATCATAAAATATAACAGAGACGTAGATGATGCTCAAAACAAACAATAAATCCCCGTTTCCGGGGATCATTTATTACTTGTTCAAAGCTTCCTGCTCTTTTAGCGCTGCGATATTATTGCTGTCGCTATAAGAATCCGTTTTACCAGCAAAATCTTGCAGTATACTCGCGATAGTATCCAAATTATCAGATACCCGTTGGTGCATATCTGGCAGGTCTTTCTCTAATCTCTTGTCGCCAAGGTCAATATTATCCACCTCTATTTTTGTCAATTTTTGTATGATAGCCTGCTGACTATTTTTCAGGTCTTCCAGTTCATGGACAATCTTTTCCATCAACTCAAACTTCTTTAACTTATCCATAGGTTTTGATCAATTGTTATAATGTTGACAACAGTAGTAGGTGTAAATTGTTTAGAATTTGCATATATCATTTATAACTAATAATTTAGTTATATGAAAACCATCTTACTGTTCATTCATTGTTTTTGTCTTTACATAAGTGCGTTCGCACAGCAATCTACCCAACCGGATAACAACCTGCTGCTGGAATATTATCAAACACAGCGTTTTGCAGATGCAGCCAATTATCTCAAAAAAACTTACCCCGAACCCGTGACCGACTCAAAGGCACTGGCAAGCCTGGCCTATACTTCGCAAATGGCGGGCAGGCTGCCCGATGCAGAAGGCTACTACCAGCGCATTTATGAGCAGGATTCAACCCGCACACCTATTTTATACAGCCTGGGAAGCATTAATTTACGCCGGGGGAATAATGCTAAGGCAATGATTTATTATAAAAAGATATTATTGCGGGATAGCACAAACTACAGCGTTTATAAGCAATTAGCCAAAATAAGCTTTGATAATACCGACATCCCAGCCTATGCGACTTATCTTGATAAAGCCAATCAGCTAAACCCGACAGATGCGGATATCGCTTCTGAGCTGAGCGATCTGTATGTAAACCTGAAACTAAACCCTAAAGCAGAGCAGGTATTAAGCCGGGCAGTTGCTGCCGATGAGGAGAATATCGTATTACAGGAAAGCCTCCTAAAGTTGGTATATGCTCAATCAAAATGGAACGAGGTGATAACCGTAGGCGAAAAGTTATTGCAGCTTGGCAACAGGTCTCCTGTCATCCTTTCCAAGATCGGGCAGGCTTATTTCAACGTGCGGGATTACCAGTGCGGGATACAAACGCTAACTGCTATTGATAATATCTCCCAAAACGAAAGCACTTATTATTTCACCGCGGCTTGTTATAAGCAGCTCAAAAATCAGTTGAAAGCTATTGAATATTTTAAAAAGTCCGTAGACGCGGGAATCTCCGCTAATATAGATGCTTATTACAACGAGATCGCCGATAGCTACAGTACCATTAAAAATCCTGCAAAAGCATTAGGCGCCTATCAGAAAGCTTTACAATTTAACGAGCGGCCGATGACCTATTATGCCATAGCCAATTTATATGATACGGAATTGAAGAACAAGAAAAATGCAATCCGCTACTATAAAAAATACCTGGCTGCTAAACCGCCTGCAAAACAGCAATCGTATATAGCTTGCAGTAAAAGCCGCATTGCTATTTTGAATGATTAACGCTGCATCAGCCTCGCCACGTATTTGCCGATAATATCAAACTCAAGATTAACCGTCGACCCTTTATTAACCTGTTGCAGATTGGTATGCTCAAAGGTATAGGGGATAATAGCTACCGAAAAGCTGTTTTGTTTGGAATTGACCACCGTAAGACTGATGCCATTTACACAAATAGAGCCCTTTTCAACCGTCACATTGCCAGTTGAAGCATCATATTCAAAGGTGTATTCCCAACTGCCATCAGTTTCTTTAAAATCGGAGCAAACCGCAGTCTGATCCACATGCCCTTGCACAATGTGACCGTCAAGGCGGCCATTCATTTGCATACAGCGCTCTAAATTGATCAGACTGCCAATTTTCAGGTCGCCGATGTTTGATTTGTTCAATGTTTCTTCAATAGCGGTTACGGTATGCTTGCCATCGCCCAAAGCCACAACAGTAAGGCATACACCATTATGCGCAACCGACTGGTCGATCTTCAATTCAGCAGCTATCGCCGATTCAACCGTAATATGCAGGTTTCCCTGCTCGTGACGCAGATCGGTAACCTTCCCTAAAGTTTCTATAATTCCTGTAAACATAAAGCCGAATCTCCAAAAAGAGAATGAATACAAAAATAGGATATTATTTGAAGTCCTCCCCTTTGGGGAGGATTTAGGTGGGGTCTATTTAAAATTACTACGCACATCAACCCTTTTATTCCTCAGGTCGATCCCTCCTTCGATAATCGATTTCAGATTTGCCAGGTAAAACGTCCACCCTATCTGGCACTGAACATACAGGCTTTTTGAAAGGTCATTTTCTTCGGGAATATTATCCTGGGTTAATTCCAATATGGCCAAGCCGTTTTTGGTAGAAATAGATACACTAACAATACTTCCACCCGAAAAAGTGAATTTCAAAAAGTCGATACTGTTCACTTCCAATACCTCTCCTTTTTCCAATGTGCTGTCATCAAACCCGTGCCAAAGCCATTCGTAAGTGTCTTCCTTGGATATAAATTCTGTGGGCTCCCTTAATCGCCCGGCTATGGTGTAAAAATCAGCCTTTCGCAGAAACCAGCTTTCCAGCCCTGTAGAGGTTGTCCAGGCCTCGTAGACACTTCTCGCATCAGTGTCAAAATCAGCAGTAACGGTAAATTTTGTCCAATTTTTTTCAGCCATGGTTGGTTTGATTGTGGGGTTTATCTAAACAAAAATAACAATTAAAGTTTTGGCTTTTGTTAACTTGCTTTTAAATCTTACCCATGGCAAAACAAAGCGCAGGCATATTATTATACCGAAAAGTTGACGGCCATTTGCAGGTTTTCCTGGTGCATCCCGGTGGCCCTTTCTTTGTCAATAAGAATAATGGAAGCTGGTCGATACCCAAAGGCGAATTTTTGGATGACGAAGATCCCCTCGCTGCTGCCAAACGGGAGTTTTTAGAAGAAACAGGAACAGCCATCGATGGAGAGTTCATCGCCTTAGCCGCTGTAAAACAAAAGAGCGGCAAAAAAGTATTTGCCTGGGCTGTTGAAGGCGACATTGATCACGAAACCATTGTAAGCAACCTATTCGAGATCGAATGGCCACCACGCTCAGGGAAACTTAAAACTTTCCCTGAAATTGATAAAGCTGCCTGGTTTGCTATTGAAGAAGCCAAAATAAAGATCATCGAAGCACAGGTTGGATTGATAGAGGAGCTTACCCGGGCGCTATCTAAGTAAGCCTCTTCCGATTTTTCATCCAATTAGATGTTTCCGCGCCAGTATTAACAGTAGTAGCTTTTATATTCCTTTCTCCCAGCAATCTTTCCATCACTATCGCTGCTATCAGCGCTTCGTCCTCATTGTCAATTTGTAACACTTCCGGCGTAAAGTATTTCTTTACAAAGTGCGTATCAAAATTACCCGATGTAAATGCCTCATGCTGCATCACAAACTTGCCGAAACCCAAAGTAGTGGCAATACCGGTAATATGGTATTCATCAATGGCCCGTATCATGCGCTCAATGGCTTCTGTTCTGTCCTTGCCATAAGTGATCAGTTTCGCTATCATCGGGTCATAATAGATCGGTATTTCCATACCCTGTTCAAATCCATCATCTACCCTTACGCCCGGCCCTTTTGGTGTTACATAAGTTTGCAGCGTGCCGATGTCGGGTAAAAAATTATTGGCCGGATCTTCCGCATATACGCGTAATTCAATGGCATGCCCGTTTATTTTAAGGTCTTCCTGTTTGAAGCTGATCGGCTCACCTCTCGCTATCTGTATTTGTTCTTTCACCAAATCAACACCGGTAATCAATTCTGATACCGGGTGCTCCACCTGCAGGCGCGTATTCATTTCCAGGAAGTAAAAGTTTAGCTGATCATCCATAATAAACTCCACTGTACCCGCCCCGGTATAATTAACCGACCGCGCCACATCAACCGCACATCGGCCCATTTCTTCTCTTATTTCGGGTGTAAGTACAAAAGATGGTGCTTCTTCTATCACCTTTTGATGGCGGCGCTGCACCGAGCAGTCCCGCTCAAATAAATGAACGATGTTACCATGCGTATCGCCCAATATCTGTATCTCGATATGACGGGGTGATGAAACATATCGCTCAATAAATACGGAACCATCTCCAAATGCAGAAGTCGCCTCCGATACAGCCAAATGCATTTGCTCTTCAAAGTCATCCACGGCGTCCACTATCCGCATTCCCTTACCGCCACCACCGGCAGCCGCTTTGATCAGGATAGGAAAACCAACCTCAACCGCGCGTTTTTTAGCTTCATTAATATCCGAGATGGCTTCTTCGGTTCCGGGCACCATGGGTATATTATACTTTAAGGCTGCGGCCTTCGCTGATAGCTTATTGCCCATTATCTCCATTGCCTCCGGCGATGGGCCGATCAGGATCAACCCGGCATCCCTTACCTGTCTGGCAAAAGCGGCATTTTCAGATAGAAATCCATAACCCGGATGTATCCCTTCGGCACCTGTTTTACGACAGGCTTCGATGATCTTTTCCCCAACCAAATAGGATTGACTGGATGGCGCCTCACCTATAAAAACAGCTTCATCAGCATAACGAACATGGAGCGCATTACGATCGGCTGCAGAGTAAACAGCCACCGTTTTAATACCCATTTCGCGCGCCGAACGCATGACCCGCAAAGCTATCTCGCCCCTGTTGGCGATCAGTATCTTTTTCATTAATGATCTTTATGATAAGAGGCAACCGATTTAAGAATTGCCCTATCAACAAATGTAGCAGAATTGTTTATGGAATGAATATACGGCTACAATTTAAAAGGCATATTTGATATGGGTAACAGCAAGCCCCACCACCTCTTTAATATAAAGGTTCCATGTGCTTAAAGTAGTGGCATCAAAAGGCAGGTAATCGGCCAGGTAGAGTTTGTAATTCCCGGAGATATAACCACAAGGGTACGGAACCACATCCAGACCGGCTTTCTTAAAAATGTAAAGCGACCTGCGCATATGCCACGATGAAGTAACCAGCAGATAAGGTGGGGCTAAATGCGCTTTTTGCAATACTTCTTTGGTATAGGCTGCATTTTCAAGTGTGTTCCTTGATCTTTGTTCTATTAAAATAGCGCTGTCGGGTACGTTAAACTGTAGTAACTCACCTTTTACCCAGCCAGCCTCGGTAAATTTGTCCTGCTGAGGGTTACCGCTGCCACCGCTCACGAAAATATGGGATACCTGGCCGGTAGCTTTTAGTTTCAGGGCCTGTATAAAACGATCCGATTTATCATTAAAAAACCCATTGCCATTTTTATCCTCACCCGAAAACCCACCCAATATAATAGCCGCTGTGTAAACCTTGTTCTTATTTAATGGAACAGGCGCTATATCATACATTTTGGCAAATTGAAACAATATGCAGGGGCTCGAAAAAATAATCAGCAATACTATTGCCCCTACAAATGCTCTACGTTTCAATTTGGGCTGTTTGGTAAATAAGGCAATAAACAACAAAGCCGCTATCCAGCAAATGGGGTATATCAGGAACAGTAATAGCTTGGATAGTATAAAATACATATTCGCTTTAACGTAAGGGGCCGGAAATTGGGTTTAAGATAAAAGTAAAATTACAAACACCGGGATAAGAGTTGGAATATTTATTCTAACTTCATTGGCCGCAGTAGTAATAACTGGTAAATTTTCAGATATTTAACGTAGCAATATAAACCCGACCCCCAATATCATGAGCCAATTAAACTTAAAGGACGCTTCAAAGCGCCTGCTTTCTGTTGATGCATTCCGTGCCTTAACTATGCTACTAATGATCTTCATTAATGACCTGAGCGGCGTTAAAGGAATACCCGAATGGATGGATCATGCCAAGAGATTAGATGACAAAATGGGCTTTGCCGATACCATTTTCCCTGCTTTCTTATTTATTGTGGGATTATCTATCCCACTCGCCATCGGGCGAAAATTGCAGAAGGGCGAGTCGTTTGGTTCCATCGCTTTTTCCATCATCTCCCGGTCTTTTGCATTGATCGTAATGGGTTTCTTCCATGTTAATATGGAAAATTACAATTCCGCAGCAATACTGCCAGAAGCGGTTTGGGAAATACTGATCACCATCGCCTTCTTTTTAATATGGCTCGATTATTCGGATACCATTTCGAACCTGAAAAAATATAGCCTGATAGGTACCGGCTGGCTGATATTATTATTAATGGCCTTTCTTTTTGTGGGCGGGCGCCACGGTGAACCAGAGGGCTTAAATCCTTCATGGTGGGGTATATTAGGTATTATAGGCTGGTCGTACCTGGTTTGCGCCTTTATATTTTTATTGACAAAAGGTAAATTCCAGGCAATACTTATCGCATTCATTGTATTGTTACTGATCAACATAGTAGCACACGAAACGATCTGGCACCTGTATTTATCTATAACCAATACCCCGTTATTAGACAGCCGCGGCAATGTGCGGCATATGAACCTATGGGTTATTCATGATGGTTCATCGGCTACTCTTGTGATGGCAGGCATTTTCATCTCTTTATGGTATGGCCGTTTGCTGGCTCAAAAAAATATGGCAATGTGGGGCCTCCTTGCTGCAACAGGCTCTGCTGCAATAGCCGCTGGTTTATTAATACGCCCCTACACGGAAGGTATTTCCAAGATCAGGTCTACGCCATCATGGGTGCTAATTTGTATAGGTATCAGTATATTGGTTTTTGAGCTGATGATCTACCTGGTTGATTTCAAGGGCAAGAAAAACTGGTTCAAAATTATATGGCCGGCGGGCACAAGTACCCTAACCTGCTATTTGATACCTTATTTAATTGTAGGTATTTTCAGTTTAATACATTTCCGCTATCCGCATTTATTAAACTATGGCATTGGCGGCTTTTTACGTTCGGTTGCTATAGCGTTTATTGTTGTGATGATTGGCGGATTGCTGGAAAAAAGAAGATTGCGGTTGAAGATATAAAACAAAAAAGACCCTGTCTTTTAACAAAAAGCAGGGCCTTGTGATTGGGTAAAGAACGTATATGTTATTAATCTTACCTATAACAAATCACGCTCTTTTACGCCGGGTTTAACTAAAGGTTATACCAAGTTATCCACAACTTTTATGTTATCAAGAATGTTACAATACAGTAAAACAGGCACTTATTTAAGTAACAGCTCCATAAACTTCAAATCCAGCCATTTACCAAATTTAAAGCCAACTTCTTTAAAATGTGCCACTTCCACAAAGCCAAAAGATTGGTGCAATTGGTAGCTTATTTTATTTTCAGCATCGATACCGGCGATCATCACATGTATGTTCATTTCACGGGCGCGGTCAATAAGAGGTTGCAATAAAAGCTTACTGATCCCTTTGCCGCGATGATCAATATGTACATAAACAGAATGTTCAACCGTATGGCGATAACACGGCCATACCCTGAAATGACCGTAAGTGCTGAAACCTATTATCTGTCCATTTTCTTCGGCGACAAAAACCGGGAAATTATTTCCAATCCTGTCATTATACCAGGTCAGGCGCATATCTAAGGTATGCGGATGCTCGCTGTAAACTGAAGTGGTGTGAATGATGGCATGGTTGTAAATATCTAATATATCTTCAAGGTCGCCCTTACTGGCATCGCGGATATTTACAGCTTCCGACATAATCAATGGTTAATATTTGATATAAAAATAAGCAGGAAAAATAGGATTAAAAACAAAAAGCCCCGTTTTGCCGGGGCTTTTTATCAAAATATAATCTGATGTCTAATTTGATCTGTTCCTTATTTTCCTGATGGTGCCCCGGAAGGAGGAGCAACCGGCGCGCCCGGCGGAGGGCCACCCGGACCTTTGTGTTCTCTTTCGGGAACCTTAATTTCAGGATGCGCGGTTCCGTGATGACAGGTATTACAATTAACACCGGTTGTTATCACCATTCCCAGCGAATCTTTTCCGGCATTGAAAAATTTCTTGTTGATCTTATTCATCATCTTATACATATACCGGGCAGTTTCCTTTTCAGGCTTTGCATCACTTGCAAAATCCATTTTATTGGTCTGCTCATTGCGTACATGGCAAAAGTTGCAATGCACACCTAATGACGCCGCCCAAACATCCATATTGTGGTCAAGTACGCGATAAGAAATATTTTTAGGAAATACTTTTAAGTTTACCAGTTTAGGTGGTTGCCGTTCCTGCGGCATTGATGCGGCTATGCCCAGCGCCATTACGCCAAACAAACCTGCCATTACTGTTATTTTTTTGTTGATTAGCATAGGGGTTGATTTTGGAAACTAAGATAATAAATACCTTACAAAGGTATGACAATGTAATAGAAAAAATACGGTCAAACACCTATTTGTTTTGATTTTAACTAAATCAAATGTTAAAAAATGTGAAATAATTTGCATTATTACGAAACATTCGTAGATTTACGAAATAATCGTAACAAACATGGAAAAATTAACCAAACAGGAAGAAGAAGCAATGCAGGCTGTATGGCAATGCGGATCAGGATCAGTCAAAGATTTTCTTGATCTGATGACCGAACCACAGCCCCCTTACACTACCCTGGCCTCCACCATTAAGAACCTGGAACGCAAAGGTTTCCTCACCAGCGAAAAGATAGGTAATACCTACCGCTATAGCCCGGCTATTAAGGAGGAAGAGTATAAAAAACGCTTCATGAATGGTTTTGTGAGTGATTATTTCGAAAACTCCTACAAGGACCTGGTTACTTTTTTCGCTAACGAAAAGAAGATCAGCGCAAAAGACTTGAAGGACATTATCAACCTGATTGAAAACCCTAAAAAATAAGCGCCATGCCAGCACTGTTCATTTTTCTGTTTAAAGTAAATGTAGCCCTGGTACTGTTTTGCCTGGGGTATTACCTGGTGCTCAGACACCTTACCTTTTACACGCTCAACCGGATATACCTGGTTATTGCCATCCTGTTCTCAACCATATATCCAAACATCAACCTGTCTGATTTCGCGCAGCGCCATCAGCAACTCGCACAACCTGTGCAAACTGCCATCTCACATTGGAAGGCGCCTGCGGAAAACTTTGTAAAGCCCCTGTACCAGCCCGATTACTGGCAATGGGTCGAACTCGTTTTTTGGACAGGAGCAGCTTTGTTTGCTATACGGTTGATCATGCAGTTACTTTCGCTACGCAAACTGTACCGCAATTCAGAACCTGGCCAGTTGTATAATTATTCAGTCAGGTTGATCAGTGATAATATCAGTCCGTTTTCCTTTTGGCGCAGTATTTATATTAACCCTGCCAGCCTGTCCCCCGCCGAACTGAAAAGCGTTTTAGAGCACGAGCAGGTACACGTAAATCAATGGCATACCCTGGATGTATTATTAGCCGAATTAAGCACAGTATTCTACTGGTTCAACCCGGGTGTGTGGCTTATGAAAAAGGCGGTGCGCGAGAATATTGAATTTATTACCGACCGCAAGATCCTTCAAAAAGGCATGGACAGTAAACAATACCAGTATAGCCTGGTAAGCGTGAGCCTGGCCACCACCCCAAATACCATAGTCAATCACTTTAACATTTCAACCATAAAAAAACGTATTATCATGATGAACGCAAAAAGATCTTCGGGGTACAACCTTACACGTTATGTATTTTTGGTACCCGCTGTTGTTGCATTGTTGTTAATTTTTAGCTTCTCAAAAGCAGCAGTATCAAAAAAGAGTATACATACGATCAAAGCAATTACCACAGCTATAACCAATGCCAGGTTGATAAATTTTGATAAACCTGCGGTAGCCCATATTAAGAAAAATGCTGCAGCACCTGTTGTAAAAATAAAACCGGTCAATGCGGACACCATCTATGTTGGCAAGAGTAAATCAAAAGATGGCAAAAACAAATCCTTTACACTGATCGGCAACGCTAACCCCGACTCTTTAAATTATGTGATCAATGGTGTAAAAGCGACAAGGGCTGATTTGAAAGCTATAGACCCCGCCCGTATCTATAGCCTGGATATGATGCCTGCAGAAAAGGGGAAGGAATTTTTTCCTGAACTGAGTAATAATCAAAGGGTATTATTTGTAACTACCGATGACTCTGAAGCAGGCAAAAAATTAAAAGAAAAAATGGATAAGACCATAGGAGGCGGAATGCTTGCAAGAGCGAGAAGCATGACTGTTACCGCCAATGGAATATCTTCAGATAATGCACCTGTGGCTATTTCAGGCGGTAGTTATTCCATATCAGGATCTTCTGATGAGGCACCTATGGCCGTTGGCTCAAACGATAATGTTACATCAGTGGTAGTGGTTGGCGATCCTAAAATAGCTGCCAATACCATGGTTAAAAAGAAGGTGTATGTTACAGGCTCACCAACGACTTCCTTTATACTAAAGGAAAATAGCGACGCACCTGATGTAGTCTATTTCGATTCGGAGGATGTTGGTAAAAAGGCACCTAAACACAAAATTTACACCTATCAAGATAGTCCAAGATTCAGGGTTAATGGATTTGTATCCAATAATGGCTCAAGCATCAATAATTTCGGCGATAAGCTGATAGTTATTGACGGTAAGGTAGCCTCAGAAAAACAAATGAAAAGCTTAAAGCTGACCGATATCAAAAGCCTGACTGAAAAAGTGGATGATGCGACCAAAGAGAAATATGGCGACAAGGCAAAAAATGGTGTGTTATTGATCACCACAAAAAAGGGGAAATAATAAGATCAGTTAATATTTCAATCAACAGCGCCTTTAAGCCCTCTCCTTCTGGAGAGGGTTTGGGTGAGGCTTCAACTCGCTTCGGCGAGTTTTTCGTTTTCCAGCAGATCCAACAAAGCCTTTTCAGCCACATTTAATTCTGCGGTATTCACATCCTTATCCTCATCCAACTTTTGGATGTACTTGAATATCGTGCCCTCCTCATAACTTTTGATTACCGTTGGGTGTACATAATATTTTTTACAAACCGTTCGGGTATTACCCAAATTAACGGCAACCTCATCCAGCACGCTGACGATCTTCTTTTTACACTCTGTAATTGTATCAAACTCCCCTGCTTCCTTAAAAGCATACAAGGCGCTCACGCTGCCCGTCCAGGTGCGGAAATCTTTAGCGGTAAAATCCTCCCCCGTGATCCCTTTTAAATAAGTATTAACATCGCCTGACCCAATGGAACAGCGTTGCCCCTCTTTATCATAGTATTGAAAAAGCTCTTTACCCGGTATATCACGGCATTGCTTTACCAGCCGGGCTAGCTTTTTACTGTGAAGGGCTATCTTGTGGAACACTCCTTTTTTTCCCTTAAATTCAAAATTCAGATCAGAGCCTTCTATCTTCACATGCCTGTCCTGCAGTGTAGTTAAACCGAATGAGCCATACAGTTTTTTGTACGATTCGTTCCCTATCCTGATACTGGTCAATTCCATTAAGCGAACCACCAACGCTACTACCTTTTCATGGTCAAGGTTATGCCGGTTCAGGTCCTTACCCACTTGGTTACGTATAGCAGGTAAATAGGAGGCAAATAATTGCAGTCTGTGATACTTGGATTGATTGCGCAGTTTGTTCCAATCCGGGTGATAGCGGTATTGCTTTCTCCCGGCTGCATCTGTACCGGTAAATTGCAGGTGACCATTCTCCTGCGGCGATATCCAGACATTGGTGTATGCCGGTGGGATCACCAGCTTGTTAAAGCGTTCGATCAATTCTTTATCCTTAACAGGCTTTCCGTCAGCATCATAAAAACTAAACTCTTTACCTGATGGCTTACGGGTATAGCCCGGATTTGAATCGGCTATATAGCGCAGCCCTGCCACTTTTGCTGTGATTTGTGAGTCGCGGCCAATTTTTTCGAGTTTTTTGAGGAGACGGTTCATTTCATATCATAACACGAATGACGATGCTAAGTTTGGGCTGACGATTTTTAAAAATCAAACGCCTAATAATCAGTTAATCAATTATATTTGATAGCACACAACGAAATGGAACTGATCCCCATTAAAGAACATCTTATCGAAAATGAAACATTCCTCGCTCATCCTGACTGTAAGGAAAGTTTGGGTATGTGTATTGATTTTTATAAAAGAGTTGGCTTCAAACCACCCTGGATATGCTATTACATAAAACAGGACGATGAGTTGGTTGCAGCCGCTGCGTTTAAAGGACCGCCTGTAAACAACAAGGTGGAAATAGCTTACGGCACTTTTCCTGCTTATCAACAAAAAGGGATTGGCACCCGGATAGCGGAGTTGCTGGTACAAACCGCGCTAAAAACCGACCCTTCTGTTAGGGTTACGGCGCAAACATTAATGGAAGAAAATTATTCGGTTAAGATATTGCGCAAAAATAATTTTAAGCTGATCGGCACTGCTATAGATGAAGATGAAGGCGAAGTTTGGGAATGGGAATATCTACCCCCACCCCTCTAAATCTCCCCAAAGGGGAGACTTTAACTAATACCCTGTTAAATTTTGGTTGAAAAGTCCTCTCCTTTGGAGAGGATTTAGGAGAGGTCTTGCCTATTTTTACCCTCTCCTGACTTTCTTTTTCTGCCAAACCCACAACTTTACATCACACTCAATCAATACTTATGAAATATAATTTTTTAGGAAACACCGGCCTGGTGGTATCCGAGATTTGCTTTGGTACCATGACCTTCGGTGGCAGCGAGAAAGGCATTTGGGGCGCTATAGGCAACTTACAGCAAAAAGAAGTGAACGACCTGATGAAGACCGTGGTCGATTCGGGCATCAACTTTATCGATACGGCCAATGTGTATTCATTTGGCCTGTCGGAACAATTATTGGGACAATCTATCATCGACCTGGGCATTAACCGTAACGACCTGGTGATTGCCACCAAAGTACGCGGCCGCATGGGTGAAGGTAAAAACAATGTGGGCCTTTCGCGCTTCCACATATTCCAATCGGTTGACGAAAGCTTGCAGCGTTTACAGCTGGATCATATCGATGTATTATATGTTCATGGGGTAGACCCTAAAACACCTGTTGAAGAAACCATGAGAGCGTTGAACGATATCGTACTGACAGGTAAGGTGCGTTATATCGCCGTATGCAACTGGCCAGCGTGGATGGTAATGAAGGCCATTGGTATTGCTGACAAACACGGCTGGAACAAATTTGTTGGCTTGCAGTACTACTACTCATTGAGTAGCCGCGATATTGAGCGCGAGGTGTTGCCGTTGGCTATTGATCAGAATTTAGCCATGATGCCCTGGAGCCCATTAGCAGGTGGTTTCCTGTCGGGGAAATATACCCGTAATAACGAGAAAGCCGGCGATTCGCGCAGGGACACATTTGATTTCCCGCCCATCAACAAGGAAAAGGCTTACGACATCATTGACGTGATCACCGAAGTTGGCAAGCAATACAATGTTTCCGCCGCGCAGATAGCTTTGGCCTGGGTCCGTTTGCAAAAAGGAATTACCAGTACCATTATCGGCGCAAAAAATCCTGATCAGTTGCTTGATAATATTAAATCCACAGAGATAGAACTATCAGCAGATGATTTGAAAAAGATAGATGAAGTAAGCGCATTACCCAAAGAATACCCCGGCTGGATGGTTGAAAGGCAATCGGCAGACAGGGAGATATAAGCCTCACCCCAAACCCCTCTCCGGTAGAGAGGGGCTTTAAAAAGTCTCCCCTTCCGGGGGAGATTTAGAGGGGGTTTTTCAAAACTTTAATCACCCATTCCACCTGCTCAGGATGTACATCCAGGTGTGTTACAAAGCGGATGCGATGTGTATCGGTGCTGTTGGCTTTGATGCCTTTCTCCAATAACTTTTTCACAACCTGTTCTGCAGGCGCTATCGTATCAAACAACACGATATTAGTATCCGCAGGCAATATATTGCTCACCCAACTGCATTTGCTTAATTCATCAGCAAGCAAACGCGCGTGGGCATGGTCTATTTTCAATCGTTCTACATGATGATCAAGCGCAAAGATCGCAGCCGCAGCCAAGAACCCAGCCTGGCGCATTCCACCACCCAATACCTTACGGATGCGGCGGGCATATTTTATAGTTTCTTTATCAGCAAGTAAAACAGAGCCTACCGGCGCGCCTAACCCTTTAGAAAGGCAAACCGATATACCATCAAAGTATTTTCCGTAATCAACAGCCTTATCACCTGTATAGGTTAATGCATTAAAGATGCGTGCGCCATCCAGGTGAAGTTTTAATTTTTTATCCCGGCACAGTTCAGCTATTGGTTTAATATCCGCCAGAGTATAGCAGCTTCCCCCACCTTTATTCACCGTATTTTCCAGCACCACCAAACTCGTATGCGGGTAGTGTATATTTTCTTCATTGATCTCGGGCGCTATCATATCTGCGGTTATGCGGCCCCTATCGCCATTTAATAAACGCGTAGATACACCCGAATTGAAGGCTATGCCCCCACCTTCGTAACGGTAAACATGCGAAGTTTGGTCGGCAATCAGTTCATCCAACGGCTGGGTAAAACATTTAATGGCGATCTGGTTGGTCATGGTGCCCGAGGGGCAAAATATCGCCGCCTCCATGCCAAACATGCTTGCAGCTTTTTCTTCCAGGGCGTTTACAGTTTCGTCCTCGCCCAAAACATCATCTCCAACTTTTGCACTCCACATAGCTTCCAGCATGCCGGGTGTTGGTTTGGTTACGGTATCGCTTCTAAGATCAACTATCATATTTATCGGTAAATGCTATATATTTATGCTTTCAAATATCTAAATCTTATGCGTATAATTTTATTATTTTTTATTGCGCTATTCATTTGTTACAGTACAAATGCACAATCATCTAAAGATTACCGGGAGGGTTATTATTACAATCTCTCCAAACAAAAAATTACCGGCTTGGTAATTTATGACCCAAGCGGGGATTACATACGTTTCAAACCAAACAATGATGCAAAAGCAGAGAAAATTAAGATAAAGGAAATAACTGCTGTAGGAACATCCATGCGAGTTGGGATTGATAGCCTCACGGTATTAACAGAAGATAACAAGGAAAACAAAAAGTACTTTGCTCACTTTATACTGGCCACGCCTACTACCCGGCTTTACTATAAGTATATTACATATCGTACCAACAGTGGGGGGCCTAATATGATCATCGTACCTGCCAATACAAATGCTAATGGCACCACTATAAAATGGACAAATTCCAACACTTATTACTCTTCAGAGTCCTATAAATTTACCATGTATCAGGAAGGCGATACTACTTATAAGTTGACAAAAAGCAATTATATAGAAGTGCTTAGCAAAGCTTTTGCCGATGTACCAGATCTCGTAAAAAGAATCCAAAATAAAGAATTTAGCTTTAAAAAGATAACCAATCTATTTTATGAATATAGGACACAAACGAGTTTTAAAGTCAAGTAATATTCAGCTTTTCACAATAAAATCACACTAATTTTGTTTTGACAATATGTATAAGCGCCTATTTATTTATCTATTCTTTTTAACAATTTATAATACAACCATAGCGCAAAAATGGCAGCCCGGTTCTTTTACCGATATTAAAGGTAATAAAGTAACCGGCCTGGTCAGGGCAAATCCATCGGGTAAAGGACCGATCAAGGACGAAGGTTTTATTGAATTCAGGGATGATACTAAAACCAATCCCTATAAATTGAGCGCCAGCGATCTCAAATCATTCATCGTAGCCCAGGATAGCTTTGTGGTTGCCCATGCACCGCACAACCAAAACTGGAGTAAAAAGGAACTTGATTTTGTTAAAGTAGCCCTTAATGAAGAAATAAAGTTGTACGTAGCCAATGTAGGCACGGATGGCGGCGGAAGCGGCATTGGCGTGTCGCCACAATTTGGCGGCGGAATTGGCACGGGCGGCTACAGCGGTATGGGCGGCGGGCTTTCCATTGATCTTGGAGGCAAGGGTGGAAAAGGCAAGATAAAAACCACCTATTATTATGGAACCAATACTGCCGAAATGGAACAACTAACCCCTATTAATTTCAATGATATCATGAGCGAAGTGATGGGCGATGAACAGGAGGTGGTCGACAAAATAAGGGCCAACCAGTTTAACCTGAATAACATGGATAAACTGATCGCCTACTTTAAGCAGGTAAAGGCATCGCATAAGTAACTAAAGATTCTGCGCTATCACAAACCCACTGGCCCAGGCCCATTGAAAATTATATCCGCCAAGCCAACCGGTAACGTCCACACATTCACCACCGAAAAACATACCGGGTACTTTTTTAGCTTCCAGCGTTTTTGATGATAATTCATCTGTTGATACACCGCCGCGCATCACTTCGGCTTTATCATAGCCCTTATCCCCTGCCGGTTTTACTTTAAACTGGTGGATCAGATCATTTATAT
Source organism: Mucilaginibacter sp. (assembly GCA_035489035.1). GTDB lineage: Bacteria > Bacteroidota > Bacteroidia > Sphingobacteriales > Sphingobacteriaceae > Mucilaginibacter. Next base: position 78,219 of record DATHKT010000066.1, read on the forward strand.
TTTCGAGATCGGACTTGCTTAACGAGGCTAAATTTTTATCCGCGGGAAGTTTATCGCTTATCGCCTCGGCAAACTTGCGGGTAAACAAGGTTGACAAATAATTTAACAGCATCTTCTTCCCATTCTCTCCCTTTTCCTGTTGTATCAGCTCAACAATATTCTGATGAGGCAGCAGGTCGATATAAATATACTCACCGGGTCGCCAGTAGGATGATATCTGCAAAATAGCAGGGCCGCTTAATCCCCAATGGGTAAACAGTATATTCTCCTCAAAGCTGATGCGGTCATTCCACACCCTGCAAAAAATACTGTTACCCGACAATTGCTCGTACCAGCCCTGGTCTTTCCCGGTGATGGTAAGCGGCACCAATGCCGGCGCTGTTTCGGTAACCTGTATATCAAATTTGCGTGCTGTGCGCAAGCCCAGGTCGGTAGCGCCCAGCTTTTGTACGGGTAATCCTCCCGAGGCTATCACGAGCCTGCCCGTGATCAAATTTTGCTCCCGGCCGTTTTTATCTATCAAAATACTGAAACTAGTATCGGCCTTTTCAATGCCTTTTACCTCGGTATCGCACCATAGCTCCTGCCCCATATCGCTGCACAGATCGGTAAAAACCTTTACCACGTCCTTAGCCTTATCACTTACCGGGAAAAGTTGGCCCAATGTTTTTTCTTTACCAATGATACCGTAGGTTTCAAAAAAACTGATGGTGTCTTCAACCGTCCATTGCGCAAAAGCGGATTTGCTAAAATGTTCATTCTGTGAGATAAATTGCTGTGCCGATGAGTAAAGGTTAGTGTAATTGCACCTTCCTCCGCCGCTGATCAGTATCTTGGCGCCCGGCCGGTCATTCTTCTCCAGCACAAGCACACGTTTGCCTAAAAAACCGGCTTGCACCGCGCACATTAGCCCACATGCGCCTGCACCGATAATTATTGCGTCAAAATCTGTTTGTTTTGTTAAATTTGTACTCATGGAAGGGGTTTCGCAAATATCAGAATTTGGAAAGATACTCATCTTTTTAATTACAGGAATTTTAATGGTGGGTTTCGCCTTCTTTATCACGAGGCTGATATCACCCAATAATCCTAATCCCGAAAAGCTAACCTCCTACGAATGTGGCGAAGAACCTGTAGGCAGCGCCTGGATGCCTTTTAATACTCGTTTCTATGTTATAGCGCTTATTTTCCTGCTGTTTGATGTGGAAATGGTGTTTATTTTGCCCTGGGCAACGGTGTTTGGTAATCATGATCTGATCAGTGCCGACAAACGCTGGGGATTGCTATCGCTGATAGAAATGTTCATTTTTTTAGGCATACTCATCCTGGGCCTGGCTTATGTGTGGGTAAAAGGGGATCTCGACTGGATAAAGCCCAAGGTAACTCAACCAACAGTAGATAGCCGCGTACCATCCTCTTTATATGATCAGTTAAATATGCAGCAAAGTGCGTATAAGGTGAGAGAGTTTACTTTAGAAAATATTCCTCAAGCTGTTGCTGCAACCGCCACTAACACTGAAACCCCACCTTCCATAAGAAAGCCTATGTTTAAACCAACATTTAAAAAGCCCGGCAATGAATCCTGAAAGCATGAATGATGGTGGTGGCATGGTGGTCACCAAAATGAACGACCTGCTTAACTGGGCAAGGTTATCATCCATATGGCCGTTAAGTTTTGGTATTGCCTGCTGCGCGATAGAGATGATGGGATCATTCGCTTCTACTTATGATATGGACCGTTTCGGGGTATTCCCCCGCCCATCAGCCCGCCAGGCGGATGTGATCATTATAGCCGGCACAGTAACTTTCAAAATGGCTGAGCGCATCAAGCGCCTGTACGAACAAATGCCCGAGCCCAAATATGTGATCTCAATGGGTTCATGCTCCAACTGCGGCGGGCCTTACTGGCAGCATGGCTACCACGTAGTTAAAGGGGTTGACAGGGTAATACCTGTTGACATCTATGTACAAGGTTGCCCTCCACGTCCTGAAGCCCTGATTGGCGCGATATTGGAGTTGCAGAAGAAGATCGAAGGTGAGCGATTAATTGGAGCCAGAAAGCGGGTGAGCAAGGAATCTGTCTAAATTTATTTTCTGATGAAAAAAATATTACCTGTCATCATTTGCTGCCTTATCTTTTCCTTTGAATGTATTGCCCAATCAACCAACCGCGTAATAGATATTTTCCCTAAAGGCACAATCCTCTATGGCAATATCTCTTACGCTAATGACACGCTTAAGAAGCACCAACTGGACATTTACCTTCCACCTGGCGGTAAAAAGCTTTATCCAATGGTTATTTGGGTGCATGGCGGTGCCTGGATGACGAATGACAAGCATGCCGACATGAGCTATATGAAAAGCACGCTGAAAGGATTTATCGACAGCGGGTATGCCGTAGCTTCCATCGATTACCGGCATAGCACTACGGCCGTGTTCCCGGCGCAGATACAGGATTGTAACCAAGCCGTAGAATTTTTGTATCAGAATGCTCCCAAGTATAGGATAGATCACAACCGTATGGCTTTGATCGGTTTTTCGGCGGGCGGGCACCTGGCTTCGTTACTTGCCCTGTCGAATAATAATAACGTAAAAGCATTTTATCCCGCAGGCAAAAAACCGAACTTTAAAATCAAACTCGTATTAGATTTTTATGGCCCTTCGGATTTTTCATCCCTTAAAGGTCTCAATGACACCGATCCTAAAAACCCTGTATCCTTATTATTGGGCGCACCGGCTGCTGAGCGCCCCGACCTGGCAAAGACAGCAAGCCCTATTACTTATATCGATAAAAATGACCCGCCGTTCCTGATCGTACAGGGTGAAAAAGATGAATCTGTAAATCCGGCCCAATCTATGTTGCTAAGCTTCCGTTTAAAAGATGTTGGTGTAAATAATGAACTGGTAATTGTGCCGGGCGCTCCGCATTATGGTGAAATGTTTGATGCAGAATATATCAGGAAGAAGGTGTTCTTATTTTTGGGTGAATACCTGAAATAAAAGGTATTATAAATACGATTTCGGAACCCGTTTCTGTTCCTTAACAATATCTTTCAACAGCGATTGCAGGACGACGGCATTCCAGTCGATAGAAAAAATACAACATTTATATTTTTTAGGGTTATCAATATGATGAATCATAAAATAGGTTTGATAACTCTTAACCGCAATCTCGCTCCATAGCAGTTTATTTTTTTTGTCCCAGCTAATGCCATCCACATGGAACGTTACTCCTGCCAGCTCAAATATCTGCTGAATATTATATAACTCGGTATAATAGCTCAACTGGTTTACCAGGTAAAAATCCCAGAGATGCTGCAGCAACTCGGCCCATATTTTGTAATATATTTTACGCTTGATACCATAATAGCTGTTCAGCTTGATGCGGTATAGTTTATTATCGAAATCCCTGGTCTCGATAAAATACTGACGACCGAATACGAATTTGTACCCATAAATATCCTTCACTCCAAATCTGAATGCTGCGATATTTTCACCGGGAATAAATACTTTGGGATCAAAACTTAGCGGTCTCTCGATGGTCAATCCTTCATCAGCGAACATGAGCTTTCGCCTGACCCTTTTTTGGATCAGTCCGGGTATTTCAATAATGTTTGAAGGGCTGCTCATCGAACACTAAAAATAAAAAAAACATTTTCTAATATTCAAAAATATTTATCAACTTTTTAACTAATAAAAAAACGAAATCTTATTGGATATGTTTTATGTGCCCGTAAATAAATTTCAGTCATACTACACTCATTATCAATAGAATAATATAAATTATCTAAACATTAAAAGCTAATCTGCACCGGTTTTTTGGCAATAGCTTTTTCAACACTATGAAAACGTAATGTGGAATATCCGGATTTAGCGCAAAATTCAATGTACTTTAAACACTAAGAGCCTCGTACGATCCGGCTTTTTTCAGCTCAGTAATTATGAAATAATTGATCATCTGGTCGTTAGTATTAACGATAACCAAAACATTATCAGTGCCAGAAATCTTACGAAAAAACATGGGTATTTGTTACCGGATAGTGTAAACTGAAAGACAGTTATAGCAAATTGTAATGCCTGGATGATGCTATCAAAATAGAAGCCCGGTAATACAATTACCGGGCTTTTCTTAAAATTGTTGATTGTAATTATTTGCCTACTAAAACTGCATTGAGGCCATGGATCACACCATTGCTTGCAGCAAGGTCAAATGCTGTAACGAGGGCGGTATTTCCTGCTGCATCAGCTAACTGAAGTTTGCCTCCGGCAACAGATAACGTTAGATCTTGTCCGTCTAAAGTTTTAAGTGTGGCTTTACCCTTTCCTGTGGTCAAAGCTTTAATTACGTCGGCTTTCATTAATTTTCCGCTTACAACATGGCCTTTTAACAGGGTTGCTAATTTTGCAGGATCTTTCATCAAAGCGTCCAGTTGTGCCGATGGTATTTTGCCAAAAGCTTCATTAGTTGGTGCGAAAATAGTAAATGGACCAGCCCCTTCCAATGTTTCAGCTACACCGGCAGCTCTAACTGCGATAGAAAAAGCGGTATAGGTATCAGATGAGGTTAACGAAGCAACAGCGTCGCCACCCCCTTGTGGTGCTGCGGTTGCAGCAGCAGGCGCTGCCGGGGCAGTTTGCGCAAATACCGCGGTTGATGATAAAGTGATGGCTAATGATGCGGCAACAATTAAAATTGATTTTTTCATACTTAATATTTCGTTTAATGATTAATGGGTTTAACAATGCAATTTCTTTTAACGGATAATTATCCAAAAAAATCTTCACAAAACAAATTAATAACCTGAGTTTGTTTAAATGGTTTCGAAAAACAACAAGTTTTCAGCCATTAATAGTTTATTTACAATGTAAATTATGTGTTACTTAAGTGATATAAAGGACAACATGGGGAATAAGGAAGCCTGTTAATCAGGCTTTTCCAAACTATTATTATCTACAAAAACCCCAACGAATTCCCGCAATACAAGTGCGTAGTTTTAACCGAAGGCACCTTTTCATTAAGCCAATCCCGCATAAATACGGAGCCGGGTTCTTCACTGGCAATGTGGCCTAAAACTACCAGGGTTAAATTATCCCCTTTGGCGCGGGCATCGCGTACATATTCGGCAGTTTCCCATTCCTGCAGCTCACCGCATATCAATACCTCGGGTTTTACTTTGCCTATGGCCTGGATGTGACGCTGGCCACCGGGGGCTCCGGGCATAAATAATACGCGGGTACAGGTTTTTGCCGGGTCGCCTATGAATCTTACCTTTTCAATATGCAGCTTCTCTTTTGCGTGATTGACCAGGTCATTTACCGTTATGGCAGGAAAGGTGAGGATGTTTGGAACGTCTTTATCGGCATATTTTTGCCATTCCAGTTGGGCCAATACACCTTTTGTAACGCCATCGGGTTTCAGGGTATGAATATAATCATGATTACGCCATACCGCTATATTGTGTTGCTTTAACAAATCAGCTTTATATTGATATACATCATCATTTTTAAGCCAGGAGCTATCATCGGAATGATTATAAAAGGTTGGTTCGTGCGCGATGATAAAATTAGCGCCGAGGTCAATAGCCTTGCGGATAACATCAATGGTGGCAAACATGGTGGTGACGATACCCGTTACCACGATATCCGGGCTGCCCGATTTCAGCGTATCAACCGTATTGGCAAATGGCGCACCGGGTATCTGACTAATAAACAGATCCATTATCTGCTTTACGGTATAGGTTTCTGCAGGCTTTATAAAACTTACGGCATTACTTGCCAACGGCATGGACAATACGGCACCGGCGCCAACAGCTGTGCCTACGTTGTAAATAAATTTTCTGCGGCTCAGGCCGTTCGGGTCGGGTATCAGGTTCTTCTCGGGCATCATGATCAAATTTAATATTTTAACAATAAACTGCTTTCACTATCAAGGAATAAAGTAGCCTTTGGATGCCTGCGCAAAACTGAAGCCGGGCATTGTTCACTTATTGGATTGAACAAAGTATTGTAAACTGCCTTTGCCTTATTTTTTCCCGGGACCATACAACAAACATATTTGCCGGACATTAATGCAGGTACGGTTAAAGTAACGGCATGAGTTGGTACAGCTTTTAATAAAGGAAAACAACCATCATTCACCTGTTGCTGCCTGCACGCTTCATCAAGGTCGACTATTTTGACTTTAAAGGGATCGTTGAAGTCAGCCACATGCGGATCGTTGAAGGCGATATGCCCGTTCTCGCCAATACCCATGCAAACAATATCCGCGGGATATTTTAACAGCAGATCAGTATAACGTTTGCACTCTTTCTGTACATCAGCGGCATTGCTATTGATATAATTTACAGTACGAAAAGGCACAAGCTCAAATAGCTTTTTGTTTAAAAATGAGCTGAACAAATTGGGATCATTTTCAGGCAAGCCAATGTATTCATCCATGTGAAAAGCATTGATACGTTTCCAGTCTATATCTTTCTGTTCCTCTAAAGCGGCCAAAAACTCATTTTGTGAGGGAGCGGCAGCAAAAATCACATTAACAAATTCCTGCTCATTCATTAGCCGGGTAATTTCCCTGCAAACCATTTCAGCAGCTGCTTTGCCCATGCTTAGCCTGTCGGGGTATTCTCTTACCCCTAAATTATCTGCCTTCCATTCCTTCGTCATTATTAACTTTTATAGACAACTTTCCCGCTTACAATGGTCGTGTGGATATTAATATCATCATCAAATATCACGATGTCAGCATCTTTGCCAATCTCCAATGAGCCTTTGCGGTCGTTAATTTTCATAATAGCAGCCGGATTACCTGCGGCCATTTGTACTGCTTCGGTTAAGGGCACATCTGCCAGGTTAACCATATTGCGCACAAGGCGGTCAAATGTGGCCACACTTCCGGCAAATGCGGTACGATCTGGCATTTTAGCCACGCCATCTTCTACAATCACGTTGATACCATCCTTCAAGCTGCCTAAAACGCTTTCGCCCGGGGGCATTCCGGCGGCACGCATGGCGTCAGTGATCAAAGCTATCCGTTGCGGGCCTTTTATTTTATATATCAATTTTAGTAATGGCGCTGGTAGGTGAACCCCATCCGCGATGATCTCTACATCCATATCATCGATTAAATACGCGCTCTCTATAACTCCTGCATAGCGGAAAGCATTTCGCCTTGTTACCCCCGACATGGCCGAATAAAAGTGTGTAGCAAGCGTAAAGCCGTTATTAAAAGCCGTTATCACATCTTCATAAATCGCATCTGTATGTGCGATAGCAGGCAGAACGCCTTGTGATACCATATATCGCCCAAATTCAATGGCGCCTTTCAGCTCAGGTGCAGCGCTCCATCTTTTGATTGATTTTGAGGAAGCTAATATTTCCCGGTATTCTTCCGGATCAGGGTCGCGAATATAACGCGGGTCTTGTGCTCCACGCTGACTCATGGCAAAATACGGGCCCTCTATATGAACGCCGATAAATTGCGCTCCATCGGTATTTGCTTTTACCGCTTCATCATAAACTCTTAAGGTTTCCAGCAGATCAGCCTTTTCACAGCTTAAGGTAGTGGGTAACATGGCTGTAGTCCCATGCCGGGCATGCAGTTGAGCTATTGCAAGAAAAGCTTCCAGGGTATTATCCATAAAATCGTGCCCGCCACCGCCATGTACGTGGATATCGACAAACCCCGGCGAAACATATTTACCGCGGGCATCTATTTCGACGGCATCAGGTGCATCAATATTAGCCTGACTGATCCCTGTAATTTTCCCATCAGTTACCAAAATGCTTCCACCTTTTAAAATCTCTTTGGGGGTAACGATCCGTCCGTTAAAAATCTTTAATTGCATGATCTACTTTTCCCGGGACAAACGCTGGTACAACAAGCGGACTTTGACATTTCTTAAATTATTTTCTTCGGTAAGTTCAGCAGGGTACAGGTAATTTTTATTGAGTGTAATAAAACGTTTGTCTAACCCATCCCCCGCCGCGATCAGGCTTTTTAGCTGTGAAAGGATATCAGGCAGGTTAAAAGATGTAGAATTTACCACATTTTCAATTTCCTCATACTGCAGGTAATGTATCCTGATATCCGTCATCAACCGGTAATGCTCAAATTCCTCCTGATTTTTTAGTGGTTTTAATAAGTTCAAAGTTTGGGCAACCCATTTAGTGCTATCCAGTAATTGTTTGACCGAAACAGGTGTTGGCGAAATCACTTTTCCCTGCGTTACCGGGTAAGGAGCGGTTTTTAATGCTTTCCAGAATTGTTGAGATTGGCCCTGGTTAAACCCATATTGCTTTTCACAATAACTTTGGACAAATTTTTCGACGTCCAGAGGCTGGGGTGATTTGATACTTTCAATATAGGCGGCCAGCAAGATATTAAAACCACTGATAGGATACACATGCCTGATCGCGTACATATCTGTAATATTTTCATCGGTCTCGAAAATCGAAGAGTAGGCGCCCGAAGTGGACCAGGAGGTCATCACAATTCCTTTATAGCCCAGGTCGTACGCCACAGGAACAAAGTTGCAGATATTGTTAAAATGCTTCTCCCATTGGGTCAAAAAGTAATTATCGGGGTGCGAACGCAAGGCCGGCGCTCCCCATATTTCGAGGCCGCTTTCCATTAGTTTCTGATGGTCGCCAAAATTATTCATGCTCCAGCCGTAATTCCAGTCTACAAGAATAGTTTCTTTCGGAAGGAGCTTGATAGCATCCGGGTATTTCATAGCTATATCGGCCCACAAAACCGGGCGCTTACCTAACTTGATCACAATGTCGCAAAGCATCCGGATATAATCTATATACAGTTTGGATTTCCCCTCCGTCTCAGCCTTTAGTTTGCACCGTTTATCATGCCCCAATAAATAGGTCTCATCTCCCCCTATATGAATGTATTTTGAAGTGTGGGTGGATGCCAGTTCGGTATACAGATCTGTAAAAAGCGCTTTATCCTGTTCCGTTTGCAAGGGGCAAACCTGCGAGTAATCCTTTTGATCTTCCCTCAGGTCTTTATATCGCTCATTCCTCAGGATATACTCCACGTGCCCGAAACTTTGCTGCAGCGGGATCACATCAATACCCAATGAGTTACAGTATTTTACAAAGCCGAGGATCTCACTTTTGGTATACGCATACCGGTTAGGAATAAGCGGGTGTTTCTCAAAGGGATAAGTTCCCTCCCATTCCATAATGAGTGTATTAATACCCGATTGACTAAGCCTATAGGCAAAATCTCTTAAGGCGGGCATTGGCATTACCTGTATCCTTAGATCCAGGTGAAAGCCCCTAACCCGGAAGCCTTTTTCAGCTTTAACGGAAGATTGGGTACAATCTGTTTGAAGACAGATTAGAAATAACAGCAAAACCAGTAATTGCTTCTTCATATGGGTATAGTTGGCGTGCAGGTTTTGAACCCTCCTGATGATACCAAGTTAAAAAAATCCTCCTGCTAACTCCGAATTTATTTTTGAGGCTTTATTTAAAGATAATGGCAAACTCCGTTTGCTGTTCGGCTACCGTTTTTAAGGAAAACTCAAACCCATGGTTCATCAATACCTCGCGTACCAACGTGAGACCTATACCCTGTCCGTCTTTTTTAGTGCTATAGAACGGGGTAAACAGCTGCTCACCCTCTTCGGCAGTTATCCCTTTCCCGGTATCGGCAATGATCAACTGCTTTAATTTGGTATCGGTCACAAATTTTACATTACCGTTTTGGTCAACAGCCTCGATGGCATTTTTAACAATATTGATCAAAGCCTGTTCCATTTGCTGCTCATCTGCCGAAATATAAAACTGCCCGCTTCCTATTTCCAGGTCCAGTTTGATATCTTTTTCAGCCGCTTTTATCTCCATTAATTTGGATACGGATATAATAAGCTGGTTAAGATCTATACGCTTTTTATTAGCTTCGGGTAGTTTCACCAGGTCAGCAAAATTGCGCATAAACAGGTTAAGGTTCTGATTACGGTCAAGCGCCACCTGCATGGCATCCTTGAGGGAGTCAGAGTGGTGCCCGTCCCATAATTCGCTGGTTTTTAATGCGGACTGGATAATGGAATTGACCGGGCCGATGGTATTATTTACCTCGTGCGCCATCATACGGATCACCTTGCCATATACATTTTTTTCGGCCGCCAGTATCTCGGCCGTCAGTTCTTCTATCATGATAAAATCGCGCGAAAAACCGCGATCTATAAAATTGGCTCTTTGCAGCTTGTAGGTAGTAGCTCCGTCCAGCTTGATGGTTTTCGTCTCGCCCGAACGCAGGTTTTTAATGTGTTTCAGAAAATAATCAGGCAGATCGTTAAGCGAATGACTGATGAGATCTTTTTCGTCAATAGACAAAATTTGCATTGCCTTGGGATTTACTTGTTGAATATTTTCATCATAATCCAGGATGATGATACCTGTGGGCGAAGTATAAATCAGTTTTTCAAGAAAAAAATGCTGCTGCTCCTGCAAAGTGCGCTCGATTCGCAACTGATCCATCATCTGGTTATACACATCTATCAGCCGGTCAACCTCTTGCTTACCCGTAAGCAGGAATTTCACATTAAAGTCCCTGTCTTTGATGGCCTCCACACCCTGCATCAGGGATTTGAGGGGTTGTATTAGTTGCAGGTATAAGTTCCAGGCAATAATCACCGAAATAATGATAAATACCTCTGCGACAATAAAAAAGATCTTATCCTTATCGAAAATAAAATAGGTGAGCACCAATGTAAGCAGGTGCAATATGATAACGAATAATAAGTATTTAGTCCTCAGCTTCATCGTACGGGATTTGGTATTTATCCAGCCGACGGTAGAGTGCGCTGCGCGTTAGTCCCAATGATTTGGCTGCTCTCGCTATCTTATTTTTATGATACTCAAGCGCCCGTTTGATCATTTCGACTTCCATTTCTTCCAGTGTTATCGCACCTACACCCGGCAAGGCTAAATTACCTTTTTTTACCGGCGATAACTCCAGCTGCGACCTGAAATCCTCAACATCCAATATATCCTGTTTACTAACCAGTATGGAACGCTCCACCAAATTTTTTAACTGTCTGATATTACCCGGCAAAGGCAGGGCCTGCAGCCATTTCATCGCGCTGTTAGCAACAGATAATTTCGGCCGGTTATATATCTCCTTTAGGTTATTGATAAAGAAATTAACCAGCAAGGGTATATCCTTTGGGCGCTCTCTTAAAGCTGGTAAATAAACGGTGATCAGGTTAATGCGATACAGTAGATCCTCCCTAAAGCTGGTCCGGTTCACCATATCGTCCAGGTTTTTATTGGTGGCACAAACTATCCGTACATCTACAGTCTTGGTGCGGCTGCTGCCCAGCACTTCATAAGTACGATCTTGTAACACACGCAGCAATTTTACCTGGCTGCTGGCATCCAGATCGCCTATCTCATCCAAAAAAATGGTGCCTTTATTGGCCATTTCAAAGCGGCCCACCCTGTCGAAGCGGGCATCAGTAAATGCACCGCGAACATGCCCGAACATCTCGCTTTCGAACAGTGAAGTTGATATGCCGCCAAGATTGACCTTGATAAACGGTTTATTCCGCCGCAGGCTATTGGTATGAATAGCTTCCGCGATCAGTTCCTTACCCGTACCACTCTCGCCCATTACCAATACCGAAGCATCTGTGGTGGCTACCCGGCCTATGGTTTCCAGTATATCCAGCATCTTGGGGTCCTCGCCTATGATATGCTGAAAATTGTATTTGCTGTCCAGTTGCTTGCGGGTGCGATGTTCAACCTTTTTATCCTGCAGGTCTATCAGCGTTTTTATCGATTGCAGCAGGTGATCGTTGCTCCAGGGCTTATTGATAAAATCGTTAGCACCCATTTTCATTCCCTTTACCGCCAGTTCAATGCTGCCCCAGCCGGTTATTAGAATAATGGGGATTGACACATCCACCTTTTTAATAGTTTCTAACAAGCTCAACCCCTCTTTACCCGAAGTATCAATAGAAAAGTTCAGGTCGAGAATGATCAGCTCCGGGCTCTTCTTTTTGATGATGGATAGCGCATCGCCGGGTAAAGACGCATCCACAGCCTCGTAACCTTCGCTTTTCAACAGCAACAGCAACGAAGTGCGTACAGCAATATCATCATCAATTATCAGTATCATAGATATTTAATTTTCCTGTACAATGGTTTTTATGCCTTCGCACATTTTTTTAAATTTAATATAATCATCGGCATTGTTTTTCCTTTTATCAAACTTCAATACCAATTCACCTTCTTTCGATTTGATGTAAAAGTTGATTCCGCCGGTTAAAGCAAGCTGGGCATCTAATTGAGTATTCGTAAACTTAAACCCGGTACTTTTCAAACTTTCGGTCATGTACTCCTGTACCTTTTTGGTTTTGGCTTTATCATATTTAGCTTTTAGACTGTAATTATTGTCCGATTCACTCCGCGTAATTGAGGCTTTATTTTGCGGCATGCTATACCCGTTGCTAATAAATCCGAGGCAAATGATGGCTATGCATATCAAAAAGTATTTGATTTTCATGTTGTTAATTTTAAATGTAAGCAATTGATACCTAATCCTCATGTAAAGCCACCGCCGGTAAAATAGCCGCGGCCTGCCTGCCCGGGTAAAGCGAGCACACAAACACCAGCAAGTAGATAAATACGACCGCCAGCACCATGGCAATGATATAAATACTCGCCTGCAAGCTAAATACATTTAATATCGGGAATTGCACGGCAAAAAATGTTCCGACGATCAGCGATAGCGTTGCCAAAATTAGCGATTCATAAACCAGTTGCGATGATACTGAATTTCCAGAGGCACCTATAGCCCGGCGCAAACCGATCTCGCCTCTGCGTTTGTTGATATTATACCACAACACCCCGAACAAGCCAAGCGCCACATTGATCACCAAAAAGCACGCTACGATTAGGGTAACGATCATCGGCACCAAACTAAACAAATTAGAACTTTTCAGTTTATTGGGCATATGTTCGATCTCGACATTGGAATTTTTCATGTAATTAGCTAACGTCTTATACAAACGCCCTTCAAAAGCCGCATCAGCATCAGGAGTAACATGTATCATCATTTTACCCAACCAATGATATGAGCCTGTGTCTATTCTTTTATAAAGCGCCGGGCTTGCCGGTGAGTAATCGCCTTTGGCTTTAATCGCCTGCATCACCCCAATCACTCTAAAACCATTTTTCTTGTCGCCGTCATCCATCAATTTACCTACTGCTTCCTCATTTCCAAATAGTTTTTCCTTTAGTGTATTGCTAATGAGGATGGGGGAAACCTTTGCTACAGCGTCACCCTTATCAAACCATCTGCCTTCTAAAACTTTGATATTTAAAGCAGCCTTATAATTATCATCTACAGTATAATATTCCGAGCTTGAACTTGCGTTTTTATAATGAACCTGCCCATTCCATTGATTTGTCGAAAAGGGAATATTATCGCTGCAAAAGCTAACTTCTTTCACCTGCGGCATAGATTTAACTGTTTGTCTCAGGTTTTCATAAAAGATGTCGAGGGAGTCGGTACTTTTTGTTTGGTAAGTGTTATTGTAACTAACAGCCCATAGGTTTTGATAATCCAGGCCGATAGGTTTTTTATAGTTAGTATAATAATATACCATTAGCGTAAACACGGCGAATATGACCAGGAACGAAACTAACATCTCGGACATCAATAAAAAGTTCTGTTTCTTTTTATTCCAGATCAGCTTAAATAAATGCTTGAACATAATATTTTCAATTAATTGATTAATAAATTTTATTGTGATTTCAAAGCCGTTACTACGTTCAGCTTCGACATACGCCACGCGGGATAAACACCCGACACCAAACCGAAAATAAGGCATACCAATAACCCGATGAACAATACCGTGAAGTTGACAGTCAACTCCAGGTTAGCGATCAGATGAGCACCGTTGATCACCTGCAGGGCAATAACCGATAAGATGACACCTATCAATCCACCCAATAATGTGAGAATGATATTTTCGACAATAAACTGGTAAACCAGGGTTTTTGAGGATGCGCCGAATGCCTTGCGTACACCGATCTCTGACGAACGCTCCATGATACGGGTGATATTGATATTGACCAGGTTTAAAGTGGGCAGTATCATCAGTATAAAGGCGAATATGCTGATAGCTGTTACCGCGATGAATGTTCCTGAAGTGTTATCATCACCTGTGTCGACATAAGACTTCACGTATGTATCGGCATGACTGCTTACTTTGGTAAATTGTTTATCCTCAACAGGCAAACGCTTTATCATTTGCTCATATTCGTTGTGCATTTTATCAAGATCGGCGGAAGAATTAGCCAGCAGGATACCATAGTATCCTCCACCGTAACCCTTGTTTTTATATCCCTGGTCTTTTGCCACAGTGTAAGGCAAATAGATATCACTATACGTCATATAGCTCGTTACCGGTACATTATTTACTACTCCAATTACCCTGTATTTCACATTATCAGCCTCAATGTATTTACCTACTACAGTTGGGTCATCACCAAAATACTCCTTTTTCATATCGGCTGATATCACAGTTACCTTTTCGGCATTATCGGTCTGCTGCTTATTAAAAGCCTTCCCTTCCAAAAAGTCGTATTCCAGTATCTCCCAGTATTCGGCATTGGTATATTTATAATTAACGGCTATTTTTTTATTATTGACGTAAGTATTTGTGCCATTAGCCCCCGAGGAAATACCAATTTTAATAGGTGTTTTTAAACTCCCGGCAAAATGGTTTAAAAAATAAAAAGACGGCGGCCCTGATTGCATGGTATTTTTCCCTGTTTGTGATACCCGCGATACATATAATGACCGATCCCTCTTCTTATCAGGATAATTATCACCTACCACTTTATCAATAAACGCTGTCAACACCAGCAATATCGTCAGCGTAAAGCTGATACCGAACAGGCTGATGAAGGTGAAGAACTTCCTTCGCCTTAAAACCGCTATGGCTATTTTGAAATAATTTTTTAGCATGATCTTAAATTTTAAAGATAATTACTGAACCTGCGAACCATCAAACAAGCGAACCAGGCGATGGGTCTTCTGTGCCATATTCTCATCGTGTGTTACCATTACAATGGTGGTACCATCCTTTTGGTTCAGTTGGATAAGAATATCCATGATCTCGTTGCCCATCGCGCTATCCAGGTTACCGGTTGGCTCATCAGCCAGAATGATCTCAGGTCGCCCTACTATGGCGCGCGCAATGGCCACACGTTGTTTTTGACCACCCGAAAGCTGTGACGGGAAGTGTTTAATACGGTTAGCCAGGCCAACTTTGGCCAATGCCTCTGTTGCCAGTTCCTTTCTTTCCTTAGCTGTTGTAGAACGATATAGCAAAGGCAGCTCGACGTTATCCAGCACCTGCAGGTCATTGATCAGGTGATAACTCTGGAAGATAAAGCCAAGCTTTTTATTGCGGAATTGCGCTAACTGTTTATCAGATAAATTAGCGGTCTTTTGATCATCTATCCTGATCTCACCCTTTGATGGTTCATCAAGCAGGCCGATAATATTCAGCAGGGTGCTTTTGCCGCATCCCGATGGGCCCATGATGGATAAAAATTCACCTTTAGCTACATCAAGGCTTACACTATTAAGCGCCAGTGTTTGAACCGTATCTGTACGGTAAACTTTTTCAATGTTTTGTAAACGTATCATATCTTGTTGTTGGTTTTTATGGTGGGTTATTTATAATTTATTTTTTCTTTTCGGTTTGTTGACTCACCCCGACATCACTTCGCTTGTCGATCCTCTCTCCGGCAAGCCGCAAAGAGGGTTTTTTTAAGAACCCTCTCCTTTGGAGAGGGCAGGGTGAGGTCTATTTATAATTTATTTTCTCATTCTTTTCAAAATCATATAATGACAAGTAGCGCAGTTGGTAATAGGCTCCCCAAAAATCGCGGAGCGCTGCTACATAATCCCTTTTTGCCTGGTCATTTTCCTGGAAAGCGATGCTCAGGTCGGTAATGCTCAGATCGCCCAGCACATAGCGCTCTTTAGCTATTTTATATTTTTCGCCGGCTATGCTGTCGGCCTGGGCGGTAAGGCCTACCTGCTCCTTCATCTGGTCGAACAGAGTCACCTGGGTAATGATCTGCTGCTTAAAGGTTTGTTTATCCTGCTCCACTGCATACTCCGTAAATTGCTCATTAGCCTGCGCCGTTTTTATTTTTGATTTCGAACGGCCCCAGTCCAATACCGGTATGGCAAATGTCAATTGCAGTAGCTGCTGGTTTTGTGGCGAACGGTACACGTCCGGGATATTGCGTGCGCTGTTAGAGAAACCCAGGTTCGCTGTCAGCGAAGCGGTAAGCCCGGTTTGCCCCCTGGCAATGGCCACATCACGTTTCGCTTCCGCTATCCGGCGGATAAATGCGATAGCATCCGAGCGATTGGCATAAGCCTGGGCCAAAACTTTGTCTGCCGATACTGTCATCTGGCTGATAATTTCTGGTACCACCAATGCGATCCTGTCGCTCCCCTCCTGGCTGGTATAGCTGCGCAGGGTAAGTGTGGCAATTTCCATATCGCGCTTGGATGTGCCCACAGCTTTGCGGGCATTCAACAATTCAAGCTGAAGCTGCAAAATCTCGTTTTTGGATACTTTGCCCATCTCGAATTTAGTATTGGCTATCTTTAGTATATTTTGCGTATTGGCCAAATTGGTTTCGGCTATCTGCAGGTTTACCTGGGCCAGCAGAAGATCAAAAAAATACCCTGTAGCCGTAATGGATATCTGCTCCTGCGCTTCAATATAAGCTTGCTTGCTTTCATTGTATAACAGGGGCTGTATCTTTTTATCCCATTTCAGGCTATTGTATTGCCCTATCGGCTGGCTTAGTCCTACAGCATAAGGCACACCATTGTATAAGATATTATGCCTGTCGAAATCATCAAAGCGCTGCAACTGGCTCATGCCGTAGATAGTTGCGCCGGTAGCGGTAATGCTCTGGCTAAAGTTGAGCGTCAGCGCCGAGTTATCATTATGCACCGGCTGAAACAGTATTGTTCCATCGGGCTGTATTACCTGCTGATTGGTTTTGCTATAACCGGGCAAAGTGCCGTTCAATGATAATTGAGGCTGATAATTTGATCTGTACGTTCGCCATAGCCAGTACTTGGTTTCCTTAGTAGTGATAGCCTGTTTTGCTGCAATAGAATTGCCTTTGGCCAACTCCACCACATCGCGCAGCGAAAGCCTGATGGTATCGCGCCCACCAGAGCAAAATGCCCTTGTGCTGCATAGTAAAAGTAATATGACGTATATGTATTTCATTGTCTTTCTCTTTGTCTGGACCATTGGTTTATTTGATTCAATGATTTAGCTGATTTAACCTAATCAACTCAATCCAACCTAATCAACCAATCACTAATTAACTAATCTCTACTCCCCCTTAATCGTCAACTCCTTTGAATTTTTATATTCGGTCATATCCGATGTGATCACCACATCCCCGGCCTGTATGCCATCGATCAATTCCACGAAATCGAAGTTGCTAAGTCCGGTGTGCACGGTGCGTTTTTCCGCTTTGCCATTATTGATCACGAATATTTCCTGCGGACTTGCCCCTTTAAATGCCGGGCCATTGGCCACACGCAATACTTTACTGTGCACCGAGGTAACCAAAAACACATCCACTTTCATATTAGGCCGCAACTGCTTGTTGTTACGTTCGTCCAATTGGATATCAAATGTGATAATGCCATTCTGCACCGAAGGATACACGTTAGACACCTTTCCCTTTAACTGCACTTCATTAATGCGGATGATAACCGGCATACCGTTGTGCAACTGATCGAGGTAATTGTCTGATAAGCTTCCTGTCACTTTAAAACTACTCAGGTCAGCAATGCGGGCCAGCGTTTCGCCTTCTTTTATGTTGGCCCCGATGTTTTTATTCACATAGGTTACTACCCCACTGCGGGTTGCCACTACATTGGCGAGGTTTAATTTACGCTGCAACTCCTTCAGATCATTCTCCTGTATATTAGCCGCTATCTCCGCTTCCCGCTCCTCTATCTGCATGGTCTGTTGCTTACTTTTGATCTCGTTCTCCAGTTGCTTCTTTTCCAACTGGGCCACTTTCAGGTTTAGTTCGGCTTGTTCAATACCTTCGCGGGTGCCGCCGCCGGCTTTGAACAGGCGCTTGGCATTTTCAACGGCATCGGCCAGGTTGCTGATGTGCAGCTGCTTGATATCATTATTCGACTGGATATCAAAAAAGCTTTTATTCAGGTCGAGCTTTAGCTTGCTGATCTCGTTCCGCTTGGTTTCCAATTGAAATTTTTGCTTGGCGTAATCATTATCAGCCGCTGATTTATCAAGCGTCAATATAGATTGTCCTGCTTTCACCTTGCCGCCGGCATCCATTACTACATTTTTTATGGAAGCATTGATCGGGCTTGTTATTACCTCTTCAAACTCAGGCAAAACTTCGCCTGTGGCATTAAGCGTGTTTTCCACGTTACCTACTTCTACTTTGGCAGTGTTTATTTCTGAGCGTGTAACAGATGATTTTAAATAGGACCTCATCAGCCATATGCTTACAACCAATATTGCAATGGCTATCAAAACTATTATGATCGTTTTCTTACGTTTTTGTGCGGTTACTTCCTCTGTGATTTCGGTATCCATTATTATATTTTTTACACAGTACCTTGCAATACCTATACCAAAGTCAAATAACTGAATATCAAATAATTATCAATTTTAGCATTTTAAAAAGCGATCGATATCGGACAGATATTTTGATTTTGAACAAATTGAGGGCAACTTTTAAGACTATGCCATCAAAAATTCCATTATCTCAAAATAATGGTTTAAAAGCATTGCATTTTCAGAATATGCTTTTTATATTTATCTCATTATCAACCTATTTATTCATTTATCTCAAATTAAATCATCATGAAAAAGATCTATTTAATTTTAGCATTGGCTTTGGGTTCATGTTTATTTTTCACGGATGCAAAAGCACAGGAAAAAACCGGTGGCTGGAGCATTGATCTGGGGCCAAACATCGCTATCCCGATCCGTAATCTTTCTTACTTTACCTCATTGGGTATTGGTGTGGATGTAAACGCTACTACCCCCATAGCAGATGGATTTGCCGCAGGCGGGCGGGTTAATTATACTTACTTCATTGGTAAAAAAGCCCTTTTTCAAGATGAGGCGCATGGTGCGGGCATATTCAATATTTTAGGAAGTGTAAACTACACCTTTCCGCAACAGTTTTTTGCAGGAGTTGACCTCGGTGTTGGGTTTGAATCCTCAAATGGAGAAAGCGATACCGAATTTGCCCGCATATTTAACGTGGGTTATAAATGGGTGCAAAGCAAGGAGCATACGTATATTTTTACTGTTTATTTCGACCAGACAACCTATCAGAAATGCCTGGGCGTTAGAGGCGCTCTAAGGTTTTAATATTGATCTTCTCCCTTTAACAGAAAGCGTTTATATTAGAGGCTCGTTAAACAAACGTACACCTGTACAACAACCATCTGATTATGAGACCCGTCAATCGCTTTCTGCTATTAGTTATAGTAAGTTGTTCTTTTTTACAGCTAAAAGCTCAACAAAAACGCCTTACCTATTGCAACCCGCTTAACCTGGATTATGGCTATACGCCATTTAAGGATTTCGCTAAATGGGGAAAGCATCGTACAACTGCCGACCCTACAGTAACTTTGTTTAAAGGGAAATATTATCTTTTCTCCACCAACCAATTCGGCTATTGGTGGAGTGACGATATGCTGAACTGGAAATTTGTGTCGCGCAGGTTCCTAAGGCCCTATAACGAGAACCAGGGTGATGAACTATGCGCCCCGGCAACTTTGGTTTTGGGCGATACCTTGTTGGTGATCGGCTCAACCTATAATAAAGATTTCACTTTGTGGATGAGTACCAATCCTACTAAAGATGAATGGAAACCGGCTAAAGATTACTTCAAAGTAGGCGCCTGGGACCCGGGCATGTTCGCTGATGATGACGGACGGGTTTACATCTATCATGGCTCAAGCAATACGCTTCCACTATATGGACAGGAAATTGACCGCAAAACCTTTGAACCCATCGGCCCGAAAGTAGAGACCTTGAAACTGGATTGGGAAGAACATGGTTGGGAGCGATTCGGCGAGAACAATGACAATGTATTTTTAACCGGCTTTATGGAAGGATCATGGATGAACAAGCATGATGGCAAATATTACCTGCAATTCGGCGGCTCGGGTACAGAAGGCCGGGGTTATGCTGATGGCGTTTTTGTGGGCGACAAACCATTAGGGCCATTCACCTATCAAAAGCATAACCCTTTCTCGTACAAACCGGGTGGTTTTGTCAGAGGATCTGGCCATGGAGCTACCTGGGCCGATAAATTTGGCAACTATTGGCATATCTCATCTATGGCGATCAATGTCAAAAATAATTTTGAGCGCCGTATCGGTTTCTGGCCTGCCGGTTTTGACAAGGATGGCGTGCTTTATTGCAACACTGCCTATGGCGATTATCCGCAATATCTACCCAATGCCAAGGAAGATCATCTGAAAAATACTTTTACCGGGTGGATGCTGTTAAACTATAATAAACCCGTTGAGGTTTCGTCCACACTTGGCGCTTATTATTCCAACAACGCGGTCGATGAGGATATTAAAACCTATTGGTGCGCCAAAACAGCCACTAAAGGCGAATGGTTTAAAACCGATCTTGGCGCGGTAAGCACCGTAAATGCGATCCAGGTGAACTATGCGGACCAGGACGCTGAGTTCCTGGGCAAATCATCAGGAGTTTATACACAATACATTATTTCTTCATCCTTAGATGGTAAAAACTGGAGGGTATTAGTTGATAAAAGCCAAAACAAAACTGATGTACCACATGATTACATCGAACTAAAAACACCTATTAAAACCCGTTTTTTAAAGATCACCAACATCCACATGCCTACCGGTAAATTCGCATTATCAGGTTTCAGGGTGTTTGGTAAAGGTGCGGCAACCAGGCCGGATACGGTGAAAGATGTAGTTATCCTTCGCGGTAACGCCGAACGCCGGAATTCATGGTTAAGATGGCAGCCGGTAGATAATGCCACAGGTTACACTATTTACACAGGCATAGCGCCGGATAAACTGTATAACAACATTATGGTTTATGGCAAAACGGAGTATTTTTTTAACGGGATGGATAAGTCCCTACCCTACTATTTCCAGATTGAAAGCTTTAATGAGACCGGGATATCTAAACGGAGTAAGGTGATGAAGGTAGAATAAATAACCCTAATTTGATTTGTCATTTCGAACGAGGGACGAGGAGAAATCTTGTACAAAAGAAAAGTCAGTTATGCATGTCGTCTGCCTGGATGGAGTACAAGATTTCTCACTATCGTTCGAAATGACAACAAGAAATGTGTTAATATAGTTACGGCAAAGGCTTTACATCGATCGAAAATATATCCGTCAACGCCCGCTTAGCAGCATGATAACCACACATGCCATGCACTCCACCACCCGGAGGCGTGGATGCAGAGCATATATATAGGCCCTTTGTCGAGGTTTTGTAGGGCGACCAGCGCAAAGCCGGCCGGGTGAATAATTGTCCCAGGTCAATCACGCCCGCACCAATATCACCGCCGATATAATTGGGGTTATACTCCTCAACCTGCGCGGTATTCATCGTGTGCTTTGCCAATATCAGATCTCTGAAACCAGGCGCAAAACGTTCTACCTGTTTTTCAATGGCTTCGGTCATATCCACCGCTGAGCCGCCGGGTACATGGCAATAGGCCCAGCCGGTATGTTTGCCCTCGGGAGCTCTTGATGGATCAAAAAGGCTTTGCTGAGCCAGTAAAATAAAAGGCTTTTCGGAATGTCCTCCATCCCATGTTAATTGTTCGGATGCAACAATATCTTTTAGCTGATTGCCGATGTGTATGGTTCCTGCTTGCCTGCATTCTTCGGCAGTAAAAGGAATCGGGCCATCCAATGCCCAATCGACTTTAAACACACCCATGCCATAGCGGTAGCGCTCCAACTGCCATTTATAAATATTGGAGAATTTGTGCCCGGCAATTTGCAGTAGCTGTCGCGGAGTGATATCGAATAGCACCGCATGTGATGACGGCAATTGATCAAGCGATGTGATGTAGGTATTAGTTTCGATCTTCCCGCCCAGCGAAGTAAAATAAGAAGCCAAAGCATTAGCTATTTGTTTAGATCCGCCCTGAGGAAGCGGCCAGCCTTTCAGATGCCCGGCTGTCATCATTACCAATGCAATAGCCGCAGTGCTTAAATCGGTGAGCGGCTGCATGGAGTGTGCTGCCATGCCTGCAAATAATCCTTTAGCTTTTTCCGCTTTAAATTTACCAGCCACGGAAGTCGCCGATCTTAAAGCGGTCAACCCAAACCTCGCCATCTTGAACGGATGCTTGGGGAAATGCAGTGGCCCCAGCGCGTCAACCGCAATATCGGGCCAGTCGTTAACAATAGGTTGCATCAGACTTATGTAGGCCTGCTGATCCTCACCCAGTAAGACAGCTGTTTCATTTACAGCCTGTTTTAAAATCGCTGCAGTGCCATCATCAAAAGGGTGCGCTGCGGCTATTTCGGGATAGATATATTCTAACCCATAATCCGAAAGCGGAAGTGTTTCAAAATAGGGCGAAGTCGCGGCCAGCGGATGAATGGCCGAACAAACATCGTGAAGAAATCCGGGCAGCGTCAATTCGGCAGAGCGCAGTCCACCGCCAATGGTATCTTTACCCTCTATCAATAATACCGAAAGTCCGCTTTGCTGTAATAATATAGCGGCCGCCAAACCATTCGGCCCGGAGCCAACCACTACCGCATCATAATCACGTTTTTCCAGCTTCATTTTTAATTGGGTGTCATGTTGAGGCACTCGAAACATGCGGGCAAAGGCCTTTACGCTCACCCTTCAAGAGCCTCAGGGTGACACCCTTATTTTATTCCCGATTAAAAGTCGGAATATTCCGTGGGATGCAGAAAAAGTATATCTGCTTTTGATACATTGTGCTGGTATTCCGGTTTTGCTACCAGTGTTTTCCACTCCGGGTCATTCGAAAATGTTTCCCAATGTTTTTCCCTGTCAGCTTTGTTATTAAAGGTAGTCATATACATTAAGTTAGGCATATGGCTGCCGGCGATAACTTCAGCATAAAATACGGCATTAAAATTAAGCCGCTTAAACAAGGCCACTTCATTTCCATCATTAAACATATGCACCTTATTGATATAATATTTTTCAGTAGGCCCTTCATAGCTGCGCAGCTCGTAAACCCTTTCTGATTTAGCAGCGGTAAGCTTCGGCGCTTCAGGTGACAGCATTTTGGGGAACGCTTTTAATACAATAGTCTCAATACGGCTATAAGGCGAATTATTATATTGCGCATCGATATAGTCCTTCCCGGCAGTAGTAAATCCCTGGTCAGTTAATAATTTGGTGTCGGTATTTTCCAGTTCGCTCCAGGTTTTATAAGGAACCAAAACATAAACACGCTTATCGGCAGTATCCTGTTCTACAGGTTTAAATACGCCAACATCCTTTATCCCAACCTTATGCAAGGCAGGCAAATATGCATTTTTCAGGTAGGTATCCAACCGTTCTTCCTGTGCGTTGGTTTTAAGGTGATATATTTTTAATTGATAATAATATCCGGGAGACGTTGCTGCCTTAGATATTAGTGATGTACATAGTAAAATGATTAAGGATGTGGCTTTTAAAAAATTGATGCTTTTTTTCATAGATTGTATTTGAATTTATTTAGTCCATTTATTTTCGAGCATCTTCATAAAATAGCCCCCTACCACACTCCGCGCCTGGAAACCAACCATTTTACCATCGGTTGTTTCGTGCCAGTCGCTCAAAGGCACTTTTGAAGGCGTCTCGGTTGCATATTTATAAACGGGGTCGGTTAATGCTTTAAATTGTTGTGGGTTATTGGTCAATGCGGCTGTCCATAATATCCAGTCGGATTTTGTATAGGTTTTGCGGCTATCCAAAGGCAACCCGAATTTCTTTTGCTTGGTCAGGTAATATTTAACTTCATCATCATAAACATGCTGCGGAAACAAATGCAATCCAAGCACTTTATCCCAAACCAGGTTATATTTTTGGCTCCAGGTATTTTTATCGCCGAATACCAATGAATAATGGTCGCCTGCGGCAGCCATCTTCATCCATTTATTGGCCATACCGATAGCTATGTTGCGATATTTTACAGCGGCTTCCTTTTCACCTACCTGCTCGGCCATTTTGGCGTAACTGGCAATCCCCACAATAGCCTTTATCGATAAATTAGCGTTATGGGCCAAATGCCCTGCAAAATCATCTGTACATAATTGATTGGCTGGGTCTAAACCTGCTTTTACTAAATAGTTGGCCCAGGTGGTTAATGTTTGCCAGTGTTCTTTTGCATAACTGCCGCTTTTTTCCGCCTTTGTTATTGCAGCTGTTAAGATGAGCATATTGCCAGATTCTTCCACCGGCATATCTTCGCCATAGGTTTGTCCGTTTGCTATAGGATAAGTACCCAGGTCATGGGCAGCAAAACCTTTTTTCCATTTGCCGCTTTCGCTATAGAAAAATATTCCGTTCAGCATTCCTTCCATAAACCTCGGATTATACAACAGGTACAATGGAGCCGATGGATAAGTAACATCAACGGTATTGATAGACCCATTACTGAAATTTTCTTTTGACAGGAATAGTATGTCCCCATGTGCATTCTTAACCAATACATGCGCAGCTATGCTTTGACGATACGCCAGCGCGCACAACTTAGCATAATGGTCACCGCCCGCTTTCACCGCATCCTGGTACATCGACCGGTTAAACTGTTCGCACTTTTTCATTACGGAGCTATAATCCGAAAAAGCAAAATTAAGCTCTTTTTCAATGGTCTTGGTACCGTCGGCTTTCCACCAGGGTTTTAACTGGATCTCAAAAAAGGTTACTGGGTACAAATCGTCATAACCAAGCTCTATAAATCTTTCTGTAAATTTTGGCCCCACCGTTCCAAAAGAAAGGATGGTATTTAAAGCTAAACTTTTACCTTTCACGGTGTCGTTATTGCTGATCACGCGGGCCGGGAAAGGATCATTCGCTTCTTTGCCCTGTGAGATATATTGTATGGCATTTGCTGATTTTGGAACAGCTACATGCATATAGCCCCAGTCGATACGCAGATCATCGCCTTTCTTTTTAAGTACGGGTTGTTCAATAGTACCCGCTTTTAAAATAGATAGTTTTCCACCTTCATACATCTCGGCAGCTACATCCTGTAAGGGTTTGTCAACCGCGATATCCGTAGATGCGGTGAAAGACACTTTTATATTATGATGTTTGTTATCATTTGACCGCGCTTTAAAAGTGATATAAGATACCGGCCTGATAAAAATATCCATATCATTCAGCAACAAAGGCGAAGTAAAGGTTACCAGCAGATCGGCTTTACCACACCTGAATTTATAGTTGGTTTGTGTGGCGCTTACCTCTACACCGGTTTGTTTTGCCGCGAGTATAGCATTGGCTCCCTTCTGCTTTACCAGGTCAACCAAACCTACGTCCAGCCATTGGGCACCGGCAGTATTGGCACAGTGGATAGCCAGTAAATTGTTCCCTTTTTTCAGTTTATTTTTTACAGCATCCTTTAAGGGTATCAGCTTATAATCGCTTGTCCAGCCTACGTTAGTATATATCTTTTCTTCATTCAGGTAAACTTCCACATTATCATCATGGTAAAGCTTAAGGAAGAGCTGGTCAATGTTGGTATTGTCCAGATTAAAAACCCTTCTCACCCAGATGTCTTTACTTGTCCATACAGTTTTAGCTTTGGATTGATCGTCTGTAAAAGGGGCCGCACCTGTTTTCCAGTTCTTGTCATTAAACTGTGTGGTAGCCCAGCCATCGGCAGGCTTTGTTACTGTGTATTTACATGAATATGCTTTTTCATCCGAGGCAGGCAATACAGTTTTATACACCTTAGGCTCTTCTCCCATAAAGCGGTATACATCGCCATCAACCTTTATAAAACCAAGCATAGATTGATCTTTGCCCGTCCAGTGTTTGGTTGATGATGCATTTAATGCGTCCGAGAAAGACCATATACTGAAATAGGTGTTATGGGTGATCAGTGGATAGGCCGGAGCTTTTTGCGCCTGCGCATAAATAAGATTATATGAAAGTGAAAGGCAAAATACCAGGAGAATCTTTTTCATAGTTTAGAATAACGGGTTGTTAATTCAAACAAATATAATTGAAAATTGATGTCTGTAGTAAGATGTAACCGGAAATTTAAGATAAAACGAAATTAACTTGATTTTGCCTTTTAAACAGGCTGTTTTTCAGACTTTCCCCATTTTTCCAGAACAGATATGATCTCGGTCAGTTTCATGGGTTTGCTTAAATAATCGTTCATTCCGGCCTTTATACAGATCTCACGGTCTTCGGGCATCGCGTTTGCTGTCATGGCTACAATAACAGGCTGCTCTTTCATGTGCTGGCGTATAAACTGGGTAGCTTCAAGCCCGTCCATTTCAGGCATCTGAATATCCATCAGGATCATGTCGTATTTCTTTTTTGCTACCATTTCTAAAACCTCGTGCCCATTTCCTGCTACCTCTGGTTTGTACCCCATTTTGTTTAGGATATGTACAGTCAGTTTCTGGTTCACATAATTATCCTCGGCAATTAATATCTCCAAAGGATATTGTTTGGCAAAATCAGTTGAGAACTGCGTTTTAACCTGCTGCGGCTCTTTTACTATTTTACCATCTTTTAACTGGTCGATAATATGTTTATACAGCACATGATGCTTGGTAGGTTTATTTAAAATAACATCAAATAAATGGGCCTCCTGCCTGCTTTGCTCGCTGCCTATTGAGCTCAGTAATATAATACGGGTTTTGGGATATGACTCCCTTATCTTTTTGGCCAGATGTATACCATCCATTTCAGGCATGTTCATGTCCGAAATTACCAGGTCGACTTTACCATTTGACGAAAGCATATCCAGTGCCTGCCTGCCCGATTCGGCCATTAATGGAATAAATTTCCATTGTGTTAGCTGCGCAGCCAGTATACTGCGGTTGGTGAAATTATCATCCACCACCAAAACATGCTTATTTACTAATTCGGCCACATTAAGGTGCACGTAAGTACGGGCAGATTTTGACCCTATTTTAGATCTAATGTTAAAATGGAATGTTGCACCCTTGCCCGGTTCACTTTCAACCTTGATATTACCACCCATTAACTGGATCAGCTTTTCGCTAATGGCCAGCCCAAGCCCTGTGCCCCCATATTTGCGGGTTGTACTCGAATCAATTTGTGAAAATGCTTTAAATAACCTGTTCAATTTATCAGCCGGGATACCTATACCGGTATCGCGCACGCTGAATGATAGATCGAGATCATTGTTTTTGCTGCTTAATAATTTTACGCTGATAAATATCTCGCCCTTGCTGGTAAATTTCACCGCGTTACCCACCAGGTTGATGAGTATTTGCCGCAGTCTTAATCCATCGCCAATGATCTGCGTGGGTACATTATGCTCTATCTGGTAAACCAGGTCGAGGTTGAGACGGGTGGCGCTTTCAGCAAAAACATCCAGTACACCTTCAACACAATCCCGCAAATCAAAATCCCGCTCCTCCAGTTCCATATTCCCCGATTCAATTTTCGAGAAATCAAGAATATCATTGATCACAGTCAATAAAGCATCACCACAGTTTTTAATGGTTTCGGTATATTCTTCCTGCTCTTGCGTAAGTGGTGTACTCGATAAAAGGGTAGCCATGCCGATCACACCGTTCATTGGCGTGCGTATTTCGTGGCTCATGGTGGCCAGGAATATGCTTTTCGCCTTGTTGGCCTGCTCTGCTTCTTCCTTTGCCTTTTCCGCTTCCTCGCGCGATCTGCGTTCGTCAACCGTCATCCGGGCCAAAAGCTCTGTACGCTCTTCTACCTGTTCTTCCAGTTCTTGCTGCCTCAATTTAATGGCCTTTAACCTGTATTTGAATATGGCGTATATCGCCCCGGAAATAAATACAACCGCCAATACTTCAAACCACCAGGTTAACCAAAACGGCGGCACAATAGTAATTTTCAGGCTATCTTTAACCGGCGACCAAAGGCCTGCACTATTCCTGTATTTTACTTTAAATGTGTATTCACCCGGCGGTAGGTTAGTGTATGATGCCGTATTCCTGCTGCCAACCTGGTTCCAATCAGAATCAAAGTTTTCAAGCTTATAGGCATATTGTTTTTTGTCAGCCGATCCAAAATCAAGCGCAGCATATTCCATTGAAATAACAGACTGCTTGTATGATAGGGTGATGGATTTTGTATCTGAAATATCCTGTTTTAAAGGAGATGGGTCATTGCTGTTTTTTGCAATGGCAAGAGGTTTGTTAAATACCTGGAACGAAGTAACTATCAAAGGCGAAAATGCAATAGGATTTAATATCTGATCAGGATAAAACGCGTTGAACCCGTTTACACCACCAAAATACATTTTACCATCGCTGCTTTTTAAGGCAGAGTGAGGTTTAAATTCGTCGCCCTGAACACCATCTTCGGTGGTATAATTTCTAAAGGTCTTATTAACGGGATCATACATGGATAGGCCGCTATTTGTACTGACCCAAAGTTTACCGTAATCATCCTCCCTTACAGAATAAGCAATATCACTTGGTAAGCCCTCTTTTTTGGTAAATATGGTAAAATGCTTTGTCAGGGGATCAAACACATCCAACCCCGAAAGGGTACAAAGCCATAAGTTGCCTTTGCTGTCTTCAAAAATATCAGTCACCCCATTGTTACTCAGGCTGTTTTTCTTTTCATCATGCTGAAAATGGGTAAATGTATTTGTTTTGCGGTCCATCAGGTCAAGACCACCATCAGATGTACCTATCCACAAATTACCCTTTCTGTCCTCAAGTAAAGAATAGATATAATTGCTGCTTATACTTTTTGGATTATTAACATCAAGTCTGAAGTTTTTAAAGGTATTTGTTTTCTTATCGTAACAATCCAGGCCACTACCAAATACACTGATCCAGGTTTTTTTATCCCTCGTATGTATCAGGTTATAAATATTATTACCACTTATGCCGTTGGGATTAGCCTGATCTCTGCTAAAATAACTGAACGTTTGAGTTTTAGGATTCAATATACTTATCCCGTTTCCCCAGGTGCCTATCCATATATTATCATCTTCGTCCTGGTTAACAACTAATACATAATTACCTGCCAGGCCGCCTTTACCCCCGGTTTGCTTTTTATAATTAGTGAAAGTCCCGCTTTCAGGATCGAATTTATTGATACCACCGCCGTCGGTTCCAACCCAGATATTTTTTTCCTTGTCCTCAAAAAGGGCAAGCACAAAGTCATTGGACAAACTACTTGGAGATGCATTATGCCTGTAAAGAGAAAAGCTGGCCGTGGTCTTCTTAAAAAGATTTATCCCGCCGCTAAATGCGCCCAGCCACATATTACCCAGTTTATCTCTACATACTGAGTAAATTGAATTACCATTGATGCTGTTATTATCCACTTCATCGTGGCGGTAATTATTAAACCTATTAGTTTTGCTATCAAAAACAGAAAGACCACCATTCTCGGTACCGATCCATAAATCCCCGGCAGCATCCTTTTTCAAACTATAAATGGTATTACTTGAAATGCTGTTTGCAGAGGTTTCACTATGCTTAAACCGTTTAAAGGTTTTACTTACCTTATCAAATAATAAAAGTCCATCTTCCTGTGTTCCGATCCATAGTTGATCTTTGTTATTTTCTATCATGCAGATAACATTGTTACCTGCTATATTTTTGGTTACAGGGTCTATATATGGAAACTTTGTAAATGAATTATTTTTCCTGTTATATAAATTTAACCCGCCGGATGTGGTTCCGACCCACAGGTTATGCTGCGAATCCTCAAGCACCGCACGCACATTGTTATCGCTTATGCTGCTCGCGTCAGATGCTGAGTGCAGATGGTGCTGAAATGTTTTTTTCCTGATATCATAACAATCCACCCCGCCATTTTGTGTACCTATCCACAGATTGTCGTCCGAATCAAAATTCAGTCGGTTTATAATATGGTTTGAAATAGTGTTAGGATTATGTACATCGTGCGTGTACCTGGTAAAACTGCCGGTATTTCTTTCGTACCGGTTCAAACCGCTTGATGTCGCTATCCAGATATTACCATCGCGATCCTCAACAATATCGTTGATCATATTGTTGCTTACACTATTATCATTTTTAGGATCAAAGCGATAGGTGATAAATTTATACCCATCGTACCTGTTTAATCCATTGCGGGTACCTATCCACATAAAGCCACGGCTATCCTGGATAATGCAGTTAACATTAATTTGCGACAAGCCTTCTCTTGTCCCGAAATGATCAAATTTCAGGCTTTGATTTTGTGGAAAAACAAATAAGGGTGCACCTAAAAGCAGGATAACTATCCAGCATTTAAATACACTGATCAAACCAGGGGTATTACGCATTAATAAAAAAATCGAATCAGAGGTTTATCTATTACAACCAAAACTACAGACAGCATGGTATCATTTTCTTTATACGCAAGTAATAGCAATAGGTTCGAAAAAAAGAGACATAAATTTAGTTATAAAGAAATGATCCTGAAATGCAATTAGTGCATAAAACAAAAGAGGCTTTCCTGAAAACAGGAAAGCCTCTTTAATAAAATATATGCGGTAAATTACAATTCTCTCACCCAGATATTGCGGTAACTCAAAGGTTCGCTTTTATCCCCGTGTGCCTGTAATTTTATTGGTGAAGGGCCATGTTGCGTGTAAGATGGCTTGCCAATGTATTGCGTTGCGCCTTTCAGTTCAAAGTTATTCTCAACCAGTACGCCATTGAAAAATACGGTTACCCTTGCCGGTGATTTTAAAGACCCATCGCCATTAAAAACAGGCGCTGTCCATATTACATCATAAGTTTGCCATTGGCCGGGCTGCTTGCCGGGGTTAGCCAGGGGGATCGCCTGCTTGTAAATACTGCCGGCCATACCATTCACATAAGTTTTGTTGTTGTATGAATCTAATACCTGCAACTCATAACCGGCATCGCCTTTGCCTTCTGATGCTAAAAACACACCGCTGTTACCCCTTGCCTGGCCCGAGCCTGTAATATTAGCCGGCACTTTCCATTCAATGTGCAACTGGTAATTGGTAAATTTATGCTTGGTTTCGATATTGCCGTACTTTTTATTTACCGTCAATATATCTTTTGCAACATCCCATTTAGCAGGCGACTGGTCATCGGCTTGTACCCATTCGTCCAGGTTTTTCCCGTCAAATAAAACGATAGCATCTGAGGGAGCTTCTCTGAAAGTCGCTCCCGGTGTTACCACTTTTGGAATAGGGTCCCATATTTCGGTATCCTCTGGTTTTGCTTTTTCCTGGGCACTGGCTATAAAAAAACCTCCTGCCATTAATGCGGTTAATATTATCCTTGATCTCATTTTATACAATTTAGTTAATACTTGGTTTCAATTACACATGCAGTACATTCTTAACATACTGTGCGCTTTCTGTAATGCTCACGTATGGGTCGATATTGGTAAAGTTTTCCTGCTCCACAATAAAATGCGTCACGCCTGCAGCCTTGGCTTTAGGGATGATCGTTTTAAAATCGATGCTTCCTTTGCCTATTTCTGTATTCAGATCTGTATTTTTCTTATCCCTATCCTTAACATGCACCAGTGCAAACCGGCCCGGATGTTTGGCAAATATCTTAACGGGGTCCTGCCCGGCACGTACTACCCAGAAAATATCCATTTCCATGTGCACCAGTTTAGGGTCGGTATGTTGCAATATAGTATCATAAAAAGTAGCTCCGCCACCCAAAGGTTTCCACTCAAAATTATGATTGTGGTAACCCAGCTTGAGGCCGGATGTTTTACATATCTCGGCAGCTTTATTCATTTTTTCGGCAACTGCTTTACATTCATCCACCGATTTGATAAATTCACCGTTCAATGACGGGATAACCACATAGGTTTGCCCAATCACTTTAGCCACCTCAATATATCTTTTCAACTCCTCAGTATCGCCTTTACCAAAAAAAGAATCAATACCGTAATGGCCGCTTGGAGTAGTCAGGCCATTATCCTTCAGTAGTTTGCTGAAATCCTTTGAATGCAGCCCCCAATAACCTTTATCTTTATCATATCCAAAGGTTTCTACTTCCTTATATCCTGCTTTGGCAACCTTGCCTATTACTCCTTTTACATCCGATGGTAACTGATCGCGCAGGGAATATAGCTGCAGACCTGCTATGCGGGTATTTGTTTCTGCTTTCAGCAGTCCCGGTGCCAACAGCATTCCTGCTGATGCCAATCCTGCCTGGGCTAAAAATGTTCTTCTTGTTGTCATGGTAAATATTT
Source organism: Mucilaginibacter sp. (assembly GCA_035489035.1). Lineage (GTDB taxonomy): Bacteria > Bacteroidota > Bacteroidia > Sphingobacteriales > Sphingobacteriaceae > Mucilaginibacter. Next base: position 110,684 of record DATHKT010000066.1, read on the forward strand.
GTTTTTAAGTAGATAGATTTAAATTATACATCACATAGCTGTATGGCCTGGCGCAGCGAGGCGATCTTGTCTTCGCGCTTCGGAACAAATTCCTGCCCTACATATCCTTTAAAGCCGGTTGCTACAATAGCCTTCATTACAGCAGGATAATACAATTCCTGGGTATCATCTATCTCGTGCCTGCCGGGTATGCCGCCTGTATGATAATGCGCTATATATTGATGATGGTCGGTTATGTTCCTGATAATATCTCCCTCGTCAATTTGCATGTGATAAATATCAAACAGCAGTTTAAAGTTATCAGAGCTTATTCTTTTTGCCAGTTCGGCACCCCATGATGATTTATTACACTGATAATCCTTATGATCTATTTTGCTGTTAAGCAATTCCATGCATAATACTACCTTATGCTTTTCGGCTACAGCCAATATTTTTTTTATGCCTGCTTCGCAGTTCTTCCATCCTGTTTCATCATCCTTTCCCCGGCGGCTTCCGCTAAAACAGATCAGGTTGGTATAGCCGTTTTTAGCCACCAGCGGGATCATTTCTGTATACTGTTTTACCAGTCTATCGTGAAACTCGGTATCGCCAAAGCCATCGGTCAGGTTAATTTCCGCGCCATTACACATGGGCGAATACATCCCATGTTTTTGCAGCGTTGGCCAGTCTTTAGGTCCACAAAGGTCGATACCTTTGATACCCATTCCTTTTGATACTTCGCAAAGCTGGTCAAGTGTTAGCTGGCTATAACACCAGGGGCTTACGGAGTGATTGATATTTCCTTTGAGTTTACCGTCCATATTTTCTGTTTCAGGAGAACAACTGAATGATGACAACATACCTGATGCGGTTATTGCCGCTGTACCTGCAAGCATATTTTTAATGGCTGATCTGCGGTTTTGCTGATTACTCATGGTTTATAATTTAAATTATATTTCCAAATTGGCTGATGGTTCTTCAATATCAAGGCCCGGTTGTGTTTCTGTATTATTTTTATCCCTAAAAAACAGCAGGAAAATCATCAGCACCGTAGCCGCTATACCACCGGGCACAAGCCATATGCTACGCCAATCATGCATTGTAGGCGAAGTTTTCCAATGATCCACTGTGAAGCCGCCCAGGTAATATCCCATCAACATCCCTAACCCATAAGTAGCGAGGGTAATAAATCCCTGCGCCGCACTTTTAAAACGCTCACCGGCAAACCTGTCTGTATAGATCTGGCCGGTTACAAAAAAGAAATCATAACATATACCATGTATCACGATGCCTGCTATCAGCATCCAATAATTGGAGCCTACATCTCCATAGGCAAAGAAAAGATAACGCAAGCCCCAGGCCAGCATACCCAAAGCAAGCATTTTTTTTACGCCAAGACGTATAAAAAAGAAAGGCATAGCTACCATGAAGAATAGTTCGGAAAACTGGCCGGCGGTTTGTATCCCTGCAGCTTTTTTCATACCAATTTCGTTCAGAAACTGATTGGTTTTATCATAATAGAACGCCAGCGGGATACATATGGCTATAGAGGCCAAAAAGAATATTAAATAGGATCGATTTTTCAGCAATCTTAATGAATCAAGCCCAATAACATCGCCAATGTTGGTCTTTTGATCTTTTTTTGGCGGAGGAGTATTCGGCAATGTAAAACTAAGGAGCCCTAAAAGCAACGAAGCACCGGCCGCCATAGCAAACGTTAACGAAAGTGAGTTGGTTTTTTCCCAATTCAACCATCCGATGATCAAACCCGCTATCATCCATCCGGCTGTTCCGAACACTCTGATCAACGGAAATTCCTTACTGGGATTGGTCATCTGCTTAAAAGAAACCGAATTAACCAACGCCAATGTGGGCATGTAGATGATCATATAAGTCAGAATACCGGGATAAAAAGCAGCAAATCCCGGCGCTTTCGACTCATAATATAATAGCGCAGCGCCAATAAGGTGCAAAACGCCAAGTATTTTTTGTGCTGAAAAGAACCTATCGGCAATTAATCCAATGATAAAAGGTGCAAGGATAGCCCCAAACGATTGGGTAACATAAGCACTTGAACTCTGAATATCCGAAGCACGCAGCGTTTTTGTCAGATACGTCCCCATTGTTACAAACCAAGCGCCCCAGATAAAAAACTCCAGGAACATCATTGTGGATAATTTAACGCGAATGGCTCCGGTCATGGTTTGTAAATTAGGTTCTTGTGCTTACTTTTTCAAGGACAAGATATATTTAACCATGCTCCGTGCATCATCTACAGAAACTGAAGCATGCGGGCCCATAGGTATAGTGCCCCAATTGCCACTTCCCCCTTTGATTATCTTATTGGCCAGAGTATCAATTACAGCTGATGACGAAGTGTATTTTTTTGCCACATCAACAAAAGCAGGTCCTATCAATTTTTCCTGCTCTTTATGGCAGGTTTGGCAATCAGATTTTGCTATAAGCGCTGCACCGGCTGCTGCTGGTGTTCCGCTGGCTTTATCGGTACCAATATGATTTGCAGAGGTATCTGCATCGGACTGGGTGGCAACCGCTGTTTTGTTGGATGCGCTCGCGCTGTCTGCTTCTGATTCGTTACCTGATTTTTTACCACCACCGCAGGCAGCAATTACTAAACTTAAGCCAATAACTATGAATGCTTTTTTCATAATAAATAAAGATGTTGAATGTTGTGATTTCTAATTTTGTTGATTCAATTTATAGCCCGCAATTTAAACAATCCGGCAATAAATTATACAACTACCTCCTGCAATGGTTTCGTTTTATTTTTTCCCTTCATATAAAATACTAAACCAGCAAAGGCTACAATCAATGCTAACGGGATCATTAATGTTGCCTGCAAAATTTTAGGGCCGGCTGATACCGTATCGCCATTGGCTGCTGCAACTATTTGATCATAATGCTTGCCCATTATGATGGTATATAATGATACAGCAAACATACCGGCGCCACCCATCAGGTTTAAACCGATAGCACCTGTTTTGGGCATATTTTGGTTTACAAATCCAAGCATTGTTGGCCAGAAATAGCACACACCCATACCAAATATAATAGCTGCGGCATAAAGGGCCGGGCCGGTAACCGTACTAAGCATATAAATGCCTATCGATGCAAGAATAGTTGAGATCAATAACAAAACCTGGGGTGAAAAAAGTTTCAACACAGGCTTTGCAAATCCACGCCCTAATACCATTACACCGGTCTCCAACGTGAGCAGTAGTATTGCATTGTCTGATACATTTTTCAGCAATACATCTATCCACTGCCCGGTATATAACTCGGTGATGGCGGTGCCAAACATACAGATGAACATAAATATGAACAAAGGGTTCCAGAGCGCTTTGTACATACCTCCTGTTGATACTCCCGAAGCAACGCGCTCGGTAACCGGGAAATCAAGTTTTGAGAACAGGTAACCGTAAATAACGGTTGGTATCAGCATTAAGCCGATTTTTAACTCAAGAATAGATTTTAGTTCCCAGTTTAAATGCAATGCGTTGATAGCAAAAACCAGCAAACTCCCGATTACAATACCACCGGGAAACCACAGGTGAAAATGGTTCAGTTTGGTAGTCTTATTATCGGTATACAAAGATGTTACTAAAGGATTACAAGCCGCTTCCACTGTTCCGTTGGCTATACCGATCATTAAAGTTGAAAGGAATAATGACCAGTAGCCTGTAGCGAAAATTGTCATTAGTATACCAATCAGGTGAAAAATAAAGGCCAGTACAAGCAAGCGTTTCATGCCAATGATATCTACTACAAAACCTCCGATAACAACAGCTATGGGGAATCCATAAAAAGCAGTGGCGGTTATAGCTGCCAGCTGAGTTTTATCGAGACTGAAAAGTGAGCCAAAATCATTAAGTGTTCCGGCACGGATACCGAAAGACAAAGAAGTCACTAACAATGAAAGGCAGCTTGCCCGAAAGAGTTGTGTACGGTTAATAGTTTGCATGAGATATTTTTTAGGGTTTAATTGGTTTTGTTATCAGTTTATAAAAGTATCGGCTATTAATCTAACCCCAGCAACCTGCGGTTAAATGCATCATCCGAGCCGGAAGCAGCAAAATCATCAAATGCTTTTTCCGTTACTTTTATAATATGGTTCTTAATGAATTCGGCGCCTTCTCTTGCACCATCTTCCGAATTTTTCAATGCGCATTCCCATTCTAACACGGCCCACCCGGTGTAGTCATATTGGGTTAATTTGCTAAAAATGCCTTTGAAATCAACCTGTCCGTCGCCCAGTGAGCGGAAACGCCCCGCACGATCGATCCAGTTTTGATATCCTCCATATACACCTTGTTTGCCAGTCGGGTTAAACTCCGCATCCTTCACATGGAACATTTTGATACGTTCGTGGTAGTTGTCTATATATTCCAAATAATCAAGGCATTGCAAAACAAAGTGCGATGGATCATACAATAAACAAGCACGCGGGTGTTGTTTCACCTTATCTAAAAACATTTCGTAGGTAATACCATCGTGCAGATCCTCGCCTGGATGTATCTCATAACAAAGATCGATGCCGCACTCGTCATAAACATTCAGGATAGGTTCCCAGCGTTTAGCCAATTCGGTAAAACCTGTTTCCACCATACCTGCGGGGCGCTGTGGCCAGGGGTACATCATCGGCCAAAGTAGAGCGCCGCTGAAAGTTACGCTGGCATTCAAGCCCAGGTTCTGTGATGCTTTGGCAGCATATTTAACCTGTTGCACTGCCCATTTCTGTCTTTCGGCTGGATTATTTTTATAAGCTTGCGGCGCAAAGGCGTCAAAAAGCTCATCGTAAACTGGGTTAACGGCAACCAACTGACCTTGTAAGTGGGTGGAAAGTTCCGTTATTTCAAGGCCCTGCTCATTTACTATTCCTTTGATCTCATCAGCATAAGTTTTGCTTTCGGCAGCTTTTTGCAGATCGATAAAACGGGAATCATTGGTTGGTAGTTGTACACCTTTATATCCATAGCCTTTCGCCCATTTACATATGGATGAAAGGTTATTGAATGGTTCCTGATCACCTATAAACTGCGCTAAGAATATTGCCGGCCCTTTGATGGTTTTCATACTGCTTAATTAATCACGTAATCGGTCCATTTTTTATCTGACTGGCTCGAAGCCACCACATTATCAATAAAAGCCATGCCTCTGATACCATCATCAATTCCCGGAAAATCCAACCATTCCTTGTGTGGTTCTTCATTATTCAATTTAGCACTCAATGTTAAGGCGAAATTGCGATAAAGATTACCAAAGGCTTCCAGGTATCCTTCAGGATGTCCTCCCGGCGTACGGCAATTTTGGGTGGCATAAGGTGATTCGCGGTCGGTATAGTTTGAACCGGCACGCAAAGTTTCCGCAGGTTTATCTATCCAGCGGATCGTCAACGTGTTCGGTTCCATCTGCGCCCATTCCAAACCGCCATTCTCACCATAAACACGTATTTTAAGCGCGTTCTCTTCACCTGCTGCTACCTGTGATGCTGTGAGCACACCGGTTGCATTTTGTTCGAAACGCAATAAGATAGCACCGTCATCATCCAGCATACGGCCTTCAACAACCGTATTCAGCGATGCATTCATTTGGGTGATCTTCAAGCCCGAAATATATTCGGCCAAATGAGCGGCATGTGTACCAATATCACCCATGCAACCGCTTTTACCTGATCTTTTAGGATCAGTGCGCCAGGCAGCCTGGGCATTGCCTTCACGTTCTGAAAGGCGGCTTAGCCATCCCTGGTGATATTCTACGTAAATCTTTCTTATTTTACCCAGTTTACCGCTCTTAACGATTTGTTTGGCTTCCTTCACCATCGGATAACCGGAATAAGTATGTGTTAATAACAGCATCAGACCCGTCTCATCTACTTTTTTCTTTAGCTGTTTGGCTTCATCCAAAGTAAAAGTTACCGGTTTTTCTACTACAACATTAAAGCCGTTTTCCAATGCCAGCATAGCAGGGGCAAAATGCGCGAAGTTTGGGGTAACTATTGTGACGAAATCCATCCTTTGATCAGCCGGGCGCTTTGCCTCTTCAGTGATCATAGTTTCGTAATTGGTATAGGTTCTATCTTCGGGTAAAAAAAGCATTTTACCGCTTTCTTTGGCTACATCTTCATGTATGCTTAATGCCCCGCAAACCAATTCGATCAAACCATCCATATTAGCGGCAATACGGTGTATGGCGCCAATAAAGGCATCCTTACCACCGCCAACCATGCCCATGCGCAATTTTCTTTTGCTCATAATTATAAGTAAACGTGTATTTATTGTTAGAAAAAGAAGTTGATTGAATTAGATCAAGTTTACAAAACTTATCGATCCAACTCAATCAACCCAATTATTTAATTAACTGAATACTATGAAAGCGCCCAAGCCCTGTCGCCCTTTTTATATGGGATACAGCCATCATAACGTCCCGGTATGGGTACATAACGCAATGCTTGTTTACACCCTACTTCTGACGTAAAGTAACCCAGCAAAGTAAGTTCCTTTATCATCCTGAAATAATGGTTAGGATCTTTAGGCTTTTTAGTTTTAGAGTAGTCTTTTTGCTCTTTGTCCAGATCGGTAAGCAGGGCCGTACGCTGGGTAGCGTCCAAATCCAGGAAACTCTTGCTGAATTTCTTGTTAGCGGCATCGTTTATTTGCGACAAGCCCTTTACAAAAATATCCTGATCGGGCTTCTCATAGCAATCCCTCACCATGATCGCCATAAAGCCGCCCACATTGGCTGCTTTAGCGCCTGGTGTGCTGGTAGCGGGGAGAATGGTTTCCCCAACTTCATTTAAAAAGGCTACCTGGTCGGTCTCAAAAAGATCGGCCACATTTGCTGCACTTTTTGGCTTGCAACCCGAAACAAGGAATTCAGCACCTATTACAGTACCTCCCAATATCAGGGCAACCCTTCCTATCGCATCTCTTCTATTCATCTTTATTGTTGATTTATTGAATTAATGATTTTATAATTGGTTTGACGAACTAAATATAGTTTAAAAATCTATGCTTTTAAAGTAAAACCTTCACGATAAGTACGTTTTACGTATTGGTTAACCGCATCAAAGTTGGTTACTTTCATGTTTTCATTATCCCAAACCAGCTTGATATGGCCGCCTCTCAGGTCGTGACCTCTTACAGCTAAGTTAGCCATTAATAAAGCTTCTGTAAGCGGACCAGCCTTGTCAAATGACGAACTTAATTCTGTTTTTCCATAGCCAGCCAAACAACCTTCAACCCACTGTGCATAGTGGGCATTTGCTCCTGTAAGTTCAATTGGTTTATCGTCTTTGTCTAAACCAGATAGGTGCACGCGAGGAATTGTTTTAGGAACATTTACTTCTTTTGTACGTGAAGTTGGTAATAGTAAAGGATTTTCAGAATAGGTACTGGCAATCATTTTGCCTTTAGTACCGATAAACAAACTTCCATTACCATCATCACCAAAGCGTTCGTTTGGCCCTAATTCTTCTGGCCTTTCTGGCTGTATACCACCGTCCATCCAATGCAGGGTTATATCACCTTTTGTCCTGTCAGTTTTAGGGAAAGTCATGGTAATATGGCTTGATGGCGGGCAGCTATCAGGGAAACGCCCCTGCTTGAACTGATCGACATATACCGAACCTACACTGGCCTGCACATCCTTAACATATTGTAAACCAAGTACCCTGAAAGGGGCTTCAACCAGGTGGCAGCCCATATCGCCTAATGCGCCGGTACCATAATCCCACCATCCGCGCCAGTTAAATGGCACTAATTGATCTACGTAATCTTTTTGAGGTGCAGTACCTAACCAAAGATTCCAATCCAATTCTTTAGGGATATTGGGTTGTGGCTTCGGCCATGGAACACCCTGTGGCCAAACGGGGCGGTTTGTCCAACAATACACGGTGTGTACATCGCCAATTATACCCGCGTCATACCATTCCTTCAGCTGTCTTGTTCCATCATTGGACGCACCCTGGTTACCCATTTGTGTAACTACCTTGTATTTTTTTGCCGCTTCGGTAAGCAATCTTGCTTCCCATATATCATGGGTTAGCGGTTTTTGAACATACACGCCCTTACCCAATTGCATTGCAGAGTAAGCAATAATGGCATGGTTATGGTCAGGCGTTGATACCGAAACGGCGTCAATATGTTTATGCTCTTTATCGAGCATTTCACGCCAGTCTTTATAAACTTTTGCCTTCGGAAAGTTAGCCACAGTTTTTGCAGCCTGGCGGTCATCAACATCGCACAGGAACGCAATATTGGCTTTCCCGCTTTTAGCGAAATTAGCTATATCACTCTGCCCCTTGCCGCCTGCACCTACACCGGCAACATTAAGCATATCACTTGGTGCGCGATAGCCCTTGCCACCCAGCACATAGCGGGGTACGATCATGAAACTTGCAGCAGCAACTGCGCTGGTTTTGATAAAACCCCGCCTCGAGGGATTTTGTGGTGCATCCTTAGGTTCTTCAGTCATAGGTGTGTGTATTTATTAAATTATTGAATTATTGATTGAGTGAATTATTAATTATTGTTGCCTGAACTACGATTTATAAGACTGAAGGAGTATATTCCAACTACTCACTTAATCAACTCAATCCAACCTAATCAACTAATCACCGGTTAACTAATCTTTAATACTAAATATTCCCCTTCTTCAATTCTTCTACTGCATGGTTAGCTGCACGGGCTGTTAGGGCCATGTAAGTTAACGACGGGTTCTGGCAAGCCGTTGATGCCATTGCGGCCCCATCAGTCACAAACACATTCTTAGCATCCCACACCTGGTTCCATTCGTTCAAAACAGAAGTTTTGGGGTCGCGGCCCATGCGGGCTGTTCCCATCTCGTGGATACCACGGCCCAATACAGGCTCGCTGTTGAAAAGGCCAACTTTTTTTACACCGGCCATTTCGAGCATTTCCTTGGCATCATTCGCCATATCGATCCTCATCTTCATTTCGTTTTCCTTAACGGTAGCATCAATTGCCAGTACCGGCAGGCCCCATTTATCTTTCTTGGTTTTATCCAGGTAAGCCCGGTTCTCGTGGTAAGGCAAAGTTTCGCCGAAGCCACCTATACCCATGGTCCATTCTCCGGGTTCTGACAACGCATCTTTAAACGCGCCGCCTATGCTCATTTCAGGGATGTTTCTACCCCACTCGTCTCTACCTGCACCTCCCTGGTAGCCAAAGCCACGGATATAATCACGTTTATCACCGTTCAGGTTCCTGAAACGCGGAATGTATATCCCGTTAGCTCTTCGACCGAAATAGTATTTATCATCATAACCTTCAACCACTCCACCGGCGCCAACACCCAAATGGTGATCCATCAGGTTGTGGCCCAATTCGCCACTGCTGCTACCTAAACCATCATGCCAAACATCAGTTGCCGAATTCATTAGTACCCAGGCTGAATTTAAAGTAGACGCGTTTACGAAAACAATCTTTGCGAAATACTCATAGGTTTTATTAGTTTCGGCATCCAATACCTCTACGCCTTTGGCTTTTTTGGTATCCTTATCGTATAATATCTTAGTTACTATAGAGAATGGACGAACAGTCAGGTTTTTAGTTGCCATAGCCGCCGGCAATGTAGCCGATTGCGTGCTGAAATAAGCCCCGAACGGACAACCCAACCAACATTTATTGCGATACTGGCAATTAGTACGGTTATTATGCGGTACCGTAATATTGGCCGTGCGGCCAATGATCATATTTCTTAATCCTTTGTAATGATCGTTTACACGTTTAGCTACGTCTTTTTCCACACAGTTCATTTCCATTGGCGGCATAAAGTTGCCATCAGGCAGGATAGACAAACCGTCCTTGTTGCCTGATATACCGGCAAACCCCTCTACATAGCTATACCATGGAGCCAGGTCCTTATAACGGATAGGCCAATCAACCCCAATACCGTCCTTAGCATTGGCTTCAAAATCTACATCCGCCCAGCGGTAGCTTTGCCTGCCCCACATCAGTGAGCGACCACCTACATGGTATCCCCTGAACCAGTCGAAACGTTTTACTTCCACATAAGGGCTGTCCTTATCACTCGCCCAGTAATCCAGGTTGGTCTCATTCAGCGGATAATCCCTTTTTAGTACAGGATAATCTTTTTCCATTTGCACGGTGCGGCCTCCCCTGTGCTCAAATTCCCAGGGTGCCTTATTGGCATTTACATAATCCTTAATGTGCTCAATATTGCGGCCCCTTTCCAGCATAATGGTTTTCAGGCCTTTTTCTGTTAATTCCTTTGCAGCCCATCCGCCCGAAATCCCTGAGCCAATGACGATCGCGTCATAAGTATTTGTAGACATGTTTCTTTTTTATTGATTAAATTGGTTACTCCGACTAATGTATGAAAAATAATTTCTGTTCAAATAATTCATTGTGTTTTTTTAACACAATAACCGATTCTTAGCGTTGTAAAGCCTATTTTGAGTCATTTTGTATAAACATATTTTAACTGTAATGGCACTTAAATATTCCCTTTTTTCATTTCGCTAATGGCATAATCTGCTGCCCGGGCTGTTAAAGCCATATAAGTAAGCGACGGATTCTGACAAGAGGTAGATGTCATGCTGGCGCCATCCGTTACAAATACGTTTTTACAGGCATGTACCTGGTTCCATTTATTCAGTACAGAAGTCTTTGGGTCGAGTCCCATTCGTGCACCGCCCATTTCGTGGATATCCAAACCGGGGGCCTGGTGATTGCTTGAAGTTTGTATGTTGGTGAAACCTGCAGTGGTAAACATTTCCTTCAGTTGCTCCAGGTAATCCTTCTTCATCTTTTCATCATTATCATCATAATCAACTGATATCCTTAACTGAGGTATACCCCAGGCATCTTTTTTATCAGGATCGAGGGCAACAAAATTGGTTTCCTTTGGAATGGTTTCGCCCATCATATGCGAACCTACCCTCCATGGGCCCAATTCCTTATTGGCCAAACCATCTTTCAGGTTTTCGCCCACGCCATCCCAACTGTGCTTGTAGCCACGATAAGCACCAAAACCTGATGCGTACCCACGCAGGAAATTAGTTTCTTGTTTATATACGTTCCTGAAACGGGGCATATACCCTCCGCCTGCCGGGTTGCGCCCGTCTGTTTTCCATTCTTTAAATCCATCATATTCAGCGCCTATATGTGCCGAATAATTGTGGAAAGCCACATATTTTCCTAAAACCCCACTATCATTACCCAATCCGTTAGGGAAACGATGTGATTTAGAATTTAATAAAATAAGGTTGGTGTTTATAGCTGCTGCGTTGACAAATATTACTTTGGCGTAATACTCAATGCTTTCTTTGGTGTTGGTATCGATAACCCTTACGCCCGTTGCTTTACCTTTCGCTTCATCATAAATAACGGAATGAACCACCGAAAACGGCCTCAATGTGGCATGCCCCGATTTAAGCGCCCAGGGTATTGTAGATGCATTGGCACTAAAATAACCACCGAAAGGGCATCCGCGCTGGCAAAGCGTGCGTTCCTGGCATTGGGAGCGGCCCTGGTCTAAATGTATTTGATTAGGCTTGGAAAGATGTGCACAACGTGCGCTGATCACATGCCTGTTTTTATAGGTTTGCTTAACATGCTTGCTGAAATAATCTTCAACAGCATTTAAAGGATAGGCTGGCAAAAACTCACCATCAGGCAGCTCGGCTAAGCCATCCTTATTGCCTGATATACCGGCAAATTTCTCTACATAGCTATACCAGGGGGCAATATCTTTGTAACGAATAGGCCAATCAACCGCGAAACCATCACGTGCGGGGCCTTCAAAATCGAATTCGCTCCAACGCTGGGTTTGCCGGGCCCACATCAGTGATTTGCCGCCTACCTGGTAGCCCCGTATCCAGTCGAAAGGCTTTTCCTGTATATAGGGATGTTCTTTATCCTTCACAAAAAAGTGTGCGGCATCTTCGCCAAAAGCGTAGCAGCGGTTTATTATCGGGTTTGCTTCCTGCACGTCCATCGGCATTTCGCCACGGTGCTCAAACTCCCAGGGATACAAATTGGTGGTTGGATAATCTTTGATGTGCTTTACATCACGGCCACGTTCCAGTATCAGGGTTTTTAAACCTTTGTCGGTGAATTCCTTAGCTGCCCAGCCGCCGCTCATGCCCGAGCCTATAACAATTGCATCAAAAGTGCGCTCTTTAACGCTATCGATATTTAAATTAGCCATTTTTTGTACCTGCCTTCAAATTTTTAACCGGGAACCAGGCGTTATACCTCCCGGGAACCAACTCATACACATTAATTTTAGTTAGGAAATACTTGGATTCTGTATACCCCCATACAGTCAGACCCTTTACTGTATTATAAAACGCGAGCAAATCCTTTGAATACTTGTTGTCTTTCTTCTCAAAAGATTTCAACACATCTTCCTTTTCCTTTTTGCTGCAATCAGCAAAGCTTTTGTTGAGTAGCTTTTTGGGGACATCATTAAACTCACCCATCCCTTTTATAAAGGCCTGCTGATCTTTTTTGGTGCTGCAATCATCCACCATCTTCATGATAAAAGCATATAAACCAAGATCGGTGGCACCGGGAGTGGTTGTTTTAGGGATGATCGTTTCGGCCATATCAGTTATAAGCGTTTGCTGATCCAGGTTGATATCAAAATGCTTATAATGAACTATTGGATTGCTTTTGGTACAGGCCGGCAATAATGCCGCCGCCCCTATAACTAAAGCCAGATTTCGTAATGCTGTACGCCTGTCCATTTTAAAATGGGTTAAATTGCCTGGTTAAGTTTTTGTATTGGTTAATTTGCCGGCAATATAGATGTATAATTGACATGATTAAATAAAAACGTGAAAAAATACTGATAATTATTTCTTCACGGTTAAAAACTACACTTACTTGCCTGTAATTTAGAAACAATTAGTTAAAAACCCCATTTTTTCATCATTTGTAAATCAATTTTTACACAATCAAATGGATCTTTTCCCTGGTATGATTCCTGCTCAATAATAAATTGCGAAGTACCACCGTTCTTTTTGGCTTCTTTTACAATGTCTTTTACGGGCATTACTCCTGTTCCTAATATGGTACTGTCATAACCATCCATACCCTGACCGGTATCACTCTTTATTTCGTCCTTTACGTGCATTAGCTCAAAACGGCCCGGATATTTTTTTAGTAGATCAAGGGCTGTTCCACCTGCTCCCAGCATATTACCTACATCCATTTGCTGTGCCACCAGTTCGGGATCAGTATTTGTTAAAATAAAATCATATAAGGTAATATCCCCTACTTTGGTACTGAACTCAAAGTTGTGATTATGATAGCCAAACTTCATTCCCGATTTTTTACACAACTCACCGCATTTATTGAATTGGTCCATAAATTTCTTTAGACCTTCCGTATCATGGCGCAGGCTTTCATCCAGCCATGGGCTGACCACATAACGCTGACCTACCTCAGCGGCATCTTCAATGGTGTATTTCCATTTGTCGGTAAAATCGTTTTTTGAAGTATCCCAATCACGGGCAGTCATTACGGTATGGCCGCTTGGCATCAGCAGGGCAAGGTCGGTTAATATCTTTTTAAACTCCTTGGCTGTGTAGCCGTAAAACTTCCGGTTGATATAATTTGCATGCTCTACATGGACATACCCCATATCAGCCAACTTTTTAAGCGAGCCCTGCGGATCTTTTGACATAGCAGCCCGTACCGAATAAAGCTGTACACCTACCCTGACGATCTTTTTGGGCGAGGCAAACATTTCGTTAGTTAACAAGGTGGAACCTGCTACCACCATAGCGGTATTTTTAATAAAATTTCTTCGTGAAGTATCCATTTCTATAGGTTTTAAAAGGTGTTTAAAAATGATATAATTATTTGCCCTCCGGGAATACCGGGAATAACAACGATGAATTACTTACAAATGCCAGGTGCTTACTGTCAGGTGCCCATGATGGGGTATTGATGGTACCCTGCCCGCCATAAAGGTAGGCTACTACTTTTGACGGGCCACCGCCCACAGGCATTACCCTTAAATAAACGTGCTTATAAAACGGGTGGTCGCCGGGCGATACTTCATCTTTTAAGAAAGTGATATAAACGATCGATTTTCCATCCGGCGAAATATGCGGGAACCAGTTATTAAAATCATCATTGGTAAGCTGCGTTTGTTCGCTGCCATCGGCTTTCATGCGCCAAACCTGCATCAAGCCGCTACGCACTGAGTTGAAATAGATATATTTTCCATCCGGGCTATACTCAGGGCCATCATCCAGGCCTTTCGCGTCAGTCAGCCGCACTTCGGGGCCGCCACCAGCCGGGATACGGTAAACATCATATTCACCGTTACGGTTGCCGCAGAACACGATGTATTTTCTATCAGGCGACCAGCCATGCATATAGGAAGGACCCGTTGGGGTGATCTGTTTAGCCTCGCCACCGCCAATCGGCACTGTAAAGCCTACAGATGCGCCTTTTTCCCCATTGCCACTGCTTAAGGCAAGCATTTTACCATCGAATGAGATCACATGGTCGTTGTTATTTTTATTAGCGGCGCCGGTATTGATAGCAGCTGGTGTACCAGTCGCAAGGTTAAAATTGTACAATATGCCATCCCGGTTATAGATCAGCGACTTGCCGTCGTTTGTCCAATTTGGCGCTTGCAATGAGTTTGGTATCTGGTAAATGATCTTGCTGTTCTGTGTAGCCAGGTCGAGTATTTCTATACTGCTGCCTAAATAATTGCGATAAGGCACCAAATCTTTCCCGGCAGGTACCACTATGCGCACATTATTAAAAGTAGCCTTCTCGGTAACATCCGGATTATGGGAACAGATGAATATACCCACATAAACATCGTCACCCAAGTCAAGGCTATCCAGTTTCTCGCTCACAAAAGTTTCACCTTTGTGCGCTACCGACATGGTATAAGTGGTTCCTTTTCTCTCCAGTTGGATAACATCAGCACCTGTTAAAGTTGATTTCTTCTCCTCGGTTATACCACTAACTATTTTCCTGAACTGCAGGGAAGTTAAGCCATCACCATGTACTACCGCGTTAATCTGTTTTGAATTGGTATCCAATGATGAGCGTACCATCCAGCCTATTTTGCGATGCGCTTCAACCCCCTTACCTATAAATGCAACGTTGGCACGCAGCAGGAAATCGCCCTTCATCTTTTTCCATACAAAATGAAATTCATCTTTAATAGCCCAAACATTTGTTCCGGAGCCTTCCAAATGATATTGCTGTGAGGCGCTATTGAATGTAGCATTGCCCTTATGCTTGACCTGGCCTATATCCGACTGATCATCAAAAATGCCTAATGAATTGGTTTGCGCATTTGCTACTGTACAAAAAAGGCTTAAGCTGAACAGGACACAAATAAGTCGGCAGGATAACTTTTTTTTCATCGGATGGGTGTTTGAGTTACACTAATAATTGGGTTCCCTAAATTATAAATTACATTGATAAAAGCTATAGTACTTTTTTATCAATTTTACTTAGTGAGTAAAAAAGTTACGTGGCCTATGCCTTCAGCTGGTGAATGGTCTGTTAATTTTTCATACAGCCCCGTGCTGTCTTAACAATTCAGCTATCGCATTGTGCCCCCTCCGTGTGGCCCAGGCCAATGGTTTTGCCCAGTCAGCACCGGATCTGTTGGGATCGGCGCCCTGTTTCAATAAATAATCAATCATTTCCAAATGGCCCCACCTTGCCGCCATACCTAACGGGGTTGACTGATATTCCTCATCCAGCGGGTCAATATCTGCTCCATGACTGATCAGCAACGCTGCTTTCTGAACATCACCTTTTTGAGCCATATCATGCAATATGGTAACATGATGCCAGCTCATTACATTCGGGTTCATGCCATTTTCCATCAGAAAAGCCCCACTGTCATAACGTTCAAAATAATAAAATTGTGTCCATTTTAAGATATCCGGCACTTTGGCGCCATAACTCATCAAAAGTTTAACAAGATCAAAATGAGCCACTTTTGCAGGCTTCATCAATATCCCTTCACCCCAAAAGTAAGTTTCATCCAATGCAAACTCAGGATTGCTTTGCAGAATTTGTTCGGTTTTAATTAAGTCACCCTTATTAACAACCCGCTCAAATTCCTTTTGCAGTTCATTCCTATTGAAATGTATCGTTCCATTATCTCCTTTATACTTTTGGCGTGAAGGATCGTTAGCGTATTCCTGTAATTGTGATACAATATCTTCATGTCCCCTGTCCTGCGCAATGGTCTGCAGGTTGTCCAAAAAAGGATAAATTCTGTAAGCCGGATCATGAGCGCCGTGGTCAAGCAAATAATTGACTAAATCCCGGTGCCCTTCACGAACTGCAAAGTGAATAGGCGGCGTATAATTATATTGTGCATAGATCAATTCCGGGCAATCCGCAACCATCTGTTTGACAGCAGCCAGGTCACCATCACGACTTGCAACCAATATATCCCACACTTTTGTGGTGGTAGACAGCACCTTATCAGCCACTTCCATTGGCAAGCCTAATTTAAGTTCGTTTGGCTGTATCATATCTTTTTAATTATCACAAATAGCAATACTCAGTCATTTTCTTATGAAGATTACCGACTAAATTTCAAATTGATTAGTATAAATCTCTAAAAAATAAAACCAATAAAAAAATTTATGATAGATCGGGAATCAGATGCGTTAACTATGCATACTCCGCATTCAAAGGCAGGCTGAAGTAGAATGTGCTGCCCTCGCCAGGGGTGGATGTTATCCATAATTTACCACCGTTGAGCTCAACCAATTCTTTGCACAACAGCAGGCCTATTCCTGTACCGTTCTCGCCTAAAGTACCGGGCCTTGTGAAGTGTGTTTGAAGGTAAAACAACATCCCTACTTCTTCTGAACTCATTCCCTTACCGTTGTCTTCTACGCTGATGATCACTTTATTTTCCTCATAAACTGAGTTTAGCGTAATGCAGCCATTGGTATCCGTAAATTTAATGGCGTTACTGATCAGGTTGCGCAGTATTACCTTAATATGGTTCTCATCAGCCATTACCCATTGACCAGGGCTTGCCTGGTTTATAAATTCAATACTTTTGCGTTGTAAAGCATGGTTAAATGTTTGCTCCATTTCAACGCCGATCAAAAATATATCCAGTCGCGACGACTTAATGCTTCTGCCTTTAATATGGCTTCCGGCCCAATCCATCAGGTTCGACAAGGTTAATTCGGCGCTTTTTACCAAAGGGTTGATATCCTTCATCAACCATTGAACTTCCTGATTGGTGAGATATCCCAGTTCAAACATTTCGGCAATGTTGCGGAGATTGCTAAGCGGTGTACGCAGGTCATGCCCTATAACTGCCAGCAACTTATCTTTAACCTTGTTACTTGTTTCCAGGTTGGCTGTTTGTATCTCGATCAGCTGTTTTTGTTTAAGCAAGGCATCGTTCTGATGGTTTAGCTTATCATTTAACAACTCCTTCTGTTTGTATAAATAATACATAAGGCATAATACCGCCATTACAACCAAAAGCGACAAAGCAAGCGTGATGATTGTACTTCTTTGCGCTTTCATTTTAGCTTTAATATCCTGGTTATTATGTTCGATAGCAGCTATTTCATTCAGCCTGGCATTTAAAGCAAAATAGTCCTGTATCAACTCAGTGTTTTTAACCTTGTCGAATGTATTTGAGCTGTCCTGGATGTTGTTATATATCTTTTGGTAGGCCATGGCCTGCTTCAGGTCATTCTTCTGCTCATAACTACTTATCATTGCCCGGTAAGATGCTGATAAAGCATCAACTACCCCAATACTATCAGCAAGAGCGATGCCTTTTTTTGCATAGATGATCGCCTTATCAAAATCATGCAGCTGATTATATATTTGGGCATACTCCACATACGTTTTTGAACGCAGGCGGTTATTGTGTATTTCCGTGCTCAACCTGCAGGCAGTGTCTGAATAGGCCAGCGCTTTTGCGTAGTCTTTTTTATTGCGGTAGATACCGCTTAAGCGTCCGTATAAAATAGCGGCATTGCTTCGGTCATTAGCAATCTTGTTTATCAGTATAGCTTGCCTCGTCTCTTTAAGGGCCTCATCATAGTTTTTTAGCTTTAAATATACAAACGCCCTTTCCGTATGCACTTCTACCCTCATACGGTCATTGTTGCCTGCAAACTGTTCCGATTTTTTTAAATTATCAAAAGCCGCTTTGTAATTACCCAGTTCAGCATAGGTGCGACCTGTAATATTATAACACTCTGAAATAAGCAACCGTTGATCTTTTGGTAATTCTACGAGTGACTTATTCAGATAAAACAATGCTATCGGGTAGTATGATTGCGACCAGTATGCACGCCCTATATTGTGAAAGCTTTGGCCAATACCTTTTTGATATTTATAGGTTTCGGCGAGGATAAGGGCTTTCTCTGCCATTTTGCGTGCCGAATCAGGCGCTGTAAGGTAAGTTTTGTGGGCAACATCATTTAGATGATCGATATTATTTAGTACAGAAGTTTGGACATTTTTATCCGAAGATACAGGCAATGCAGTTTGTGCAAAAGTTACCTTTTGGATCAACAGCATAAATATCAGTCCGATAAAAACCTTCATGTAACTTAATACGGCGAAAAAGGCATAAAGTTTGGCTTTACCCTATCAAAATATACAATTCAAGCTATAATACAACGCTCTCCCGCCAGCATTTGTTCGCATATTTTTTCATCATCGGGTATTTGTATCTCATCGGCTTCCAACTTATAATTTTGCTTGAGCTGCTTGCGCCTGCGGGCCTCTATAAAACGCCTCACATGGTTGCGGCTTTCCAATATCAATCCGGGTACCGGCACAGGCTGGTTATCATCATCTTTTGCCACCATGGTGAAATAGCTGGTATTGGTATGAAATACCTGGTTGGTTTTGATATTCTCGGATATCACCCGAATGCCCACCACCAGCGATGTCCGCCCTACATAATTTACCGAGGCCATCAGTGATACCAGGTCGCCAACTTCAACGGGTTGTAAAAAATCGACCGTATCAATAGATGCGGTTACGCAATAATTGCCCGCGTGCTTGGCCGCGCATACATAGGCTACCTTATCCATCAGCGACAGCAAAATGCCGCCATGTATTTTCCCGCCAAAATTCGAGTAGGATGGTATCATCAGTTCAGTGATCACAGTTTCAGAAAAACTAACCGGTTTATAGGTTGATCTATCGGTTAAGGCTGTCATAAATTGATTTTTTTTTACAGTTTACAAGTTTAATCATCAAAGGGGCATTATTGCAACAATTGTATGACATTGAGAAACCGATTAAACTTAGGTCTATCTTCATGGTCAATAGCGTTTAAAATACCCCTTGCTATGGCCAGATATCTATTACTTTCCGTGCTCACTTTTTTGCTTTCACAATCAGCCAGAGCGCAGCAGCCACGCGATGTACACGGAACGGTAACCGATACCACTGGCCTAACCCTGCCCGGAGCAAATGTTAAGCTCATTTCGGCGAAGGATAGCATGATAGTGGCAACGAATGTAAACGGGCAGTTTATGTTTACAGGGGTAATATCTAAAAATTTTAAGTTAACCATCAGCAGCCTGGGTTATGAAAGTATTTCAAGGCGCTATACCATGGATAACGATACCAAACCGATAAACCTGGATGCTATAAAATTAAGGTCGCAAACCAATTTGTTGAAAACAGTAAATATTACTGACGTAAATCCTATATCCGTAAGAGAAGATACCATTGAATACAGGGCCAGTGCCTACAAAGTACGCGAGGGTTCACCGGTTGAGGAGCTGCTTAAAAAGCTGCCAGGCGTAACCGTAGATAAGGACGGCAATGTTACCGCGCACGGCAAACAGGTAACAAAAGTAAGGGTTAACGGCAAGGATTACTTTACAGGCGACGTGCAAACTGCCACTCAAAATTTGCCGGCCGATATCGTTGAGAATATCCAGGTGATTGATGATTATGGCGACCAGGCCAATTTAACCGGCATCAAAACAGGTGATCCGGATAAGATACTGAACATTACTATACAGAAGGGCAAGCGCCATGGCCAGTTCGGACAAGGAACCGTGGGCGTTGGTAATGACGATCGTTACCTGGCCCGCCTGTCGGCAAATGCGTTTAATGAGGATCAGCAGGTAGCATTAATAGGAACAGCCAATAACACCAATACGAATGCCTTTAACCTGAGTCCCGCAGGCGGAAGCGGTGGCCGTGGCGGGCGGGGCGGTGGTAGCAGTTCGGGTGTAAGTACGGCAAATGGTATTACCAATAACCGCTCGATCGGATTTAATTATCGTGACGACTGGGGTAAAAAAATAACCGTTTACGGAAGTTATAGCTTTGCGGACAGGGATAAAAACACAACCAGTATCACCCAGCAGCAAAACCTTTTCCAGTCGGGATCGCTGATCAATAATGATAATACCAACGACATTAATAACAGTATCAATCATCGTTTTGATTTTAACCTGGAATATAAAATTGATACATCGAATTACCTGAAGTTCAACCCAAATTTCTCGTATGGCTCCACCAATGATAACAATACCGATATTTTCAACAACGTGCGTAACAACACTACGGTTAACGGCACCGAGTTTTCGCTGACCAATTCAAGCGCCCCAAGTGGCGGGGCGAGTGTATTGTATAATCATAAATTTCATAAAAAGGGGCGTAATTTCAGCATAAATGCAGCTTACAGTTTTTCTAAAAACACCCAGGACCTTGACGATAAATACACCACTGTTCAGGATTCGGTTACTACCCCATTATACCAGCAGATCAATTCCAATAGTCACTCCAACAGGTTTAATGTACATCTGTCCTATATCGAGCCGGTTGGTAAAACCACTTACCTGGAGGGCAGCTATAGTTATAGTTACAGCAATACGGATAATAACCGCTACAACTACCGCATCGACCCGGTTACATCGGCTCCAACTTATGTCGACTCGCTAAGCACTTTGTATAACTACCAATTTATTACCAACCGCTTCGGCTTGAATTTCAGGGGTATCGAAACCAAGTATAATTACACCATTGGATTATCGGCACAACCCTCTACGCTAACCGGCGAATCGCATGATCTGCACACTTCAACGCAAACTTTTAATTGGGTGCCAACAGCCAGGTTTGTTTATAATTTTGCCAAGAACCATACCCTAACCATTAATTACAGCGGCACCAGCGGACAGCCGAGCTTTACGCAGCTACAAGTGCAGCCCGACTATTCCAATCCGCAAAACAAGATATTTGGTAATCCCGATCTTAAGCCATCATTCACCAATAGCATTGGTGTTCGCTATAACGAGTTTGATATCAAAAGCGGCAACTCTCTGTTCACTAACCTCTCGTTCAGTACAGTGCAGGATCAGATCGTGACCAATACACAACCTGTAGATAATTCACAGGCGGGTGGCACCAATGCGCGGGGGACCATCCAGGAAACTCATTATTTAAACACTAACGGCTATTATGCGGCTAATGGGAATTACTCCTTCTCCAAACCATTTGCCAACCGTAAATATACCGTAAGCGTTAACGGAAGCGCCAACTACAGTAATAATATATCCTATATCGAAGATCAGCGTAATTTGGGTAAAAACTGGGTTTTTAGTCAGGGGGCTAAGCTACGCGTGGATCTGGACAGTGTGATGGACAGCGAAATAAGCGCCAATTACAGTGTTAATAACACTACTTACAGCCTGCCATCATCCATTAACACCAACGCCCGCACATGGACTTTGGGGCTTAATGGCCGCAACTATTTTTGGTATGACCTGATATTGGGATATGATTTGTCTCAAACCATCAACAATGGTTTTAGCAGCACAGTAAAGGCCAACCCTACCCTGCTAAGTACTTATGTGGAATACCAGTTTTTGAACAAGCATATTGCTTCGCTCCGTTTCCAGGCATTTGATCTTTTTGACGAAAACAAGGGTATCACCCGTTCGGTAAGCGGCAGCCAGATCATCGATACCCGAACCAACAGGCTGGGCAGATATTTCATGTTGTCCTTTACTTTGCGCCTGCAAAAATTTACAGGCAGCCAGTCGCAAAGAGGCCGGGGTAACCGCGGCGGCGGGTTCAGG
This sequence comes from Mucilaginibacter sp., assembly GCA_035489035.1. Taxonomy (GTDB): domain Bacteria; phylum Bacteroidota; class Bacteroidia; order Sphingobacteriales; family Sphingobacteriaceae; genus Mucilaginibacter. The sequence continues at coordinate 132,765 of DATHKT010000066.1, forward strand.
AATGGCGGGGGAAGACGGGGTGGTTGATACCCCCTCCGTCTCCTTCGTCGACATTTCCCCCCTAAGATTAGGGGGAGAGTGAATTTGAAATTAATATTATTTTAATTTTAACCACACATCCATTATCTTGGCAGTAACCGATATGAACAAAATACTGCTCTCTTTCCTGGCTTTCTTTTTTATTGCCGATGGCTTTGCCCAGGAACTCGTTGAAAAAAAAGGAAAAATAATAAACAATGTTACCGAAGTATATCATGTGCTGAAAAATAATGAGCAGATCAGACAGGGTTTGTACCAGGCTCTTTATAAACGTAAAACAGCAGTGGCTAGCGGCAGTTACACCGGGGGTAAAAAAACGGGCAACTGGTACTTTTATACTAACGATGGTAAAATAGCGCAAACTTATAATTACGATAAGGACTCGATAAAATATGAAGCCCGCGAGGATACCACATCGCCTATCCGTTACCTCATCGACAAGGAAATTACCAGTAAGGACAGGGTTACCAAACCTATCAAAGTTGGCGGAAGATATTTTGGGTATTTGCCTTACCTGAGCTTTTATAAAACACCGTTTGAAGCTGCCATTTATGATATTGATGATTGCTACGGCGTGATAGAATTATTAATAAGCCCTATGGGAAGGCTTGCCCAATACCGGGTACGTGTAGCCTCGGGTTACCTGGATTTTGACCAAACGATAAAATTTGATGTGAACCTGTTTAAAGAAGAAGATAAAAAATTCATCCCGGCCACCTTTAATGGTGAAGCAGTACTGTCGCGTATTATTATCGCTTGCAAGGTGAACAATAGTGGCGGGCTTGATTTCGTGAGGTGAGTACGCTTTTAAATCTGATTGCTTGTAAAAAAATGCCCAATCCCAAACATCAAAGCAAAAACTTCAACATTTGAAATTGGACATTCGATAATTCAGTAATTCAATAATTCAATAATTATTAATGATGATGGTGCCCATCAGGCCCGTGTGCGTGACCGTGAGATAGCTCTTCCGGTGTTGCGGGGCGAACGTTTAAAATATTGCCTTTAAAATGAAGAGCCTGGCCGGCCATTGGATGGTTAAGGTCAACGATAACAGAATCTTCCGCAACAGATACTACCTGCCCCTGGAAATGGTTGCCATTGTTATCCTGCAAAGGAAGGATGCTTCCAATTTCAGGAATTTCGGTTCCCTGGAACATTTCTTTTGGTAAATTAGCTACGGCCTCATCATCATACTGCCCGTAAGCATCTTCAGCAGTAAGACGGAAATCATATTGATCACCGGTAGAATGGTCGCTCAAATTCTCCTCGAATTTAGGCAGCATCTGCCCTGCTCCGTATAAAAAAGTTAGGGGCTGCTCTTCAGTAGCGCTTTCTACTAAAGCTTCAGTGCCATCTTCCTGCTTTACATACAGGTCGTAAGTTAATGACACTACGTGTTGTGGTTCAATTTTCATTCTATCTTTTTTTTGATAAGTGTTTTAAACGTTAATTTGTTTTAACGCGTCTTCGATATTTTCGGCGGGTAAGCCACAGGTTTTGTCTTTGCAAACGTATATCCTTGTGGTAGCAGCAAATTTGTCGAGCAGCAAAGGTAAACTTCCTTTTTTACCACCCAAGATAATTTTATTCGGGATGTAATTTTTTTCTATTTCAATGCGTTTTCCTTCAGCTTCTTCTCCGGTTATTGCAACCTCATTTACACCAAAAACCTCATTCAGCAATAGCATACACCAGTTGGAATACGATGAACCGTATTTTGCTATCTGCCCTGCCACATTGCGTAACAATTGCGAGGATATAGCCTGGTAACGCTCATCATCAAACAACAAACCCAGTTTTTTAAGATTATGTGCCATCACCGAGTTAGAGGCCGGCGTAACGCTATCCATAATTTCAGATTTACGGGCGATCAATTGTTCATCATCATCGGCAGTGTAAAAGAAAATACCTTTTTCCTGGTCATAATAATGGGTGATAGCTTGGTCTGTTAATTTTTTTGCAGTATTCAGCCATGCTTCATCAAAAGTTACTTCATATAAAGCGATGAAGGCGTCAATGATGTTGGCGTAATCATCTAAGAAAGATACAGCAGCGTCTTTGCTTTTGTAGATCCTGGTTAATCTCCCATCTTCACTGATCAAATTATCCAAAATAAATTGTGCATTCTGTAAAGAAAGCTCCAAATATTCCTTTTTATCAAACGCGCGGTACGCTTCGCAAAGTCCTTTGAGCATCAAGCCGTTCCACGAGGCCAATATTTTGTAATCCAGGCCGGGGCGTATGCGTTTACTACGCGTCTCCAAAACCTGAGCGCGCGCCGTGTTAATTTTTGAAACGAGTTCTTCAACACTCAACCCAAGCGTTGCGGCTAATTTTTCATCGCTTTCCTTCCTGAAGAATACATTCGTGCTTTCTTCTTCCCAGTTACCTTCATCAATAACATGATAGTAGATGCAAAAAAGATCAGCATCATCACCTAATATTTGCTCAATTTCAGTTTTGGTGAAGGTATAAAATTTGCCTTCCACGCCCTCGCTGTCTGCATCAAGCGCTGAGTAAAAACCATAATCAGGCGAGGATAGTTCCCGTTTTATAAAAGTGACTGTTTCTTCTACGATCTGCGCATAAAGCGGATCATACAGCCATACCGATGCTTCCGAATACAGGCTCACCAATTGTGCATTATCATAAAGCATTTTTTCAAAATGCGGTACATGCCAGCGGCCGTCCACCGAATAACGAGCAAAGCCTCCACCGATATGATCATAGATGCCGCCGAAAGCCATTTTATGCAACGTAAGCTTTACCTGCTTCGCGATGTCTTCATCTTGCATCAAATAAGCATAGCGAATTAAAAACTGCCAGTTGCCGGGCACCGGGAACTTGGGCGCTGTACCCATGCCCCCCTCCTGCTTATCAAAATAGCGTTCCCAGTTGGTTACGATCAGTTCCAGGTCAGCCTTAGCATATTCCGGCTGTTCGCTGATAAATTGCACCGATTCATATTGCTGTATGCCTTCAGTCAGTTTCACGGCATATTCTTCCGCTTCTTCAGGTTTGGTTTTGTAAAAATCAGCAAGGTTGAATAGTAAGCTTACCCAATCATTTTTGCGGAAATAGGTCCCGCCATATATGGGCCGTTGATCGGGCAGGCAAATACAGTTTAGCGGCCAGCCGCCCCGACCAGTCATCAGTTGTACCGCGCTCATGTAGATCTGGTCTACATCTGGCCGTTCCTCACGGTCAACCTTGATACAAACAAAGTATTCGTTCATTACGGCCGCCACTTGCTCATCCTCAAAACTTTCATGCTCCATTACATGGCACCAATGACAGGCCGAATAGCCAATGCTTACGAGGATCAGCTTATTTTCATCTTTTGCTTTTTGCAGAGCCTCCGTACCCCAGGGATACCAATCCACAGGATTATGGGCGTGCTGCAATAAATAAGGCGAGGCAGAATTGGCAAGACGGTTCATAAAAAAATAATTAAGATAGATGAGATGTATAACAGAGGTAATAAGCACAAAAGAAAATTGTTTAAAGATATTTAATCTTTATCTGCAACAAAAGCACATCTATTATCATTTTGACAAATTAATTTGGTTTATTTGCCGTTTAATTATCAAAATCTCAATAATGAACTGTTTTAAATTAAACCACTTAGCTGGTTTGTGTATCATATTGCTTTTTGCTGCGTCATCGAATGCTCAAACTTCCGATTCTTCAAAATACGATCACCAGGAATTATTCGGCCCAATAAACTGGCCAGTTACCGGTGGCGAGACCAGGTCGGCAAGCGGACAGCCCGGCGCACACTATTGGCAAAACCGCGCCGATTATACGATCCATGCCAGCCTTAACGAGGCGCAACAGGATACTACCATTAAAGGTGAAGTAACTATCGCTTATACCAATAACAGCCCCGATAAATTAGATCACTTATGGCTGCAATTGGATCAAAACTTATTTAAACCCGATTCGCGCGGAGCGGCAACTACTCCTGTTAAAGGTGATCGTTTTGATGTAAAAGGTTTTAGCCGTGGCGGATATCATATCACATCGGTAACCGTTATCTACCAAAATAAAACCTACACCGTTGTGCCGGTTATTACTGATGCCCGCATGCAGGTGCGTTTGCGTAATGCGCTTGGTTCAAACGGGGATAAGATACAACTGAATATCAATTATAGCTTCTCTATACCCTTCTACGGCGCCGACCGTATGGGTCGTAAAAAATTCAAAGATGGCTATGTATATGAGATAGCGCAATGGTATCCGCGCATGTGTGTTTATGATGATGTAGAGGGATGGAACACGCTGCCTTACATGGGTTTAGGAGAGTTTTATTGCGATTACGGTAATTTTGATTATTACATCACCGCGCCTGCCAATATGGTGGTTGTAGGCTCCGGTGATCTGCAAAACGGTGCACAAACGCTTACAGCTACGCAGCAAAGCCGTTTGGCACAGGCCCGAAATAGCGATAAAAGCGTAATGATCATTAAACCAGAAGAAATTAACCAAAATGCTAACGCGACCGGCAGCAAAACCTGGCACTTTAAAATGCTGAACACCCGCGATGTATCATGGGCCGCGTCAAAAGCATTTATCTGGGATGCTGCAAGAGTGAATTTCCCGTCGGGACGTAAAGGTATTGCCATGTCGACCTACCCTATCGAGAGCGCGGGAGATGATTCATGGGGACGTTCGACCGAATATCTGAAATACAGCATGGAGATCTACTCAAAAAAATACTATGAGTATCCATGGAACTCTGCAGTAAGCGTATCGGGTGTGGCCTTGGGTATGGAGTATCCGGGTATCATTTTTTGCCTGAGCAATTTAAAGAAAGGGCAGCTTTGGGGCGATGTAACCCACGAGATAGGCCACAACTGGTTCCCGATGATCGTGGGCTCAAACGAACGCAAATACATGTGGCAGGATGAGGGTTTTAATACCTTTATTAACCAATATTCTACCCAGCAGTTCAACCATGGCGAATATGATGATACAGCTGCAAGGCCGGCCAGGAACCTTACCGGTTATTTTAAGGCGCTGAAAAATCCGCTGATGGTAGCGCCGGAGTCGATGGGTTTGAATGACTATGGACAATACTATGTGAAGACCTCTGCCGGGCTTGATATGCTGCGCAATGTGGTGTTGGGTCATAACAGGTTTGATTACGCTTTTAACGAGTATATTAAACACTGGGCCATGAAACATCCATTGCCTTATGATTTTTTCCGCACGATGAATGACGCGGCCGGCGAGGATCTGAATTGGTTCTGGAAAGAGTGGTTCTTCACCACCTGGAAACTTGATCAATCGATATCTTCAGTAAAATATGTAAAGGATGATCCTGCAAATGGCGCTTTGATCACTTTGGTGAACAAGGAAAAAATGGCCATGCCGGTTGACCTGTTGATCACCCTTGATAATGGTAAATCTGAAACTATTCATTTACCAGTGAACATATGGCAGCGCGGCGGTGTATGGGAATTTAAATACCCTTCTACATCAGCCATCAAATCCATTGTTTTGGATCCTGACAAACAACTACCGGATGTTGACTTGAAAAACAACGTTTGGAATAAGTAAAGGTAAAAGCTGAAAGGCGAAAGGTTTGAATTTGCCTTTCAGCTTTATAAAAAATATCTTTGTCAATGCCATTTATCTATCATCAAACACCTGTTGGCATTGCCCGGATAACCGAAGAGGACGGATTTATCAGTTCGATCAGTATCCTGGATGATGAAAATCTTATCATTGAGGAGCCCGGAACTCCTGCGCTTGAATTGGCTATCCAGCAATTAGATGAATACTTTGCCGGCAAACGACAGGTATTTGATCTGCCCATAAAACAGCATGGATCACCTTTTCAGCAGGAAGTATGGCAGTGCTTGCAACAAATAGGCTACGGCAAAACCATCAGCTATACCCAGCAATCAAAAATGATGAAAAATCCACTAGCCATAAGGGCCATCGCGGCCGCTAATGGTAAAAACCATTTGTGGGTGGTAGTACCCTGCCATAGGGTAATTGGTGCCGATGGCGGATTAACAGGCTATGCCGGTGGCCTTTGGCGCAAAAAATGGCTGCTTGAACATGAAGCTCAAGTTTTAGGGGTAGGGCAAACCAAATTATTTTAAGGTGAACACAACAGCTCCAATAGCTCCTCTGTTGTCAATATATATTCGGCGGCATTAATGGCAATCGCAGCCTGGGGCATCTCGGGCATTTCAGCATCATTGGGGTGCTGCACTATGGTTAATGCACCGCTTTCGCGTAGTTTGAGTAAACCCTCTGCCCCATCTTTGTTGGCACCAGACAGCAGTATAGCAGTACACTGGTCTGCATAAACATCTAAGGCGCTTTCAAATGTTACATCGATGGATGGCTTCGAATACCAAACGGAGTCGGACACGTCAAGGCTAAAGTGTTTTTCCTTCTCTATCAGTGTATGATAGTTAGGGGGGGCAATGTAGATCATATTTTTCTTGATTGGATCCTTATCGCATATCTCCCTAACCGTGACTTTACTATTTTCGGCAAATAGTTTCACCATATCACTATGAAAATTTTTCTGACGATGGATAATGATGACTATTGTTTTGTCCATACCAGGTAAAAAACTTTTGATCATCCTTAACAGCAGTTTAAATGACCCTGCGGAGCCCCCTAATAATATGATATCAGATCTGTGCCAACGCTCTATGGTTTTTTTACTGATCGCCAATTTTCTGGTATATGTTCTCTTTGGAATTGATTACCTTAAACTTATTTTTAAAGCCTGGAAACCTGATCGTTTCCTTACTCCCTAAACATAAGAACCCCAAAGGACACAAACTGTTGTAAAAAAGACTTAATATTTTTTCCTGAAGCGCAGCTTCAAAGTAAATAAACACATTCCGGCAGCTGATAAGCTGAAATTCGTTAAATACATTATCAGATATTAAATTATGAACGGAAAACAAAGTGTTTTTTTTGAGATCATCATGAATGCTGGTATTATCACCCATTATAGTGAAATGATCAAGTAATGATCCGGGTAGGCCGGATAGCTGATAATTCTCTACATAGTTTTTTAATTTACGGATGCTATACATTCCTTTACGTGCTTCATCCAACATTTCGGTATTGATATCGGTACCATAAATGAATGATTTTTTGCTTATGTATGCCTCATTAAGCAAAATGCTTAACGAATAAACTTCTTCGCCCGATGAGCAACCGGCGCTCCAAATCCTGATATGCTGAAAGCTGGATAAATAAGGGATTACCTGTGTATTTAAAGCCTTATAAAAAGACGGATCACGGAACATTTCGGTAACATTCACCGTAATTTCCTCTAAAAACCACTGGAAAAAACGTGGCTCATTGATCAGGGCATGCTTCAGTTCATAAAACACAAACCTTCTCAGCATCATTATTCTCGCGAGTCGCCTTTTTAAAGATGCCCTTGAATAATCAGATAAATCGAACCCATGAATTTTTTTTACCAGGTCAATCAGCTCGAGCAGTTGGGCGTCCGAAACCGTTTGGGGTGCATTACTCATAAATTAGTTTTCCAGCCACAATTTCATTAGTGATATCAACCTGTCCATATCCACAGGCTTGGTAATATAATCATTAGCGCCTGCGGCAATACATTTTTCACGGTCATTGCTCATGGCCTTGGCTGTAAGCGCTATTACAGGCAATTTAGCCCATTTGCCTTGTTTACGGATATATCTTGTTGCTTCATAACCGTCCATTTTGGGCATCATAATATCCATCAGCACAATATCAATATCATCCACGGCTTCCAGTTTGGCTATTGCTTCCTCTCCATCGTTAGCAGTTTCAACCACTATACCATAAGTTTGCAGGGCGCTGCTTAAAGCAAAAATATTACGCATATCATCATCCACCACCAAAACCTTTTTACCTTTCAGGGCGTCATTGCTGCTGGCAATTATTTTATTATTACCTATCAGGTCAGATGGCTCGGGTTTAGGATCCGAAGTGATCTTATTTAAAAACAAGTTTACCTCATCTATCAGCCTGCTTGATAGTTTATTGGTTTTAACCACCATTGCATTGGCATATTTCATCAGCCTGCTTACCGATGTCTTATCCAGATCCATCGCGGTATTTACTATTACCGGCAATGAGGCAAAGCGATCGCCCTCTTTTATCTTATCCAAAAGGTCCAACCCTGATATATCAGGCAGATTAAGATCAAGTATCAGGCACTGGTAGTTATTCTCGTTCAGCATCTTGAGTGTTGATTCTCCGTCAAATGCCTGGTCTACAGCAATTCCCTGCCCTTCTAATAAGTGTTTTAAAGCATGGCTTTGAGCTTCGTGGTCCTCGGCCAACAAAACCTGCTTAAAGCTGGCGCCACTCCGGTGTATAATATCCTTAAACAGCTTATCCAAAACGCTGGTATCACTTGATTTTCTCAGGAAACTTACGGCGCCTTCACTGCGCATACGACCAGCTTCCACATCGCCAGCCGACATTAAATGAACCGGTATATGCGCCGTTTTTTCGGCCAGTTTAAGTTCCTTCAATATTTGCCAGCCATCCTTGCCGGGCAACTTTATATCCAATATCACGGCATCAGGCAATTGCTGTTTAACTACCTCTACAGCCTTATTCCCATCGTTTACGATGATAGATTTAAATCCATGGGCCTGTGAATGATCCTGTAACAGGTTTGCAAAATTCTTATCATCTTCCACAATAACTACCCTCAGTTCCTGGTCAGGGCTGCGTGAATTACGCTTGGTCGAACTCAGAAATTGTGCTGTAGGGTTAAAGGTATCAACTGTTGGCAGCGTTTCTGTTTCCTTAATTTTGGCCTCTATGGGTATGGTCAGCACAAACTCGCTTCCTTTCTCCGGTTCGCTTTGCAGTGTGATAGCGCCCCCCAGTAACGCGGTTAACTCCCGGCTTATTGATAATCCCAAACCAGTACCGCCATATTTGCGGCTGGTGGAGCCATCGGCTTGCTGAAATGCTTCGAATATCGCTTTCTGTTTTTCTGCCGGAATACCTATGCCTGAATCTTTGATGTGGAAACTTATGGTTCCTTCGGTACTACCTGGTTCCACATGAATAGCGATGGAACCTTTATCGGGTGTAAATTTAAATGCGTTGGAAAGCAGGTTTTTGAGCACCTGTTCCACACGCACCTTATCGGTAGTAATATACTGTGGTACATTACCAATATTGGTGGTGTATTTTATTTTTTTATTACGTGCAATTTCAGCAAAAAGCATTTCCATGTTCTGCACTATACTGGCTGTACTCGCCTCTTCATTCTGAAGTTCCATCTTGCCCGACTCAATCTTTGTCAGATCGAGGATATCATTGATCAGGGTAAGCAGATCATTGCCGGCATTAAAGATCACGCTTGCGTAATTGATCTGATCTTCAGAAAGATTGGTTGTTTTATTATCCTTTAATATGCGCGCCAGTATCAGGATACTGTTTAGCGGTGTGCGCAGCTCATGGCTCATGTTGGCTAAAAACTCAGACTTATACTTACCTGTGGCTTCCAGTTCGTCCATTTTAAGCTTGATAGCCTGCCTGGCTTCTTCAATAGCATGATTCTTTTCTTCAAGTAAACTGGCTTTTTCTTCCAGTTCGGCATTGGTAGCACGTAACTCTTCCTGCTGGGCTATTAATTCCTCTTCCGAGGCCTGCAGCTGACCAGTTTTTTTCATCAATTCCTCGTTGGTCACCCGCATTTCTTCCTGCTGGGCGCTCAGCTCCTCGGCTTGCTGCTGCGTCTCCTCAAACAGGTTTTGCATAATGGTTCGCGATTGGGCCGTATTAACTGCAATACCGATAACATCAGCGATAGCTAAAATATAATCCTGGATATTTTGTTTAAGCTCATTTTTAAACGCGATCTCCACTACACCTTTCAACTTTTTATCAAAAAAGAAGGGGAAAATAAAGGTTTCTGTTAAAAGCTCACGGACGATTGAGGTTTCAAGTTCCAGCTTATCATTTATTTTTCCCTTTACTATGGAGGCTTTCTGATCCGCCGCAGCCTGACCAAGCAAACCTTCTGTTAGCTTAATTGATTTCTTTATTTCATTCAGATTATTAAATGCATAGGATGCATAATATTCCAGCCGTTCTTCACCCTCATTAAATAAATAAAAAGTACCGGTTAGCGCATCAGAGTAATTGCATATTTCTGTAATGACGTTTGCGGCAAGTTCCTTTTCGGTTTGTTCGCCCTGCATCCTTTCGTTCAGTCGTCTCAGGCCGGTCAGCATCCAGTTTTTGGCTTCATTTTCGGCCACAACCCTTTCAAGCTTGATATTGGTTGAACTGATCTGCTCTTCATTTTTTTTCTGCTTGTCAAAAGTCCCCTGTATGTAGTAGAACATCATCACGATGATCAGGAAGAATATACCCGAACCTGTAATCATGATAATTATTGCCCGGCTTGAGGATGCATCGGAATTTTCTTTTCGCAATGCAAGTAATCCGTTTTCCGTTTCATTAATGTTTCTGACCGTCTCGCGGATACGGTCCATACTATTCTTCCCGTTAACAAACATGTGATTTTGGAGCATATAGTCCAATCCCTTGTTTTCTCTTGCGTCAATATTTTCTTTCAGGATATTTAACTGTATACCAACAAGCGAAGTAAGCGTGTCAATTCTTCTTACCTGGATATTGTTATCGGAAATAAGTTCCCTCATCTGGTCCAGGTCACCGCTGATTTGCAGTAGTGCTGTATGGTACGGCTCCAAAATGGCCTTGTTATTGGTAGCAGCATAGCCCCGCATACCTGTTTCGGCATCGAGCATCATTTGCAGTAAATTGTCAGAAGTTTTTATGACTTTTTGCGTGTGTGCAACCAGTGCGGCATCTGTTTTTGATTGCTGGATACTCCGGTAAGACAATAAGCCTACCATAAAAACAAGAATGACAGATATAGCAAAGCCCACAAATACCTGCTGACGGAAGGATAGGTTTAACATTCTAAATAGGTTGAATAGAGGCTAAATATATTAAATACTTACGATTTTATAAACAGGAAAAACAAATGTGTTTATCCGTTATTTACCCGCATTGTTTACAGCTTGCTGCTGCGTTGGCATTTTATATTTTGATTTCTCGCTTAATGCGCCCGCTAAGGCAAGTGCCGGACCGGCAACCAACAACCACCATCCCCATTTGAACTTAATTTGGCGGGCCAAAAATTTCGAAATGGCATGAAATGGTATAAAACTGAAAGAGGTATGGATTTTTAATAAGGCAAGGAAATAAAATAAGATGATCAGTCCTACCGATAACCACGCCGCCATACGGGCTATCTTCATCTGCATAAAGACCACGCCTACGATGCCTATTACAGCGATCAGTAAAATTACAATGCCGAAGGGCTTGTTAGCGTCATACATATCCCAGGTGGTAATTCCGAATGGACGAAATAATGGACAATAGGTTGCAGCTATAAGCACTACAAACCCAACGAATGATATGAATGATGCTGGCCTCATTTTATTTTTGTGTGATCTCCATTTTATCGGCAAAGTGTGCGCAGTAATCGCGCAAATCTTCTACAATGTTTTTTTCGCCTGTGGCGCGTAAAAAGCTATCACCCATGGTTTGCAGGGTTTCGTAAAAAAACCGCTTCATTTCGTCAACAGCCATATCCTTGGTCCAAAGATCAATACGCAGGGTATTTTTATAATTATGATCCCAAAGCGCGAGCATGATGGATTTTACCGGCAACGCTTCTTTATTCTCCGCATCGGTTGATTCCCAGGTAATGCTGGTGGGTACGTTGTTATCGTCAAGGTCTATAGTCAGTTTTATTTCAGCTTTTTTCATTTGTGTTATTTAACCATTAAAAATATAATAGCCGCCAAAGTTATAAAGCTTAGTTCTACAATCCATATACTTTTGGTTTTTGGGAAAAAATTCCGGAGCATAATATCAAGAAATGACACTACAAAGGCAAACAATAAAAAAATGAGGGAAATAGTGCCACTCCAATGTTCATATTTGCTGCCGGTAATTTTTGCGCCATATATCCAGATATACGCTGCAAGGAACAAGAAAAAGGCAGTGCCAAAGTTTAATGGGGTTATTCTGAATTTCATTCTGAAAATTAGTGTTTTTTCCGGAAACTTTTTTGCCTTCCCATCTTACCCGCTTTTGAATTGGGATTTATTCTGGCTTTAGCCGCATCAAACTTTTTACGCTGATTGAGGGTCTTCTTTTCGTGAAAGGCTCCTTTAAAATCAGGGTCGTCCTTACGTTTTTGCAGGTCGATCTCTTTGGCCTGGTCCTGGCGTTCCTCATAAGGCGTTTCTTCCACGAAAACATCCGGGGGCAAAGGATAAACCGGGATAGTTTGCCTGATCAGTTTTTCTGTTTTGCGGATATAATATTCATCAGGGGGAGTACAAAAGGTGATAGCCTCGCCTGATTGCAGAGCTCTGCCAGTGCGCCCAATCCGGTGCACATAATCCTCAACCACAAAAGGCACGTCAAAGTTGATCACGTGGCTCACATCGCTTACATCGATGCCGCGGGAAGCCACATCAGTAGCCACCAGTATTTTCACCTCATCGTTTTTGAAAGCATTGATAGAGTTAATACGGGTGTTTTGCCCTTTATTGGCATGCAGCACCTTAACTTCCTTATCTCCAAATTTACGGATCAGAAACTTATAGACATCTTCGGCAGTAACGCGCGTTTTGCAAAAAATCATCAGCTTTTTGATCTCATCCGGCTCGGCCAGCAAGACTTTCAGCAGGTTGATCTTGGTTTTCATATTCGGAACATGATACAGCCTTTGGTTCACCGTTTGCGCCGGTGTGGCCTGCGGGGTAACCTCGATCACCGTAGGGTTTTCCAAAAAATTACCTGCCAGTTGGTGTATCTTATCAGACATGGTAGCCGAAAAAAGCAGGTTCTGCCGCTTGCGTGGCACCACTTCCAGTATCCTGTTGATCTGTGGCATAAAGCCCATATCCATCATTTTATCCGCCTCATCCAGCACCAGCACCTGTAGCAACCGGGTAACCAGGTGCCCCGCCAGGTAAATATCCATAAAGCGGCCCGGGGTAGCCACCACAATATCCATCCCCTTTTTTACATTCTCAATTTGCGTTTTGGGCCCCAAACCGCCATATAAGGCAATTACCCGAAGATCAGTGTATTTGGCTAATTCCCTTACATTCTCCTCTATCTGCATGGCCAACTCCCGTGTGGGGGCCACTATCAATGCGCGGGGGTGTTCTTCCTGCGCATATTTCAGCCGCATGATGATGGGTAACACATAAGCGGCTGTTTTGCCGGTACCCGTTTGTGCTATACCCATTACATCCTGCCCGTTTAATATAGGCGGAATAGCTTTTTGTTGCACAGGCGTAGCCTCGGTATAACCGGCATCGGCGATAGCATTCAAAATCTGCCGGTTAAATTTAAAATCTTCGAAGTTTTCACCCATGCCGCAAAGATAGTTTTTTAAGTCCGAAAGACGGGAAGTCGGAAAGTCCCAAAGCTACATGTGTCTTTAATTCAAACTTTCGGACTTATGCGAACTTCCAGACTTTCCGACTATTTGACTTAACTTTGAATTTATATATCCTAAATTTGCTTCGATATTAAATCCGAAATTGAACATTCGAAATCCGAAATCATGTCCATCCTCATCAAATCAGCTACAATAGTAAACGAAAACCGCCAGTATGTAAGCGATATATTGGTTAAGGATGGTTTGATCGAACGTATAGACAGACAGATAGATGTTCAGGCTGACCAGGTTATTAATGCTGAAGGCCTGCACCTTTTCCCCGGCTGTATTGACGACCAGGTGCATTTTCGTGAGCCTGGTTTAACACATAAGGCTGATATACATTCCGAATCGAGGGCGGCTGTAGCAGGCGGCATCACCTCTTTTATGGAGATGCCTAATACCGTTCCCAATACTTTAACCCGGGAACTACTTGAACAAAAATATGAGATAGCTTCGCGTAACTCGCCGGCCAACTATTCATTTTTCATGGGCGCATCCAATGATAACCTGGATGAGGTTTTAAAAACTGACACCAAAAACGTTTGCGGGGTTAAAGTTTTTATGGGCTCCTCAACCGGCAATATGCTGGTGAATAATCCCCAAACGCTGGATGGCATTTTTGCCAACTCGCCTATGCTGGTGGCGGTGCATTGCGAGGATGAAGCCACCATAAAAAGCAACCTGGAACATTATAAACAACTGCTTGGTGAAAACATCCCGGTGAAATTGCATCCCAAGATACGAAGTGAAGAAGCCTGTTACCTTTCCTCATCCATGGCGGTAGAACTGGCTAAGAAGCACAATACCCGCCTGCATATTTTACATATCTCCACTGAAAAAGAAACCCACCTGTTTGATAATACCACTCCATTAAAAGATAAACGCATTACCGCCGAGGCTTGTATCCATCATCTATGGTTTACAGATGCCGATTACGAAACCAAGGGTAATTTCATCAAATGGAACCCGGCGGTAAAAACACAGGCCGACAGGGATGGCATTTTAAAAGCCGTACTGGATGGCCGTATTGATGTAATAGCCACAGATCATGCCCCGCATACTTTGGAAGAGAAATCACAGCCTTACCTGCAGGCGCCATCCGGCGGGCCATTGGTGCAGCATGCCCTGCCTGCCATGCTTGAACTGCATCACAAGGGAAAGATCAGCCTGGAACAGATCGCTGAAAAGATGGCGCATAACGTGGCTACCTGCTTCCAGGTAGAAAACCGGGGTTTTATCCGCGAGGGTTACTGGGCCGACCTTGTATTAGTAAACCTCAATTCTCCATGGACGGTGACCAAAGATAATATCCTATACAAATGCAAGTTGAGCCCCTTTGAGGGGACTACTTTCAGATCAAAAATAGCTCATACGCTTGTATCGGGTAACTTAGCTTACAGTAACGGAAGCTTGATAGAAGGTAAAGCCGGTAAGCGGTTGAGTTTTAATCGTGTCTGAACCCGGGTTTTCCGGCTTAAAGAATTCTCTGGACGCGCTATTTCCATAAATCTATTTAATTCAAGCTCAAACTGCCAGGTAAATTTCCACTTCAGTTTCTTCAAATGATTTTGGGCCGGCTTTATACAGGTCAAAATCGGCAGTATACTTTCTACTGATTGGTGCCTTCCATATCTCCCTCCACGCATTAGCTATGCTCTCGGGGAACTTGCCTTTCGGTTTGTATACTTGATAGGTACCCGCAGGAATGTTTACACTCACAAAGCCCCGCGGGGCTTCTGATCCACCTTTAATCTTGCATCCCAATATTGCCGTGTAAAAGCCGGTATGGTCACTTTCGTATTCGGTATAAACACAGTAAATATCATCGCTTAGTTTATCATTGATCTGTGCAGCCAGGTTGCCTTCGGTAAACCTTTGCCATAGCGAACCGATGTCTTTATCAGACTGTGAATTTTGATTGGTGGTTCTTACCGAAATGCCAATTACATGAAAACTTTCAAGTGATTTAATGCTATATTCCATTATTACCTTTGGTTATATCAATATTATAATAAATTATTAACCAAATATTTATATAATTTATATAATTAAAAAGTTTAAATAGATTTATTTTCGATCATTTCTTTCATCTTACCAAAAACAGATTGCCAGTTTTGTTCAGAATGTTCTTTTGCTTCCTTGTTTTTTATGTTTTCCTGCGTTATTGTCAGCACAGTTTTACTACCTTCTTCGGCTAACTTGTAAGTAATATCCGCATAGTTTTCAGGCTTGTTCTCTGTACCCGACATTGAGCTCCAGTAATTATACTTCACAAATTTGCCCGGATCAATATCCAAAATTGTTCCCGTATCCTGGTAGGTCTTCCCCTCCCACTCTCCTTCCCAAATGATAGGGCTGCCTTTTTTCCAGTCCGACTTTACATTGGTGCCAAAAAAATATTGTTTCACAATAGCAGGATCTGTCAACACCTGCCAAACTTTAGCTGCGGTTGCGTTTATGCTAATTGATGTGCTTAAACTTTCCATGTGATTAATTATTGATTTAGTGAATTATTGATTAATAGTATTCTACACTTATTTATTGTAAAAGTTTTTCTTTCAGCAGTTTAAAGTCATGCTCCCCTATCTCGAAGAAGCCAAAACGAAATGGATATCCCCATGATTGTTTATTGGGTATAAATTCAAGATCATTGATCAAGTGAGCTATCGGGATTTCCCGGCAATCGTGAAATTTTATATTCCTTCGGTAGGGTATAAAATCTTCGCTCATTTTATGCTGATAGATATTATCATCACTCGCCTGCCCTATCGTGGTAAAGGCTTGCAGCTTTTCATCACCGTTCATGGTAAGTTTTGGCGAATAGAAGATCACCCAATCGCCCTCCTTTATTCTTTTTAATGGTCCCTGCTTGCCATGATTGGCCTGCATAAAGCCCCCGGCAACTCCCCGCTGGAGATGATCTTTTGAGACAACTGTTATCCAATATCTTTGCTGATCCATAACAAAACAATAGCTATCCGCGACTTACTCCTACAAATAAAGTAGGGGTGAGTGACAACAGTATGTCAACAGCCGAAAAGTCTTATTGATTTCTTTTATGAATAATAGCGGATATCTCGCTGACCTTTTTCTTTAAGTCAGGTGGGTTAATTATCTCGGCTACATCACCGTACATCATCATCCAGCGTACAAAACCTTCCAGAAATTCGGTCAGAAAAGTCATTTCAACCATCCCGTCTACCTCCTGCTCGGATACAAAGCCGTTATAATATTTTTGATCATTAAGGTACGGCAATATCTTTTTCTCTACACGGATCACAACCGTTTGCAGGTTTTTCTCTTTGGCCTGGCTGGCGATATATTCTTTCAGGTTGGGGTGCACATTGGTAAAACGTTCATCCAATAAATTGATATCCGAGATACGGTCGAGCCTGAAATCGCGGTAATCATTCCGCAAACGGCACCAGGCGATCAGGTGCCAGAAATTATCCTGGTAAAATACACCTACCGGCTCGATAGAACGCATGCTTTCCTGTTGTGAGTAAGAGGCAAAGTAATGGATAGCCAGTACACTTTTCTGGGCGATTGCTTTTAAAGCGAGCTGCAACGGGTTCGAATCATATTTGCTATCAGGTACCCGGCGACTTTGAAATACTTCGATATGACCATCCATATTCTCCAAAAAGTCCTTATCGGCCATACGCAATACGGATCGTATTTTATACATTGCCGATTTATAATTCTCATCGGACAAAGGGTCGGTCAGCTTTTCCATCAGCTTTTCGGCAGTTAAAAACGCGGCGGCTTCCTCACGCGTAAACATTACCGGGGGCAGGCGGTAACCATCCATAATAGAATAACCTACTCCTGCCTCGCCTATTAGCGGTATGCCAGCCTCTTCCAGTGTTCTTACATCGCGGTAAACAGTACGCAGGCTTATTCCAAAACGTTCGGCAATATCCGAGGCTTTTACCACCCTGCGCGATTGCAATTGAATTAATATGGCGGATATGCGGTCGATGCGATTCATAATTATCCCAAATTAACCAAAACAAATTCTCATTTTTGGATAAGAATTGATTTAACGTATGCCTATTTTCAAACAAGAGCCATCTACGCCAAAGGATGATGATATTGTGACCTTTGAAACCTATTACGACCCAATGCTGGCCGAGATCATCCGCACCAAACTGGAAGCCGCAGGTATTCCCTGTTTTTTGGTTGACGAAAACATGGGCATTATGATACCGGCTTATAACCAGGGCGGCGGCGGTATCAAGTTAAAAGTGTTTGCCCGTGATCTCGAAAGAGCCAAAGAAATAGCTGATGACGATGAAGGGCTGCTACCGGGCGAAGATCTCGAAGCTGAACAGTAATCAGTAAAAATACCTATACATCCCCCGCATATCAACCTATGTTTATATATTAGCAACCATGTATAACCGCCGCAAATTCATTAAGATATCGGCTGCAGGCGCTTCGCTTGCGGCATTGTCACGGTCGGCCGTGGCCAAAACCATTTCATATTTACCGGCAAATAACTTACCCATAGTGATCTCCACCTGGGATTTTGGCATTGCAGCCAACAAGGAAGCCTGGAAAACGCTCGAAAAAGGTGGACGCGCGCTGGATGCTGTGGAAGCCGGGGTAAAAATACCCGAAGCTGATATGAACAACCATACCGTTGGCCGGGCCGGCTATCCCGACCGTGATGGTCACGTAAGCCTTGATGCCTGTATCATGGATGAATTTGGCAATTGCGGCTCAGTAGCAGCTATAGAAAATATCGCCCACCCTATCTCGGTAGCACGGTTGGTGATGGAAAAAACGCCGCATGTAATGCTGGTTGGTGAGGGAGCCACCCAATTTGCCGTAGAACAAGGTTTTAAGAGAGAGAAATTATTAACCCCCGAGTCTGAAAAAGCCTGGAAGGAATGGTTGAAAACCGCTAAATACAGCCCGACCATTAATATCGAGAATAAACAGCATAAGCCCGGCAGCAAATACAACCATGATACCATCGGTATGCTGGCTATTGATGCTAAGGGCAATATATCAGGCGCCTGTACTACCAGCGGGATGGCCTTCAAACTGCATGGCCGTGTGGGAGACAGCCCCATTATCGGCGCTGGTTTATATGTGGATAACGAAGTTGGCGGCGCTACCTCAACCGGTGTTGGCGAAGAAGTGATCCGCAACGTTGGCAGCTTTTTAGTGGTTGAGCTGATGCGCCAGGGGCTTTCTCCCGAGGATGCCTGTAAGGAAGCCGTAAAAAGGATCATTAAGAAAAAACCCGATACCGCAAAAAAAATACAAGTTGGTTTTTTGGCGATCAACAAAAAAGGAGAGTATGGAGCTTATGCTATTCAAAGCGGATTTTCATTCGCGGTTTGTAACAGCGAAAACCAGGAATTATTGATCAAAGGCAAAAGTGTATATTAATCATTAGTTTATTTTATTAATACTTTTGGTTATATTTATATCGCAAAAGGCTATCTACCACCTAACTATACTATGATTGATCTCGAAGTTTGTGCCAATTCACTCACTTCCGCATTAGCTGCGCAGGATGGCGGCGCCGTGAGGGTTGAGTTGTGCGATAACCTGAACGAAGGCGGTACTACGCCCTCGCACGGGCAGATATTAATGGCCCGCAAGCTGCTTAACATCAAACTATATCCATTGATCAGGCCAAGAGAAGGTGATTTTCTTTATAATGACCTGGAGTTCGAAATAATGAAAGCGGATATTAAGCATTGCATTGATGCAGGCTGCGATGGAATAGTAATAGGCATGCTTAATGCTGATGGCACTATTGATAAGCAACGCTGTTCAGAACTCTTGTATATGGCGAAGCACAGGGGGCTGGGGATTACTTTTCACAGGGCATTTGATATGTGCACCGACCTCAACAAGGGCTTAGAAGATATCATTGAAATGGGCTTTGAACGCATATTGACTTCTGGCGGTAAAAGTACCGCTATGGAAGGAGCCAACGTGATAGCCCACCTGATAGAACAGGCTGCGGGAAGGATCATCATTATGCCGGGCAGCGGTATTAACGAAACTAATGTTGCCGATCTGATCCACTTTACCAAAGCCACCGAGATCCATTCTTCGGCAAGAAGTACCGTAAAAAGCAAAATGGACTTCCGGAATGACCATATCAAAATGGGGAGTAACTACATCGATGAGTTCAGTATTGAGGTAACCGATACCCAAAAAGTAAAAGACATTATCAAGATGGCGAACGGCTAATTAATTATTGAGTTATAATTTAATGACTTACTGATTAAGCAGAAGCATTCTGTCACTATTTTAGTGGAAAGCAAACAACTTGGCTTTATAATTGCTATATATCTGTTAATAAACAGATGCTATGGTAACGATATATATAGCGCTTAAAATAGGCGCCTTATTACTGGCGATGCTGCTTCCAGTGGTAGGTCCCCGTAAAAGGAAAAGTGGAAAGCTTATCGAGTTAAGTGACTGGGCCGTAAACGAAAAAGGTGAATTAATAGACCTTACCAATATCGAGCCCGACCATCATCCTATCAAATAAACTAATACACAGCCTCCTGGTAAGGAGGCTTTTTTATTGGTTTCCTGTTTATTTTGCCGGTTTAAAATCCTGGTTAACCATCGGCAAAGCGGTTGGTATAGTTACTACGTTAAATTCGTGTTGAGTAGTTTTGTGGCAATTGTTGCAATTGTTGGTAAGTGTTATAAAAGCTGTTTTGAATGACTGAGCATCTTTTTGCTGTATCGCGGTATTGATATTGCTTATTGACGGATCGATCAGACCTATACTTTTTACTTCGGGTCTGTCGGTGCAATATTTCTTTATATCACCTAACGCCTCTCCTATTTCCTTGATCTCAAAATCTGCCAGCCTCCAGTTTTTATTGGTGCCCGCAAACCAAAGTTTGGCGTGATGCAATTGTATACCCAGCATAAATTCTCCCAAACCAGGTTTATAAGCATCGTTTAATTTCTTTTGCAGGCTATCAACCTGTACCTGCAATTGATGATTGCTATTGGTTTGGCTGTCGCAGGCGGCAAGCACGAAAAGGATTGAAAGAATTATGATTGCTTTCATAATTGTTATAGTTTGAAAGGTGTTTTATTTCGTTAACGCTTCATAATCACCCAAAGTATCAATATCGATATTTCCTGACGGGAATGGAACTACGGCAATAATATCCGGGTGTTGCTGCATGATCTTTTTTGCCCCAGAATCACCTTCCAACTCTTGTAATTGAGTGAAAAAACTTTGATGAAAAAGGGCAGGTATGCCTATCGTATCCTCATATTTACTGGCAACAATTGGTTTGCCGGTTGCTTTTTGCTCCGCGACCAGATTATCCAGTAATTCGCTTGAAATAAAAGGCTGGTC
Organism: Mucilaginibacter sp.; assembly: GCA_035489035.1. GTDB lineage: Bacteria > Bacteroidota > Bacteroidia > Sphingobacteriales > Sphingobacteriaceae > Mucilaginibacter. The sequence continues at coordinate 153,671 of DATHKT010000066.1, forward strand.
GCATACCATTAAAATAGCGGCATCAGACACGGGGTCAATATCCTTTAACGCATTTATTCCGCAGTAAATGGAGGAAGCTAAACCGGTATGCCAGTTTTCGTTCTTTACAATTGATATATCCGGGCTATCAATCTCTTTCACCATCAATTCAAAATCTGAGCCTAAAACCACAATGATGGATTGCACCGATGAATGCTTTGCCACATTAATGGTATGCTGTAGCAGGCTTTTACCCTGATATTTTAATAATTGTTTTGGAGTGCCCAACCTGCTGGATTGCCCGGCGGCTAATATAATAGCAGCACAATTAGTCACCGGGTATTTTTGACTTACAGACATCGTTAACTTCTTTGATGAATAGCAGATTGACGCAACCGCAGAAAAGCCCCATCCCTGCCTGAAAGGGATGCCTTTACCTCGGCTATAAGGGATAATGCGATCTCTTCGGGAGTTACTGCTCCGATATCTAACCCCACGGGTGCATGGACGCGTTCCATATCTGGGGATGATATCACATAGCCTTCGTTCGCCAATTCACGACTTATTTTTTCAGAGCGCGTGCGCGGGCCAAGCATACCTATATATGAGGCTGAGGTAGCCAATGCCTTTGGCAAGTTATACTTATCCGTTTTGTAATCATGCGCCATCAGGATGATAGCTGTATGCTCATCAACAAACAGGTCGATGAAATTTGCAGGCGCTACAATTTCATCTGCTATCGCGATGATATGTGTATTGATCTTTTGCAGTTCGGCAACTATGGTCAGCCTCCATCCCATTTCTTTGATCAGCCTGCTTAGCGGATATACATCATACTGATGCCCCATTAATATCATATTGATCTCGGGCGGTAGTATCTCGATAAAAGTTTCCAGTTTACGGCTACCCGCTAATTCAAACTCATGCGGTGCCGAATGTCCCGTTGAAAGCTGCTCTGAAATAGCATGTTGCAATTGATCTGATGCATCTTCAAAAATCTCCAGGCTTGATAAGCCGTCATACCTCGTCACCTCACCGGCCTTTATGCTTTGCCATTTGCCGGATACCGCGGTAATGGTCACCAGCACATGCGTATCGCGGTTAGCTTTCACACAAGCCTTTAAAACCTCAACCGGATTGCTTTTATTGTTGATATCCAAAGGCGTAAATAACACATCGATTACTCCATTGCAGCCTAAACCTACCCCAATTTGGTAAGGATCATCTTCAGTAGTATCATAGGTGATAAGGGTTGATTGTGAATTTTGAATGGCCAGCCGAGAGCGCTTTAACGCATCCCCTTCCAAACAGCCGCCGCTTATTCCTCCTATCCACACGCCGTTATCCATCACCAGCATCCGCGCACCGGTACGGCGATAAGAAGAGCCTTCCACCCTCACTACGGTTGCCAGGGCCAGTTTAATGGCCATTTTATCCGCTTCCTCGTAAGCTTTTATGATCGCTTTAATTTCCTTCATATCAAACGGCCAGAATTATGCTATAAATAAACAAATAAAAAAGACAAATTAAAATCCCGGTTACCTAATACTATCTTTGACACCACATTAATGTTTTATTAGTTGAGATATTTTTTTCATATCGCCTATCATGGCAGCAACTACAGTGGCTGGCAGCGGCACTCGGGCGTATTAAATATACAGGAGGTATTAGAGATCAGCCTGGGCAAACTTTTAAAAGTCCCGGTGCATATTTCGGGCTGCGGGCGAACAGATGCGCAGGTACACGCCAGCCAGTTCTTTTTTCATGCGGATATAGAAAAGGAATGGGAGTTCGATCTCTTGTTCCGCTTAAATAAATTGCTGCCGGATGATATCGCTGTGTTTGATATTATCCCCATGCAGGGCCTGCCCCATGCGCGTTTTGACGCGATACAAAGAACGTATGATTATTTTATTCACACCTATAAAGACCCTTTCCTCAATTCGTTCAGTTCATTTTATCTGTTAAAAAGCATCGACCTGGATAAAATGAAGGAGGCCGTTGAGCTATTGCCGAAGTACAATGATTACCGGGGATTTTGCAAAAGCCCGGACAGAAATGATCACACCATCTGTAATATCAGTTCTGCCAGCCTTTTTTGTGATGCAAACGGAGATAAGCTGAGATTCCAGATATCAGCCAACCGCTTCCTGAGTAAAATGGTAAGGATCATTATGGGCCGGTTGTTGGAAATAGGAACTGGCAAGTTAAGTGTTGATCAGTTTGAACACTATCTCATTAGCAAGGAAACACCTGCGATAATTACACCTGCCTACCCGCAGGGCCTTTATCTTTCAAAGGTAACTTATCCCTATTTAGATCTTCCGGCCAAAACCACGTTTGTGCCATTATTGCAAGACTATGCAGCTGTTGAATGGCTATCAGTTTAAATCTATTTACCAAACGGAGGCTGACCATTCAATTGCCTGCTTAGCGGAAGATCCGGGCGTGGCGTGGCTGATTGATGAAAGTTTTTGCAGTAATATACCTGTAAGTGCAATTCGGTAATACCGCTTCGTACGATCTCTACATCAGGCAATTGCTTTACCTCATCGAAAAACGGCTTTACATCGGTATCCACATTAAGCTGCTGCTCTTGCCCGATAATAACAGCGTCCTGCCCTACCAAGGTTTTAGGGTCGACCAAAAATGCCAGGTTGCGGGGGTCGCTACTAAAACAAATGATCTCTTTTTTCCCTCTTAATGCCCAATCCACCTTACCGGCTAACCACCAGCGTGGAGAACCAGCGAATACTTTTTTATTTTGCAGCCAGCCTTCTTTTTCAAATCGGGCCATGATATCATCAAAATCAATCCCCTGGATAGTTGGATCAACCGTATCGCCGTGCAATTTATTGACTACCCATTTTGGCCCGTATGATTGCCAGAAACCGGTAACCATATGTGTGCCTAAAACGCCAATAGTGATAATTGTAAAGCAAGCGGAAAATCTGAGCCAGCGCCTTGTGCCGCGCCCGGCAGCAATTCCCTCGGTCAATTTCTTGTCGATAGTGAACCCTAATGGTATAAAAAGCATCATATAGCCAGGTGCCTGCCAGTGAAAATGATATTGCAGATCGGCCCATAGTGTAACTACAGTAAAAAATACAATAGGCAATATGGATAGCCAGAAGAAAAAACTATAGGCCTTTGAAGTTTGCCGAAGTTTGAAAGACTTGTAAAGCTCGCGCATAACCGGCACCCATATCCAGGGGAGCAAATATGCCGCCTGTCCCAAAATACTGCGACCAAACCACTCAGGATGTAATGCAAACTTGCTGCCCGTACCTGCGCGCGAGCCCTGGAAAACAAAGGAAACCCAGTTGTTATTATAGTTCCACCACAATACCGGGAATGCGAATATGATGGTTATTATTATTGCCAGATACGGCCCCGGATGCCAGAGCCAATGCCGCTGATCTTTATTGGTACCAAGAAACATAAACGCCCCCGCGAAAATAAACAGCACATGGTATTTACTTAGCGTAGCCAGCCCAAGGCATATACCGATCAATATCCACAATAACCAGGTGCGGCGGCTATTCCTTAATGTCTTAATATCCTCTCCCTCACGACCAAACATCAACAATACCAGGAAATAGATGCTTGCGAGCCAGAAAAACATCAAAGGTGCATCAGGCTGAAACCAGCAGGCAATGGCTACCGTGAACATCGCGCTCAAGTTCATCATTACCACGGCCCAGAAACCTGCTTTGGCAGTGAATAATTTACGGGTGATGAGAAACAATAACCAACTTGTACCGGCAAACAGCAATACAGCCGGGAACCTAAGTCCCAGATTTGTCAGTCCGAATATTTTTATGGTGATACCGCTCAACCAAAAGAATAGTGGCGGCTGATCTAAATAGCTCCATTCCAGGTGTACTGCCCCGCGGAAATAATAAGCCTCGCCATTGCCCAAACCGGTATAAGCAGCTATAAAAATACGCAGCACAAAGGTTATTGAAATTAGTACAAGGGTATAAAGAGCGGCGTTAGCTTCGGTGAGTTTCTTCATTATCAGAAATGGGTTATTTTCCCAATCTGCAAAGTGAACAATTCTTTAAAAGAAATACGAAATTATTTAGACAATTTTCAAAAAAACACACCTATGCTACTCAGCAAAGGGTTCATTTTAAGCATGATCTTAGTAAGATTATCGTTGTACGATAGTCTTAGGCATCAAAAATCCGGGTAAATACTGATCGATCACTTTATATAAATGACTCATGGCAAGTAATTTATAGTGAGCCATATTACGGGTATATTTTTTTACGCCTTTACGTGCTTTATCATTCCAGTAGCGTAAACGCACAAACAGCTCGGCATCAGGGTCCAGTTCAAAATTTGCTATTTCCTGTTTGCTCATTGGGCCGCCCTGCGATTCAAGGGACGCTTTTTCAGTTTCTGAAAGCTGGTCATAATATTCAGGATATTTAGAAGCAAGGAACCTTCTGGCCCTTACGTCACTTTCAACCAAAGTAGCCAGTCTTTCTGAAAAGCCAAGCTCGCGCAGATAGTTTGCGCTTGATTTTTCGCCCTCATTATGATTTGAACTATTTGCAGATAAATTACCGATATCATGAAAAAACGCGGCTAATACTACCTCATCTTCAAAACCTTCTTCTTCGGCCAGGGCTGCTGCGTATGACACCTGCTCAAGTTGAGAAGCTGATTGGTCTGCTGAATGTTTATTGCCATATTTTTCATACCTGGCAAAAATCTCATTAACAATGCTTTCGGGTTTTAGTACTGATAATTTCATATAATAATGGCTTTGGTACAAATAAAACGATCTGATGTTATTATAGTATTAAGTAAACGTAATTAATCGCACAATGTTTCCTATTCGCTTAATTTTATTATACACAAAACGCTTGCCAATCTACTGTTTTTATATGTTGATAAAATGTGCCTTTAATGTAAAATCCTTAATACAAACTTAACATTTCTTTAATAAACGGCCGGTACTTTTGATAATATAAGTATAAGTGTATGAAGATACTATATGCCATACAGGGAACGGGCAACGGCCACCTGAGCCGGTCGATGGAAATAGTGCCCCTGCTACAGCAAATGGCCGAAGTGGATGTGTTGGTAAGCGGCACACAAGGCGATCTTGAACTGCCTTTCCCGGTAAAATATAAATTTAATGGCTTTGGTTTTATTTTCGGCAAATCGGGTGGGGTTGATCTATGGAAATCTTTCTACAAATCGAGATTTCGTAATTTCCTCAAAGAGATCAATAAAGTGCCCGTTGAAGAGTACGACCTGGTGATCAATGATTTTGAGCCGGTATCAGCCTGGGCCTGTTATTTAAAAAACAAACCCTGCATTGGGTTGAGCCACCAGGCGGCAGTACTGTCTGAGCATTCTCCCAAACCCGAAGATTCAGACATGATAGGCAAGCTGATTCTGAAGAACTACGCCCCGGTAACCGTGCAATATGGTTTTCATTTCGACAGCTTTGATGATAATACTTTCACACCCGTGATCCGCAAGCAAGTGCGCGAACAAAAAATTGGGTTTAAGGGCCATTACACCGTTTACCTACCTGCTTATGATGATAAAAGGCTGATCAAAAGGCTATCAGAATTTAGAGATGTGGAATGGGATGTTTTCTCCAAGCATAACAAAAAGGTACTGAAACATAAAAATGTGTCTATACAGCCAATAGACAACGAGAAGTTTATCAAGAGCATGGCGCAATCTGCTGGTGTACTATGCGGTGCCGGGTTTGAAACACCTGCCGAAGCCCTGTTCATGAAGAAGAAGTTGCTGGTGATACCAATGAAAAGCCAGTACGAACAGCACCTGAATGCAGCCGCTTTAAAATCAATGGGAGTACCTGTGATCAAAAGCCTTAAACCCAAGCACGATGAAACCATTATGAACTGGATTGAGAACGGAAAAGTGATTGATGTGGATTATCCTGATAATACTAAAGAAATTTTGGAACAGGTAGTAAGATTAGGAGCCAAGAGTCAAGAACCAAGAATCAAGATTCAGGCAGCTATCTGAAGGAATTCTTCTTTGCTTGACTCTTGGTTCTTGGCTCATGATTCTAATTTTCTCACATCTTATGAATACATTTGGTTTTATAACCGAAAAACATGGCACAAAAAGTAATTACAGTAAATATTAATGTTTACGAGCAAACGGTAACTAACAGGCACTCCGCATACGAAATAAAGGAAGTAAATAAATATTTGGATGAGGGCTGGGTAGTTAAACAAGCTATCCATAATGCAACATCAGCCCCAAACTGGACAAACATCACTTTCATCCTCGAAAAGTTGTAAAAAGCCTATATATTTTAAGAAATTGATAAAATCCTCTCAAATTAATGAGGGGATTTTTTATTTTCTGGAAAATTATGTAGATAAAATTAACATCTACATAAAAAAACAATCAAATTATAATCTTATTAAGATTTAATAATACAATAAATTAATAAAAATCACAATAAATGTATTTTTGGCGAGATTATAAAAGGCTTTTTTGATAAAAATCAATACTAATTCATAAATAATTGACAAATTTTTAACTTTTTTAAATAAAATTTGGTAATAATTTAAAATTTATACTACTTTTATGAAATGCGACAAAGAATTAACATCTTTTTTTCCTTAATCGCCCTCATGTTAATCTCTTTTGCCAGTTATGGCAAGGATTTTAATCCTGTAACCCATTCTAAACATCTACAAAAACCACATTTTACAGCATCCACCAGAAATAATAGCAACGATAGTAATTATACACTCATCATAAACCCCGTTGAATCTATTCCTATTATTAATATTCAACTGCATAAGATCGTTAATCCTGTACAGGCTATTTTTACAGAGCTGCCTGATTTTGCAGTATGCCTCAAATGCTATAACTTTTTTTCGGGGAGCGGCAATAATCAATCTGCCATTTCCAAGAAGTCTCTCCTGTTCCCGTTCCACACATTTTGGTAGGATGCCCCGGGTGATGTTGTATTTTTCCTGATCGATCAAAAAAGCTGTTCCATTATTAATTTTTACTGATCAGGGATTTGTCGCGGCATTATCCTGCGAAGACTAAATTATTTCCAAACCATTTTAACTAAACATTCAGTAATGAAACCGCATGCCATTAAGGCAAACAGGACAATATCCCTGTTTACCGGTGGGTAAGTTCATTGCCCTTTAAAATCAATCACTTATTACAATGAAAAAACTCATACCATTCGCGATATTGATAATTGTTGTTATACTCGCACTCGTATATCCGTCTATTGACACTGTAAATATAAAAGACAATAAGATCGACACAGGTGATACCGCCTGGCTGCTTACCGCTACAGCTTTAGTATTGCTCATGACACCCGGCCTGGCCTATTTTTATGGCGGCATGGTGAGCAAAAAGAACGTACTATCCACCATGATGCAAAGCTTTGTCTGCATGGGCATTGTTACCATCATTTGGGTAGTATTCGGCTTTAGCCTTGCCTTCGGTGATTCAATCGGCGGCATTATCGGCAACCCTAAAACATTTTTTATGATGAAGGGCATGCTGGGTAACGCTACCTGGAAACTGGGGCCAACTGTGCCGCTGGTATTGTTTGCTATGTTCCAGTTAAAGTTCGCGGTTATTACCCCGGCGCTGATCACAGGCGCATTTGCCGAGCGTATACGCTTCAATTCATACATTATCTTTTTGTGCCTTTTCTTAGTGTTCATTTATGCCCCATTGGCACACTCAACCTGGCACCCGGATGGTTTGATGTTTAAATTAGGAGTACTTGATTTTGCAGGCGGCACGGTAGTGCACATGTCTGCAGGCTGGGCCGCATTGGCAGGAGCTTTGTACCTTAAACAGCGTAAAGCGCCAAGCCATACACCGGCACGTATCAGCTACATATTGCTGGGTACAGGTTTATTATGGTTCGGATGGTTTGGATTTAACGCCGGTTCGGCATTAGGCTCGGGTACGCTTGCAGCAACTGCATTAGCCACAACCACTACTGCATCAGCAGCGGCGGCCATGTCATGGGTATTTTTTGAAATGGCATTGGGCAAAAAGCCATCGGTGATGGGCGCCTGTATAGGCGCGGTAGTAGGTTTGGTTGCAATTACACCAGCCGCGGGTTTTGTTACCGTATCCAGCGCTTTGATTATAGGTATCGTAGCCGCTGTGGTAAGTAACCTGGTGATAATGTGGAGAACACGCACATCGATTGATGATACTTTGGATGTGTTTCCATGCCATGGTGTAGGCGGTATGGTAGGTATGCTGTTAACAGGCGTATTCGCTCATCAGAACGTTAACTCGGCCAATACAACCGGCAACGGCTTATTTTACGGAGAAACACATTTGTTCTTCGTGCACTTAATAGCGCTTGTAGCTGTATCGGTATTTGCTTTCTTCGGATCACTTCTTTTATTGAAAATTACAGATTTGATCAGTCCGTTGAGGGTAACCGAAGCAGAAGAGCTTGAAGGGCTCGACCTTAGCCAGCACGGCGAAGGGCTATAATGGCGCTATTTTCAATCAGCCTATTGTTTATGTCTTTATCAAAAATCATTTTTGTAAAGCCCTTTAATTAAGGTTTGATTGATATGACTTCATTGTTGGGTAAGCATCGGAAGTGCTTAATTATGAAATAGATTATTAGCACATCGCAAGGGATTGCGGTGTGCCCGGTAAAGATATTTGATATATAGGAAAGGCCCCGGTTTTCGGGGCCTTTTATGCTTTAATTCTATAAGGTTTTGGCGGGTTTTATTGTTTTGCTCCGCCGCTGCTCATGTTTTTGAGCTGATCCAGCGTCATGGCTTGATAATCCTTGCTGGCGGTAAAAAAGCCTTTAGGTACCGGGGTAGCTTTAATCTCTTTTATTTCGGCATTAAGCTTAATGCCCTGGTTAAAGGTTACAAACCTAACCGGCACACCTCCGAAAGTGCTTACTAAATGACTTACGGAGTTTGGAACAAGATCAATATCCTTAGTGATCCATACATCGTATTTAGCACCGCTTTTGGCATCCACAGCAGTAACCTTTGTGCATTTATAACCCGCGATTGTCTGTTTTTCGCTTCCGGGGGTACCAGTCAGTTTGGGGTTTGCTGCTTCAGATTGTTCAATCTCTGCAGGCGATAATACTACCGCTATTTTTTTACTCATTGAAGGAACATCGATCAAAAGGCTTTGGTAATTGGCCTTAAAATCCTGTACCCCCTTTATGGTAGCGGGGCCCTGGTTGACAATACTCGCTGTTGAATCTCCCCGAAAATAACTTGTAATTTCTTTTGGCAAAGAAGCTGCATATTGCTGTTGGTCAGCAGGTAATTCAAAGTTAACGGTGTAGGTTATAGTTCCCTCGCTTACTTTTTTCTGCGCTTGTGCTTTACTAAAGCCTGCGGCCAGTAATGCACATAATATTAATTTCGAATATGTTTTCATAGGTGAATGATTTAAAGCGCGCAAGTTAATAAATTATAATTTAAACAATAAAATAATTCGTTTAAATTAAACAATATTAGAAAAATCAAGGATGCTTTATGCAAATTGATTGGCGTAAAAGTTTTTTATTATACCCCCATTTTGCCGATATTAGACCAATTGATGAGCAGCACTACTATAATTGACAATAAGATATTAAACCTGATCCCAGAGTTCAGGATCGATACAAAAATCGCTTCGGTAAAACCTTTTGGTTCAGGCCATATTAATGATACCTACCGTATTATTAATAGTGACCCCGATGGTATCGACTACCTGCTTCAGCGGATCAATCACCATGTATTCAGGGATGTGCCCTTGTTGATGAATAACCTGTTACATGTGCTTGGCCATTTGAAACAGAAATTGGGATCGATACCCGGTTCGGATACTGAAAAAGAAATACTCACTTTGGTTGAAACCAGGCAAGATCAGCCTTATTTGAAAGATAAAGACGGTAATTACTGGCGCGTTTTTCATTTTTTGAAGGGAACCAAAAGCTATGACCAGGTAGATACCGAAAAGCAGGCGTTTGAGGGTGGCAAGGCATTCGGGCGTTTCCAGACCTTGCTTGCCGACCTGGATACTGATCTTATAAAGGATACCATACCGGATTTCCATCATATCGGGTCACGCTTGAAAAAACTCCAGGAGGCTATGGAGGTGGATGCGGTTGACCGGCTGAAACTGGTATTACCCGAAGTCGAGTTTATCAAGTTGCGAGCGGAAAAAATGAGCGAAATATTAAAGCTTGGCGATGCAGGCGTTTTGCCGCGGCGAATAGTGCATAACGATACCAAATTCAATAATGTATTGCTCGACAAGGATGACAAGGCACAGTGCGTGATAGACCTGGATACCGTGATGCCGGGCTATGTCGCTTATGACTTTGGAGACTCGATACGCACCATTATCAACCCGGCTGCCGAGGACGAGGCAGATAAATCTGTCGGCTTAAATATTTCGTTATTTGAGGCTTACACAAAAGGCTATTTACAGGAAGCCATTACGTTTTTAACTGAGGCCGAAATTGATTCGTTGGTAAAAGGTATTTTGCTTCTGCCTTATATACAAGCCGTTAGGTTTTTGACCGATTATTTGGAGGGCGATCATTACTTTAAGATCCATTCGCCTGACCATAATTTGCAGCGTGCCCGCGCACAACTGGCATTAGTGAAAAAATTGGGAGATAATCAGGAGGCACTACAACAGATCATTTTAAAGGCAAGTCAGCTTTATAAACAATAATTCATGACCTCGATTTTTAAAATAAAATATGTTTTCCCAATTGCATTTTTTTCTTTGTTGATCATTGCAACAATGGGCTTTTCAACAGTTCATAAAAAATCTAACGCTGCAACTGATACTTTGATCACTGTTCCATTAGGGGGGAATGCCTGGCGGGATACTAAAGACACTACTGGGGGAAATATTAACAATGAGGGTATCGTAAATTGGTCGTCACCAAAAACAACCTTCACAGCTCACATCCGGTTTGGCCGATCTGGAAAACTCACACTTTACTTAAGACTGCTGGTACCAAAGGGAGGTAGCAAGATATCCGTTACTGCTTTAGGCATCACTAAAACCATTACTACTTCGGGCACCGGCTCTAAAGACACCTATGTGGGCGATTGGGCAATAAGGGATACGGGCTATGTGGCTTTCAAAATAAGTGGCGTTTCGAAAACAGGAGATGTATTTGCGAATATCAATAGCATCACTTTATCAGGCGAAGCAAGCGCCAAAATGAATTTTGTGAAGGATAACGAAGGCAACTTCTTTCATTGGGGACGACGCGGGCCATCAGTACATTTGGGGTATGTAATTCCAGATGGTGTAAATGCTGAATGGTTTTATAATGAAGTTACCGTACCGAAAGGAAATGATGTGCCTAGCTCGTATTTTATGGCCGATGGTTTTGGGGAAGGTTATTTCGGGATGCAGGTTAACTCCCCTACCGAAAGGCATATCCTATTTTCCGTATGGAGCCCCTTTACCACTGATGACCCGGCAAAAATACCCGAAGACCAAAAGATAAAAATGTTAAAGAAGGGCGATAAAGTACATACCGGCGAATTCGGCAATGAAGGTTCGGGCGGGCAAAGCTATCTCAACTATATGTGGAAGGCAGGCAACACTTACAAGTTCCTGATACATGCCAGACCCGATGGGAATGGTCGCACCGAATATACTGCATATTTCTATGCGCCTGAATCGGGCAAATGGCAGCTGATCGCTAGTTTCAGCCGACCCAAAACAAATACTTATTTAAAGCGCTTGCACTCCTTCCTCGAAAACTTCGAACCCGAGCAGGGTAGCATTACCCGGAAAGTATTATTCAATAATCAATGGATATGCGATACCAATGGTAAGTGGATAGAATTGAACAAAGCCCGTTTTACAGGTGATAATACCGCAGTAAAAGGTTATCGCATGGACTATGCGGGCGGCTTAAACGGCAATGCATTCTACCTGCAAAACTGCGGGTTCTTTGATCATTATACACCACGGAATATCTTTTTTGAAAGACCTTTGGGTGGTAAGCAGCCGGATGTAGAGTTGGGTAAGTTACCATAATTGTCCTTGTCATTCTGAGCATAGCGAAGAATCTGTTGGCGATTAGATTCTTCGCTATGCTCAGAATGACAAAAGGAATTGATTATCACCTTTCTTTAATCACGATTATCCATCCTTTCCCCTTCTCCACCCTGATCTCCTGCCCATCTTTAAAATCAGCTTTGGGTTGGAAATTCTTTACTTCGGGTGCGGTAATGGTAGCTTTGGCTGGGTCGATGCCTAATGCTTTCCAGTCGATCTGCAAGCGGATATTGGTATCATCCTTTGCCCAGCTGGCTATGGATACCAACACGCTTTTGTCTTTTTTGTAGATAGTGGTCAGTACATCGGGGCTGTTGGTTTTTACCGGGTTGTTCTCCACCCAATAACCGATCATCTTGCTTCCTTTCATTCCAAAATCATCCCAAACTTTCCATATCGGGCGCGGATCGGCATTGTCGCTCCAGGGCATACGGTTGGTCATGCCATAGATCATGCCCCGCCAGGGGTTGCCGCCGCCCTGCAGCATTTCGCCCATCAGTCCAAAGGGTATGCCGGATACTTCGGTAAGGAAAAAATCGGGTGAGTTTTTCTCGTAGTCAAAATATTCACCAAACCATAAGCGATTGAGGTATGGAAAATGCTCCAGGTATAAATTAGCGCTGTTGTTAAACCCATCGCTTTTGTTGTATTGATTGGCCGAGTGCAGGTCGATGATGCCCGGATGGCCATCCAGCGTAAGCACACGTTTTACCCGTTTCATAGTCACCCGGTCGAACGCTACATCATCCAAATAAATACCGTCAATACCTACATTCTGCACCAGCCAGTTCATGCCTTCCACGTAATAATTGTGCCAGCGGTTCATACCGCTGTTGATGATGGCCGCATCCTTTACTTCGGGCACATACCAGGCAGCGATATAATCATCGCCCAAATGCTCCTGCAGCCAGGAGTAACCGCCGCCTTTGCCGGGCGAATATATCTCGTGCCCCAAACTGCGGAGCGGATATATTTCATAAGCGCTGTTGGACAACTCGCGGATGGTATTGTATATTTTTACTTTAAGCCCTTTCTGGTGCGCCTCATCAATATAGGCCTTCATTGCAGCGTGGGCTATAAAAGGATAATTGATAAATGGATTAATAGGCGTACCATGATGTATATTGACCACCGTAGCACCCGTTGCCTTAATAGTATCCAGGTTATCATATTTGTGATAAAACCGTGTGGCCCATTGAAAATCGGTATTGATAGGATGGAATGGTGTGATCAGCAGGTTGAAATTATAATACAGCACATCACCCTTTTTCATGGCGCGGGAGCCGCTGTAATTGTTCACCCAAACGGTGCTGTCATTTTCGCTAACGCGTATACCGCCTTTATCATCGTTTCCCCATGAAGTTGGCAGCAACAGCGGTTTTTGCAGGTAGAAGTTGGTATTCAACGGGCGCACATAATGCTCATCCCGCAGCGAATATTGTAGCCCGGCATTCACATCACCGATCCAGGCGCCATCCTGGTTTTTATGCGCTACATCCCACTTCCACTCGTACGTTGAAGGGCGTTTCTCCCCTTTCAGGTTAAGGCCCATCATGTATTTGGCCGACTTCTGATTCATCGGGATATGCAAACGCAGATCGTTAAAACTCATATCCTGCAAGGCAGTTACTTTTACGGTATAGGCTACAAAACCATCGAACTCAACAGAACCTGTCACATCCATTTGAAGGCCCGGTATGGTATTTTGAGCCTCCCATTTAACGGTGCCGGGAGTTTGTGCGGTAAATTTCAACCCGTTGGGCTTCCACATTACCTTAGTGCCATCCGTCTTTTCGAGCATAAAACTTATAGGCTGATTAAGTATCTCCTTAGGCTGATCGGTCATGCCGGTCATTTCAGGTGTAAAGAAAGTTTCAATGTTTTTCGGGAAACCAGTATTATCCAATATCACCTTGCGACCAAGCATGGCTATACTTTGTTGCTTTACTACCAGGGGAATGTATGGTTTGATCACCTCATTCTGCTGGGCCATAGTAGAGTTTAACCAGGCGAGGCGCGTTTGTTTTTGCGGCTCATCTATACCACCATTCTTTAGGATATTTTGACCCACCTTCAGTATGATCTTTACCGGGCTACCAGCCACCCCTTTGGCTGTAACGGTGGCCATCCCTTCGTAAACGCCTGCAACAGTGGCTTTAGGCACATTTACCAGGCACCACATCGCCTGTATATCGCCTTTGGCTACGTCCACCTGCTTTACAAATGATGCGCCTTTATAGTCGATACCGGTAGTGTTAATACACGACATCACATGAGAAGATATACTTTTGCCTGATTTACTTTTCAGGTTAATGAAAGTCACCTTTACATCTTTCAGATCCTGCGATACCGGGTAAACTCCTAATTGAAAGGCAAAATTCTCACCCCTTGCAGCATCAGCATTAAACACACTTTTTACCCCGCTCAATATCCACCTTTGCGGCAGGTCATGTTTCATTTTGATGGGATGAAGCCTGTCCTCCGGAAATACCAGGTATTTTTTTGCCGGATATTTATCCTCCAAAGCTTTTACTTCTGATGCTTTTGCGATCACCTCCATCGGGTAAAGGTTGTTCATGGCATTAATGGCTTGTATAGAATCAACATGGGCAAAGGTGAAGAAACTGGTAAGCATTACTGCTTTCAGCCATTCGGGGCTTGCGGTTTGCTCAGACTTGAGGTATTTAGCATTGGGATAGTTTGATTTTCTATCGACCTTATAAGGGAGATAATAAACATAATACCGGCTACTTGCAGTGGGCTCAAATATGAACGCACAATTTTCACGGGTTACGGATATAACCTTTACATTTTTTATCCTTTGATTGGTTGAAGCATCTACCACAAACAAAGCCTTGTCCTCTGGATGCGGGTCATTTCTTCGCCAATCGATATTTGCGGTGATAACTATTTTATTCGCCTTATCATTCACCGAAAGCACCACCCGTTGGTTACCCAGCGAATCCGCATCCCAATCATTATTGGCTACAGTGTATTTGAGTTCCTGCGCAGAGCAAAATTTGCAGGCAAGTAACAGACAGGCGATCAGTAATTTTTTCATCTCATTGTTTGAAATCCTTCATGTGTGCGTACACACTAATGATTCGCTAATGTATAAATGATATTTCGAATTCAAAAATAGTCCTGTTATTATTTGAGTATAACCTTAGTTGCGCCATAACCAAACTTATCCTTATGGGCATCCATAAAGGTTTGTATCCGCTTATTAGTACTCAACCCTTTATGTATCTCGTGCTTTAATATCCCGTTACCTACCCCGTGAATAAATACAATATCCGGAAACTGGTGTACAATAGCAGCATCAAGCGATGTGCGGAAATGCTCCATCTGAATATTCAATATTTCAGTACTGTTTAGAAACTGGTAGTCATCACGCAGCTTTTCGATATGCAGGTCTATTTCCCGTTTGGGTTTCGCGATCTCTTGTTTTTCGTCAGTCGACCTGAAAAAGCTTTCCTTCAGTTTTTGAGCATCGATTATCAATTCGGGCTCATCCAGTTGTATCAGCCAGCCCGGTTTGTTTAACAGCGGCACCTGCTTTTTTGTGCCCGAAAAATCTTTGGCCTTAAATTTTTCTTCCATTATTAAAGGTGCAGGCGCAGTTACATTTTGTGCTGTGTAAAACAATAGCTGGAATTTAAACTTTGGCCACAGTTGCAAATCGGCCAACTGTTCAGAATATACCTTAACCGAACTTTTTGGTGAGATAATGCCTGCGTACTCCCCTTTCAACTGCTGTTTGTCAGTTACCAAAGTGGCCAGCAACTGGTAAGACGTATCATTAACGATATGAAAATGCACCACCGATCCTGCCTTATCATCATTCACAACTCCTAAATAAATCCCTTTGGCCTGGAATGGCCCATCGGAGGTTATTTGTTTATCGATGCCTTCTGCTTTAGCCTGCTGAGATTCATGACCATGCACCGTAGTCACCTTGCTGGCCGGTACAGGTATCTCAAAATCATCATCGCCGGTTACCCCTATCATTTGGTCATCGATGATCCGAGTAACATAGCCTTCCATCTTTTCATCAACAAACCGCACAAAATCGCCTAATTTATATTTCATCCTGTTCAATTATCTTATCCGCAAAGATACCGTATATAAACAACCATAGCCGTTTTATATAATCCAGGCGACAAATACTTGTATAATATATTTTGATTTGCCAATCAGGATTTAAATTCACCCCAACAAATGGCTGAACTTTAATTACAGTTGAGTGTTATAAATAAACATTCTATGAAATCATGACACAGACTCTTAATCAAATCATAAACGACCTGGACCTCAAACAGTTATTTATTCACCAGCTAAACAGGGTAAACTGCACCAAAAGCTACCTGATTAGAAATCTGCCTTTATTGAAAGAAATAGCTTCATTTCATAACATGAAGCTGGCTATACAGGAAACTTTGGACGATATAAAAAGGCAACAACTGCGTATTGATGAAATGTATGATTTGCTGGGCACCAGGGCATCTGATGAAGGCTGTGAAGTTGTTAAATCGATAATTGAAGAAGCGTCTAACCTGGGCAGCACCATAGGCAAATCAACCATTGTGAATGATATGGACATCATATTGTATACCCAATTGATAGAGAACATTGAATTAACGTCATTCAGAATGTTAAAGCTGATAGCAGGCTTTATGGGTAATAACCAGATAACCCAAATGGTAACAGAATGCTTTGATGAGAACATTGACAACGACAGGCTTTTTACCCTGATATCAGAGGAATATATGGCCCAAAAAACAAACGATATTCAATAAGCATAAAAGGAACAGCTACTGCTGTAAAAAAGAGAAGCCAGACCTATTGGCCTGGCTTCAGAAAAGTTATTTAATACCCCTATTAAAATAACTATATCAAAGTAAAAGAAATATTGTCTTTAATGCAAGCATTGTAACTATTTATTTACAAACGCGTCTCACTTATTATCGGGTGCAACCGACAGAAAATTGTTGAGATTCGCACACCTGAATCTGAATTAATTACATTTAATTTGTCAAAAATCATACTTACAATGCTAAAACCAATTATTTTATCAGCTTTGCTTGCATCCTTTTTATTGCAGGCTCATTCGCAGGAGCTTTACACACCACGAGACATTAAAAAAGCCTATGACAAAGGCACCAGGTCGGCAGACGGGCGCCCGGGTAAAAAATACTGGCAGAACCGTGGCCGGTATAACATCACTATTACCGCCACACCGCCCAGCAAGGATATAAAAGGCACCGAGCAGATCACGTACATTAATAATAGCCCCGATACGCTAAAAGCCCTGAATATTAAGTTGATCATGAATATTCACCGCGCCGGCGCGGCCAGGCTAAGAGGTACGGCTGAGAATTACCTGACACCGGGCATACAAGTCGACTCTTTTAAGGTTGACGGCCAGAAAAAAAACTGGAACAATACCACAGCCCGTAATACCAACCAGGGTATAAGTCTGCCAAAACCACTGCTTCCTAAAGATTCTGTTAAGCTGGATATTACCTGGCATTATCAGCTTGCAGTTGGTGCCGGGCGCGAAGGGGTGATCGACTCGACATCTTTTTACCTTGCTTATTTTTATCCGAGAGTATCAGTTTATGATGACTATAATGGTTGGGACAGGCTCGACTTCACCGATGCACAGGAGTTTTATAACGACTTTAACGACTATACCCTGAATGTGAAAGTGCCAAAAAATTACATTGTGTGGGCCACCGGAACATTGCAAAACCCCAAGCAAGTATTGCAATCCGAGTATGCCGAAAGATTACAAAAATCTATGACCAGCGACTCGACCATTCACATCGCGACAGCAGCCGACCTCGCTAAAAAGGGAATCACTACTCAAAATGAGATGAATACCTGGACCTGGACGTCAACGGATATCAGCGATGTTGCCGTAGGTTTAAGCGATCATTACGATTGGGATGCTGCCAGCGTAATAGTTGACAGCAAAACCGGCAGGCGCGCCAGCATGCAGGCTGCATTTTTGGATAATGCCAACGACTTCCATCATTCGGTTCAGTTTGGGCGCAATGCTTTAGGATGGCTATCACATAACTGGCCGGGTGTTCCTTACCCCTTCCCTAAGATGACGGCCTTCCAGGGCTTTGCCGACATGGAATACCCGATGATGGTAAATGACAGCCATACCGGCAGCCTGCAATTTGCGCAACTGGTACAGGATCACGAGATAGCACACACCTACTTCCCTTTTTACATGGGCATCAACGAAAGCCGTTATGCTTATATGGACGAGGGTTGGGCAACTACCTATGAATTACTGATAGGCCGCACTGAGATCGGCAACGAAAAAGCAGAAGCATTTTACAAACAATTCAGGGTTGATCAATGGATACACGACGCCGTAACAGCAGAGGATCAGCCTGTGATCACCATGTCGAGCGAGCTAACCCGTGGCTATGGCAACAACGCTTATGGCAAGCCGTCTTTGAGTTACCTGGCATTAAAAGATATGCTGGGTGATGAACTGTTCAAAAAAGCATTGCATACCTATATGGACAACTGGCATGGCAAGCATCCTATCCCGTGGGATTACTTTAATTCGATGAACAGCGGATCAGGCAAAAACCTGAACTGGTTCTTCAATAACTGGTTCTTCACTAATTATTACGATGATTTGGCTTTAAAAGCAGTAACAAAAACAGCTACCGGCTATAAGGTAGATGTTAAAAATGTCGGCGGCTTTGTTATTCCGTTTGATGTCAAGGTGACTTATGCCGATGGGACCAGCGAAAGCTTCCACCAAACTCCAGCCGTTTGGGAAAAGAATCAGAAACAAACTTCTGTAAATATCAAAACAACCAAAGCAGTAAAAACTGCGGTTTTGGATAATGGTATATTTATGGATGCTAATGAGAGCGATAATAAGTGGGGCTCAAAATAATAATTTAAAGATCACGCAAACAAGAAAGGCCACCGGTTACGGTGGCCTTTCTGTTTAATAGGGTTATGCTTTATTAAGCATCCTGGATAGTATCGTTAACATCATTGGCTCCGCCTTTAACTCTCGACTTTGCGTTTTCAATTACCTCTTTACCGGCATCAGCCACATGATTTGCTTTTGATTTTACTGAATCAATAACGCCATCCTTATATTCAGAAAGGTCATTTACAGCGCTTCTGAATTTTGATTTCGAACGTGACATGGCATTGTTGCCATACTCGCGCAGGTTGTTAGCCGTTGATTCTGCCCTTTCTTTTGCCGAACCTATTACATCGTCAACATAATCGGCTATCTCGCCTCTCAGGTCCGAACCACTGCTTGGAGCCAGTAATAAACCAACTGCAGCGCCAACTGCTGCCCCGGCTAAAAGTGCCACTAATATTTTTGCATGATCTTTCATATTCTTCAATTTTGAGGATTAGATAATATACTTCTAACAAAATATGCAGGCATGTGTTTAGTTTATTTAAACAAAAAAAGTCCCGGCTTATGGCCGGGACTAATACGATTTGGTTGTTTATTATTTATAATTAAATAACCTTTACATTTACCGCATTTAAGCCTTTACGTCCGTTTTCTACTTCGAACTCAACTTTATCGTTTTCACGAATTTCGTCGATAAGACCTGATGAATGAACAAATACGTCCTGACCACCAGCACTTGGGGTGATGAATCCAAAACCTTTTGTTTCATTGAAAAATTTTACTGTTCCTTCTTTTTGCATTATTTTATTTATTAAAGTGCGAAGGTAGGTATAATATTCGGAAATAAACGCAAATTTTATTATCGAAGATTATAGGTGGACTATAGCGCAATTACATTTCTATTAAATCCACAATAAACTGATCATTAAAATCAGCCGTGCAATGCAGCACATTTTTATATTCTGCAAACTCATCCGCCTGGTGTGTGGTTGTTAATATGATGGTATTCATTCCAGCATTCAGTGCTGCCTCCGCTCCTTTTGGCACGTCTTCAAAAACCAGGCACTCAGTCGGCTCAACATGGAGCAAGGCTGCGGCTTTCAAAAAAGTTTCGGGGTTTGGTTTACTGAAAACCACATCATCCGCACTAACGATAGCTTTAAAATAATGCCGGATATTTAAATTATCGAGCACAAAATCAATATTGAAAGGGATAGCCGCCGAGCCAATAGCCATTGGAATGCCTTTTTGATAAGCTTTTTCTAAAAATTCAGCCAGGCCGGGTAATAGTTGAAGGTGAGGTAAAAACACTTCCTGGTAGGTCCTCTCCTTTTCGATGGACAAACGATCCATTTCTTCTTCCGTAAACTTGTCTATACCAAACATCCGGATGAAAACGTCCCGATTCTTGCCATACATCTGGGGCTTTACCTCCTCCCAACTGAAATTATTACCTAAAATATCATTAAAAACATGCAGCCAACCACGGGTATGGTATTCCATATCGTTGATCATGGTGCCGTTAAGATCGAAAATTAATGCTTGCATTATAGATTAGAGATTGGTTAATCAGAGATTAGCAATCGTACCGCTGAGTATAAAAACCAACGTAATCAGGCTAATCATCATAATCAACGGTTCAGAAGCTACCGGTAATATACCTCGTTCCACTTTAGTTCATTTTTTAGTTGACGCAGGTTGGTGTCTTTGCCGATCA
>DATHKT010000067.1:0-80948 GCA_035489035.1 Mucilaginibacter sp.
GCGATTCCTTCCTCGGGGAAGGGGAGGTAGGGGTTTTTAGGTAACTCTTTTGGCGCAGAAACCCCTCCCTGCCACCACAAATCCAACCGCATCCCTCCCGTTGGGAGGGAATTTACATTGATAATCAAATCTTCCGAACACGTATGGTGTTATCACCGCACCATTAATCAACTATTCCTTCCGCCATCCTTCCAAAAACTACGGAAGAAAATAATCCCCCTAAAAATCATTTCATTATAAATTAAACGCACAGATTATTCTTATAATACCAAGATTTTTATGTATATTTGTAATAAGCATAATCCAAATTTATGGGTTCATCTTTCCGCTCAATTCCGGTAGTTCCAGTCCCCCAGCGGAAGGAATAATCAAACAAAGACATAATCTATACAGGTCTTCCCTCCAAAGAAGATAAAAGCCAAACCAATAGTATATTAGTATACTATAAATGACTATAGGGGGAGTATTTTTATTATTTACAGGATAAATAATAAACTATCAGATGATTGGTAAAATGAATATCAAAAGTTCAATTTAAGTGAAGCAAGCTAATCATCAACCGATAAATATTCATCCGCTTTTACTGATACTAAACCGGAAGGAATAACTGGTAGGTTACCTTTATCGCGATAGGGTATTAAGGTTACCAATCAACCTCACATGCAGGCAGCTATCAAGTTTATCAAAAAGTATCCGGCATCTATTATTTGCTACCTGGTTTATACCTTGCTTTGTTGTCGCATATTGCAATTAAAAATACAATTCAACGATAACCTGTTAATACACCCAAATGAGTCTCACCTGACCGTTGGCGAAGGCATAGTTTATAGTGAATTTCTGTTAGGTTTTATAGCCTTTATATTCTTGATGGTAAGCGGTGCCAATATTATTGCACGTAAGCAAAACGCTTTCTACAAGCTATTGTGCGTCATTGTTGTAGTGCAAGCTTTTGCAACAATTATGATTGAATAGCAGATTATTCCTTCCGCTCCCCGTGAGGAAACTGCGGACCTAAAAAACCATTTTGTCATCTCGAACGATAGTGAGAGATCTTATACAAGAGAACAGCGAACTATGCATGTCGCCTACTTGCCTGTTGTACAAGTTTTCTCACTATCGTTCGAAATGACACATTAAGAAATTACTTTTCCGCACATTTCCATTCCCTACGCGGAAGGAATAATTAATACCCATTGCCAACCTACAACCTCACCACCTTTCTGCTTACAATACCTTTGGCAGTTTTAAGCGATACCACATACTCACCACCTGCTACATGGCTAAAGTCGGCTGCGTAGTGGTAGGTGCCCAATTGCTTGGTCAGCTTTTGTTTTTGAATGATGGTACCGTGTATATCGGTGATCTGTAGTTCGATATCTTGTGCTACCAGGCTTTCAAAATCAACCGAGAACTTGCCGGTGGTCGGGTTGGGGTATACCACAAACTGGTCGATATTATACTTAACCGTAGTATTGCCCGGCGTGGTGCCAGCAGTGGTGCCCAGCACCTGCAAATCGTAAATGGAATAGTTGCCGCCAGCGCCTTTTGTGGTGGCATTGATACGGATGTACCGCCCCGTGCCGCTCACCGGGATAAAGTTGGCATAGGCCGTGTTGTTGGTGATGCTTTTCAGGGTGGTCCAATTGGCGGCATCGGCGGATACCTGCACCTCGAAATCTTTAGCCAAATTCAACTGCCAGGTGATGTTTACATTGGTCACATTATACGTTTTGCCCAAGTCGACATAGATCCATTGCGGGTCGGTTTGCGCGCTGGCCCAGCGGGTGGTAAAATCAGCATCAACAGCTTTGGAAGCAGCAAAGGTGGCGCTTGCATCGGACGAGGAAACCACAGTTTTGCCTTTAGCAATGTCAACCAGCGCATTGGTCAGGGTATCACCAAATATTTGGAACTCATTAATAGCATAGCCATTATTGCCCGCGCTTTTGGTGGCATTGATTCTCACAAACCTTGCCGAAGCACTCAGCAGCAGCGAGTTTTTGAGGATAGTATTACCGGTGACCTGCTGCGCTGTGGTCCAGGTTACGGCATCGTCAGATACCTGTAGCTGAAAGTCCTGCGCGTATTTGGCATCCCAGTTAATGTTAACACGCTTGAGTTTAAAGGCCTGGCCCAGGTCAACCTCGTACCATTGCGGGTCGGCATTAGCCAAACTTGCCCAGCGGGTGGCATCGTCGCCATCATTGGCAAAGTTACCGGTATGGCTCACATCGTCATAATCAGAACCATAGGATGGTTTATTGAGGGCGATATTGATATCATTAGTACTGTACAAATAAAAGCCCACCTGGTCGAACTGCACGGTGGAAAGCTGGGTATTATCATGACTGGTAACCGCCAACCCGCCGCTGATAGCACCGCCCGAGCCTACGTTACTGGTAATGGTGGCTAACTGCGTCCAACTAATACTATCAGCCGAAGCATAGCCGGTGTAAACCTGCCCCTGTTTTACCAAACGCAAAAAGTAAGGTGCTGTTGGGCCTGCCTGGTCAAGTGAGGTGGTAGCGGTATTGGCTGTAGGTCGATTTTGGAACGTAATGCCGTTGCCACTGGTAATGCCCATAAATACATTGCTGGCGGCAGAGTCCAAAGCATTGCGGAACATCAGACCCGCTTTGTTAAAGGGGTGGGTTTGATCTTGTGAGGTTACTTTGGCCTGTAGGGTGCCATCGCCTCCAAAGGTTTTATACACATAGCGGAACTGGTCGGCATTGCCATAAATATCACTACCCGAACCTTTAACATCATAACTGGTGACGCCGGTATAACAGGCTTGCCCCACAATATTGGTATTGCCGATATCAGCGGTAAATACCCGGGTAGGCAACAACCCGCAATTGGCGCAGGTTTGTGTGCTAAAGGTACTTTGATCTGAATAAGAGCTTGACGTATTGCCGCACTCCGAGCGTACCTGCCAGTTGTAGTTGGTACCACAGCCAAGGCCGGTAAGCGTTACAGAATCTAAGGAAGTAGTAATGGTTTTGATGAGACTTGAGCCTACAACATTGTACTGCATCGTATAACTGGCAGCACCCGTAGGCGCCCATTTTACCACTGCCGAACTGGTGGTAGCGCTGTTATAACTTAAATTATCAGGTGGCTGGCAGCCGGTAAGCACCTTGCCGCTCACCGCAAATTCGTACAGCGAATAACCATAAACGGTGCCTCTTGCCGTGCCATACATGCGCACATATCGCCCCTTGGCTACAATGTCGATATAATTTAACGGGGAAACATTATCGGTAATGGTGGCTACGGTGGTCCAGTTTTGGGCATCGCTGGATACCTGTATCTGGAAGTCTTTACCAAGCGCCGCCTCCCAGCTTAAAGTTACCCGGCACAGGGAATCTACCTGCCCCAAATCAACGTAGATCCATTGCGGATCGGAGAAACCGCTGCTCCAGCGGGTGCCGCCATTGTCATCAAAAGCATTACCGGGCAGGTAGGCATTGCTCTCGTTTGATGACGAATAAGCCGATCTGCCGGATGCCAGGTTAATAGGCGAACACACCGCCGCGCTGGTGGTAGTATCTACAATGCCGTAAACCACTACCTGGTTAGAGAAAGTGGGCAAATACACATGACCGTTGGCAATGGTAGGTGCTGCAAACTTGGCGAAGTTACCCGCGTTATCACGACCGGGGTTCTGGCTGTTGTTCCAAAGCTCAACCCTTACATTGTTGGCATCAAAGGCCCTTAATATACCCGGTCTTACAGATTGATTGGCATCGCCATTGGCGGCATAAGCTGCCCAGACAATGCCCGTACCATCGACCCCATTATTGGAGGATACCGCTAATTCGGCACCACTTGCACCTACCGGGCCATTTGCTGCCGCCACAATCTGGTTGTTTACATCCAGCGTATTTGTAGTGCGGTTGAAAGGAAATGCCCGCAAAGGATCATTCTCCGACCATACATACACAAACTCGTTGCTGGTGCCCTTAAAGTAGGAGGGCTGGCAGCGCAGGGTTTTACCCTGGTTCAGGGTGATGGTTTGCTGTACGTTATTGCTTGCGGGGGAATAGCCACCCATGTTGTCTTTGTTCATCAGGTAGATGTTACCATCTTTGCAGCCGGTAAAATAGTAATTGGAATTGGGTATCAGGAAAGCGCCCATGCTGCCATAATCAAGGTCGGAGGCTTCTAATGCTTCGTAGTTATAAGGCGTAAAGTAAGAGGCTACGGTTAGTTTTGAACCAGATGGGGTGAGCTTCAACGCGCTCTCGCCACGGTTAACAGGGTTGGTCAAATCGCCATTATAACCTACCGAGCCATTGCCGGTAACTACATACAGGTTGCCCAGGTCATCTACCGCAGGGCCGCCACCGCTTTGCCAGATACCCGCTTCGTAACCATTGGGTGTAGCATTATAAACTACTTTTTGCTGCAAAGTACGGGCATCATAACCCAATAACCAGCCATGATAAGGCTGCCAGTCGCAATGCGATGAAAAGCCGATATAAACAATACCGTTGGTTAAAGTTAAAGCAGGTCGCTGGTTATTTTTCTGCGGATCAAAACTTACTACGCCGTTCACATTGCCATCGCCATTGCCTGGTGTGGATGCAGTGATAAGTACCGGGCTGCCCGGCTCTTCGTCGCCGGTTACAGTGCTTACCGCATGCAGGTATTGGAAATAGCTGGTGCCATTGGTATTGGTACTGCGGCATACAAAGTAAATGGTTTGTGCAGCCGAATCAATAACTGGCGTACCTACAATACCCATCTTGCCGCTAAAGTCCTGATAAAAACCACCGCAGGCACCGGTCATATCGGTATTTTTAGGTGGCCGCTGACCAGGGGGTGTGAAGTTCTTTTGCCAGTAAAGGGTGCCATTATCACCATCATAAGCGTATACGGAGTTGTTCACTGTTGCGATATAAACCACATTATGCAGGCTGCTATTGATCAGTACATCAGCCAAAACAAGGGGCTGGGCGTATGTTTGGTCGTCAACAGCCAAAGAGAAAGCCTTGCCGAACTGCCTTGCATTTACATTGGTGGTATTCAGCTTAGTTTCTTTGTTGTTGTATCCCGAACGGGTATTGTTATTGTGCTGGGTTGGTACGGAAATTTGTGCTGCCGCGGTAATAGCAAACAGGATAAAGATCAGGAATAAAGGTATCCTCATATAATGGTTTAATCGATCAGTTACAGGCTTATACGGTATTGCATCGTAAAATCCTCCTAAAGATATTTAAAAATGGGAGATATGCGTAAGAGGATGCATACTTCAGTTATTTAAGATCGATCAGTCGAATTGTGCTTGCCACGCTACGCTTGCAACGACAGGGGAAGTTAATTCCGGCATTTCCGTATAGGGAGCGGAAGGAATAATGTCTGAACCTGAATTTTTCGAATTTATGAATTACCTGAATTCTGTAAATTCTTTAACGTCGTAGCCCTCTTGAACACCATTGAACAACAACAATTGTGAAAAATTCTGTGAATTCGGGTTCAGACAAAGTGCAATGCCTAACCAACCTAAACCCAATAATAGCGGATACCGGCCTGTGCTTAATGCCTGCGGACGTATGAGCGGTTAGTGGGGCTACCGGGAAATAGCAGCACTGCCGTTGCTTTTCAAAAAAATGTTCATTAACACATTAATTTGATTCAAGAGTTCCGGCATTTCCGCACCCGGAGCGGAAGGAATAATTGTAGATCGATACCCATAAGTATAATGTACACCTTCAATTATTTATGGTCAATCAGCCAGATAATTGGGCCGAACCTTCTCGCCCGCGTGCCTATTGGATAGCCTGCAAATGGCGCCATTTCAGAGGTGGCTGGGTTTGGCGTCCAGGGCATTGGAGGTGATTTAGAGATTAGTTAAAAACGATTGTCATTTCGAACGACAGAAAGAAATCTTATACACCATGCATGCGGACTGTGCAGGATGTACAAGATTTCTCCTCGTTCCTCGTTCGAAATGACAATTGTTTTAATGCTTCCCGGTATCAACACCACTTGTTGGTTCTTTAGCCAGCATAGCATCCTTGATAGATTTTACGGGTGCGCTGCCATAGCTCAGGAATTTTTCGTTGAATTCTTTGAGCTTGTATTTGTCGCCCATCTTCTTTTTATACTCCTGGCGAAGGTCCATGATCTCTTTGTAGCCGGTAAAGTAACTGTCTAACTGCACACTGGTTACGCTTACACGTTTCCATTTACCTTCGGCTTCGGCCTGTTGCTGGAAAGCTTCTTTGGTGAGCAGGGTAATGGCCTGTTGTTTGGGCATATTCATGCTATGCACACTGTAATCCAGTATCGTATTGCATACCGAGCGCAGGTTCCATTTGTACCACATCAACCACATCTCGGGCGAGTTATCGCCAAAGCCGGCATCCAGCATCATTTGTTCGCTGTACACGGCCCAGCCCTCAACCATAGCGCCGTTGCCAAACACGGATTTGATCATACTTGGCGATTTATTGGCATACACCAGTTGGGCGTAATGCCCCGGTATAGCCTCGTGGATGCAAAGTATTTGCAAAATATAATCGTTGTATTCGCGCAGGTAACTTTCGGCACGTTCAGGTGTCCAGCCGGAAAGGCTGCCTACATTAAAGTAGGAGTTTTGCCCGCCATCATACGGCCCCGGCGAACTCATGGATGCTCCGGCAACGCCTGCCATGTAACCCGGCTCTTTACGCACCACTAAAGGGCGTGACGGATCAAGTGTAAGCAGGTCTTTAGCTTTCACAAAGGCAGTCAGCTTGGGGATCTCTTTTTCTATCGCATCCTGGAAATCGCCAGGCGCTACGTGTTTTACCGAGAGGGTGTCTATCATCTTGCCAACCAATTCCAAACTGTCGGCGGGCATTGGTGTAGTGCCAAAATACTTTGGCCACAGTTCTTTACTGCGTTTAATCATCTGGCGATGCAGGTATTTTTTACGCTCTACAGCCGCATTATATACCTGCTGCGCTGTGGTGGACGCCTGTATCTCGTATTTAAATTTATCCTCATACAACTCCTTACCCAGGCGGAAACTGCGGGGATGGTCGTTCTTCATCGCCTTTAGATAAGCGGCGTATTCTTTTATAGCATCAGCAGATAGCTTGGCGCGATCGAGCATCAGCTTTTTGGTAGCTTCGGGTATATTGGTTTTTTTGAGGGAATCGGCAAAGTCTTTTTCTATGACTTCAACACCGCCAAGGTGCTGTTCGATAGCGAGGTCAGTTAACTCGGTTACCGGATTTTTCAGCTGCTTCTCGGCTTCTTTATAATAGGCCGGTATAAAGGCCATCTTTTGGTAAAAGCTGGTGAGGCGTTTGCTTAATGGGGCATAATGCTCGTTCAGGATATAAGCGAAAGTGCTGATCACGTTATAGGATGACGGGTCCCACTCATAGTCCTTCAATTGCTGTATTCGCCACTGCATAGCCTGCATCTGGTTTTGGATGAGGGTGAAGTCCATCTTATTAGCTTCGAGGAAAGTAGCCGGGTTGTATCGGCCTAATGAATCTAACTGTACTTTGGTAAAGGTGAGCAGCTTCTCCCTGGTTTTTTTATCGGGGATAAGCAGCAGGCTATCGTATTTATGATAACCTACACTGGTTGCCCAATCGGGGTTTTGTTTCCAGAACTCGTCTAAAAAATGGGTTTCGTAGGCGTTAAAGGCGATATCATCCATAGTGCCTTGCTGGGGCCCCACGGTACTATCTTTTTTGCAGGCCGTAAAGAAGAAGATAAACAGGGCGAAAGCTATTATTACTTTGATCACAGGGTAAGCGTTTTATTTGGTTGGATAAACTTAAAACATTTTATACAAAAAAAGGGAATTTTTAATTACTCCCCATGTCATTTCGAACGTAGAGAGAAATCTTATACACCATGCACGCCGACTATATTTTTCGCTCACACTGGCTAAACTCAACCCGCTCAAGAGATAGTTTCTCCTCATTCCTCGTTCGAAATGACAATGTGTTTATTTTATTTTGCTAATCTACCAACCACTTAATGGCTAATTTGTATTATTATGTAAAATCATGAATACAATGGATAGTCAGCATGAAATATTAATTGATGAACTGGTAAAGCTACTGAATGGCGGCAGCGCCCATGCCGGGTTCAACGAGGCAATAAAAGACCTGGCACCCGAAGTAAGGGGCAAAAAACACGAAAGGATGCCCTACAGCATTTGGCAACTGGTGGAGCACATTCGTATAGCGCAATGGGACATGCTGAAATTCAGCGAGAACGAAAAGCATACATCGCCTGTATGGCCCGATGAATATTGGGTAAAGGAAACCGCCCCCAAAGATGAAGC
Organism: Mucilaginibacter sp.; assembly: GCA_035489035.1. Classification (GTDB taxonomy): domain Bacteria; phylum Bacteroidota; class Bacteroidia; order Sphingobacteriales; family Sphingobacteriaceae; genus Mucilaginibacter. The sequence continues at coordinate 8,300 of DATHKT010000067.1, forward strand.
CGAATGGAAGAGATCTATCAAGCAGATTAATGATGACCGGGAGGAATTCATCGAACTATTAAAGAATGGAGATATTTACAAATCCATACCGCATGGTGATGGGCAGAGCATATTACGTGAGGCCCTCCAAATAGCCGACCATAACGCCTATCACATTGCCGAGATCATCGTGATCAGGAGGCTGCTGGGAGCATGGAAATAGTTATTTGAAAATATCGAACATCGAATTATGACTATGGAATAATGAGATTTTTATCCCGACATTCAAAATCCGATGTTCATCATTCAAATATTTCTAATTTAATTTATTAATAAAGCTCACAATATCCGGCATCAGCTCAGCCTTTAATGGCAGCGTAGGGTTGCTGTAGGTGGCTAAGTTTTTATCCCGGTCCTCAGGGGCTTCTTTCAAAACATGGTTCATGCCGGGGATGATATTCAGGGTAGCATCTGATTTGGCTTTTTTCAGCTTATCAGCATCGGCAACGGTTACCTGCAGGTCTGTGGTGCCCTGTACTATCAGTATAGGTAGTTTGATGATCTTGATAACCTTTGCCGGGTTATACCTGCACCATGACATCAGGTATTTCTGGATACTTGGCCTTGCAATAAAGTATAAAGCCGGGTCGATGTTATCAATGGTTTTGCCCTTCTTCATGCTGTCGATCAACGCTTTAAATTCAGTTTGAATATAGGATGGCTGTGATTTCATCTGTTCGGTCAGTATCTTATCTGCCGAATCGCCAGCGCCTGCAACGGAGATAAAAGCTTTTACCGGATGGTTATAAGACGCGATCATACCTACTAATGACCCTTCGCTGTGGCCAAGCACGATCACTTTTGAAAACCGCTGATCATCGGCCAGCATATTGATCAGTTCGTCGGCATCGTCAACATAATCATCAAAACGCAAATCAGATTCTTTATTATTAGTTTGGCTTTCGCCGATCATCCTTTTATCATACCGCACCGAAGCAATGCCACTTTTGCCCAGGCCCTCGGCTATCATCTTGTACGTATTGCCTTCCAGGCCCAGTTTAGGACTATTACCGTTACGGTCTGTTGGCCCCGAGCCTGCGATAATTAAAACAACAGGGATTTTACCTGACGCATTTTTAGGCATAGTTAAAGTCCCGTGTATGCTTCCAGAAAGGGTTTTTACAACCATCGGCGATTCTGCCAGTGACGGATCAATGGGTGAGGAAGCAGTAGTAGCCCCAGGACTTGCTGCGGCAGGTTGTTCTATTGGTTGCAGCAAAAGGCCTATAATTTTATTCTCCTTATTTAAGGATATGCTTAATGCCAACGCGGCATTTTTAAAGGTGGCCTTGTAAACTGCTACCGGTGCTGTATAGCTGGTTAGCGTGGTTTGCTGCAGATCGCCCAGTTGGGTTTTAAGCTGGGTGGTTGTGGCTTTAAACTGATCAAAGGTCAGCGCGCCCTTCATTTCGGCCCCAAACATTTTATAGACGCTGTCGGGCTGACTGTTGTTATAAAACAGCTTGAATTTATTTACTGCAACAGTATAATTGGCAGGCTCGGTTTGTGCTATTACCCTGGCTGCAAAAAACACGACCAGTAACAGAAATATGGTTTTCTTCATTTGATGATAATCGGGTAGCAAATATACTACGTCAAACATAAATAAAATCAGCATTGCTTGCCTCATTTAAATCGTTCACATTTAACCATGAGCAGTAATATGTTATGGAATTCAAATAAGCTGTAATAGGTTTATTATTAATTTATCGTTAAAATCGGGGTATGAAATTTGTCAATTATCATATTTAAGTTCTTATATTGTGGGCGGCTTAAACGAAAGATTATAGAATAAATCGCTACTCTCCCCTGTTGATGAAGATACTTACCGGATGTTTATTTACCGTTTTATTTGTATGTGCTTATACCCTGACGTTTGCGCAAACAGCATCTTCGGCATTACACGGCAAGATTTTTACGGATAAGGCAGAGCCCGCTGATGCCGCAACCCTGCTGCTTTTAAGGGCACGCGACTCATCCGTAGTACAATCAGCACTGAGCGCGCCAACAGGCGAATTTATTTTCAATAACCTGCCTGCAGGCTCGTACCTCATATTCGCAACCAAACTCAATTTTAACAAGTTATACTCAGGGCCTTACCAGGTAGCTGCGGGTAAAGCTTTTGATGCCGGTACCATAACGCTAAAACCGGCTGTGAACCAGCTGAATGAAGTCTCTATCACCGGCAAAAGGGATTATGTGGAGGTGAAGACTGACAAAACCGTGCTGAATGTGGAACAGAATATCATGGCGGGAGGAGCATCCTTATATGATATTTTGAATACTGCCCCGGGCGTAAAGGTGACCAACGAAGATATTTTATACCGCGGCGGACAGCGGACGCTTATCGCCATCAACGGCAAGCCTGTGCTGCAAACGGGAGAGGAATTGATCAATTTTTTAAAGAATTATCAAAGCAGCAGTATCAGCCGGATAGAGCTGATCGATAACCCGGCAGGCAAATATGACGCTTCTGGCGGCGGCGGTATGATCAATATCGTGCTGAAAAAAAATAGCGAGATGGGTTCAAATGCGATCGTAACGGCAACCGGCGCCTATGGTGATAAATATAAACTGAACACCGGTATTAACTACAACCTGCGTACAGAGAAGCTGAACCTGTTTGCCAGCTATAGCTACGCCAATAATAAAACACCGCACTCTATCAATACTGACCGCAATATCAGGTCTGGCAATGATATCGATAACTTTAACCTGGATTATCGGGCGGATATCAAATCAAGCATCAACAGCTTTAGTGTAGGCGCTGATTATGAGCTGACACCGCGCCAAACCATCGGGTTGCTGATCAATGGTTATGATAATAATTCAAACTTTGATAAAAGAAGCACTACCCGGATATTTACAAACAATGCACTTGAATCCAGCATCAATACCCAATCAACTATTGACAGGGATATCTTTAATATCAATTATGGCCTGAATTATAGGGCCGACCTGGGAAAATCAGGCAAAAGTGTCTTATCCGCAGATTTTAATTATTCTGATTATCACCGTCACTCGAACGAAATACTGCAGAATGATTTTTATAATGCCACAGGCCAGGTTAGCTCCGAACCTGTGTTTTATACTGATAATTCGCCATCACACATAAAAATAAGATCGGAGAATATTGACTTTAGCCAGGTGTTATCCAATAGTATAAATATGGATGCCGGGATAAAAAACAGCCAGGTGAACAGCAATAATATGATCGATTTTGAGCAACTGATAAACGGAGCATTTGTAACAGTTCCGGAGCTTACCGATCATTTTCTTTACAACGAACGCATTAATTCGGGGTATTTGAAATTTAATGGCAAATTTAACAAAACCACCTTGTCTGTTGGTTTACGGGCTGAAGAAACAAACACCTCTACCCGGTCTGTTAACCCCGAAAGGCAGTCAGATAGCAGTTATTTCAGCCTGTTCCCCAATATCCAGATAACGCAGGAATTAAGCGATGAGCACAAACTAACCCTGTTTTACGCCCGTAATATTAACCGGCCACAATACCAGGACCTGAACCCCTTTGTGGGCTATGTTGATACGTTATATAAAAGTACCGGCAACCCTTTTTTAAAGCCGGCCTATGTTAATACGTACCAGTTATCAGACTTGTACCTCAATAAGTATAAGTTTTCGTTAAGTGCCATTATCACCAACAACTACTTCTATACCATCTTTCAGCAAAATGACGCTACTAAGGTGTATACTACCACCAAGGCAAACCTGGGCACGCGTTACCAGTATAGGGCCGAATTTAACATACCGATAGATATAACCAGGTGGTGGAATGTTAATGCGGATATAGCCGTCTATCACGAACGCTATGTTTATGCTATAGACAACGCCGGCTCTAAAAGCGACAATGACCTTTCGGTCAACTTGAGTCAGAGTTTTAAGATTACGCCTAAATTGAGCGCCCAGTTGGTTGGCGATTACGAGTCGCCGGCTTATTTCGTAATCAGCCAGTACCAGGCTTTATACTGGCTTAACGCGGGTATACGATACTCCATCATGAAAAATAATGGCAGCATCAGGCTATCGGTAAGCGATATTTTTAATACCGAAATGAATAAGTATCATACCAATTTTGCTAATCTTGACATTACATCACGGGATAAGGCTGGGTCCCGCTTTGTACAGGCCACATTTACTTATCACTTTGGCAGTATATCAGTAAAGGCGCGCAGCAATAAGGATAGCAGCGAAGAGCAAAAGAGGTTGGGCTCAAGTACTAACGAGAATTGATATCAGCCCAAATTGCCGCTAAGCATGCTGCCTACAATAATGAGCAACACCAATAAGGTGATAAACGTATATAAATAATCTTTCTCGAGCAGGAAACCGATGGCCGAAAAGACTACACGGATTATAGGCGTGGCAATCAATAAGATAATACCCAACTGAATAATAGCCTGCCCCTTGATATTAAATACTCCCTGGATAATGCCACCTGTATCGTGAATAAAATAAGGTACGCCTTTAAAAACGCGGTAATCAGTAATGCTGTGCCCGTGGCGGTAAATAAATATAGCGCCGCCGATGAACACAATGGCCATAGATAGAAAGATACCACCCCGCAGTATCCAGCTGATAACCAGCTTCATGTCGGCATCTTTATATTTTCCCGGTAATTCCATTGTATATCATTTGAATTGCGATGATGCTAACTACTATCGCGAATATCCTGCGCAGCCATACTGACGAGGTACTGTTAACCAATATCCTGGAGCCGCTAAGTGCTCCCGCTAATACGCCCAACACCACCGGCATAGCAATACCCGGGTGTATGTAGCCGCGTTGCAGGTATACTACTGCGCTGGCTGCGGCGGTAACACCGATCATGAAATTGCTGGTAGTGGTGGATACTTTAAACGGGATGCGCATAACGCCATCCATCGCTACTACCTTTAATGCGCCCGAGCCAATACCGAGTAAACCCGAAATAATGCCTGCAAATATCATCATAAAAAAGCCGCCGGCAATATTGCTTACGCCATACTCCATCATTTCATCATTCACGGGGTAAGTACCGCCAAGCTTTAGCTTCCTGGCTAAAAATGTTTTCTCTGTAGTAATATGTTCGGCTTTTTTCCAAAGCGACATGATGGCTGATGAGATTAGTACAATACCAAACAGGATAGCGATCAGTTGCACAGGAAAATAAATGGCCAGCATAGCGCCCACCAACGCCCCGGCAGTAGTGGCGATCTCTAAAAACATGCCCAGCCTTATATTGGTGAATCCCTCTTTAACATAAGCAGCAGCTGAGCCGGAGGATGTGGCGATTACAGACACCAGCGAAGCGCCTATGGCGTAGTGTATATCAACGTGCAGTACCAGCGTAAGCAAGGGAATGATCACAAAACCGCCGCCCAGGCCGGTTAGCGAGCCTAACAGACCGGCAAAGTAAGAACCCAGCAGCAAAATAACAGTAAATACAATTACCGACATGAACAGTATTATTGAGAGCGGCAAATGTAACAATAACTTTTTGAGCCTTGATATATGACATAAAATTGATACCTAACCTATAAATTTATTACAACAATCAATTGTAAATGCTGTTATTTTGTACGGTGTAAACTTAATCTCTTCTGGCTATGGCATCAAAAAAAATTACCGAACTGCTGGGCAACCTCGCAGACGACCTGTTGACACATCAATGTGCCACATTTCCTAAAGATCAGCTTCATTTACCATCACCTGATTTTGTAGACCGTGTTTTTGCGCAGAGCAACCGCAACCCCCAGGTATTGCGCAATTTGGCGGCTTTATACAATCATGGGCGATTGGCAGGCACGGGTTACCTTTCTATTTTCCCTGTAGACCAGGGGATAGAGCATACTGCCGGAGCATCGTTTGCTAAAAACCCGCTTTATTTTGACCCGGAAAACATCATAAAATTGGCTATGGAAGGCGGATCGAACGCAATAGCTACTACATTCGGCAATCTGGCCATGCTATCGCGAAGCTATGCGCATAAAATACCTTTCATCGTAAAATTGAATCATAACGAGTTGCTGACCTATCCCATCAAATACAGCCAGATCATGTTTGGCACCGTTGAAGATGCCTGGAATTTGGGAGCAGCGGCAGTGGGTGCTACGGTTTATTTCGGCTCGGAAGATTCGGACAGGCAAATTGTGGAAGTTGCGCAGGCTTTTGAACATGCACATCAATTGGGTATGGCTACTATTTTGTGGTGCTATACCCGTAATAACGCGTTTAAAAAGGATGGTGTGAATTATGAAACATCCGCAGATATTACTGGCCAGGCAAACCATATCGGCGTTACCATACAGGCCGATATTATTAAGCAAAAAATGCCTGATGTAAATGGCGGTTTCACCACGATCAATTTTTCAAAAAGCGACCCGCTTATGTATTCTAAATTAAGTACCGATCATCCAATTGACCTTTGCCGTTACCAATTGGCCAATTGCTACATGGGTAGGGCGGGGCTGATCAACTCGGGTGGAGAATCAAAAGGGGCATCTGACCTCGCGGATTCGGTAAAAAATGCGGTAGTAAATAAGCGTGCAGGCGGCACCGGCTTAATATTGGGCCGCAGGGCATTTCAGCGTCCTTTTAAGGAAGGGGTGGACTTTCTGCATACCATACAGGATGTTTACCTGGATAAGACGATAGATGTTGCGTAGTTGATATTCAAAAGAACTTCTTTAAACTAAAAATTAAAAGGGTGTCAGGCTGAGCCCCGTCGAAGCATGCGGGCAAAGGCCTCTGCGCTCACTCTTCGAGTGCCTCAGTGTGACATCCGTGTTAAAAAACAATACTCCTCAATTCCCACCGTTCCTATTCTAATAATATTAAAATTTACAATCTATTTATTACTTTAACGGCTTGAAACGTCCTAAACCATTTATGATGAGAAAATTCTTTCTGCTCACACTCCTTCTAAGCCTTGCCGCGCCTTTTGTTTATGCTCAGACTAAAATGAGCGACAATATGTTCTTGAAAAAACTATCCAACGGGCTCGACATATTGGTGGTGGAGGACAACAGCGTGCCGCTGGCAACGATTATGATAACCTGTAAGAACGGTGCTTATACCGAAACGCCGCAATTTAACGGGCTGAGCCATTTATATGAACACATGTTTTTTAAAGCGAACAGGGATTACAAGAGCCAGGAAGATTTTTTGGACCGTGTAAGCGAGTTGGGTATGGAGTTCAATGGTTCCACATCTTACGAAAATGTAAATTACTATTTCACACTGCCAAGCTTTAACCTTACAGCCGGGTTGAAATTTATGAACTCCGCCATCCGTTACCCTAAGTTTGACCAAAAGGAAATAGAAAAGGAACGTGTAGTGGTCGATGCCGAATTTCAGCGTAACGAATCAAGCCCTTTCTATGCCTTGAATGACGCGATGGACCATCATTTATGGGGCAGCCTGTATAGCCGCAAAAACAGTATCGGCAATCATGATGTGATCAATACCGCTACCCCAGCCATGATGGATTCGATCAAAAACAAATACTACTATCCTAACAATTCATTGATAACCATTGCGGGTGACGTAAATCATGACGAGGTATTTAAAGAAGCCGAAGCTATTTATGGCAGCTGGAAAGCATCACCCTTTGATCCATTTAAAAAATGGCCGATACCTACCTTCAAGCCGTTAGAAAAAACGGACTATTTTGTGGTGGAATCAAACTTGTCGCAGGTTCCCATCATCATGTTCAAATGGCTTGGGCCCGATACCCGGAATGATATCCCCTCAACTTACGCTGCGGATGTGTTCTCCTATATCCTCAACCAAAATGTATCCAAGCTGAACAAGGCGCTGGTGCAGTCGGGATTGGCATTGCAACTGGATCTGAATTACCTTACGCTGAAGCATGTTGGGCCGATCACGCTGGTTGTAGTGCCTAATCCAAATAAAATAAAGGAATGCCTGGCCGAGGTGAAAAGACAGATAGCCCAGTGGGATGCGGATGATTACGTAACGGATGAGCAGGTGGAAACTGCAAAATTGAAATTGGAAGTAACTAAGGCACGTGAAGAGGAGGTGACGAGTGATTTTACTGAAGTACTATCTTTTTGGTGGGCATCAGCCTCGCTTGATTATTTTTCGGGTTATTTAACCAACCTGCACAAAATGACCAAGGCCGATCTGCAGACTTATGTGCGGAGATATATTAAAAACAAACCCTATTGCGCCGGAATGCTGATCAGCCCGGATTTGAAGGAGTCAGTAAATCCACAATCATTTTTTAAGGAAAACTAACCAGGTTTTAGCATGAAAAAGTACATTCTTACCATCATCATATTAGTAGCAGGCATTACCGTTGTAACAGCTCAATCAGAAACTACATCATTTGATGTGGACGGCATTAAAGTGATATTTAAGCCTACGCTGAAAAATATTATCAGCGCACGGTTATATTTCAGAGCCGGGGTATCCAACTATACATCGAGCCAGGCAGGTATCGAAAGTTTTGCCATTGAGGCCACTACACAATGTGGAACCAAGAAATATCCCGGCAGCGAGTTCCAGGATGTTGCGGATAAATACAGCATATTGGTCGATGGTTCATCCGAGCAGGATTATGGGTATACTCAGCTTAATTGCGCTTCGAAATTTTTCAACCAGGCCTGGGACCTGTTTGCCGAAGCGGTGATGAACCCGACTTTTGACGAAAGTGAGGTACAGCTGTTAAGGAATAAGCTGATCAGCCGGATCCGCAGCGGGCAATCATCGCCAGATAACAGGATAGACCAGTTAGCGATGAAGAACGCCTTTGGCGGTACAGCTTATGCCACCGACCCGGACGGGAGCGAAGGAACCCTTGCCGCGCTTAATCCTGCCGACCTGAAAAACTATTATAATTCGATCCTGAATAAAAACCAGGTTTTTTTGGTGGTGGTGGGCAAAATCGACAAGGAAGAGCTGATCAAAAAAGTGAAGGCAGCCTTTGCCGCAATGCCGGTAAGGCCATTTACTCCGGTAACCTATAACCAACCTGTCTTCAACGATAATAAATTGCTGGTTGAAAAACGCACGTTGGCTACAAATTATATCAAAGCCATTATGAACGCACCACAGTTTACCAGCGAGGATTTTGTCCCGTTTCGCATAGGCATGTCTGCATTCAGCGGCGTGCTGTTTCGTGAGTTGCGTACTAAATTGCATCTTTCTTATGATCCGGGAGCAGGTGTCGCGATGATGCAAATGCCTTATGCCGAGATGTCGGTAAGTACCACAGATCCGCGTCAAGCCGTGCAGGAAATGACACTTTTACTGCGGAAAATAAAAGGAATAACATTAACTGCAAGTGGCCTTAAGGAAATGAAGAATGGTTATATCACTTCAAATTATATCAAACAGCAAAGCTCAGCGGCAATAGCGGCAAACCTGGGCAAGGCCGAAATTTTGGGTGGATGGAAATATGAAGATGACTTTCCGGCCAAGCTTGAAAGCGTAACACCCGAGCAGATAAGCAAAGCCTTTAATAAATATATTGTAGGCTTAAGGTGGAGTTACCTGGGTAATGCGGCACCAGCCGAACAGGCTAATGATGCATTTAAGCAGCCCCTTAATTAATGCAGATACACGGTGGGTTTATCTTTCAACTTTTAAGTATTTTTGGCGATTAATCATTTTACCTGCCAATGGGTTACCCAAGCTTACAAGCCTGCATTGCCGATCTTGAAAAACATGGTCATTTAATAAGGATCAGGGAAGAGGTTGACCCATACCTGCAAATGGCAGCCATCCACCTGCGGGTATTTGAGCATGGCGGCCCGGCTATTTTGTTCGAAAATGTAAAGGGCAGTAAGTTTCCGGCGGTATCTAACCTGTTTGGCACGCTTGAGCGTTCAAAATTTATTTTCAGAGACACGCTGAACAAGGTAAAAACCCTTGTCGAACTGAAAAACAACCCGATCAGGGCCATTACTCATCCCTTTAAATATGCTAATGTTGCGCTTACAGCCTTAGCTGCTTTGCCATTGAAGGTAAGTCCCGGCTCTGCACCTATAAGCTTTGGAAAGACAAAGATCAGCGATCTGCCACAGATCGTGAACTGGCCCAATGATGGCGGCCCCTTTGTAACCATGCCGCAGGTGTATACCGAGGATACCGATAAACCGGGAGTCATGAATGCCAACTTGGGCATGTATAGAATTCAAATGGCTGGCAACGAATACATACTCAACCAGGAGATAGGACTGCATTACCAGTTGCACCGTGGAATAGGGGTGCATCAAACCAAAGCCAATGCCAAAGGGCAGCCGCTGAAAGTGAGCATTTTTGTGGGTGGCCCGCCTTCGCATCCCGTGGCTGCCGTAATGCCTTTGCCGGAGGGATTATCAGAAATGACCTTTGCCGGGGCATTGGGTAACCGTCATTTTCGATATTTTTATGATGATGAAGGTTTCGCTATATCAGCCGACGCGGATTTTGTGATCACCGGTACGGTAATGCCGCACGAAAATAAACCAGAGGGCCCGTTTGGCGACCACCTGGGCTATTATAGCCTTAAACATGATTTCCCGTTGCTGAAGGTGCATAATGTATATCATCGTAAGGATGCTATCTGGTCGTTTACCGTAGTTGGTCGCCCGCCACAGGAGGATACCAGCTTTGGTGCACTGATCCACGAGATCACCGGTTCGGCGATACCAAAAGAAATACCCGGATTGCATGCCGTTAACGCGGTGGATGCCGCTGGTGTCCACCCCCTTTTATTTGCCATAGGCAGCGAACGCTATACGCCTTATATCAAAGAACGCAAACCACAGGAGATACTCACCATTGCTAACCATATTTTGGGCAAAAGCCAATTAAGCCTCGCAAAATACCTGTTCATCGCCGCACAAGAGGATGATCCGGACTTAAGTGTAGATGATATCGGCGGATTTTTAAAACATATACTGCAACGGGTAGACCTCACCCGCGACCTTCATTTCTATACTAAAACCACCATCGATACGCTGGATTACAGTGGCAGCGGTTTAAACAGCGGCAGTAAGGTGGCAGTTACGGTAGCCGGTGATATAAAAAGAGAGCTTTGGAGCGAATTGCCTTCGGAGTTCAGTCTGCCCCGGCCATTTGAAAATTACAAAATGGTAATGCCGGGTGTATTAGCCATCGAAGTACCCAAAAATATCCGCAGCAGCGATATCCCCTTAATGCTCGAGATACTGGACGAGCACCTAAAAGATGCCGAACTGGACGGCTTGCCATTAATGGTGCTTTGCGATGATGCCGCATTTACCGCCCAAAATATCAATAATTTTGTTTGGGTAACCTTTACCCGCAGTAACCCATCCCATGATATTTATGGCATCGACAGCTTTACCGAGCATAAACACTGGGGCTGTAACGGCTCGCTGATCATCGATGCCCGCATCAAACCGCATCACGCGCCTGTGCTGGAAAAAGACCCTGAAGTGGAGAAGTTGGTGGATAAAATGGGAGAGAAGGGTGGGGCTTTGTATGGGGTTATTTAATAAAGTTGAAAGCTGAAAGGTAAAAGGAGAAAGTTTTTTAATTCTACTTGCTACTTGCGCTCGTCTGTGACGAGTGCTTAACCTGGTCAGGCGTCTGTGACGCGATACAATCGCTAAAATACTTTAAGCACTCGTTTGGAAACGAGCGCAAGTGCAATTTTATTTTAACTCATCCAAAACCCTGAACATCTTCTCCTTAATCCCTCTTGATGAGCCATTAAAATTATTCACCATAATAGAAAAACACAGTTCGCGTCCGTTATGATTTTGGTAGCCTGCGTAGGTCAGTACATTGAGGATGCTGCCGCTTTTCATTTTCATGTTGTTGTAAGTGGGCAGGCTTTCGTAAAAATCAGGAAACCAATCCGCCGTTTTAGCTGATTTCAATACTGTTGCCATAGTAAGGGTAGTCACCCGGTCGCCGGGGGAGAGGCCGCTGCCATCAACTACATTTAACGAATTTGGGTCGATACCACGGGCTTTCCAGAAGTTTTGCTCTATTTCCACGCCGTTGTCCGTAGTAGGCTGCTTACCCGATTTCCAGGCGATGGTTTTAAGTAATTGCTCGGCATACAGGTTGATACTTTTCTGGTTGAGCCAATAAATGATCTTGCTTAATGTGGGAGAAAGTATCGTAATAAGGTTATTAGCAATTGCCGGTAAAGGTTGCCCTTTAGCATTTAAAGTCAATACTGATTCCGGCCCATTGCTGACTGTGACGCCCAATCGTCTCAAAGTATCTGTCAGCCTAAAAGCTGCATCATAAGCCGGGTCAGGAATAGCTACCGAAATACTTTTTTTAGTTTGATCGGCTGCGTAGGTGCCGCGCAGGTACATCAGGTTGCTGCCAACGGGCAGATAGCCGTAAGCATCATCGCCTGTTCCGCCAGGAGCGTTTAGCAATTCGCTTTTGAAATTCAAATAAGGTGTAGCGGGAACGGTTTTGATAATACCAATAGGCGTACCCGTTGTACCAGTCTTTAATTTGATATCGAACTGGTTTTCGCGCCAGCAAAGTCCTGAAGTGCCCGCGCCGTAATAATTGCCTACATCCATCCAGATCCAGCCGTTAGGGACGGATTGAGTGCCAAAAACGAAATCATCACCAATAATGCGGCCGTTGATCTTCTTGATACCCGCCTTTTGCAGGGCGGCAACCATTTGGCTTAATACTTCATTCTCTTTATGCCCGCTGTAGCGCCAACTGCCTAAGGTTGGGTCGCCCGCACCTTTGATAATGAGGTCACCATTGAGTGTGCCATCAGCTGCAATCGTTCCATTGTAGCCAAACTGAGTTTGATATTGAAAATCTTTACCTAAAATATTGAAGGCGGTAACGGATGTGATCACTTTAAGCGTAGATGCGGTAGCCAGGCCCATATTTGGGTTGACGGTAAATACCGTTTCGCCAGTTTTAGCGTCCAGCACCGTCAGCGATATAGATGCATAACGGCACTGACTATCCTGCTGTAATCGGTTATAAGCAGTTTGCAGTTTTTGATTCAGCGACTGTGCCTGGGCAAAACCCGCAAACAATAGAAGATTAATTATCAGTAGCTGCCGGAGCTTCATCTTTCAAATTACGTTTGGCAATAAAATAAATTGGTATTCCTAACAAAACGATACCGAGCCCATACCAGGTATATGGTTCCACATAAATTAGCAGCAAAATGCAAAACGCGATCCCCATTAAAATATAAATGGCAGGCAATACCGGGTAACCGAAAGCTTTATAAGGGCGTTCTATTTCGGGCCTGGTTATTCTCAATTTATATATTCCTATGATCGTTAAGACATAAAATACGACTACCACAAATGAGATCATGGTGAGCAGGTCGCCATATTTGCCGCTGAGGCACAAAATGGACGCAACCAAAGCTTGTATCCAAAGACCGAATTCAGGGACGGCGGATTTATTCAGTGTGCCTGTTCTCTTAAAAAACAGTCCGTCTTTGGCCATGGTATAATAAACCCTTGCCCCGGCAAATATCAACCCGTTGTTGCATCCGAATGTTGAGATCATGATCATAACAGCAATTACATAAGTTCCTCCGGTGCCGAATATCACATGCGAGGCTGTAACTGCAACCCGGTCTTTGTCAGCTGTAGCAATATCGTGCAATGGCAATACAGCGGTGTACATCACGTTTGCCGCAACATAGATCAGCGTTACGATCATGGTGCCGAAGAACAAGCTTAGTGCCACATCCCGTTTGGGATTTTTCATTTCACCTGCAATAAAGGTCACACTATTCCAGGAGTCGCTGCTGAAAATAGAACCCACCATAGATGCCGCAATAGCGCCGAGTGCTGCTGCTGTAGTGTACTCTGCAAAACTGCCATCGGGTTTCATTTGGTGCAGCGTCCAGGCATTGCTCCAGTTAAAGTGCCATGTATCACTGTTCAGCATTATAAATCCAAAAATGATCAACCCAAATAAGCTCAGCAGCTTGGTTAGGGTAAACGTGGTTTGAATGATCTTGCCGCTTTTTACGCCACGGGTATTGATATAGGTCAATAATAATATCACACCAATAGAAACCAATTGCGCCGCGCTGATCTTGATGAAGCCTTGCTGAAATAAGATGTTATCCTCACTCACCGCAGGTATTAAATAGGCTGTAAATTTGGAAAAAGCCACGCCCACAGCGGCAATAGTGCCGGTTTGTATCACGGCGAAAAAGCTCCATCCATATAAAAAGCCTATTAATTTATTATAGGATTCTTTGAGATAAACATATTGCCCGCCTGCTTTGGGGAACATGCCGCTCAGTTCGCCATAGCTTAAGGCTGCTGTGAGTGTCATAAACCCGGTGATGAGCCACACCACGATGAGCCATCCGGCTGAGCCTACGTTGCGGGTAATATCCGCGCTCACAATAAATATACCCGAGCCGATCATGGAGCCTGCTACCAGCATCGTGCCGTCAAGCAGGCCAAGCTCGTGCTTCATTTGCGGTTGCTTAGAATCTTCTTTCATTAACAGTAAAAGGTTTAAACTCCTAAGCTATTTAAAAATTTTATAATAGCGTGGTAAGCCGCAAAGAAATTAAATTTGCTAATTTGCGCCATCCAATTATTTTTGCACCCGATCACGCTTTAATACAATCATTTATAAACAAATAATTTAGTATGGATTTTATTTACAACAACTTAATTTATTTTATCCCGGTTATGGGGCTTGTCGGCATCTTCTTTATGCTGGTGAAGTCGGCATGGGTAACCAAACAGGATGCCGGTGATGCCACTATGACGGAGCTTGCAGGCTATATCGCTGATGGCGCCATGGCATTTTTACGCGCCGAATGGAAAATTCTGAGCTACTTTGTGGTAGTTGCAGCCATATTGCTGGCCTGGTCTGGCACTACGGTGAAAAACTCAGACTGGATAATAGCGATTTCATTTATTACCGGTGCGTTTTTGTCGGCTTTTGCAGGTTTCATTGGTATGCGCATCGCGACGAAAGCCAATGTACGTACCACACAAGCGGCGCGGACAAGCCTGGCGCAGGCATTAAAAGTATCGTTTACTGGTGGAACAGTAATGGGTTTAGGTGTAGCAGGTTTAGCCATTATTGGTTTGGGCTCGTTATTTATAGTGTTTTATACCATATATGTTAAAAATACGGGTGGAGATGTGAACGGGGACGCTATGGCAAAAGCACTGGATGTTTTAGCCGGATTTTCATTAGGCGCTGAGTCGATCGCTTTATTCGCCCGCGTGGGTGGGGGTATTTATACCAAAGCTGCCGATGTTGGTGCGGATTTAGTGGGTAAGGTTGAAGCGGGTATTCCCGAGGATGATGTGCGTAACCCGGCTACCATTGCCGATAACGTAGGTGATAACGTAGGTGACGTAGCTGGTATGGGTGCCGATTTGTTCGGTTCTTATGTAGCTACTATGCTGGCCACCATGGTGTTGGGTCGCGAGATCGTATCACCAGATCAGTTTGGTGGTATTGCCCCCATATTATTACCCATGGTAATTGCCGGTTTAGGTTTGATCTTCTCGATAGTGGGCGCAGCCTTTGTCAAAATAAAAACTGAAACTGACAGTGTGCAGACTGCCTTAAATATTGGTAACTGGATGTCGATCATCCTGACTGCCATAGCCACCTATTTTTTAGTACAATGGATGCTGCCAAATGGCGAATTTCATATGTTGCGTGATTATGCTGGCGGCACGCCTTCAGGAGCACTTAAACCCGAGGCATCGCATTTTACAAAGAATGGTGTTTACCTTGCCATTATCGTAGGTTTGGTAGTAGGCACTTTAATGTCGATGATCACAGAATATTATACCGCGATGGGCAAACGCCCGGTATTAGGTATTATCAGGCAATCATCAACCGGCCATGCTACTAATATTATCGGCGGCTTGGCTGTAGGTATGGAATCAACTGTACTCCCTATCCTGGTATTGGCTGCGGGTATTTATGGGTCTTATTATTTTGCGGGTTTGTATGGAGTTTCCATCGCGGCAGCAGGTATGATGTCGACCACAGCTATGCAATTGTCTATCGATGCATTCGGCCCGATAGCGGATAACGCAGGTGGTATTGCCGAAATGAGCCGTCTACCTGAAGAAGTACGTCACCGTACAGACAATTTAGATGCTGTAGGTAACACTACTGCAGCTACCGGCAAGGGTTTTGCTATTGCATCGGCAGCGTTAACTTCACTGGCTTTATTTGCAGCCTTCGTCGGTGTAGCAGGTATCGAGCATATTGATATTTATAAAGCACCAGTATTAGCCGGTTTATTTGTGGGTGGTATGATCCCTTTCATCTTTTCAGCTTTGGCTATATCGGCAGTAGGCCGTGCGGCTATGGCGATGGTGGAAGAAGTTCGCCGCCAGTTCCGCGAGATACCGGGCATTATGGAATACAAAGCCAAGCCTGAATATGAAAAATGCGTGGCTATATCCACCAAAGCATCCATCCGCGAAATGGTGGCACCGGGATTGATCGCCCTGATCACACCGATCATTGTTGGTTTTATTTTCGGTCCTGAGGTTTTGGGTGGATTATTAGCCGGTGTTACCGTGTCAGGCGTATTGATGGGTATCTTCCAGAGCAACGCCGGCGGCGCCTGGGACAATGCCAAAAAATCATTCGAGAAAGGCTGCGAGATCAACGGCGAGATGTTCTACAAAAAATCAGAACCGCACAAGGCATCTGTAACAGGTGATACCGTTGGTGATCCGTTCAAGGATACTTCAGGCCCGTCAATGAATATATTGATCAAGCTGATGTCTATCGTTTCATTAGTTATCGCGCCACACCTGAACGCGAATAAGATCCCGAAAGCGGCAAGCATCCATCACGAAGTGAAAAAAGAGATCAGGATGCAGGCGGTGAATACGCCGCTTGTGAAGATCGATAAGAAAATGTAGTTTGAGATAGACTTACGAAGTTTTTAAAAACTTCGTAAGTCTTTTATAAGATATAAAGGGAACTCAAAAGGTTCCTTTTTTTGTTAATAACAAACCCATTATGTCATTGCGAGCGCAGCGTTGCAATCGCGAACCATGCAGGCGGATTTACAAAGTTCGCGATTGCCACGTCGTTCCTCCTCGCAATGACAATTTTTTAAACTTTCCCCAACTATAATTCGCCAATTTCAACCCCTTTCCATTGTTACATACTGCTCTTTCTATTTTAAATAAATTTAAGTACGTTTGGAAAACTGATTTATCTCAATAAATAAAAAACTGATCTTATAATGAGCTTATTTGTAAAAAAATCTCTTGAACAATTAATGGCCACGCCGGAAGAGGGACATGGTTCCCTTAAACGGACGCTCGGCGCGGGCAGTCTTATTGCTCTGGGTATTGGAGCTATCATTGGAGCGGGCCTTTTCGTGCGAACAGCTTCCGCAGCAGGTGAGCACGCCGGGTCTGCCGTAACTATTTCTTTTATCGTTGCAGCCATCGGTTGTGCTTTCGCCGGCTTATGCTATGCGGAGTTTGCTTCTATTATCCCTATCGCCGGTAGCGCCTATACTTATGCGTATGCCACTATGGGCGAGATCGTTGCCTGGATAATCGGGTGGGCGTTGGTATTGGAGTATGCATTGGGTGCCGCAACCGTATCCATCAGTTGGAGCGAATATGCGAATAAGCTGCTTGGGGGGCGAATACCGTTCGAATGGTGCCATTCACCAATGGAATCGGTTCTCGTAAATGGCGTTCATCATCATGGTATTATCAATGTGCCTGCTTTAGTTATATTATTTGCATTGTCGGCATTGTTGATCAAAGGAACTCAGGAGTCCGCTACTGTTAATGCGGTAATCGTATTCATCAAGGTGGCCATTGTATTGGTATTTATTGCTATTGGATGGCAGTACATTAAACCTATCAATCACACTCCATATATGATCCCTGCCAATGCTCCTGATGTAATGCAGTCAAATGGAAAATGGTATTCTTACCTGCCATTTTTTAATCACGGATGGGGCGGCGTGCTCAGAGGCGCCGGAGTAGTATTCTTCGCATTTATTGGTTTTGATGCGGTTTCAACTGCTGCGCAGGAAGCAAAAAATCCG
Organism: Mucilaginibacter sp.; assembly: GCA_035489035.1. Taxonomy (GTDB): domain Bacteria; phylum Bacteroidota; class Bacteroidia; order Sphingobacteriales; family Sphingobacteriaceae; genus Mucilaginibacter. The sequence continues at coordinate 26,376 of DATHKT010000067.1, forward strand.
AAACGCGATATGCCAATAGGTATCCTGGGGTCGTTAGTAGTATGTACTATTTTGTATATCCTGTTCTCATGGGTATTAACCGGTGTAGCCCCTTATACCGATTTTATGAAAGCCGGTAAAGAAGCTTCTGTAGCTTATGCTATAAGTACTTATATGCATGGTTACGCATGGCTATCTACCCTGGTGACAATTGCTATTCTGGCTGGTTTCTCATCGGTAATATTGGTAATGCTCTTAGGTCAATCGCGGGTTTTTTATACGATGTCGACAGATGGCTTACTACCTAAAGTATTTAGTGAGCTACATCCTAAATTTAAAACTCCATACAAGAGCAATATGATATTGTTTGTGTTTGTGGGTTTATTTGCAGCGTTTTTGCCAGAAAGCGTTGCCGGTGACCTTACCTCTATCGGGACACTGTTTGCCTTTGTGGTAGTTTGTATTGGGGTGATGATCCTTAGAAAGAAAGATCCGAATTTAGTGAGACCTTTCAAAACACCATTGGTTCCGCTTGTTCCTATATTAGGTATTTTAATTTGTGCTGCCATGATCATTAGCCTGGCCTGGCAAACCCAGGTAAGTGCACTTGCGTGGATGGTAATTGGTCTGGTGATTTATTTCAGCTACAGCAAAAAGAATAGTAAAATTGGTAGTGCCGGTGATATATTGCCTACCGCTACAGATTTTGAAAAGGAGTAATAGTTTTATAACTGAAAACCAACAAAAAAAGCCCCGAATCCGGGGCTTTTTTTGTTGGTATAAGGTAGGGTCTGTTTAGTGCTTGATATATCTTATAATGAGAATTTAATAGCGGTAACTGCGCCTAAGCCCGGTCCGTCACTACTGATCTCGAATGAGCCGGTATGGCTTTCAACAATCGACCTGCAATTATATAATCCCAGGCCTGTGCCGCTTTTTTTGGTGGTGAAACCTCTTTCAAAGAACCTGCTGCTTGTTTCCTTATCGAAACCCTGGCCGGTGTCCGCGATTTTCAGGTCGATGTATTCTGCTGTAGCCTTCATGGTGATCGATATGCATTTTTCGCTTTTATCCATATCAATGGCTTCCAGGCTATTTTTCATGATATTCAGTATCACCTGCATCAGCTTGGTATGGTCGCCTTTGATCACATAGTTGCCCGGCTTAATATTCACAATCAGCTTAACGCCTTTTTTATCCATCGAAGCAAAAAGCATCGAGCGGCAATCGTCAATAATGCGTACAATATTTACCGGTTTTCTTTCGTGCGAACCTCCGTGGCCCCTCACAAACTGGCGTTGTATATTCAGTATTTCCTGTATATGCGAAACAATATTTAAAAGCTCCCCAATGGAAACGCTTACTTCTTTTTGATTATCGGCCTGCGTTTTTGCAATACCTTCGGTTATGGACACCAGCGCATTTGCTTTATCCACGCCTATCGCATTGCCTATTAAAGTTTGGTGCCCTTTTAAAAACAGGTTTAGATTTTTAACAGATTCAAGATTGTTTTTTTCGCTTACCCGGTTGATCCTGGTTAAATAAGAACCGAAACCCACCAGCGCATTGCCAATATCATGCAGTACTTCTGATGCTATTTCAAATTTCCCCTGTGCTATGGCCTTCTCCGTTTCCTGTTCCTGTTGTTGAACAAGCATCTCATTCAATGCCTTTAATTCTTCCGTTTGCTTACTTAACTTGGCCGACTTGGCATTTAATTCTTTATTTAATTTATTAAGCGCCTCTTCTGAGCGTTTCCGGTCGGTGATGTTGTGCCCGATACCCAGGATGCGGGTGATCTTCCCATATTCGTCATACACGGGAACCTTGGATGTGGATAACCAGTGCTGTTCGCCGCTACTGTCGTAAAAAACTTCTTCCTTATTGATAATAGCCTCACCGGTACACAATACTTCCATGTCGTTTTGGTAGCCTCTCAGCCCTATCTCATTCGGAAATAATTCCAGGTCGGTTTTGCCGATCACATCGGCTTCTGATTTGGCGCCGATGGTGGCCACATCTGCCTTGTTGGCAATAATTTTACGTGCTTTTTCGTCTTTTATATAAATGGTGCCCGGTAAATTATCGATCAAAGTGCGCAGCAGTTTCCGGTCTTTCTGCACATCTTCTTCAGTCTTCTTTTGGTTGGTAACATCAATATGTACACCGGTAATGCTGTTTGATTTTTTATTGTAACCGCCTCTGGAGCATATCCACACCCACTTGCCATTGGCATGTTTCATACGGAAAAAACTTTCGAACGAATCAACGGGATTGGAAATATATTCCATTAAACGGGCCATAGCCCCAGCTTTATCATCAGGATGCAGCAGATCGGCCCATGCAGTATCGAGGGTTCTTTTACCTGGCAAATCGTAATCTTTAATATCGCGACCCAGCATGGTAAAATTAACGCTGTTGGAATCGAAAAAACCTGTAGCCGGGAAATATTCCCAGGCACCGGTATTGGAGGAAGAAAATAGCAGCCCGTATTTTTCTACGTCTGCTTTCAACATATCATAATCCTGCTGACTATGAGTGTCGCCTTGTGTTTCGTCCTTTAAAACAAAATCCATCATTGGAAATGCATTGAGTATAAATGTGGTGTTCTATTTATGTTGATACTGTAATTACAATGGTAAAGTGATCGTAAACACCGCGCCTTTAGTGTTGGTGACCGATATTTTGCCACCATGTGCGCTTACATATTGTTTCACAATGGCAAGCCCAAGGCCTGTTCCGCAGTTTTTATCTTTGGTTACAAAGGGGTCGAAAAGCGTGGTCATTATTTCCTTCGGGATACCGGGGCCATTATCGCAAACAGCAAACATTAAATTTTTATCTTCAACCCAGGCCGAAATATGGATAAACGGAGTTGCTACCTTATGATCATGAAGCACATCCGAAGCATTATTGATCAAATTGCTTATTACTCTCCGTAACTTACTTTCGTCGCCCGGTACAACCAGGTTATCAGGGATATAGGACTGAATATCAAGATTTTCCCAACCGTCTCTCCCTTTTGCCTGCTCAATAGCTTCGGCAGTAATTTTGTTTACGTCCACCGGCTTTTTCTGTATCGGCATTTCCTTGATAAAATCCAGGAAATCCTCAAATATGCCTGATGCCTGCTCTGCCGACTGGTCGATCATATCGATCAATTCATTATTGTCGCCTTCTTCGCGCATCATATCGGTCATAAACCTGATGTTTTTTATCGGGGTCCGCAAATCATGCATCACCATACCAATCACCTGGCCTACTGCGGATAGCTTTTCCTTTTGTATCAGTTTTTCGTGTAATTCAGCATTGCGTATGGCTTGCGCGGCATTTTGTACAAACAGCTTTAACAGGTACATTTTTTCTGTCTTCAGTTTTTCAACCTTTTGCAATACGGCGAACACATAGTAATTGTCCATACGGGCAAGCACCAGCTCATCCAGTTGCAGCACCTCGTTATTTTCCATCTGTACAGTTCTTACCCTTGCGGTAAGTTCGTCAAGGTTGATCCTTTCTTCGATGGCACCAATGGATAATATTTTTTCGTAATGCAGATCCTTGTCCAGTTTGCCAATGAGCGCCATGTCGGTATCCAATGATCCGGCAAGTTGCTCAAGTATGTTTTTTAATAGAGAGTTAAGCTGATTTTTATTTAAACCGATAGAAGCGATGGACTCGATCAATTTTTCGAGGTTACGCAGCTTATTATAATCGGTGCAGGCTTTGGTAGCCAGCTGAATAATTTCTTCGGGTGCATAGGGTTTGCAGTGGTAGCCAACATTCTGGCCTGCCTGCTCCACTATTTCGTCAATAGAACGGTCGCTATAAGCTGTAATGAAAATAATTTCGGCCTTTGAATCTATCTTTCTTATTTCGATAGCAGTTTCCAGCCCGTTCCAGCCCGGCATACGCATATCCAAAAAGATAACGGCATAGGGGCGACCGGCTTCAATAGCTTTTTGTACTTTTTTCAAGCCCTCCATCCCGTTCGAGGCCTTATCGACCGTAAAAACAGGGATGCTTGGTGTTCGGGTAAGCAATAAAGGTTTAGCATTGCCAAATAATATATCAAAAGCGCTGTCAATATCTTCCTGCTCTTCTGACTGACTATGTGGTATAAGAATATCTTCGATATTATCCCTTACCATTTCCTCGTCATCAATTACCAAAACTGATGTGTTTACTTCATTCATGATGTTTGTACAATTGCTTTATTTTCAGTGGCTTTTACGTGAATACTTATATTAAGTTATAGGCAGGCTGCTAAATTCTTTATTATAATTTTTTATAATGCCTGTGAACAGGCGCTAAAGCGGTTTTGCAAATATTATATTGTTTATTAAAAGCCCACATATTTATTATTTAATACCATATTATTAACAATATTGATATTGCAGGTAATTATATTTCTGCTGTCATTATATCATATTGATGCGATATTCTTTTTACCGGCAGCATATATTTTGATAGCTTTGTTGTTTATCAGCCTTTTGTGGCCGAAAACAATAAATTGAGTCTATGCATCCATTCATACTAAAAGAGATCATTTCGGTAACCATGATCCTGTTTGCCATTATCGATATACTGGGAGCAATACCTATTATTATCGAAATGCGGCAGCGTGCCGGGCATATTCAATCTGAAAAAGCTTCTATTGCGGTATTGATACTGATGATCGGTTTTTTATTCGCCGGGAACGAGTTGCTCGACATTATTGGCTTGGATATCCAGTCGTTCGCCATAGCAGGTTCGCTGGTGATATTTTTTATAGCGATGGAAATGATACTGGGTATCAAGTTTTTCAGGGGAGATGATATGCCTGAAGCCGTATCCATAGTACCGCTGGCCTTCCCGTTGATAGCCGGGGCTGGAACCATGACCACCCTGCTCTCCCTCAAGTCGCAATATCAAACCCAGAATATTTTGGTAGGCATTGTGCTGAACACCCTTTTTGTTTACCTGGTGCTGAAGAACGTGAAATGGCTGGAAAAACTTTTCGGCGAAACCGGCCTGATGATCCTGCGTAAAGCCTTTGGAATAATATTGCTGGCTATCGCTATTAAGTTATTCAGGAGTAATACGCATTTGTAGATTTAACTTCTGGATATTCTGACATTCTACAGTGTTTGATATTACCACCAAGTTAAACGTTTTGCCCCGCCGGGGCAACTGGTATTCCCGGTGTTGTTGTACAACCGGAGGTAAGTTTGTTTCACCTGTTTCATTCATTACTGTCCTGCAACGGTGAAACAACTGAAACGCTTGTCCTCCCCCTTTAGGGGGCCGGGAGCTATTTCTTAATATTCACCGTTGTCACAAAAAGCTTATTGCCGTTATAGAATAGGGTATCATAAATGGTGAGCAGCAGTTTGTCGCCCACCTTGGTGATCACCCCATGCTCCGGCCCGATATAGATATCATTGCCTTTACGAAACCAGGTGGCCGGTATGGAAGCCTCGCCCGGTACACCGATAGCTGTTCCCCTTAATCCCCCGTGGGTGTCAATAAGGTTGTGTGTTACATAGCAGGTATCGTGCCCAATATAGCTTGATAAGGTGGTCTGGTCCGTATTAAACACCAACTCATTTTCCGACATGCAGGGATACTCATTCGCATTCACATCAATATCATATGGGATATTGGCTTTCCACGAGTACAGTCCCCATTTGCCGCTCACATCATAAATGGGCGTTTGCTTACTTTCCTTTTTGCACGAAAAAAGCATTGCGGCAATAGCAAATAGGAGAAGAGGTTTTTTCATGTAAGAGGTGTTATGATCAAATATAAGGTTTTGTAAGGCCCCCTAACCCCCTAAAGGGGGAATAATTTTCTAACGCCGGCGTTTCAGTGTTTCAGGTTTTGAAATGGTGAAACAAGTGAAACAGGAGATTCGTAAACTATGTTATCGCCGGAGCCCATCGGGGCAAAACGTTTGTAGCAATCAATTGAAAATTCAATTTTGCCCCGTAGGGGCTACACATCAGCCAACAGGCATGTTGTATAAAGGGTAACTCCTACGGAGTAAAAATATGGATGGGTTTATTCTCTACAAACAGGTAGCCGCGATTGGGCAATATCAGCAACCTGCATGTTTCACCCGTTTCAGCAATTGCAGATGTGGGATGGTGAAACAAGTGAAACATCGGTAGGGCTTGTTAATTATTAATCGGTAAGCCAAAATTCTTTTACTTTTTTACTATTAGAATCAACTTTAATGTATAAAAGTAAGTGGTTATACATAGGTGAAGTGTCTTTTGTACCAACGATATAACCTAATATTATTTTACTTTTATCATCCGGTTTTCCTAATAATTTAATTACGCTATCTTGATTGATATTTTTCAGGCTACCGCTTTGCATCAAGTTTTTTACCATACGACCCCGGACATGAATATTGCCATCTTTCCAAGCCTCTTTATTAAACTTTATATCGAACTTTTCATTTAATTTATCTTTACTTTCATGGTTTTTACATGAAAAAATAATGCAGACAAAAGCTATAATTGCTAATTTATTCATAGTTTTTTCTCTCAATTGTTGGTGTTGTCATAAATCACCGCACCACTAAGTCTTTTTCAACCTAGCCACAAACATCGTATCCGCCTTATTCTCATAGCCTTTCAACACCGTTTGTTCTTCCACTTTCATGCCCAGTTCTTTAACCATAAAGTTTACGGCGTCTTCATTCTCCGCTTTAAAGGCTGAGCAGGTGATGTAGATGAGCGGCTTGCCGGGTTTAAGGTATTTTACCACGTTGGCGGCTATGCTTTGCTGCAGACGCTGGAAGAATTCAATTTTGGGTGATTGGAACTGGCTGATCATTTCGGGTGTGCGGCCCCAGGTACCCGAACCGCTGCATGGAGCATCCAGGATAATTCCGTCAAACTCATAGTTATGCAGTTCAGGGTCAACGTTTTGGGTGAGGTCGAGCAGTTTTTTCTGATACTTGATCAGTCCTGCCTGCTGAAAGCGCTCGTCCAGGTTAGAAAGAATGGATTCGCGTATATCGGATACCACCAGTTTCAGGTTAGGCTCAAGCTCATGCAACAGCAAACTTTTACCGCCCGATGCCGCGCAGGCGTCCCACCAGGCTTCCCATTTGTTAGGCTTAAAGTATTTGGCCGTTTGTTGTGATGACAAATCCTGCACCTCGAACCAATGCTGCTGGGGGAAGATACTTTCCAATCGGGTACCATTAGGTAAGGATAAACAGCCGTTGCCTTCATCCTTAAAAGTGATATCGGCTTTGGCCAGCGTCCCTTTTACCAGGATATCAAAGTTCTCGCGCACCCGGATAAACAGGTCGGGCTGAATAAAAAAGGATTTTAAGAAGGCGTCTTTATTAATCCCAGTCGACAGCTTATCCGGCCAGGGGAACACATCCGCAAGCTTAAAATCGGGATAGGCGGTTTTAACCAATTTCAGCTTCTCATCGATATCAAAACCAATGCACAGGGCCCACTCGGGTTTAAAATGCTGTAGAAAAGAGTTGGTTTGACTGTTGCACAAAAATTCGGCAACTACCAGGCGTTCCTCAGTAGGGGTATTGAACAGGGCTTTGCCAAGGCGGAAGTAGTTGTATATGAGCCTGCTGGCCACCTTGCGGTCGGTGGAGCCCATTTGTTTGTTCTGACGGTAAAAGCCGGGCAAAAACTTACTTAAAGGTGTTTCGGCCGGGTAGCTACCCAATATTCGCTGAAACGTTTTAAGTTGGTTCAAAGCCTTCATTCTACCTTTTTTAATCCAAAGTTATTGTATTCCAATATGTTTGCGTGCGTGTTGATCCAGCCCAACCCCGGTTTTTTCATAAAGTGGTACTTGTTCAGCAGGCCGTTAAAATCGTTTTTATCCAGCTTTTTCAACCCATCCTTGTTGGTGCCCAGCAAACTGCCAAAATAAGTGCCTTCATCAAAACCCATCATGGCGTATACACTTGGTTCAGAATGGTATACCTTTTTATAAGCCCGAATAAACGCTATTACCTCCGGCGACTTATAATCGATCCTTTCTGTGGAGCTGATGTGCGCTTTCAGCGGCTGCAGCATTTCGGGTTTAAGATAGGAAAATTTAGCCCAGCTGGGATGCCCGAATAAAGTTACCGGGTACCTTTTAGCCAGCGAATCCAGCGACCGCAAGGTAACCATCAGGAACTGCTGGTTGGTGGAAGGTATCACAAAAACATTTTCACCCGTGGCTGATAGCTGAGGGATGAGGGTGTTGAGTTGGCCCCTCACGACGGTTAAAGAAACGATCTGCGTTTTTTTCTTGCTTAAACTATCGCTGGCTTTCCTGAAAGGGGTAATGTAATTGTTCTCCTCGCTGAAGCCCGACCTTAGGATAAATATCTTTTTAGGCTTGTAATGCTCATTGATATATTGCGCGGCCGACCATGCATGGTATTCCAATGGCGTGGCTACGGTAACCAAATTCTGATCCTTAGTAGTTGCCGGCGAGGCAGGTGAAAGCGGCGATACAATAGGAATGGATTTCCCGGTGCCGGTTAATACTTCCGAAAAGGCATGGATATCATCCGGGAACACCGGGCCAACTACCAGGTCGCTGGTGCGTATAGCAGGGTTATACCCCAGGCTATGCGCCTGTTCGGGTTGATCTTTGGTATCAAATACCTGCAATTTATAATTATAACCTTTTGCAGTCAGCGAATCCAAAGCAAGCTTAAACCCCTGGTAATAATCGAGCGACAGGTTGGCATTGCTCAAACTGGAAGGCGTAAACTGGCCCTTCAAATTATCCAGGTTGAATGGCAGCAGCATCGCTATGGACGACACCTGCGATGTTTCCGCTTTTTTCTCAAGAGCTTTTTCGGCTTCTTTTTTTACGACAGCAGGTTCGTTTTTAGCAGGCACTGAAACAGGGCGCACCTTTGGCGAACATGCCGCCAATAACAGCGCTGCGCAAACAAATAATAACCACTTATTCCCACTCAATGGTGGCCGGTGGTTTCGAACTGATATCATATACTACCCGGTTAATTCCTTTTACGTTGTTGATGATCTCGTTACTGATCTTAGCCAGCAGATCATAGGGCAGATGGCACCAATCGGCGGTCATACCGTCGAATGATTCCACCGCGCGCAGGCAAATCACGTTCTCGTAAGTACGCTCATCGCCCATAACACCTACTGATTGTACCGGCAAATAGATAGCGCCGGCCTGCCAAACCTTATCGTAAACACCTGCCGACCGCAAATTGTTGATATAAATCGCATCAGCTTCCTGTAATATCGCAACCTTTTCTGGTGTGATATCACCTAATATCCTGATAGCCAGTCCGGGACCAGGGAATGGGTGACGGCCTAATATATTCGGGTCGATGCCCAAGGCCTTACCAACCTTGCGCACTTCGTCCTTAAATAGCGTATTCAAGGGCTCAACTACCTTCAGTTTCATAAAATCAGGCAAACCGCCTACGTTATGATGTGACTTGATGGTAGCCGATGGCCCTTTTACCGATACAGATTCGATCACATCCGGATAAATGGTACCCTGGCCAAGCCATTTCACATCCTGTACCTGGTGAGCCTCGTCATCAAACACCTCGATAAATACACGGCCGATGGCTTTGCGTTTTTTCTCGGGATCAGTTAAGCCTGCCAAAGCATCATAAAAGCGTTGTTTGGCATCCACACCCTTTACATTGAGCCCCATGTGCTTGTAGGAGTCCAATACCGACTCAAACTCATCTTTGCGCAACAAGCCGTTATCCACAAATATGCAATACAGGTTTTTGCCGATGGCATGGTGTAGTAATACAGCCGCTACCGATGAATCTACACCGCCGGAAAGGCCCAATACAACCTTATCATTACCAAGCTTTTCTTTCAGCGCAGCAATAGTAGTTTCGACGAACGAATCAGGTGTCCAATCCTGGGCGCAACCGCAGATGTCGACCAAAAAGTTTTGCAGCAATTGCTTACCATCGATGCTATGTGTAACCTCGGGGTGAAACTGTATGCCGTAGGTTTGCGTGCCGGTAACCTGGTAGGCGGCCACCTTTACGGTATCCGTGCTGGCAATGATCTCAAAATTGTCCCCGATACGGGCTATCGTATCCGCGTGCGACATCCATACCTGCGAACCGGCAGGAATGAGTTTGAACAGCGGGTTTTTATCGTTGATATATTGCAAATTGGCCCGGCCATACTCGCGTGTGCTTGATGGCAATACCTCGCCGCCATTGAAATGAGCGATATGCTGCGCGCCATAGCAAACTCCTAAAATAGGCAGCGTACCATGAAATTTATTAAAATCGAAATTAGGCGCATCTTCCTGGCGAACGGAATACGGGCTGCCGGATAATATGATGCCTTTTACAGTGCTGTCGATCTCGGGAAAGTGGTTGAAGGGGTGGATCTCGCAGTAGATATTGAGCTCCCTGACACGGCGCGCTATCAATTGGGTAAATTGTGAGCCGAAGTCAAGAATGAGGATTTTTTCTTGCATGGGCAAAGATAGGAATTTTGTTGAAAGGTTGGAAGGTTAGAAGGTTGAAAAGTTATATCAGTTGGAAAGACGAGAAGTCCTTAAGATATTTACCTTTATTATATCAAGCCACAATCCATGAGAAAAGTATTGTTGTTCGCTTTAACCATTTTAATATCGAATGTTTATGGCCAGGGCAAATCATATGATTACTGCTACCAGGTTGGGCCGGCAAGTTTCAACGTTTATTCTATCACTGATAAGAAAGAATATCCAATCTTAACCCAAAAGAATAAAGCCTCGTACGCTTGCATTTCGCCGGATGGGAAAAGTATTGTTTACACGTTTTCTACTTGGCCAAAAGGGATATCTAATCTTGCTATCATGGACTTAAATACTAAGCGTAAGAAATTATTGAATGCTCATAATAGTGATTGTGATGAACCTGTATGGTCTCCAGACGGGAAATATATAGCTTACAAACCATGGAACGAGAAGCAAAAGAAAAGAGAGATCGCGGTTATTGCTGTTGATAATAAATGGCAAAAGGTTTTAACCAGGAAGTTGCCTGAAATTGGGAATATTTCATGGACGAGTGACAGTAAAAAAATAGTTGCGAATGATATTGATTCGATCTTCGTTATCGATCTTGCTGGGAACGTAACAAGTATTTACAAAACCGCCGCCATTGGAAAAACCAAATGGTGCAGAAACTTTAGATTTACCACTGATGGGAAGAAGATTGTTTTCCTACAACATGAAAATGAAATAGTTAATATGACCGGGGGATCTGCTGCAGTTTATGTATATGATATGGCTACAAAAAAGGCTTTGAGAATCTCGCCGAAAGGCTACGATTTCGATAATATTATTATTCACACCAATAAAATTTTGGCGTCGGGTGAAAAGGGGAGCGGTGTTCCTAATTCGGGCATCTATTCCATTGATTTGGATGGAAAAAACTTTAGGCTTTTCTTTCCTAAAGCGGGTAATATAAGCGTAAAGGATTAGTAACGATCAACCCAGGATTCAATACACTGACGATCTATTTCAATCCGGGACGTCTTCTGTGAGGATACAGTCGAAGGATGTGATGTAAGGGTATAAAATCAAAAACTTACGAAGTTTTTAAAACTCAGTAAGTCTGTTAAAATGACGACAAAAGCCACTATAAACCGATACTAAGTCAAACTATTTTTTATCATATTGATCCATAACACAATGAGAAAAATAATACTCCTGATCTTGATGCTCGGCATAGCTAAAGTTTACAGCCAAAGTAAATCATACGATTACTGTTATGTCAACAAAAAGGGAATTTGTGTTTACTCCCTGATGGATAAGAAGGAATACCTGGTGGTGAAAAAGGGAACAGACCCATGTATCTCGCCGGATGGAACAAAAGTAGCTTACACCAGCATGCTGAACGGTATCGACCGGGTTATCAATGTAATTGACCTCAACACGAAAAAGATAACCAAACTGAATACCAACAGCATCAATTGTTATGGTGCGATGTGGTCGCCGGATGGGAAATATATTGCCTACAATGTGTTCAACCTGGAAAAGAGCCGGTGGTATATCGCTATAATTGATGCGGCGAATACATCATTCAAGATACTGACAGAGCAACTGGAACAATGCTACGCGCCAACCTGGAGTGCCGACAGCCAGGCTGTGGTCATTCAAAATATTGATAATGTGCATATTTTTGACCTGTCTGGCAATATCAATAATACCTATAAAGTATCCGATATTACAAAAACTTTAGGGCCATCCAGTTCCGACCGGTTTGTGCTGACACCAGACCGTAAAAAAATAGTTTTCAGCACTGAAGTGGATGAGCCCGGCTACGAGGAAGGGCCGCCTACGGCAGTGTATGCTTATGATATAGCCAGCAGATCAACCGTAAGGCTTTCGCCCAAAGGATATTATGGCAGGGGTGTTATTATTAAGAATAATAAAGTCTTATTTTCAGGCGGAAAAGTAACATCAACCATCGAAAATACTTATACTGTTGATCTTGATGGAAAAAACCTTAAAGTGCTTTTTCCAAACGCCAATACCATATCGGCAAAAAATTAAAACGGGTTATTTTATGGTAATTTCGATTTTGCCTTCATCAAAATTATCAATATTGTCATCAGTGATCATGTCAGATTTTTTCTGGATCGACTTTAATAATTTAGCCGTTGAGCCTACGTGGGAAACAGTAATGGTTGATCCATCGGCACCGAATTTCATTTTTGAATCCTGAACGCCGGAACAATCCATTATGCTTTCATTCAGTTTCTTTAAAGCGGCAAACTTTATACCTTTTACGCTGATCTGGGTGGTATTAACTGTGCCATCGGCAGGTTTTTTACCAAAAAGGCTTCCAAAAGTATTGGCAACACTTTTTGCCGTGCCTACAGTGGTGGTTGCGGTATTTGCCGCGTTAGTCGCTGTGGTGCCTGCATTGTTTACACTGTTGTTTGTGCTGGCCAATGAGGTATTTGCTTTGTTGAGCGCGTTATCGACTTTTGTTTGTGCATTTGATGTTAGTGCGAACATAAAAAGCGCACAGAACAGGAGGGTTAAAGATTTCATGACAAGTGGGTTAGGGTCCAAAAGATATAACAGGGTTTGCAATAATTTAAATAGTGGTACTTCTACAGGAAAGCGCAAATCGAGTGCCAGAATGGGTTAATAATCCCCCGTGTTGAGGTAAAGACTAAAAATACAGCTAAAATCAAGTAAACAACTTGATTTTCAAGGTGTAGGCCGTTAATTCAAGGCTTTTTTTTAGCATTAAACACGGGATATGAGGAATTATTTCTACTACTTTGGTATGATGGGGCCGGATCTTATTCATCGATGCCTTCAGCTATTCTGATCAAATATCCATTATTATCACAAATGCTGAACTCGCGTATGCCGTAGTGCTTGCTTTCCAGTTCATCCACTATTTTTAGCTTCCGTTCCTCCTTGTATTCCCGGTAAATTTCATCTACGTTATCCACAAACCAAAACAATACAAACCGGCGTTGATCGCTATTGATCTGCCTCGTATATTCCGGGTCCTGGCCAAACAATACGCGAAGGTCGTCGCGGCGCAGACCACCATCGGTTCCCATGGTACATTCCTCATAAAAGCCAAAGGTATCCCGGTAATAATTCAGCGTTTCGCGCAGGTCTTTCACCGGGATAAAAGCGCTTAAACGGTTGAACTTTTTTGCTTTCATGCGAAATTCAAAATAGTTACCCCTGTGGTACCGAATGTAAAGCTACCCTGTTTCCCTCTGTATCTAAAAATACGGACATGTAGCCGTGTTCGGGCGATATCTGTGTTTTGGGAACAACAATTTTGCCACCTGCTGCTTCTATTTTGTCCAGCACATTTTGAACGTCAGGGTTGCCGTTGAGGTAAACCAGCGGACCGCTTTCGGCGGATGGCTTATAAAAATCGCCGCTTTGGCAAATGGCGCCGCCAATATTCATCATGTCATTGATCGGGAACATGCGCATCTGTAATTGCGGCATATCCATCGGGATCATTTGGATATCAAATATGGCTTCGTAAAATTTTTGAGCGCGGTTAATGTTTGTAGCCGGGATTTCGAACCAACTAATGGCGTTTTTGAAGATCATGATTGGGAGGGGTTAAGTTTTAGAATAAAGTTATGACTTTCACTTTTAACAACCCACTCCGGTGTTAATTTAATTTTACCAGGCCAGTAGTAGTGGCTATCCAAATAGTTTTACCGTTTTCAATGGCTATCCCCATAACAACATTATGGTATTTTCCGGGCCAGAACTTAAATGGTGTAAACTTGTCGCCATCAATTTTTAATACACCATCATTTGTTGCCATCCAGATAGCTCCGTCATCTGAGATTTTAATATCACGTACCATTTGGTCGGGCAATGCGGAATTATGCTTATTGTAATGCGTCCATTTGCCATCCTTTAAAACTGAAAAACCCCCATTGCCAAACCCACCCCCATAGCCGATATATAATTCGCCGTTTGCCATAAACTTAACTGCCCGCACCGTACCTAACTGAAGATCTGAATTACTTTCATTCAATGATTTCCATTCTTTACCATCATAAAGTAGCAGATTAACATCGCAACCTACTGCAATACGGCCATCTTTGCTTACATCAAATGACAACACATTGTGCTGCAGATCAGGCCCGCTGGGCAGGCTGAGTTTTGACCATGCCGAGCCATCATAAATGATAACTCCATCACTGGTTCCAAAATACATTTTTCCATCGGCTCCTTCATTTATCCGTGTAATCCCTTTATTTATTGGCATATAATTATCCGGCGAAAATACAGTCCATTTTGAACCATCATATTTCAGGATCCGTTCCGTGGGATTGGAAAACTCAACCCATAGATTATCCTTTTTATCTACGTATAAAGAACTAATGAAATTACCTGTCACCGGCGAATTATCTTTGTTATAAATGGTAAAATCCTTTCCATTATATTTTACCAGCCCGTGCTTGGCTGTTCCAATCCATATGTTGCCTTTATGGTCGGCGGTAATGCCCCATAAGTTATCTTCAGGAAGTTTTGAATTGGTCGAATTAAATATTTGCGGCGTTTGCGCGAGCAATAATAAATTGGTACACACCAGGCATATAATAAGGTAAAAGGTTTTCATCAGGTGAAATTAAAAATATTTGCAATGGAAAAATAGAGAAATTATATCTATTTTTCTTATTCTTGGCTATGCGATTCACCACCCGTCTTGCCACTTTTGAAGATGTTCCTATGCTGCAACAATTAATTGAGCAATCTGTAAGGGGGCTAAGTGAGGGTTATTATACACCCAAACAGGTGGAAAGCGCGATCAAATATGTTTTTGGGGTAGATAGCCAGCTGTTGATTGATGGCACCTATTATATTGCTGAATCGGATGAGGGGATCATAGCCTGCGGTGGATGGAGCAGGCGGAATACCTTATATGGCGGCGATCAGCATAAAGATATTGCCGACCCCTTACTTAACCCGGCTACTGATGCGGCGCGCATACGTGCTTTTTTTGTATCTCCCGGCCATGCACGGCAAGGAATAGGCCGTATGATGATCGACCTGTGCGAAGCGGCGGCCGGCGATTATGGTTTTACCAGGATGGAACTGGGCGCTACCCTGCCCGGTGTGCCGCTTTATGAAGCAATGGGCTACAGCGCCGTTCAGCGAATAGATGTGCCCTTGCCAGATGGTGAAATAATGGGCATTGTAAAGATGGAAAAAAGGTTGTAGTAAACCATATTCAGCTTAATACAACCTCATAAAATCATCTTAAAGGAAAAGTTAACCCTATATTGAAACTTGACCTTACATTTTGAACCGTTGATGGGTCCGCACTATCTTTAAATATATTGGTGAGGCCGGCCTGTCCGTCATATTCCATGATAAAATTCATTTTGTTTGAAACGGGGATCTTGACACCTATCCCTAAAGCAAGACCAAAATCCGTGGTACTAAAAGCATTTTTAATGTCAACGCTGTTTGATGATTCGTTGGCGCTTAACAAAAACCCGGCATAGGGGCCAAAATTAAGATACCAGTTTTTTTCCCGGCCAAAATGCCAGTTTGCCATTACAGGGATAGTTAAATAATTCAAATGGACATTAATGCCATCAATTTCAGTACCGTCATCAAATGCCAGGAAGCCATTGCCCCAGCCTTTTTGATCATAACTCAATTTTCCTTTAATGCTCCACCTGTCCGAAAAGTAATACTCTCCGGAAATACCTAAATTAAAACCGCTGTTATAGTCACTGGTTTCGCTGGAACCTGAATAAGTAACACCGGCGCCATTGTAACCAATATTAACGCCGAACTCAGCAGTGTTTTTAGTTTGAGCAAATGCAACAGAATAAATACCAGAAAAAATAAGGAGTGTTGTTATAATTTTTTTCATATTGTGATAAAAGATTTTGTGTAAAAGTAATCACTTGAAATTTAATCTGTGGTACAGAGTTAATTAAACAGAGCAAGTTCCGGGTTTTATCGCGTTGCAATGCAGGGTACATTTGTATTGTAAAAAAAGAAAATCAAATGGAAACACAAGAATCGATCAACTATCAGCGTATCGCTGATGCGATCAATTATATCAGGCTTAACTTTAAGGATCAGCCCAATTTGGATGATGTGGCCGAAAAGGTAAACTTGAGCCCCTTTCACTTTCAAAGGATGTTTACGGATTGGGCTGGCATCAGTCCGAAGAAATTTTTGCAATACCTCAGTTTAGATTATGCTAAAGGTATTTTGAAGGAGAACCAGGCCACCTTATTTGATGCTGCTTTTGAAACGGGTTTGTCGGGCACAGGGCGCCTGCACGATCTGTTCGTAAATATTGAAGGAATGACGCCTGCCGAATATAAAAATGGAGGCAAAGCGCTTAGCATCAACTACAGTTTTGCCGATAGTCCCTTCGGTCACATCCTGGTGGCATCTACCCCCAAAGGAATCTGTTACATGGCTTTTGCTGATGATCGTGAAAAAACCTTTGGCGAGTTGCAACAACAATTCCCCAATGCAACTTATCATCAAATTGTGGATACCATCCAGCAAAATGCCCTGTTTATTTTTGAAAAGGACTGGTCAAAATTATCCAACATCAAACTGCACCTGAAGGGCACTCCTTTCCAATTGAAGGTATGGGAGGCTTTATTGACGATACCCATGGGGAATTTAAAAACTTACGGTTCAATAGCTAATATTATCCAGATGCCCACAGCCAGCAGGGCGGTTGGTAGTGCAGTTGGCGACAACCCGGTATCTTTCCTGATCCCATGTCACCGTGTGATCAAGTCTTCAGGCGAATTTGGCCAATACCATTGGGGATCAACCCGCAAGACCGCCATGATAGGCTGGGAAGCTGCAAAGGTAAATGCAATTGCGGTATAAGTGGACTCACCCCTCTGCCCCCTCTCTACAAGTAGAGAGGGAGGGTAAAAAGAAGAGAGTCAAAACAACCCTCTTTGCGCGAAGCGGAGAGAGGGTTGTCAAGCGAAGCAAAGACCGGGTGAGTCGACTGGGACGCTTAACCCATTAACCCCAAACTATTTTTTATGAAACAACCAATTGAACAATTGGATTGGACAACTATTTCCAACCAGTTAAATGATAGAGGCTATGCCCTTGTCAAAAACGTATTGACACCTGCCGAGTGCGACACACTGGTATGGCAATATGACGATAAAAGCCTGTACCGGAAAACCATACTGATGGAACGCTACCGCTTTGGTTTGGGTGAGTACAAGTACTTTAATTATCCGCTGCCCGGTATTATAGAGCAGGTTAGGAGTGAGGTATATCCTCATCTTGCGCCTATTGCCAATAACTGGATGAGGGCATTGAATATCGATAAGCATTTCCCCAAAAACTTGCCGGAGTTATTGGAACAATGTCATCAGCATAACCAAACGAAGCCAACTCCATTAATATTGAAATATGGAAAAGGAGGTTATAATACTCTGCACCAGGATCTGTATGGCGAAGTGTATTTCCCGATGCAACTGGTTTTGTTTTTGGACGAACCGGGTGAGGATTATAATGGGGGAGAGTTTGTGCTGATAGAGCAAAGGCCAAGGGCACAGTCAAAAGCCATTGTGTTGAAACCGGGTAAAGGTGATATGCTGCTGTTTACTACCAACTTCCGGCCGGTGAAAGGAACTAAAGGATATTACCGGGTAAATATGAAACATGGCGTAAGCGAAGTAACACAGGGCGAACGCCATACTTTAGGTGTGATTTTTCACGATGCCGCATGATAAGGCACCCAGATTTAGGAGATAGCGCTTTTAAAAGGAGCAGGCAATTAAAAGTTTTGCTTGACAGGGGTGAGGTACAATTAGCCGGTAACAGAAAACTGAAAATATACGGTACCCTAAATTGCACTTCGGGTAAGAGAATGAAAACCGATAACCGGGTATTTTTTAAATCGGAAGCCGAAGCGCTGAGCCTGGGTTACAGGCCATGTGGGCATTGTATGCAAGGTGCATATTTGAAATGGAAAACGACTAAATAAACTTTGTGCCCTCTGTGAAAATCTCTGTATTCTTTGTGGTTAATTTTACCACGGAGGTCCCAAAGAAGACACAGAGTACCACAGAGATTAAAGGATATTAAAAATCCATTTGTTTCCCCTGTTCGGGATACACCAAGTGTAAACCCAATTTATTTTCGGCAGCCAACTGCTTTTTTATTCTTTCTATTTTGCTTTGCGGTGGTTTAACATGGGTTACTACTACGTTAAACCCTTTAAGCGCACCAGTGCCGGTCAATTTTTCCAGTTCATCCATTTCCTTCATCAGCCAGTGCGGCGTAAGATGACCAAACAGGGTTTTATCAGGCTGCTCATCCGGAAAAGACACCTCGATCATCATCGCCTTCAGTTTTTTCTCTCTGATCAACGGAGCAATGGTCGCCCAAAGATCGTGCAGGCTATGGCTTTTTTCGATCTCATCTGGTCCGGTGTCTCCCAGGTAGAGGATATAATTGTCATTATTCCTGACTAAAAAAGCGGTACTGGTTAAATTGGAGTGGCTCAGCGGGAACGCCTTTACGGTAAGCTCTGTATTTTCTACTTTGGTTTCATTATCGGGGATGAGCGTTTGATAATGATATTTTTTGAGTTGAGGAGTTTCGCCTTCATCAGCAAAATTAGCCCAGCTTTTCCAGGTAAAATAATGCGATTTAAAGGTTGCTATACAATCGGCAAACGCATAAATATTTTTGACCGTGTCATCCGGCGAATTGATGATCAGCCCCGCCAAATGGTCGAGATGCGAATGGGATATTAAATACCCTTTGATATATCTGCGAAGCACCTGTTCTGCAGGAATGGTAAATACTTTATTAGCGACCGCCTTTTCAATGCCATCATGCAATGTACCTGCATCAAGGCATATATAATTATTGCTTTTTGCCGGGGCCAGCATATAGGCTGATAGGTTGCCTTCATCGATGCCTCCTTTAACGCCAAGGGGTACTATTTTAAAAGCACTTATCGTTTGCTGCCCAAAAGATTGTATCGATATAAAAAGAAAAAATAGGTAATACAGTTTATTGATGCGATGCATTGGCAGATAATTGAAGTGCCGGCGTAGTATCAGGCCAACGTTCTAAAATTACGCATCTTGTTATTAATAACAAGTCTTAAGAAAAGATCAGGCAGTTTTTACTTTGCTGTGTGATGAACTACGCTGAAAGACGTAACGTTTAGTGGCACACTTTGTGCAAAAATAGGCCTTTATAGGCAACCAAAAAAGTAGAGTTTTAACCAGGATGTTCCGCTTTGCAGGTGTATCTAATATCTGATCACATACATGGCATTTGGATGTATTATGATGGTGTTCGTGGCTCATATGCATAGGTACTTGTTACTATACATACGCTACATTAAGAGAAATGTTTTCGTTGGTTGTAATTTTTTTGCCTATACGTAAATATTGATATTCAGCAGGTGGAGAGACTATTAAAGTCAACGCTAAACATTCACGAGTGACTTACCCGGTTATAAGGGACCCTCCATTGCAGGGTATAACGCCGCCTGAGGCATTTGGAACAGAAAAATACTTTTACAGGCAACCAAAAGAGCAAGGTCCTGATCAAAAAATTACGTTTCACCCTTGTGCGTAAAATCTGATCACACTTGCTGCATCTTAGTACGGGGCGGCTCTGTGTTTTTTTTGTATCCATACTGGAGTCTGGTATAATAACATGCGTAAGTAACGAATGTTTTAACTTTTGTGTAATTTTTAATTTAATCGAAAATAATCTTTACTTGTGAAGAAATATGAATTTTCAGTGAAGAAATACTTATGAGCAATTTTATTTAGTTTTGCCCCATGAAAACAAGTCAGATAGTAGCGAAGGCTGTTACCCGTCTTTTTATTTTGTTATTGCTCCTGGCCAGCATTCCTTTGTTCCAGGCTGATAGCGCCAAACTGCACCATATTTATTTTGTAGGGAACAACAAATGGACGCTGGTGTTTCCGGGCTTATTGCTTGCTGGCTTCATCGGGCTTTTTATTTACTGCAGTATAAAAAAATTCAGTATACCCGACCTCAACTGGGTGCTGGTGATCAATACCCTTGTACTGATGGCGTACTGCGCCACCCTGTATATGCGTATCTATGAAATTATAAAATGACCTGATAAGATCTATTCGGTTTTCATCGCTTTTTCTGCCGATTTCTTGTACTCATATTCGCCCCCGAAAAGGAACCCCCAGGGCTTAAGGCTTTCTATTCTGTCGAAAATTATCTTCAAAATAGCAATGATAGGGATGGACAGGAACATGCCCGACAAACCCCATATCATTTCGCCTATTACGATACCTAAAAATGTGATCAAAGCATTCAGCCGCACCTTTGATCCTACCACGATAGGCATCAGGAAGTTGGAGTCAACCACGTGGATACTAAGTACGCTTAGGGCCACTGTTATGGTATTGCCGATATTCCCGGTAGCAAAAGTGATCAATGTGCTGAGCAGTAAGGCTGTAAAAATACCAACATATGGTATAATATTGAACAGACCAACAAACAGGCCCAGCAGTACCGCATATTTAATACCGATAAACCAAAAAAGTGTACAAGCTACGCAAGCCACAATAAACATTTCGATCAGCAGGCCCAGGATATATTTTCTCAATATGCTTTGTACATTCTCTACAATATCCAGCACAATGGCCGAATTGGTCTCGTCAAACACCCATATTAAAAAGCGCAGCAGCAAGCGGCGGTAAAATAACATCAGGAAGGTAAAAATGATAATGAATGAATAAAATAGCAGTAATGACGATACCGCACCAAAAGTAGTTGCCGCAACGCTTGAGCCTGACTCTACGATCTTACTGGTAGCATTATGCACATAATCCATTTGCTTTTCAAGGTTGATATGAAAGGCATGTTGTACATACACGCTTAGGTCATCAAGCGATTGCCCTACTTGTTTTTTAAGCATCGGCCAGTCATCTGCCAGGTTGGATATTTGCGAGCCCACCAGGTAAACAATACCGGAAATAAATCCTACCAATAAGATGATCGACAAAAAGGAAGCTATACTGCGGGGCAGCCGGAATTTCTTCTCAAAGAAATTGCAAACAGGCAGCAATAATATAGCAAATAAAAGCCCGAACACAAGAGGATCAAGTACTTCCTTACCTAAAATAATAAGATACCCCAAGGCAATAAGGCCAATTAATACCAGGGACAGTTTTTCGTAAAAAGGGGCGATGATTTTTTTTACCGGCATACGGGGTATTTGTATAATGTTCAACCTGTAACACTACGCCATTGGTAATGTTTTTGAAAGATAAGCAATAAATATTTACTTATAAAATAGCTACTAAGCGCCCCAATATCTCTTTTATAAAGTCGTCCATCACCTTATCCGGATGCTGACTGAATGTTTGTGTTGCCCGGTTGGCCAGGATCACATTAAAGGATATGGCCCTGTGACCCAACACGGATGCTAAGCCATAAATACCGGCGGTTTCCATCTCGAGGTTGGTAATGCGCCGTTCTCCTGATCTGAAATCCTGTACCGCTTTCATCAGTTCGGGAGTGGCCGATCGCGCCCTTACCTCGCGCCCTTGCGGTGCATAAAAACCGGGTGAGGTTATGGTGATGCCTTGTCGCAAGCCTGTTGCCAATTGGCTGATCAACGAGGCATTTGCTGTCGCGATATAGGGAGAAAGGCCATAGCCCGGTGGTAATGCCGCTTTAAAATCGGCCAACAGATGTTCCTCCGTTTCAGTAAGATGCTGTTTATAGTAATGCATTAACGTATCCAGTCCGAATGCGGCAGTTGATACCAGTAAACTGTCCACCGGTATATCGGCCTGTATAGCGCCGGATGTACCGATGCGGATGATATTCAAACTGCGCAAATGTTCTTTAGGCAAACGGGTTTGCAGGTCGATATTTACCAGGGCATCCAGCTCATTCAGCACAATATCAATATTATCTGTTCCTATACCGGTTGAAAGAGCTGTGAGTCTTTTGCCGCCCATTGTACCGGTGTGGGTTACAAATTCCCGCTTAGTTTTTTTTAGTTCGACAAAATCAAAATGCCGGCTTACCTGTTCCACACGTTGCGGATCGCCAACGGTGATCACCGTATCAGCCACATCGCCCGGTAACAAATTTAAATGGTATATGCTGCCATCGGCATTTAATATCAGCTCCGTTTCTGCTATCCGGTTCATAGGTGTAAATGTAAATATCTGCCAGTAAAAAACCGTTTTTGAAGGTATTTGTTAATGATTATTATCTACTTAAAGACAACCATTATGGCAAAGTATTCAGAAAAAGCAGGCGAGAAGGTTGAGAAAACCATGCACGAAATGAAAGAAGGCAAGTTAAAAAGCGGCAGCGGTAAAAAAGTGACCAGCAAAAAACAGGCTGTAGCCATTGGCTTATCCGAGGCCCGTAAAGAAGGGGCCAAAGTGCCGAAGAAGAAGAGTTGATATTGAACATACACTTAAGATGTCATTTCGGACGACGGAGAGAAATCTAATACAACCTACATCATCCGTTTGCATGGTTTATAAGATTTCTCTTCGTTCCTCATCGAAATGACAATGGGTATTTAATCCCTACGATTTATAAAAATTAGCCTTTATCCATTCATCCAGCTTGCCATCCTTGTCAGTTTTTATCAGCTTCTCAATGGCGCTGTCCTTTTTACGTGCCGGATCACTGTTATATTTATCCATTAAAGCCCTTAATGCAGCCGCGTTTGCCTTGTCTACGGTCATATCGCTCTTATGCTGAAGCGCATATTTGGTATAGCCGGCCATAAAAGTGATCAGCAGTTCTTTATTTTTATCAGTAAATTTGAGTAAAGGTGATCCCAGGGTAATACTTACATTTGGACTTCCTGTTATCCAGGCTATCAAAAATGTATTAGCCTCTTTCCTTTTATCAGCCTGCTCGGCCCATGATGTTTGCTGCAGCCAGTCGACTGTTTTGATGATATCATCCTCGTATTTGGGATAATCTTCCTTGGCCTTTAAAACGTAATTTTTGGGCACCTCGTAGGATTGAGCCGAAGCTTTGAAGCCGGTAATGATCAGTAGCAGGATAATTGCTAAGTGTATTTTTTTCATGTGATTTGAGGGCTTAAGTTTAAGATGCAATTTAAGTGCAAATACTTTATTTACCAAAAGGTACTGTAAATGCATCCATCACTTTCATCAAAGTTACCGCGTTCTCAATAGGGCAGGGGTTGGGCCCATCACCCCGGAAATAGGAAACTATTTTTTCGATCATCGGTTGCTGTATATGTTCGGGGTGAGTAAAGTTTACGGTTTGTTCATCATCTTCGTTTTTCCAGCTAACAAATGTTCCAAAAAAAGGAAAAGTGATCTTGCCTTTGGTACCTATCATCTCGCAACTATCCACGGTTTCGCTTTCGGCCACATTAAAACTCCATGAACCGTTTACCGCCACCTTGTTTTTAAATAATATCTGTCCGCATACATGATCGTCAGCCGGATTGATACCCGATTGGTTTAAGGAAAACCCTTGATACAGTTCCGGCTCACCGAAGTAATAAAGCATCAGGTCGAGCTGATGAGGCGCCAGGTCATGAAAATACCCGCCGCCCGAAAGTTCTGGCAGCACCCGCCAGTTGCTCTCTGCATCAGCTATTAAGTCCGGTTTTAGGCTTTTCCACATCCTGATCTGTACGGTGCGGATATCGCCAATAATATTTTTAGCCAGCAAGTCTTTAATAAACAAAAACATAGGCAATGCCCGGCGGTAATGTGCCACGGTGAGTTTGCCATTATATTGTTTAACTGCATCCGCCATAGCCTGTGCTTCTGCGGCGGTGCGGGTTACCGGCTTTTCTACATAAACATTTAAGCCCTTTTTTAAGGCGGCTATAGCATATTCCAAATGGAAAGCAGGAGGTGTAGCTATCGAAACGGAATTAACATCGGCATCATTCAGCAGCTCATCGGCATCAGCATACCATTTGCCTACACGATGCCGGGCAGCGTAATCAGCAGCCTTAGCCGCATTGCGCCGCATTACAGCAACCAGTTTGCTGTTAGGTGATTTGTTATAAGCCTGCCCGCTTTTCTTCTCGGTCACATTTCCGCAGCCAATGATACCCCAGTTGATATTGCTCATTTTTAAATGTCTCTCTTTGTTTGTGCCAGGCGTATAGTCGACTCACCCGGTCATCGCTTCGCTTGATCACCCTCTCTCTCCGCTAGCTAGCGGACAAAGAGGGTTTTTTTATCCCCTCTCTACTTGTAGAGAGGGGTGACGTGCGCAGCGATGTCGGGGTGAGTCCACTCGCCGATTTATAGCTAAAATTATTTCAATATATCCTCGATCTTCGCCAATTCCTCACCCGAAAACTTAATATTATCCAGGCATTTCAGGGAGTCGGCCAGTTGAGCAGGCTTGCTGGCGCCGATTAGTACCGAAGTAACTCTTTCATCCTTCAGCAACCATGCAAGTGCCATTTGCGCCAACGTTTGGCCACGCCCCAGCGCAATGTCATTCAATCTTCTGATCTGGCTGATCCGTTCATCCGTCACCTGGCTCTTTTGTAAAAACCCTGTTGATTTGGCCGCCCTTGAATCTTCAGGAATACCATGTAAGTATTTATTTGTTAGTAATCCCTGAGCGAGTGGGGAGAAAGGGATACAACCTACGCCGTCTTTCTCCAGCACATCTAACAACCCACCTTCTACCCAACGCTCAAACATGGAATATTTAGGTTGATGGATCAAGCATGGTGTGCCCAGTTTTTTTAATATGCCGATGGCTTTATCCGCCTCATCAGCAGGGTAGTTGGATATGCCGGCATATAAAGCTTTCCCTTGCCTCACGATCAGGTCAAGCGCACCCATAGTTTCTTCCAGTGGCGTTTCAGGGTCCGGGCGATGATGATAAAAAATATCTACATACTCCAGCCTCATACGCTTCAGGCTTTGGTCAAGGCTTGATACCAGGTATTTCTTCGAACCCCAGTCGCCATAAGGGCCATCCCACATAGTATAACCTGCCTTACTCGATATGATCAGTTCGTCACGGTACGCACTGAAATCTTCATGTAAAATACGGCCAAAATTTTCCTCCGCAGTTCCCGGGGGCGGGCCGTAATTATTTGCCAGGTCGAAATGGGTGATGCCGCTGTCAAAGGCCAAATGCAGGATGCTCCGGAAATTTTCCATCACGTCCACATCGCCGAAATTGTGCCATAAGCCAAGCGAAACCGCAGGCAGCTTAATACCGCTGCGACCGCAACGGCGGTATATCATGTTTTTATATCTGTCGGGGGAGGGTAGGTAGGGCATAGCTAAAATTTTAAATGTTGAGCGTTAAAAGTAATATTTTAAAACAAAATCCGGGTGTAAAATAATTGCTATTATGCCTGGGCGGGGTTGGGCATGGCCTCGATATGGTTCACCAGCATCTGCTCTTTAGCCCAATCGCGCAGCAACGACAAAAAAGGCAGCAATTCCCTTCCCGAATTGGTCAGGGCATACTCAACCTTTGGCGGTACTTCTACATACACTGTCCGGGTGATCAATCCATCGTCTTCCAACTCGCGCAGGGCCTGCGTCAGCATTTTTGGGGTGACGCCGGTTACCGTCCGACGCAATTCGCCATATCTCAAAATACCAGCCCTCAAACGCCAGAGAATTCTCCCTTTATACTTGCCGCCTATCCGTTGAAACGCGTAATCAATACCACATTTTGGCAACGGCCTTTTTACTTTATTATCCATTATTTTAAAATAATTTGACTGATAATCAGTTTACTAACTTTTTTGTACGCAGGTTACTTTTTTGTGCCTACTTGATTAAGGCACTATACAAATATACCTTTGTTGTATGAAAACAAGACTGATATTTATTTTTTGCCTGCTGGCATGGAGCGCCGCTAATGCTCAAAATGCAGCACCAGCAAAACCCCAAATGAATAATCTTGCAGGAACGTACACCCTGCTATTAGTTGATAACCTGCTTGCAGACGGCAGCAGGGTACATCTTTATGGCGATGATCCGCATGGAATACTGATGCTGGATAACAAAGGCAATTACAGCCTGCAGATATTAAGCGAGGGCCGGCCTCATTTTAAGGCTGGTGATAAAAGCAAGGGCACTGATGAAGAAAACCGTTTAGCCGTAAAGGGAAGTAATTCGCACTTTGGCACCTACATTATTGATGCGGAAAAACATACCATCACGTTTTTAATCGTACATGCATCTTACCCAAACTGGGAGGGAACCAAACAAGCGCGGCCATTTGAGTTTGACGGAAATGTTTTTAAATACACCGTACCGGCACCAACAACAGGGGGTGCGGTAACTGGCGAAGTTAAATGGAAACGGATAGAATAAGCACAAATAAATCCGAAATTGAACATCCGACATCCGAAATTAGCGTTAGGAAAGCGTGTGGCCTACACCACCTCCGCCACCACAAAAGTACTTCCCCCAACAAATACCAGGTCATTTTCACCGGCCTTGCTTTGCGCTGCCTGTAGTGCTGCTTTTACTGAAGGATAGGTGTTGCCATGCAATCCAAAGCCTTCTGCTTTCAGCCTTAAGCTTTCGGCATCCAGCCCGCGTGGGATATCTGGTTTGCAAAAATAATAGGTAGCGTTTTTGGGCAGCATAGCAAGTATCTTGCTCATGTCTTTATCATTGACCACACCCATCACAAAATGAAGCTGCCGGTGAGCTACGCCCTTAATATTTTCCAATACTTCAATTATACCTTCAGGGTTGTGGCCGGTATCGCAAATAGTAAGCGGATTATGCGCCAATATCTCCCAGCGCCCGTGCAAACCGGTTAATGTTTTAACCTGTCGCAACGCCTCCTTTACCTGCTCATCTGTGATCACAAATCCCTGTTCATTCAATTCGTCAACTGCCGACAAAACAGCCTTGACATTTTTAAGCTGGTAAGTGCCGGGAAGGTCGAGTTGCAAGTGATATGCAGTAAGCGGCGAGTCGTTTTTAACTATCGTAAAATCTAAATACTCTTTTGCCTCTGACCTCTGATCTCCGATCTCTGACTTCGGTATTTCCCATAACGCCGATGCAAAACTGATCGGAGCACCCTCCAACTGAGCCTTATCGATAAATACATCCGAAACGTCAGGCTGATATTCGCTAACAATAACCGGGATGCCGGGCTTGATAATTCCCGCTTTTTCAACCGCAATTTGATACAGAGTGTCCCCGAGCATATTCATATGGTCCCAACCGATATTGGTGATCACGGATAGCAGAGGGGTAATTACATTGGTTGAGTCAAGCCTGCCGCCTAAACCTACTTCAATGATGGCGATATCTACCTTTTCGCGGGCAAACGCATCAAACGCCATTGCCACGGTCATTTCAAAAAAGGAGGGTTTGATCTCTTCAAAATCAGTTTTATATTGTTCTACAAAGTCAATAACAGTCTGTTCAGTGATCATCTCCCCGTTAATGCGGATACGTTCCCTGAAATCACGCAAGTGCGGCGAAGTATATAACCCCGTTTTATAGCCGGCCGTTTGTAATACAGCCGCCAGCATGTGCGAGGTAGAACCTTTACCATTAGTGCCGGCAACATGCACACTTTTAAATTTATGTTGAGGGTCGCCCAGCCGTTTGCAAAGCTCCAGGGTATTAGTCAGATCTTCTTTAAATGCAGAGGGGCCATCCCTCGTAAACATGGGTAGCTGGCTGTAGAGGTAATCGAGGGTGCTTTTGTAGTTCATGGTTTTATAGTTCATGGTTCATAGCCATGACTAAATGCAAGGCAAATCTATCAACTAAACCCTAAAACAGTTTACAAAATAAGGATAGTTTTAAATAGTGACAAATCTATGAACTATGATCCATTAGCTATGATCTAGTTCATTTTGAATACAAAAACCACTCTGCCCGGCTGATTATCCTGGGCATTTGGTGATGCATTAAGTTTAGAGTTGAGAACTGCATTTTGACACTTTTGAATAAGGGCATAGTCGGATATTGTTGTGCCTTTGCCTGCCTGCGCAGAAATAACATTGCCGCTTTGATCTACCTGGATGTCGATTACAACTTTACCTTCACGATTATTAGCTGTAACGGTTGGCTTATTTACAAAACTGCGTTGTGCCATTTGTAACCCTCCATTGCCCGAGCCGGTACCATTATAGTTATTGGTAAGCGTTGATCCATTAGGATTGCCCTGGTTGCCCGGTGTATTGGTAGTGCCATCACCTGAACCAGTGCCGCCATTAGGCTTACCTTTATACAAGGCATTCTGATTAACAGTTGGCTTTGCCGGTTTGGCAGCAGGCTGCGTTGCAAGGGCTTTGCTTGGTTTTTTCGAATTTGCATCCACTACGGGGGCATCTTCGGTATTTTGTGTCACCACCTTTTTATCGCTTTGCTCCACCTGTGTTTTCTGCGGTGTTGGTTTGTCCGTAGTTACTTTAGTGGGTTTGGTGTGATTGGGCTTTTCAGCTTTAGAAGGCTCTTCGGTACTCATATAATCGTCGCCCATCCCTTCCGGGCTGGTGCCATAATTTACGAGGATACCGCCGGTGCCTTCTTCTGTCTTCGGCGGATTCTGAAATACAATAAAATAGCACAAAGCGATGAGCGCCACCATGATAATGCCGGTAGCTGCAAATGCCTTGGGATAATTATTTTCTTCCTGGTATTCCATTTTTATAGTAGTATCAAGTAGTTAGTATCAGGTATCAAGTATATATGACTGCTACCGCCACTGCCACTTTAAAACTTATCCTTTAGGTTCCGTTGCCAAAACCAGTTTTATATTCAATTTTTGTGCTATATCCATTACCTGCACCACGTTTTGTATGGCCACGGTACGTTCCACGTACAATACTATAGTTAATTCTTTTACTTTCTGACCGTAACCAGCAAGGGTCGACTGCAGGTCACTTTCCTTTACCTCTTTCTTCTCAACGTAATATTTTAAATCTTTGGTTACCGATACAGAAATAGTTTTTTTAGCAATTGATTTTCCAGCTGATGATTTTGGCACCAATAATTTGATCACATTGGGATTGGTCACCGTTG
The DNA here is from genome assembly GCA_035489035.1 of Mucilaginibacter sp. Taxonomy (GTDB): domain Bacteria; phylum Bacteroidota; class Bacteroidia; order Sphingobacteriales; family Sphingobacteriaceae; genus Mucilaginibacter. The sequence goes on from DATHKT010000067.1 coordinate 55,868, forward strand.
ACGCGATAAGAAAAAATAAAAGCAGAAAGAACATGATATCGTTCATCGCCGAAGTGTGCACTTCAGCCGATATGCGCCGATTTCTTTTTCTTAGGTTCATTTGCTGGGCTCTTCTAATAAGTCGATGAATTCAATAGCGTCAATTTCCAGCTTCAGTATCACTTTGTCCACCATGATATTTAAAATATGGTAACATACAAAAGCAACGATGCCGACAAAGAGACCAGCTGCCGAAGTAACCATTTTTACATACAATCCACCTGAAATAACAGACAGACTATAGTTATCTGTTTGGGATATATCAAAAAAGATTTTAATAACCCCTGCTATCGTTCCAAGGAAACCGAACATCGGTGCTATACCGGCTACAATACCTAATATGCTGATATTTTTCTCGAGTTTGGATACTTCCAGTTTGCCCACGTTCTCGATAGCGCCTTCAATATCTTTTATCGGGCGACCAATGCGTAGCAAGCCTTTTTGCAGCATACGTCCCAGTGGCGAATTGCTGTTGCGGCAAAGCGCGATAGCTGTATCCAGTTTCCCGGTTAAAATGCTGGTACGCACCTGGCTCATCAGGTTCGATTCATCTTTGGCAGCTTTCCTGATGGTAAAATAGCGTTCAAAAAATATCACCAATCCCAATACGGCTAAAACCCCTATAGGTACCATTACCCAGCCGCCTTTCACCAGCAGATCGCCAAATCGTAGTTCTTCCGGGGCTTTTGTTATCGGCAAATTTTTTGCGGTATCAATAAGCTTGTGCGCCGTATCTGTTATTTGCGTTAATAGCATCATTTCTTTGGTTTATAATATTGTATGTAGATTGTTTTTTGACTGACTTTTTTTGTACTTAATATTTTTTTCTGGGCTTCAGCGGCTTCAGCAGCAGTATAGTAGGTCCCTAAAGTGATCTTGTGTAATCTGCCCGGCACATTATCAAGTATCCTGGCATCTAACCCTATTCTTTTATAATTGTTTATAGCTTTTTCAACTTCGCTTGTTTTGGTAAATGCCCCACCCAATATTTCATAATGCCCACGACTACTGGTATCTGCCGGGTTAGCGGCAATTTGTTTCGGAGTAACTATAGGTGCTTGGGTTGATGTTTTCAAAATCGTATCATGTTTCGGCGCAGCTTTCTTAGCTGTATCCGGAACAGCGACAGGATAAACCTGTTTTTTGTCGCTTCCTATTAGTGTATCCTGTTTACTGGTAAAACGGTCGAACATGGTAGGGTAGTATTGATAAAGCCCCACCAGGGATAACAATACGATACCCGTAATCAATAAGGTAACCACCCAGATGTTTCTCTTCCGTGCAGCCCGTTCCTCATCTATCTCCTCATCATATTCCTGCGGCTCGTCTATCGTTTCTTCCTCGGTAATTACTGTCGGAATGAGGACAGCCTCGTCTGTTACTACTTCTTCAGGGATATCCTTAACGGTTGTTTCGTTGGTTTCAACAATCGCTGTTTCTTCTATTTCAGGGGGAGTATGAATAGTGGCAGGCTGTTCGCCTGTTTTATAAACCTTAAGCTCAGGTAAACCAAAAAAAGACGGGTCGCTTTTCCCTGCGGCCTCGTTTGGTTTAAAGGTTAGTCCCGAACCGTTGGTGTATAAATAACCCAGATCGGCAATACTAACTTTTCCTGATGCAACCCTGCTCTTGATATCAATAATATATTTATCAATGAAGTATTTGGATGATGCCAACGAAATATTCTTTTTTTGGGAGATATAATTTGCCAGCCCCTCGTTTTCGTCTGCTCCTGCCTCGAAATTGATGGTATGGGTTGGCGGATGGAATTTACTTTCGCGCTCGTCATAATAGCCGTTGATGCGCACCTGTGCAAAATGCCCTATTCCCGGCACATTTACCTCCCCCTGCTGTCCCAGTAATTCGCTTATATAAACGGCTAAATCCATCCCCTAAAGTAAAAGTTAATCAGGTAACATCAAACACTAAAAATGGAACCCAACACCGCCAAATATATTAAATCCGTAGTTAGGATAGTATAGCCAAACCTGGTTTGTAGAATTTAAAATATTGTTAACCTGGCCAAAAATTGATATCCTGTTATTCACTTTGTATTCCACACCACCGCTCAGGTCAGCAAACGAGCTGATTGGCAGCAGGGTGGGTGTAGTGGTTGTTGTAGCTCCCGGCCCTGTTGTCGTAAACGGAGCGCCTTTATCATAAGTATTGCCACGATATAATAAGGTGCCATTAATGCTCAGTTGCGGAGTAATGTGGATCACTGTACCTACGGTCAGTTTAAATTTGGGCAGGTTCCAGGCTTGCGCCTCGCTGGCCATTTTATAATCCTTGAATTCAACACGGCCAAAAAGATCGAAATCATCAGATGCCTTGTAATCCAATTCACCGTTAAACCCGCTGACACGTGCATTACCATTATCGTATATCACCGAGAACCTGTTATTCACGGTAGAGAAATTGTTGACAAACAAAGGCATTTCCTTTACCGTATTGCGGAAAATAGTGGCTTTAAAACCCAGGCCCGGTGCAATAGTGCCTTTTAATCCTAAGGCTATATCCAGCTTGTCGACAGAATTTTTGATGGCGATATTTTCCCCGACAAAAGGATTGGTTTCAGAAAAATCACGTAGCGAAGATTTATTGACATCACCCTTTATTTCGGCAAAAAGGCGTACATATTTTGGTATTACCTGCAACTCTAACTTAGCTGCCGGGAAGATAAATACCCGTGAAGAGAAACCAAACTCTCTTACAAGGTTAAGTCCCGCGTCAATTTTATAGTTATCACCCTGGAACTTTAAATAGGGGTTTAACCGCAGTATGCTGTTATTAAACGAGTAAAGACTGTCTTTTTGCGTGCTTATATCAAGCGATGCACCCAAACCGGCATAAAACTGTTTAATGGTTTCATTCAAAAACCCGGTGATCACCACGTTGCTTTCACTGGCCTGGTAGGCGTTGCTCCAGTTATACCCATTCAGTTTTACGGCATAAGTGAAATCGTTCTCAACATCCTTAAAGTTTTTGGTGATCTCACCTTCGCCGCTTAATGTGCTGAAATGCTGCTTAAAAGGACTGAACGCGGTTGGCGGATTTAATGGATCGTATCCATAAAAATAAGTACCCCTGTGTTCATAATTGATGCGGCCGCTAAAGGTATTATCATCCGTGATAGCTTTACCAAATACACCGATCACATCCCTGTTCTCATTTTGCTTATAAATACTGGAGCCCGATTGAGCCAGGTGCTTCACATAAGCGCCCAATTGTAAACCTGCATCCTTGCCATTATTCACATACGCCTCCCCAAAGGTGGTTTTAAAATTGCCTATACCTATGCGGGCATAATTATTTGACGGGATCGAATCTATTTCAGCAGGCATTTTCATAGCCTCCAGCTGGTGGATATCGGTATTGCGTTCGAGCCGTTTATCCAAAGTGATATAGGTTAACGGCGCTTTAAAAGGCGTCTTATCCGCCAGGTCGGGGTTACGGCGTATTTTTACCGCATCAGCCAATACCGGTTTATAAGCGGTGGTCACTATAATTTCCTCCGACAGGCTGGCATTATTTTTTGTGTCAGGGTTATTCTGCCCGCCTTTTTTGGTCGTATCCCGGGCGGCTGTATTGTCAGTTTTTTTAGCGGCTGGCTTTTGCTTAACCGGTGGCGCTTTTTTGGTTGTCGTCTTAGTGGTTTTAGCCGGGGCTTTTTTAGCAGTAGTTTTTTTATTTTGTGCGTTAGCAGGAGCAAAGTAAAATACTATTACTAAGGTGAGCAGCGCGTATATAATTCTTGATCTGATCATGCTTGTCTTTTCCTTATCGTTCTTTGTTATCCTGTTAGTTTTTATTTGTAGTGTCGGGCTTCGCATCCTGCACACCGGTATCTACCTTCTTGTCAACGGCTCTGCCGCCGGGACTCAACTTGTCCAGCTTCTCTTTGGCAGCCGGTAACACATCGTCATCAGCCTTATAGTTGTCTATCACGCTTTGCAGGGTTGCCTTCGCCTGGAAATTATCCTTCATCGCTACGTAATCATCAGCCAATAAAATATAGGTTTTAGCCACCCAGTAATCGTAGTTTGGCAATTCCTTCACCAGGTCGAAGCAGGTTTTTTGCGATGCCTTATATTTACCTTTCAGGTATTCAATATTGGCAATGTTGTATTTAGCTTCGGCAGCTGCTATGGTTTTTGTATTGGCAACCGTATAATCAAACTCCTTTACTGCGGCTGTGGTATCGCCTTTTTGCAAATAAGCAATGCCGGCGTATAAGCCCGTTTTAAACTTGTCCTCCTGTGATGATTTTTCATAATCGCGCACCAGTTTGGCGTATTTAAGCGCATCATCAGACATTTTCATCTGCGCGTAGCACAATAGCAGGTTATCAATAGCAAAGGAATAATCAGCCTTATACTCCGAATTGATCTCCAGTTTTTTCAGGAACACGATCGCATCATTGTATTTCTTTTGGGCGATGTAAAGCTTAGCCATGCTGATCAATGATTTTTCAGTATAGGCGCTGGTCCAGTCGTTCAGTATCACGTTGTAATCAGCAACCGCTTCGTTTGGCCTGTTCAGGCTAACCAAACTCTGCGCACGTATAAACCGCGATTGCTTATCATAAATAGGTTTGGTCGGGAACTTATCAAAATAGGCATTTACAGCCTGTACTGTTCCGGCCCAATCGCCTCTTAAATAAAGATTGTTGGCGGCGGTATACATAATGCTTTCCTGTTCGGAGGCGGAGTAATTCCCGATAGGAGTAGTGGCCGCATAAGTGATAAAGGTTTGCGCATCGCCTTTATCGGTATATATCTTTTCAATTTGTTTAAGCGATTGCTGGGCCTCATCGGTTGATGAATAGTCCTGTATCACCCGTTTGAACGACTCAACCGCCAGGTCATTATTGCCGCTGTTATAATCGATCAGACCGATGGTAACCAACGCACGCGGGATATAGCTGCTGCGCGGATATTTTTCCATCATAGCCTGCAGATCGGTTTTGGCCGTAGAACCATCGTTTTTCAGGAAGTAGGTATAAGCTATTTCAAAAGAGGCGTCATCCGCATAGTCCGAATTGGGGAACTGGCTCAATACATCGGTCAGCGTGCTGATCTTGGTATCCGGCGATCCCTGTAAGCCCTGTATCATACCCCGCTGGAACAGGGCATAATCTTCGCCCTTGATATGTTGGGCAATGATACGGTCGTAATATTCGCGGGCCTTTGCATAGCTTTTCAACACAAAATAGCTGTCGCCCAGGCGGGTTGTGGCATCGTTTACCGTATTCTGGTCTTTCTCGTCACCTTTTAAAAACCGTTCAAAATAGTTGGCAGCCTTCCGGTATTGTTCACCATAAAAAGCAGCGTAACCCACAGCATAGTTAGCATAGTTGGCAACGTCCGTTTCACCTGCTTCATCCATATCCAAAAAGCGCTCGAAGGTTTGTACCGATTCGCCATATTTCCTAACCTCATACATCGCTTCGGCCATCCAGTAAATGGTTAAGGCTTGTGTTTTACGGTCAGACGGCACTTTTAGCGACCGCAGGAAAATACCAATGGCATTCTCAAAAGCACGTTCGTTATAAAATTCCAGTCCGCGGTAATAAGTAACCTTTTGATAAGCAGCCTTTGCACTGGCCGATTTATTGGGGATAGGCTCGAGTATCTCCACAGCTTCTTTGTAATTACGGGAGGTCAGCAGTTCCTCGCCCAGCAAAGTTTTCATTTCATCTGTTCTACCAGATTGCGGATATTTTTTCAGATATAAACGGGTAGCATCCAACGCCTGGGTATTGAAATCGAGCTCGTAAGATAACTTGGCATATTCATATAAGGCGTCTTCCTGTAATTGCGCATCAAAACTCATCTTTGATGCGACAAAAAAGGCATTGCGGGCGCTCTGCTTGTTTTTCATTTTCAGGAAAACATTGCCCAAAGTATAATTACCATTCTGGCTGTAGATATCGTTCTGGTCGATTAGTTTGATCAGTTCGCTTGAGGCTTTGGCATAATTACCAACTTTATAATAAGCATAGCCCATTTGGTAACTGTCCTGTGTGTTTTGAGTTTTACCTTTGTCCCTGTCCTCAAACATACTATAATACTTTACCGAGTTATCGTAATCGGCCCTGGCAAAGTAGGATGCACCAACGATACGGAACATTTCGGTTTCGTGCTGCTGATGTGTTGTTTTTAAAATAGGTACAGCGTAAGCGATCACATCATTATAGCGTTTATCCAAAAAGTAAACCGCGGTGATATAGTAGGGATAGCTATTCTCGTATTTTTTTGAATTTTTAAGCTTCTCAAAATTCAGAAGTGCTAAATGATAGTCCTGGTTTAAGTAAGCTATGTAAGCAAAGTAATAGGTGGCATCCTCCAGGTAAGGCGACTTTTTATTTTTTACCTCGGCGAATAATAGTTGGGCGTTTTTATAATCATTGGTAGCAAAATAAGCATAGCCCTTACGGAATTTATACTCCGTATTCTCGCGCCCGTTTAATTCGCTTGCCTGCACTTTATCAAACCAGCGCAAAGCATCGGCATATTTAGCCTGTTTAAAATAAGAGCGGCCTATCTGGAAATATGCCAGCTTGGTTAAAGGGTTTTCAGGATGATCCTTAATGAATTTCAGGAAAAGACTTTCCGCATCATCATTACCCAACTCGAGCGAGCAAAGCGCCTCGTAATACTCTGCATTTTCCTTTACCAGTGACAGTTCCGACTCAAATTGCGGCTGAGTTGTGGTTTTAAGCCTTGACCTTTCCACCAAACGGAATTGCTCTGCAGCAGCAACATATTTGCCCTTATTGAGCAGATCAATAGCTGTATGATAGGTACGGTATACCTGGAAGGAGGGGTCTTGCTGGGCGCTGGCGGAAAAAGCAAAAAATACGGGAATAAAAAGAGCGATGTATTTAAATTTATTCATAAGCGCGAGATAACAATATGCGAAAGTAACGATAGTACAAAAATGCAATCCACATAAGTAATTCACAAATGTGAATAACACTTTTGTAATTACAACGGTAGCATCACAGGCTTGTTATGGGTGTGGAAAACTTTATGATATTAACAATGCCGGGATCAAAATGTTCGGCATCAACCATTTATTTGTATAACACAAAACAATGCTTCGGCAGAGATCAATTGGCAAATAATGCCTTAATATATAATAGTTTATCGCCAAATTCGTTCCATTCCAGATAGATATATGTCCAAGCCACTCCCTTTATTTTATTTAGCTTGCTGCACCCTCTTTTTTGCCGCATTTCAAAATATTCAAAAGGTCACCTTTATCATGCTGCATGATGAAAAAATGGCCTTTTCACCTCGTGAATTTTATATTGCTGATGTAACGGACAAGAGAGCTGAACGCACATCGGTAGCTTCGTTGATCACCATAAACCAGGCGCATTTGCCGGTAACGCAACCTGTAAACCTGCAAGGGGGCGCTGCTGCAGCCATCAAACAATTTATTGACCGTAACCTGCACCGTGATACCAAACTGCGACCGGTTATCATTACTATCAAAGCATTTAAGTTGACGGAGTCAGCTTCACCGGGTGGAAGAATAAACGGGCATTTAGCAGTGACCTTTTCATTTGAATTGCAGCAGGGCGACAGGACAGCTCATCTTACAGATTATACCGGCGGTATACGCTATGACCGGCCCGACAAACAGGTTGTGGCCGCTGAGCCGGTTTTAAGGCAGGGGATACAGGAGGCATTGCTGTATTTTGATCAATGGATGGATCAGCAGGCAGATAACAATATACTGCTGGCCAAAGCGGTGAAAGTTAAGTTTACAGATTATACCGAAAAGCCGGAAGGGGATACGATCTATTATGCTACCGACCGGCCTTTAACCTGGGCCGATTTCAGGGAGAGGCCGATGCCAAACGGGTTTGAGGCAGAGGTGTTTGCCAGCATAGGTTATAACGAGCAAACGGAAGTATCAAAGGGCATTGTCAATGTCTCCATCGCCCTGAAAGTGGATATACCCAAAAGCGATTGTTGGGTAAGGGGCAGCGGTAGGGATGCTTATACTTTAAATCATGAGCAACGGCATTTTGATATTGAAAAGCTGGTAGGGGAACATTTTAAGCGAACGATACTGGCTCTGCATCTGCCGGTGGATAATTATGATGGCCCTATCAATGTTGAATACCTGGAAACACTTCGCGAAGCTACCCGTTTGCAAAAACAATATGATACCGAAACCCGTCATGGCATGAATCATCAGGCCCAGGCGAGGTGGAATGAAAAGATCGATAAAGAATTGAGGGATTTGGGTATAAAAAAATAAGACGCAGAAATTTAAGCGGCTGATAAGTTTGTATGAACTTTCTCCAAAAGCTCGCTGATATCAAAAGGCTTAGCCAGAAAATCATTTGGGGCGTCACAGGGTTTATAACGGTCTGACAGGTTATGGCTCGCCGAGATGAGTATAACAGGTATGTTATTCGTCTCCATTTTCGCCTTAACATTCTTGCACAATTCACGCCCGTCCATATTTCCAAGCATTATGTCCAGTAGGATAAGATCAGGCCGGTGTGCCTTTATTTTATCAAATAGCAAATGTCCATTAGTAAGTGTCTCAACCTCGTAACCAGAATCTTCAAGTATCAGCTGTAAAACTTCTAAAATATCTTCATTGTCATCCACCGCTAAAATCCGCTGCATCATCTTATATCTTATGTGATCTGAATAATTGTATTAAATACACAATTATTGTACCAAATCCTGGTAATTGTTTTATTAACAACATTGATCTTCGTAATTTTTAAAAACGTATCTTATTGATTATCAGCCGAAAAAAAATGATGCAATAATAACCGATTTGCCTTATTATAGCTAATTGCAGCTTTTTTAGAATAATAGTATAATTGTGATATTTCGCCTTGTTTAAACTTATTGTAATGAGAAGGTTAACCTGTTTATGTGCAGGATACCGCACTTTTTTTTATACACTGTTTCGTTTGTTGCAGGTTATTCCCCATTTTCAATATACAGACCAATGATTTTAAACAAGGGGCAACCCCATGCAAATTATCATTCTTTATCTTTCACTGAAATATAACGGGCTTTTTTGCACTTGGCGCAGTAATACTTTTTCAAGGGTAAAAAAAAGAGAAAATTCTTTACAAGCCAGCTTCTATGTAGCTGGTAGTGAAACAATGATCCGCACTTGGAGCAGCGATATAGGTTTTCGACTTTAGTTTTCGTAGTCAATTTTAAATCAAATAGTTGAGATAAAAAAATTGAAGTAAGATAAACTAAAGGTAATAAAATTTGAAGTGATAAAAATAATAACGTATTGGTCAGCAAATATTAGCCAATAGTTAATTCCACATGTATTTTTTTCGTTTGCATTTAAAGCAATAGAATCTTCGCATGGGTAGCCAGTTCAATACGCTTTTTACAAGGAATCCGCGCCTGATCCGGTGCTTGAGTTCTGTTTTACATTTTGGGCAAAGCAACGTTTTCCTGGTTACTTTGTTTCCTGTATCTGTGCTGCTGGTCGTTTCTGTCATATCTAATACAATTAGGGGATATTGTATTTTTCATCATTTTGTCGTTTAAAACAAAGATATAATTTCCGAAAAAAAATCGGTTACAAATGTTTGTTATTAAATTGTTAAGTGGGTTTTGACCCTTAGAGTGCAAAATAACGTGATGGAAAATGCCAGGAAGAGGGGTGGTCATTGCAGCTATTAATAGATCAGGTTGTTTACCTTTTCAATTAACTCAACCAGGTCAAATGGTTTGTTGATAACGGCATCACAGCCATACGGAAACAGCTCGTCATCGTGATTGATGTAGGCTGAAAAAATGATGACAGGAATATCGCTGAATTCAGGATGCGATTTGATCTGTTTGCATATTTCGCCACCGTTTTGGCCGGCAACGCGATAATCCAGTATCACCAGGTCGGGATTGAATTCTTTGACCAGGGGCATCACATTCTTGCTTTCATTGGTGCTTTTTACCTCAAACTGTTCATAAGACAAAGCTTCATGAACAATTTCAAGAATATCCTGGTTATCATCCAAAACTAAAACGCGCTTTAACATAGATACATTTTCAAATTAAAAGAACTCAGAAAAAGGACGTATTGGATAGTGACGAAATGATCAATAGTTGTATATAAGGGCTTGGGCTAAAATCTTTATCGTGAATTTCTATAACAAATATAATATAATTTTTGATTTACAGGTAATATATTATCCTGATATGGTTTGGTTATTTGTAACAATCAGTTTACAATTCAGAGAGTTAAAACGCTTCGCCAAGCCCCAAAATAAGGCCCGAATAATTTTTGCTGAAACCATAATCGATAGCAATATTGGTACTTGAGCCTTTATTGAATTTAATACGCAAGCCTGTGCCGGCAGCAGGGTGCCAGTAGCTAAACTGGTGAGTATTGAATTCATTAACGGCATTTACATTGGCAAATACTACAAATCCAAATAAGCCATTGTCAGTTATATCCCTGCGGTATTCGGTTTCAAAATATAACAGGCTTTTGCCCCGGTAACGGTTTTGTTCTATCCCCCTGCCTGATCGCTGGTAGGGGTCCCAACCTATACTTGGCAGGTTAAGATAAGGGGTGCCTGTGCCAAATGTTTTCCAGTAATATGCCCATAAAGCCAATACATTGTGTTGTTTGGTTTTGGTAAGCGATATGTACTTGCGCATATCCAGGTACAGCGATTGCCAGTTGCCATCGCTGCCGAGCGCTCTTGTATTTACCCGGTATACCACATTGGTGTATGAACCGGGCAAGGGGTTTATGTCATTATTGCGGGTATCATAAAGCAAGTTTACAGTAACACCCGATGAAAATGAGTTATGATCAGATGAGGTGCCATAAGGATAACCGGTAGCTTTTTGAAGTCCATTTTTTTCCTCATTGGTTTCTATGTCAATATAATAATCCAGGTTGTACCCCAGGCCGGCATAAAAATAGGAAGTGATACGTTTAAGGGCGCTCTGGTAAAAACGGATATATTCATAGTTGACAATAAACTTATTCGACTCCGGGGCATTGCCGCCCAGGCCCCAGGTATATTGCGGATATACCAGGAAACGGGTATCGCCCTGTATATTCCAGGTATTATCCTTTGTCCATACGCTGGAGCGGAAGGGCAGGCCGTATCTTCCCTTAAAATTAAAATAAGGCGCAAAGGTTACCGAAGATAAATAGGTGGTACTCCGATCGCCCATATAAAAGCCCACGGTAGTGGCAGTAAATAAGGCCCGCCCGCCACCGGGGACTGCCGTTGAAAGCGGTAGGACCGAAAAGTAAAAAGACTTGTTTTTTTCTTCCTTAACGGGTTTTGGGTTGATGCTAAACAGCTCGCGGGCAACATCAACCAGGTCTTTTTTGCCTGTAGTGTCTATCAGCCTGTTAGGGTCAATGGCTTTTTGCGCCATCAGTATGCCGGGTATAAGGCAAAATAATATGAATGGTATAAGTCTATGCATTATTCCTTAAACACAATCAGTCTGAAGGGTTTGTTTATGACTGATACGTATGATTAAACGTAAAGAACGCATAGAATGAGACAATACCCGTAACAATTTCTTCATTTTGGATATAATACGGGCTGGTTACTTGATAAAATTCAGCACCTCTGACGAGAATTGGAAGTTCCTTTGGGCTGCATTGTGATTTCCCGGAACATAGGCCAATTGTGATTTTGGGATCATTTGCTGTAACCCTGTTTCCGAGCCGTCCCCTTTATCTTCAGTTCCCCGGATTATTAATACGGGCTTATTTACCCTGGCCAGTGCTTGCTTACTTGTTGATGGCTGGTGTTTTTGCTGCAGGGCAAGTGTTAATTCGTCAAAGTGCTGGCTGCGAATGTATTTCACCATATCGTCAACATCGTGCATGGTGGTATCGCCCATCAGCGCCTTGTATGCATGCACCCGGCGCGGCCAGTTGGGGTTGGTATAAGCATCGCCCATGCCGCCCATTACGGTTTTGTTTAGTCTTTTATCTAATACCAAAAGCCTGGACGCAATGATCGATCCCCTTGAATAACCCACCACATCGTATTGTTTAATTTTTAGCGAGGTGATCAATCCCATGATATCTTTTGCTTCGGCATCATTAGCATAGCCTGCATCAGTGTGGGGCTTGTCTGATCGCCCGTTGCCCCGCTGGTCAAGGATGATCACCTTATAACCCGCCTTAAGCAGATCGCCATAAAGCTCACAGTTTTTCCATCCCTGGCCAGTACCCGAAAATCCGTGAATAAGCAGCACAGGGAAACCATCTCCTTTTACTTCGTAATAAATTTTTGTACCATCAAATGAGGTGTAATATTGGCCCGCTGTTTCCAGTTGCGCAGATACCATACGGCTGATAAAAACAAAAAAGATAGCGAGGCAGATAACAGGTATTTTCATGGTTTGGGTCAATTAAATACTGAATAGTAAGCCACTAAATTTAATCATTACATTTTAAAATATTATTGCCCATTTAGTGCAATTTGTTATAATTCTATTTTGTATATTTGATTATAAGCCCGATTACCCCACTAAATCTGCATGTTATGAAAAAAGTTTCGAATATCCTTGCCCGCAAGGGTGGTAATGTGATCACCATTGATGCGGAAACCACTGTATTGGATGCATTACGATTGATGGATGATAAAAATATCGGTTCGGTGGTAGTGACAGATAAGGGCGAATACCTTGGCTTGCTTACTGAGCGCGACTATGCCCGTAAGGTGATCCTGAAAGGCAAATCATCAGAAGAAACATCGGTGCGCGAAATTATGACCACCGGCTTGCCTCACCTCATACCCGAAAATACCGTGGAAACCTGCATGCATATCATGAGTGAGAATAATATCCGTTACCTCCCTGTTTTTAAGAACGATCAGCTGTGCGGCATTATCTCTATCAACGACTTGGTAACCGAAACTATCCTGACACACGAAGAAACCATTGAGCAGTTGAGGAGTTACATACAATCGTAACGCTAAATCAATTGTAGCATGTTCAGGTGTGATAAATACCTGTGCATGGTAATGGTTTTAAAATAGTACCCTGATCATACTCATTTGGCTTTTTTCGAAAAAAATTAAGCTAAAACGATGATGTTTTCGTTGTTTTACTAAAGGGCAACCAATTATGCTGCATTTTCTAAAAGCTATATGGGATGAGTTTACCGGCTTTTTTGGTTTCGGAAATCTCATCGATATTTTAAATTCAGGCAAATACGATCAGTTGTTAACCTATAAAGGTATTACTGCTGCATTAGGCCCGCTCATCCCGTTTTTGCTGATGCTTGAGATCATCAGGGCTGCTTTTTATAAGCGGTTTAAAGTAATTCATTATAAAATTTCCTTCTTTACCTACGTTTTGAACGCTTTTGTGGGGCGGGTGATCTCCTTTGCCATGGTAGGCATTTGCATTGGCTTGTTTGAGAAGCATTCGCTTTTTAAAACCACGTTTACCTGGTACTGGTTTATTTACGGTTATATCATTTGGGAGTTCGCCCACTTTATTTATCATTTTTTGGCGCATAAGGTGCGTATACTATGGTGCCTGCACTCAACCCACCACGCGCCGGAGGCTATGAATTTATCCGTTACTTACGCGCATTTCTTTTTAGAGGCGCCTTATGCCGATATTATCCGCACCACCATCTGTATCTTACTTGGGGTTAACCCGGCTATGCTGTTTGTTATTATGTTTATCGATGGCACCTGGGGCGCTTTTATACACATCGGTGAAAATTTGGTGCAGGATGCCCGTTTTGGATTTTTGGGCCGACTCATTCTTACACCATCGCATCATCGCGTGCATCATGCCAAAAACCCCAACTACATGGATACCAACTTTTGTAACCTGCTCAACATTTGGGATAAAGTATTCGGCACCTACCAGCCCGAAGACCGCAAGGTGCCCATCCAATACGGCATTACCAGGCCGATGAAAACCAATAGTTTTTTGGATGCCTATTTTGGTGAGATCGTAGCGTTGGGAAGAGATGTGGCTAAAGCGCCCGGCATAAAAAATAAATTCCTGTATATCATTATGCCCCCGGGCTGGAGCCATACCGGCGATCATAAAATGGCAAGCATAGTGAGGAAGAAGTTTCTGGAGGAGAATGCTGCGAAAAATGAACTATCTGCTAAAGATAAACAACAATTGAAGCAGCCCCAAGTGATTGATTGAGCCGGATGATCACAAATGTCTTCTCCGCAAACTGCTAAAACAATACTATATCCATTCTTGTATTAATATCATCAAACCCAGCAGTTTATGATCAACCCGGTATACTTTAGCATCCCACAGACCGATGGCTCAAAAAGATGCATTATTATTGAGCCTGTATTGGAAAGATCAGGCGGGGGTATCAAAAATACCGGCAGTTATAAGCTATATAAAAGCTCTATCGATAATGAATCGTCCCTGTTTACCGAAAAGCTGGAGATCGATGAAAAAAATAATGATCTGCCGGATGAAAATAACCCGGATTACCTTGGGACAATAACTATCGATAGCAAGGGCCAATCACAGTATAAAGGCGACCTGTTAAACGCTGATGAACGGCGGGAAGTATCAACGTATATCCAAAAACAATAAATAATCGGATTACCGGCTTCAGGAAATTATATGCGGCGTATGCCCTTTCTCTTCGTCCTTACTGTTTACCGGAACCTCTACCTGCTTTAGTTGAGGATGTTTATCATCGGGGAACATTCGTTTGGCGGCATTCCGGCTTTTTTTTAGTGCAGCAGGTACTTCTTTTTCTTCGTAACTTTTTCCGCTATACATCAGCTTTTCATTCCCATCACTTCGCAAATGGTCAAATTCGCTGCCATTCCAAAGGAAGTGTTCATTGTCAGGCGAAATATAGATTATATTATAATCAGCCATAATATATAAACAGGAAAACGGCTGTTTGGTTTACGTGGATTCGTGAACCGGGCAAAAAAGCTACATTGTTTCGGATAATCAGCGCCATTAAATCACACCCATCAGCTGTTCAGAATTTAATCCCCGAATGGTTTATTGCTTTTTGCATTGATAAGTGCATAAACATAGTATGTTTTTTTGCAATAGGCGCAATAATGCACTTTAATATCTGTAAAGAAAAAGAAGGTTTTAATAAACCAGCCCCTGTGCTTTTTATATTGAAACCGCTCGCCGCAGGAGTTACAAATGCAAGTCGGTTTTAGTTTGATAACTGTTCTCAAATTCAGTTTGATTTAGGATTTAAACGGCTTTGGAATTATAAAGGTTATAAGGTTTCGCCGTTTAGCGTGGGTTAATTCACAATAGGTATTACAAACCAGAAAGTTGATCCCTCACCTTCTTCGCTTTCAATGTTGATATGGCCGTTGTGCCTCCTTATGATCTCGGCTGAAATATACAGGCCCAAGCCAAGGCCGGCATATCTTTGGGATTTTTCATCCACACGATAAAAACGGTCAAATATTAAGGGTAGCTTATTTTTAGGAATGCCAATTCCAAAATCGGTGATCGCTATTTTTACCCCTTCAGCTATTTTCTCAACCTTAATGATCACTTTCTCAGCATCGGGTGAATATTTAACAGCATTGGAGATAAGATTTATCAAAACCTGCTCTAAACGGTTTCTATCGGCAGTAATGATCAGATTGTTATCTCCCTCAACAATCAATTGGTGTTTTGGCGACTGCATCTGGAATTCTTCACAACATTCTTTGATCAGTTCATCCAGGTCAAAAGTGGTTTTCTTTAAGTCTAATTTACCCGATTGAATATTAGTCACGTCCATCAGATCTTTGATGAGTTCTATCAGCTTATTCACCTGTTTGATAGCTTTCGTCACCATCCCGGTAGCTGGTTTCATTTCCTCATTTTTTGAGGTAGTGCGTTCCAGCATTTGCAGTAATACTTTCAGGCTGGTTATGGGTGTCCGTAATTCATGGCTGGCTATGCTGATAAATTCATCTTTTCTCGTCAATAGTTCACGGGTCGCTTCATCTATTAGCTTTTGAAAGGTAATATCCAGTAAGGTCCCGATAAAACGGATTGCTTCGCCATTTTCATCAAAATAGACCCTTCCTTTTGATTTTAGCCACTTACTTCGTCCTTCCACAGGAATGGTCCTGTATTCGGCATCATATTCGCCCGAATCGCGATCAAGCAAAGTATCATTAATTTTTTTTGATACTGACTCACGGTCATCGGGATGAATAAGTTCATAAAAAGTCGCAAGGTCGATCATAGCCGACGTATGAAAGCCATATATTTCCCTGCATCGTTTATCCCATATTAATTCTTTATTCTGCGGATCGTAATCCCAGGTACCTAAGCCAGCTGAGTCAACTGCAAATTTTAACCGTTCCCTACTCTCACTTAACAAGCGTTCCGCTTCTGCCAGGCCTTCCTCTACCTTGCGCTTATAGGTAATATCTTCAATACTTAATAATATCAGCGGCCCGCCATTTACATTTTCAATTTGACGGGCATTAAGGCACATGCTTCTTTTACCCAGCAAAGGGAATATTTGCGTTACTTCAAAATCCTCCAATTCTTTTCTCGCAGGCAGTATTTTTTCCAATAATTCCCGCAATTTTGGAATATCCCACTGGCCCTTGCTTAATTCATATAAGGAGTGGCCTTCCGTTTCTTCTTCACTGGTTTTAAATTTGGTATAGAAACCGCTGGTGGCCCGTTTTACTTTAAGGTCGTTATCCAAAATCAGTAATGGATCGCGTATGGTATTTACAATGCCTTCGGTATATCGCCGGGAGTTATTTAGCTGATCGTTCCGTTCCAATAATTCCTTATTAACGATCATGATCTCCTCGTTGGTGCTTTGCAACTCCTCTTTGGATGTTTCCAATTCCTCGTTCAGGCTTTGCAATTCCTCGCTGCCCGATAGCAACTCTTCATTCGCGCTTTGCAGCTCTTCATTTGAAGCCTCCTGTGCATCGGTAACGGCGCGCATATCCGCACGGGTTTGCATCAGTTCTCGCTCAAGATGCTCAATACGTAATTCGCCGGCATTATAATTGGCATCTTCCGCAGATTGCCCGGTGTCGAACATATTGGGCTGTATACCGGTAGAAGACGCGGGCTGGAACACGATCAGGTAATGCTCTTCCGAATTTTGTATAAGTTGCATCGCCTGGATATTCACGAAGTGCTGCAGATCATTCATCTTAAAAAAAACACCAAACTTACGTACCGGGAGAGATGTTTTTTTGGCGAGATGTAAAAGGTTTCGTAACTCAAAAGCAAGGCCTTCACGGGCCATTTTTATCACGTTAAAACTGGGTTTACCAGTGGGTGGCACCAACCAGGCTTCAGTTGAACCGCGAAACTGGATAATATCAAACTTTTCGTTAACCAATACTGCTGCAGGCATAAAACTGGCAAGCATGGCCTCATCCGCAATTTTGAAAATATCATTTTCCTCACTTGCCTTCTGGATATTTTTGTCGATCTCACGAAAGCTTTGTTCGGTATCACGTGAAGTAACCGGGGCAAACCGGCCTAAAGGGCCCTTTCGTTGATATATTTTTTCCGCATTTCTAGAAGCGGTAAAAATATCGGTGCTATTGCCTATGCTTTCCGATTTTCCAAGCAGCAGGTACCCGTTATCATTTAAGGAGTAATGAAAGGTGGTCAGTACTCTTTTTTGAAGAACTGGCTCAAGATAGATCAATACATTGCGGCAACTTACCATGTCGATCTTTGAAAATGGGGGGTCCTTTAATAAATTATGATGCGCGAACACACACATATCCCTGATGGCTTTTGTAACCTGGTAACTACCATCCTGTTTAACAAAAAACTGCTGTAATCTTGATGGAGAAACACCCTCCAACTCGGTTTGCCTGTATATCCCGTTGCGGGCTTTGGCAATTGCTGTTTCTGAAATATCCGTAGCAAATATCTGTATTTTGATGGCGGCAGCTTTATCGCCCAAATACTCCTGTAGGCACATCGCCATAGAGTAAGCCTCTTCCCCGGTGGCGCATCCTGCCACCCATATCCTCAATGCCTCGTTGCTTATTTTTTTGCTGAGTAATGACGGGAATATCGTAGCACATAAAACTTCAAAGCTTTGCGGGTCGCGAAAGAAATGGGTAACAGATATCAGCATGTCATTATACAATGCATCCTGCTCGTTCTTATTTTCGCGCAAATAATTGAGGTAATCGGCAGGCTTTTCAATTTTATTAAGCGCCATTCTGCGGATGATCCGCCGTTTCAGGGTGCTTTGTTTATAATAAGTAAAGTCGACGCCGCGGCGCACACGAAGCACAGTAAGAATTTGTTTAAAGATCTCGTTATCCTGCTGTGGCAAAGTGGCCGATATCTCGGTTGGAGAATAATCTGTATGGAAGGGGTAATTAATGCTTACCAGGCGTTCCGCGATCTTTTCGGGAGGTAACACGAAATCGACAGCGCCTGATTTAATGGCGCTTTTTGGCATACTATCAAACGCGGCCGATTCTTCGTCCTGTGCAAAAGTTAAGCCCCCGTATGATTTAATTACCTGCAAGCCAAGCGTACCATCGTTTAATGCGCCCGATAAAACTACACCTATGGCATAACCCTGATAAACTACGCCCAATGATGAAAAGAACAGATCAATGGTATTGGTTTTTTTGCTCTTCTTGTCTAATGGAGTTAGTTTAAGCGAGCTATCTATTACGGTTACTATTTTGTTTTCCGGAATGATATATAAATGATCCTGCTCCAAATGAACATTATCCGTGATCTGCTGAACGGGGAAAGGCGCTACTTTTTCCAATATCTCCGGTAAAATGCTTTCGTGTTCGGGGCTTAAATGCTGAATGAAAACATACGCCATGCCCGATTTTGCAGGCAATGCCTTTAAAAATGCTTTGACAGCATCCAGCCCGCCTGCTGAAGCGCCGATGCCAACAACAGGAAATTGCAAATGAGGCGTGTTTTCGTTATTTGCTTTACCCATAAGGGTGTAAATTTAATACGATGTGCAGGGGAGTTTTGATATAACTGACAATTAATAGAATGGTTTCGGTTGGCTTAAATGATAAATATATCCAATAATAGAGAATTAATTCAGGTTTAACAATCTCTAAACTGTTTTTGCGCCCTGGCAACATGTATTGCCACCCTGCATGGGAGGACACTTCACTGTTGCGTAACTGCAAAACACGCAGCAATCACCTGCTAATGGTTTTAAATAAGCATGGCATTGTTCACATTCATAAAAATACTGACAAGAATCTACGGGCATAATTTCCTCTTTGCTGTAGCTGCAAACCGGGCAGGTAATTACTGTATTTAATAAGATCCCCCGGGCACTCATTATACAAACTGATTTAAGATCAGCACCCCCACTATCCCCACAACCGAAACAATAGACTCCATTACCGACCATGACTTGATGGTGTCCTTTATTGATAGATTAAAATATTCCTTAAACATCCAGAAACCACCATCGTTTACATGCGAAAAGGCCAGGCTGCCCGCGCCTATAGCAAGCACCATTAAGTTTGGGTTGATGCTATGATCGTGTAATACCATGGTCGAAACAATACCGGCGGCTGTCAGCCCCGCAACCGTAGCCGAGCCTAAACTGATGCGGATAATAGCAGCAAGCAACCAGCCCAAAATAAGAGGTTGTAAATGCATGCTTTGCATCATATCAGTAATAGAGTTGTTAGCGCCGCTGGCCACAAGCACTTCTTTAAAAATACCAGATCCGCCGATGATCAGCAGAATGGACGCAATATCCTTTACCGCATCGCCATATAATACACCGATCCGTTTCATGCCGATGCCTTGTTTGATGCCTAAGGTATACGTAGCAAAGATGATGGATATCAGCATCACAATAGGCGCGTCGCCGATGAACGCTATAAATTTATGTAAGGACCCGGTGGTATGATCGGTGTTTAAATAAAACGCGCTTGCCATTAGCAAGATAACAGGCAGCAGCGCGGTTAGAAAGCTGTTAAAAGCACCCGGCAGTTTATCAGCAGGCAATTCTTCGGCGCGGAAAGTTTCTAACGGGGTGGATGGTATTTTTTTTAAAGTGCTGGCAAATACTGGCCCGGCCAGTATAATTGCAGGCACCGCTAATATCAGCCCATAAACCAGCGTAGTGCCCATATTGGCATGGAACATGCTAACCAGCGCAGTAGGCGAGGGGTGCGGTGGCAAAAAGCCATGTGTAACCGACAAGGCAGCCAGCATAGGCAGCCCGATATAAACGGCAGGCAGCTTATACTTATATACTACCGAAAAAATAAGCGGCACCATCAGCACAAAACCTGTATTGTAAAAAAGCGGGATACCAACTACAAAGCCTACCACCACCAAAGCCCATTGAATATATTTCACGCCAAACAGGCTGACCAATACCTCGGCAATTTTTTGCGCCGCGCCGCTGGTGGCTATCAACTTGCCCGTCATGGCACCCAGGATAATAATAATGGTGATAGTCCCCAGGGTATCGCCCAGGCCTTTTTGTACGGCCGTGGTGACTTTATCCATAGGGATACCCAGCAGCAGTCCTGCCACTATGGAAACGATCAGGAATGACAAAAATGGATTTACTTTTGCCCAGCTCACTAATACAACGAGCAGGATGATACAAAACAGGATGATTAATAGAGCCATTGGATTAGCTGCTTTAGGTTGATAATGCTATACGACTAATGTAATAACAATATTTGGGTTTGGGATTTATCCCCGTAAAAAAGTAATTTTTAAGTCAAGATGATATTTTCGGGGTGATAGCTCACATAGTTTTTGTAACTATGAAACATTATCTATGAATACCCCCATGACCAAACAACGATACTTTTTTCTCGTACTGATCTTAGGCACATTAACGGCGCTTAGTCCCTTTTCTATCGATATGTATCTGCCGGCTTTCCAGGATATCGCTAAGTCGTTGAATACTACTACTGCTAAAGTCGACCTGTCACTATCCAGCTATTTTATTGGTCTGGCGGTTGGGCAATTGATCTACGGCCCGTTGATGGACAGGTTTGGCCGAAAGAGGCCGTTGTATTTCGGATTAGGTCTTTATATCATCGCTTCAGTAGGTTGTTTCTTGTCCGCCTCGGTTCAGATGCTTATTGTCATCCGCTTGTTGCAGGCAATAGGCGGTTGTGCGGCCAGTGTAGCAGCAGTTGCCATGGTGCGTGATCTTTTCCCGGTGAAAGACAGTGCCAAGGTATTTGCGCTGTTGTTCCTGGTGCTTGGTGCCTCACCGCTTATAGCGCCAACTGCCGGTGGTTACCTGGCCGATGCGTTTGGCTGGCAGTCGGTGTTTATTATGCTGCTTGCTATCGCGATTTTGATTTTTATTGCGGTGGTGTTCACTCTCCCCGAAAGCTACAAGGCCGACAAATCTTATTCCCTAAAACCTGGCCCTATTATCCAAAACTTTTTAATAGTGATCCGCGAACCACAGTTTTATACCTATGCCATCGCGGGCTCTATGGCTTTCTGCGGGTTGTTTGCTTATGTCGCGGGCTCGCCGCTTATATTTATGGATATTTTTGACCTGTCGAAAAAAGAATACGGCTGGGTGTTTGCCGGATTATCAGTAGGCTTCATTGGCTCCAGTCAGTTGAACAGCTTGCTCATTAAAAGATTCAAAAGTGAGCAGGTGATCAATGCGGCCTTAATTGGCCAGGTAGTTATCAGTATTATATTTATAATAGGTTCGGTAAATGGGTGGTTTGGCCTTGCCGGTACCATTGTAATGATCTTTTTGGTATTGTGCTGTATCGGCCTCATCAATCCCAATACATCGGCACTCAGCATGGCGCCTTTTCCTAAAAATGCCGGGGTTGCGTCCTCATTATTGGGCACCATGCAGTTAGGTTTAGGTGCGGCGGCTTCTTTTGGTGTAAGTGTTTTTCATAGCAAATCGGCCATGCCTATGGTGGCCATTATGGCCGTTTCATCAGCTATTGGATTAGTTGTATTGCTGATCGGGCGAAGGAATATTGTGCATAAGGTGGAGGTTGATGCTTCAGCAGCGGTTGGAGCAAGTCATTAAGTTGCCTGTGAGGACACAGGCAACGGGAATCTAACAATAAGGCATCCTGTCAATCCTCAAATCCATAAATCGTGTTCAAACCAGCACCTCATCAATAATCCCAAATTCCTTCGCTTCTGCCGCTATCATCCAAAAATCCCTGTCCGATACATCATGTATCTTTTGGTATTCCTGCCCGCTGTGTTTGGCGAGGATGGTGTACAGGTCTTTTTTAACCTTTAATACTTCCCTTGCGGTGATCTCTATATCTGATGCCGGGCCCTGAACACCGCCCAAAGGCTGGTGCAGCATCACCCGCGAATGGCTCAATGCCGCCCGCTTGCCAGCAGCACCCGAGCAGAGCAACACCGCTGCCATAGACGCCGCCATTCCGGTACAAATGGTGGCCACATCCGGGCCGATCAGATGCATGGTATCATAAATGCCAAACCCGGCGTAAACCGATCCGCCCGGAGAATTAATATACATCTGGATATCCTTCTTCTGGTCGGCGGATTGCAGGAACAGCAGCTGCGCCTGAATAATATTGGCAACATTATCATCCACCGCCGCGCCTAAAAAGATGATGCGGTCCATCATCAGCCTCGAAAAAACATCCATTTGAGCTACGCGTAGTTCGCGTTCCTCGGTAATGTAGGGTGTCATGGACATCATTGGCAGGGTTTTTTCGGTATGGGCAAGGTACTTGTCTACCGTTGCCGAAGGGACATAGCAATGCCCCACCGCGTATTTGCGGAATTCATTTTTGTCGATATTCATAAAATTCTGGTTTTACTTTTTGCTAAACAGCCGCCTTATTTTCTGACTGAAGCTAAGATGCTCCGGTTGGGTAAATAGTTTTTGATGCACGGCCTCAATTTCCTTTTTCAGTTGCCGGCGACTGTATGTTTGTATAATGGCATAAGCTTTTTTCTGCCAAACTACCTTATCATTCAATTCAGGATCAAGCAGCATCCGGGCCTCAAATACCAAAGCATTGCCGGTATCATGCCGCCCCAACAGGTGGACTTCTATCTGTTCGGTTTCATTCCATGAAGTCATCATAGGTCAGTGCTTTTTGTTTAATGGTTTCACGTACTTTTTCCAAACATTTGTATTTCTGTACCGTGGCCGAGCGTACACCCGAAAAGCCAAACAAAGTGGCGATATCATTCAAAGGCAATTCATCATAATAAAAGCCCCGTAACAGTTCCATGCATTTTTGCCCGGTCTTTTCTAAATAATGCATCAGGCGATTTTCGGATGGAGTTTCTTCTTCATCAATCCTTAAGTCGATATGATCCAGCGGAATATTCTGACTGCCTTCACGATAGCGCTTCAGCCACAGATTTTTGGAGATGCCGACAAGGTAAGCTGTATCGTTATCCATAGTGAATTTACCAGCAACAGCCTTTTCATAATAAACAATCAAAGCATCCTGGAAAACATCTTTCGCCTCATCAAACGAGCCACCCATCCGGCTTACATATTTAGCCACAGCAGGGAACGCCTTTTGATAAAGACTAATGAAAAGCGCTTCCCGCTTTGCCGATAAAGATTCCATATTGCTGATACCGGGCATAATCATCCTTTTTTATAACTATGTGCAAATTACAAATGAAATATCACCATTTTTTAAAAAATTAATGATCCTGTTGTAATCTCTAGCATTATTAAATGGATTCATCCTATGTATTATCTGATCCATAACCGCACACATAGTTGTAATATAACCGAACGTTTCGTTTTATAGGATTAGATTTTAAATTATTGACTATCAAAATTTTATAAAAATGGCATGTATTTGGTTCTCCTGAAGTATTCAGTTCTTAAAAAAGATGAACCTTTAAACGGCGCTAGCTAAGCCGGTGAAGAAATCTTCTTTAAGAATGAGCTATGGCTCCCGAAGAGCGTTTGAGGAGCGAGTGACGATCAATGAATAAATGAACCAATAAACATACAACGTCATGATCAGGAATTATTTTATAACCGCGTTCAGGAACCTTTGGAGGAACAAAGCATTTTCTGTGATCAACATCGTAGGCCTCAGCGTGGGCCTGGCCTGCTGCATGCTCATCTTTTTATATGCCATGGATGAGGTGAGCTATGACCGGTTCAATGCGAACGCTGCCAACATCTATCACCTGGCAGTTGATTCTAAAAGCCCGGATGGACAGGTACACAAATTTTCGGGCACAGGCAACATGCCCGGCCCAAGCTTTAAACGGCAGCTCCCCGAAGTGCAGGATTTTGTGCGTATATATGGCACCGATTATACCATTAAACGGGGCAATGAGGTATTTGACCAGGTAGCATTGTTTGTCGACAGTAATTTCTTTTCCGTTTTTACCTTTCCAATGCTATATGGTAAGCCGCAAAATGCGCTGAATGACCCGCATTCCATTGTGCTCTCGGAGGAAATAGCAGAAAAATATTTCGGTAAAGGAAACCCGGTGGGGAAAACGCTCGATCTGAAAGTGCACAATAAATTCCAGCCGTTCACGGTAACTGCCGTGACCAAAAAGTCGCCCCAAAACTCGTCGATCAAGATCAAAATGTTAGTGCCACAGAAATTGAGAGAAATGAACGATCAATGGCTTAACTTTTTTCAAAACACTTTCCTGGTGATAAAACCCGGTACAGATATCAGGCAATTGAATGCAAAGATCAATAAGATATACCTGAGTGATGCTGCAGGCCAGATCAAAGAATCCGGAGATAAGGATATAATAACTTACGTACTGCAGCCCCTGCTTGCCATGCACACCAGTACCGATTATCCGGCCAATAACGGTTTGTCGGATGCAAGTAATCCGACGTATTCCTATATCCTGACTGGTATCGCTTTATTTATTCTTGCCATAGGCTGTATTAATTTTGTGAATCTTACCGTAGCCCGTTCGCTAAAAAGAGCCAAAGAGATCGGAATCCGCAAGGTGATGGGCGGGCAGCGCAAACAATTGATCATCCAGTTCCTGGGCGAGTCATTCATCCTGAGTTTTATCGCCTTTGTTTTGGCGATAGTATTGGTCGAACTGGCGTTGCCCTTATTTAATAC
>DATHKT010000068.1:0-8254 GCA_035489035.1 Mucilaginibacter sp.
CTCTGTAGCGGCCAAACAAGCCTCTCTGAACGCTTCGGTGTAAGTTGGGTGCGCATGGCTTATCCGGGAGATATCTTCGGCTGAAGCGCGATATTCCATCGCTACAACCGCTTCTGCTATCATATCTGCGGTGCGGGGGCCTATCATGTGTACGCCTAATATTTCGTCTGTGGTCGCGTCAGCCAAAACTTTCACAAAACCATCCAGGTCGCCGCTGGCTACCGCCCGCCCGCTGGCGCGGAATGGGAACGAACCTGTTTTATATTTCACGCCTTTTTCTTTCAGTTGCTCTTCGGTTTGGCCTACGGCTGCAACTTCCGGCCATGTATAAACCACGCCGGGTATCAGATTGTAGTCAATATGTGGTTTCTGACCAACAATACTTTCGGCTACTAAGGTACCTTCATCCTCGGCTTTGTGGGCCAGCATAGCGCCGCTGGTCACGTCGCCGATCGCATACACGCCTTTTACACTTGTTTCCAAATGCTCATTAACCGGTATTTTCCGGCCGCGCTCTTCCACCGTAATGCCGATCTTATCCAATCCTAAATTATCAGTATAAGCTATACGCCCCACTGCTACCAGGCAGTAATCGCCTTTCAGTTCTTTTTTATCACCGTTTGGCGCATCAAACGTTACCGTTACTTCCTTGCCTTTGGCAACCGCGCCTGTTACCTTATGGCCGGTATAAAATTCCATGCCCTGTTTGGATAGTACCCTTTGCAGCTCTTTACCCAATCCCCTGTCCATAGTAGGGATGATAGAATCCATGTATTCGATCACCGACACTTTGGCGCCTAATCTTTTATAAACAGAGCCTAATTCCAACCCGATAACGCCGCCGCCGATCAATATCAGATGTTTGGGCACTTCGGTTAAGGTCAATGCCTCAGTTGAAGTAATGATTCGTTTTTTGTCGAGCTTGATAAATGGCAGGCTTGATGGTTTCGAGCCGGTAGCGATAATGATGTTTGTCCCAGTGATCTCCTGTGTGGTGCCATCCGGTTTTGCAATGATGATCGTGTTTTTATCCTTAAACGATCCCACACCCTGTATGCCGTCAATCTTGTTCTTTTTGAATAAGAAGCTGATGCCGCTGGTGTTTTTACCCACCACTTCGGTTTTGCGCTTCATCAACTGCTCCATATCAAGCGACAGGTTATCCAGGTTGATCCCGTGGGTTTTGAAAGCATGGGAAGCATTATAATAATGTTCGGATGAGTCCAGCAAAGCTTTTGACGGGATACAGCCCACGTTAAGGCAGGTACCGCCATAGGTAGCATATTTTTCAATACAAGCAGTTTTTAATCCTAATTGAGCACAGCGGATAGCCGCCACGTAGCCGCCAGGACCAGAACCGATAACGATAACATCATATTGCATAGTAGTATGTTTTTGGTGCGGCAAAGTTAATTAAATTAGAGATTAGTAATGAGTTGATTGGAGATTAGTTGACGCAGGGATTATATAATGAAGAGATTAATAGGTTTAGAGATAATTCATTGTAGCGATGGGTTTGAAACCCATCGCTACAACTCACCGTATCTTACCCGATACTCCCCATTATTTAACCCATCATTGTAACAGCATCATTACGTATAGCTTTATTCCCCGATTACTTCCTAAATTGGACATCGGAATTAATTAACTGACCATGAAAAAAATCACACTCATCCTGCTGGTATTCACCTGCTATTGTTCGCCGTTATTCGCGCAAAGCGATTATGTTAAAGAGCACTTCACCAAAAAAGAAGTGTACATCACCATGCGCGATGGCATTAAGCTTTTTACCATTATTTACACGCCAAAGGACGCATCGCCGCAAAAAAAATATCCTATTATGATGATGCGCACCTGTTACAGTGTTGCGCCTTATGGCGAGAATAAATATGCCACACGCCTGGGCCCGTCTGAATATATCATGAAGGAAGGCTACATTTTTGTGAACCAGGACGTGCGCGGCCGCTGGAAAAGCGAGGGCACCTGGACGAACATGACACCCGTGATCGACAATAAGAAAAGCAAAAAGGATGTGGACGAGGGTTCCGATACCTACGATACTATCGACTGGCTGGTGAAAAACTTACCGGGAAATAATGGCCGTGTAGGCCAGTACGGTATATCCTATCCCGGCTTTTATACCGCAGCCGGTATCTTATCCGATCACCCGGCTTTAAAGGCTTCCTCGCCGCAGGCACCTATTTCTGATTTCTTTTTTGATGATTTCCATCATAACGGTGCTTTCCTGGAAGGCTACTTTTTCACCTTCCCTGTTTTTGGCGTTCAGAAAAAAGATACCACCACCAAAGCCTGGTACACCATGGTGAACACAAATGGTGCAAAAGATGGCTACCAATTTTTACTGGATATGGGTCCGCTTAAAAACGCCGATAAATATTACCATGATAATTTCTTCTGGCAGGAAACCATCAATCACCCCAGCTACGACGAGTTCTGGCAAAAAAGAGGCCTGCTGAAACACTATGGCAAAGTGAAACCCGCTATTATGCTGGTAGGCGGTTGGTTTGATGCCGAGGACCTTACCGGGCCATTGGCTATTCACCGTACCATTGAAAAATCAGATCCGAATGCCTATAATACCATTGTGATGGGACCCTTTGGTCACGGCCGCTGGTCGCGCGAGACCGGGCATACCATGCACAGCAATGTTTACTTTGGTGATAGCGTAGCTACTTTTTATCAAAAAAGCATCGAGGCCAAGTTCTTCTACCATTTCCTAAAAGGTAATGGCGATAAAAACTCCGGCCTGCCTAATGCCTATATGTTCAACACCGGCAAAAAAGAATGGCAAACCTTTGATAAATGGCCTTCTCCTGCCGCTGCCCATCAAAAATTATTTTTAGGTGCAGATGGCAAACTGGCAGATAACCAGCCTTCGGCAACCGGTTCGGTTTCTTTTGTGAGCGATCCGATGAAACCGGTGCCATATACCGAGGACAACACCACCACCATGGGCTTTACCCCGCACAATTACATGAGCGAGGACCAACGTTTTGCCGGCCGCCGTACGGACGTGCTGGTTTATCAAACGGAGGTATTGGCTGATGACGTAACCCTCGGCGGCGAGATCATGGCGCATCTTAAAGTCGCCACTACAGGCAGTGATGCCGATTGGGTAGTTAAGCTGATCGATGTATATCCGCCCAACGAGCCAAACAATCCCTACATGCCGAATAAGAACATTATCCTGGCCAACTACCAGCAAATGGTACGCTCGGAAATCATGCCGGCGCGTTTCCGCAACAGCTTTGAGAAACCGGAGGCCATGGTTCCAAACCAAAAAACCGATGTTAACTTCCGCCTGCAGGATGTGCTGCACACCTTCAAAAAAGGCCACCGCATCATGATCCAGGTACAAAGCACCTGGTTCCCGATCATAGCCCGCAATCCGCAAAAGTTTGTCGAAAACCCTTACAAGGCTGATGAAAGCGATTATATTAAAGCTACGCATACCGTATATAACGACAGTTTTATTGATGTGGAAGTGTTAAAATAGATATAAATGCTTATAGCGATGGGTTTGAAACCCATCGCTATATTGCCTAAATTGGGCGTTCGAATTAATTCCCCCTGATGAAAAAAATAATCTTTTTCGTATCCATATTAAGCCTGTTTTACAACTATTCGCGTGCCCAGCTTTTAGTAGATAAAGACACTTTCACCCGCGCCGATAGCCTGCGGGGCATGCTTACACCCTTGCGTACCTGTTATGATATCAATTATTATCATTTGGATGTGAAGTTTGATATTCCCAATAAGTTTATCAGCGGCAGCAACCTGTTTAAATTTACTGCTACGCAGGATTTTACAACGCTGCAGTTCGACCTGTTTTCCAACCTGAAAGTAGAGAAAGTGCTTTATAAAGGACAACAATTACCTTATAAACGCGAGTTTAACGCAGTGTTTGTTACCTTCCCGCAAACGATCACTAAAGGCAGTAAGGATGAATTCACAGTATATTATTCTGGCAACCCTACCATTGCCGTGAATGCGCCCTGGGATGGCGGTGTTGTGTATACCCGCGATACCGTATCAGGCAAGCCCTGGGTAGCTACCGCCTGCGAAGGGGTTGGCGCAAGCATCTGGTGGCCCAATAAAGACCATTTAGCTGATGAGGTGGATAGTATGCTGATCAGCATCCGGGTACCAAAAGGATTGACTGACGTATCCAATGGCCGCCTGCGCAAGGTAACCGATGTCGACAGCGGCTATACCTGTTTCGATTGGTTTGTGGCTAACCCGATCAATAATTATGATGTGACGGCCAACATAGGTGATTATGTACATTTCGGTGATACATACAATGGCGAAAAAGGCAAGTTAACCGTAGATTATTGGGTACTGAAAGAAAATTTAGAAAAGGCCAAAAAGCATTTCCCTATAAATTCCATCCCCATGTTAAAGGCTTTCGAACACTGGTTTGGCCCCTACCCTTTTTACGAGGATGGCTATAAACTGGTAGAAACCCCGCACCTGGGCATGGAGCATCAAAGCGCCACCGCTTATGGTAATAAGTACAAAAACGGCTACTTGGGCATGGATATGTCGGGCACGGGCTGGGGCTTGAAATGGGATTATATCATTGTGCATGAGAGTGGGCACGAGTGGTTCGGCAACAATATTACCGCAAAAGATCTGGCTGATATGTGGGTGCATGAATCGTTTACCTGCTATTCTGAATCATTATTTATCGAGGATAATTACGGCAAAAGAGCGGGACAGGAATATATAAACGGGTCACGGAAAGGGATCGCAAATAACGGGCCTATAGTTGGCATTTATAATGTGAACAAAGAGGGCTCGGAAGATATGTATCCCAAGGGCGCTGTTTTGTTGAATATGATCAGGACGATCATCAATGATGATGATAAATGGCGTACTATTTTACGCGGCCTCAACTCAACATTCTATCATAAAACGGTTACTTACGATGACATTGTAAATTACATTTGTACCCAATCAGGTAGGAAATTACAGCCAGTTTTTGATCAATATCTATTGAATAAAGGCCTGCCAACGCTGCAAATCACCTGGCAAAACGGCAAGCCTTATTGCAAATGGCTCGCCGATGTCAAAGGCTTCAACATGCCGGTAAGGGTAAAAGTAAAAGGCGGCGAATACAAATTCATCACCCCAACAACCACCCTGCAGCCATTTGACCTGCCCGGTGCAGGTAAGGATAACCTGCAGGCCGATACTTTTGATTATTACATCAAGTTGTCGGGGATACAGAAAGGGAGTTAATAAATTATATAAATACAAAAAGGGCCTGTTATGCTGAGGCTCTCGAAGCACGCGGGCAAAGGCCTTACCGCACATCCTTCGACAAGCTCAGGATGACAACGCACTTCAAAATTTCAAATGCTTAACCATGATAAAGAAATTCATCTTACTGGCTTTTTTCTCAGCATTGCTCTTAAACAGCGCTTACGCCCAGCTCGGCACAAACAAAGAAACTTTCACCCGCGCCGATTCGCTGCGGGGATTTCTGACGCCATTGCGCACCTGTTACGATATCAATTATTATCATTTGGATGTGAAATTTGATATCCCCAACAAGTTCATCGGTGGCAGCAGTTTGTTTAAATTTACCGCTACGCAGGATTTCACCCAACTTCAGTTCGACCTGTTTGCCAACCTGAAAGTGGAAAAGGTGGTTTATAAAGGCAAGGAACTACCTTACAAGCGCGAGTATAATGCGGTGTTTGTTACTTTTCCGAAGGCGATTACTAAAAGCAGTAAGGATGAGTTTACCGTGTTCTATTCCGGCAATCCAACCATTGCCAAGCGTGCGCCCTGGGATGGCGGCATTGAGTATAATACAGATTCATTAGGGCATGCCTGGGTATCCACCGCTTGCCAGGGCATGGGCGCCAGTGTATGGTGGCCCAATAAAGATCACCAGGCTGACGAAGTGGACAGTGCCCTGATCAGCATCAGCGTTCCTACCGGATTAAAAGACGTATCAAATGGCCGGTTGCGTAAGGTAACCAATCTTAAAAATGGCTATACCCGTTTCGATTGGTTTGTGGCAAACCCCATCAACAATTACGATATCGAAGCCAATATTGGCGATTATGCTCATTATACCGACACGCTGAACGGTGAAAAAGGCAAGCTAACCCTGGATCTCTGGCCGTTGAGCTATAATCTTGACAAAGCCAAAAAACAATGGGGCGCCAATGCCAAGCCTATGGTACGCGCATTTGAACACTGGTTTGGCCCTTATCCTTTCTATGAGGATGGCTATAAACTGGTAGAAAGCCATCATCTCGGTATGGAGCACCAGAGCGGCACCGCCTATGGCAATCATTACCGCAATGGCTATCTCGGTCGCGACCTTTCCGGCACCGGCTGGGGCTTGAAATGGGACTTTATCGTGGTGCATGAGAGCGGCCACGAATGGTTCGGCAACAATATAACATCTAAGGATCTGGGCGATATGTGGATACACGAAAGCTTCACCAATTATTCCGAATCATTGTTTATCGAAACCTATTATGGTAAACAAGCCGGGCAGGAATATATACACGGCACCCGTAACAATATCGTTAACAACCGCCCGATAGTTGGCCCCTACAATGTCAACAAAGAAGGCTCCGGCGATATGTATTACAAGGGCGGCAACATGCTGAACATGATCCGCACCGTCATTAATGATGACGAAAAATGGCGCGGTATCCTGCGCGGACTCAACAAAACATTTTACCACAAAACGGTTACCTATGATGATGTGGTAAATTATGTTAACGAACAGGCCGGCATTAATTTATCCCCGGTTTTTGATCAATACCTGCATTACCGTACCATTCCCATACTCGAATTTATAACCAGAGACGGCAAGCTCAGCTGCCGCTGGATAGCCGAGGCCAAGGGATTTAACATGCCGGTTAAGGTAAAAGTAAAAGGTGGCGAATATCAATTCATCAAACCCACTACCCGCTTCACACCGGTTGCCATTGACGGGCTGACCAAAGAAAATTTAGAAGTGGATACCTTTAATTACTATATCGGGGTGCTGGTGGAGTAGAGATTAAAAAATAGAAAGATTGTCATTCTGAGCGTAGCGAAGAATCTTCTACATGCGACTTATCAAGCGACTAATAGATGCTTCACTTCGTTCAGCATGACAATTTGGTTTTGAGAGGATATCTATCCAGTGTCTCTCTTTATTTTTTCAATTTCCCTGCAACCTTTTGCCAATACCTGCGTCTTATTCTAAAACGAACAAAAATGAGATCGATCACAAAGTTATTATTGGCTGCAATCCTGGTATCGGGATCGGCCTATACGTATGCCAAACCTGTTACCGCGGTAAAAATCAACCAGCAAAAAACTGAAGACCGTCACCTTTCCGGCTTCAATGGCGTAAACCTTGCCGGGTCATTCGATGTTTATATTACACAAGGCTCAACGGAATCAGTTAAAGTAGAAGCACCACAGGAGGTGATCAGCCGCATCATAACCGAAGTAGAAGGCGGGATGCTGAAAATATACAATAAGAATGAAAATGGTTTTCATTGGGGCGATTGGTTTGGCAGTCACCACAAAAGAATTGTTATCTATGTTACCGCAAAGGACATAAACAGCATCAGCGTTACAGGCTCTGGTGATATCTTCTTTAGAGAAGGCATCCATACCAATGCATTAAAGTTAAAGGTAACCGGCTCAGGTGATATGCTGGGTAAAGTGGATGTAAAAACACTGGAAAGCAGCATTTCAGGTTCTGGCGATATGAAACTTTCCGGTCGTGCCGAAAGTTCAACCGTTCGCGTAGTTGGCTCGGGTGATTTTACCGCCCGCAACCTGCTGACCACCTATACCGCGGTACATGTAAGCGGCTCGGGCGATGCCGATGTAAACGCCAGTGATAAAATTGACGCGTCAGTAGCCGGTTCAGGTGATATCCATTATTCCGGCGGGGCCAAGCATGTTTCCTCTTCCAAATCAGGCAGCGGGGATATCAGCGGAAGCTAACAGCGCGCAATTCATGCCTAAGGGCATTCCATTATATATTTAAACACAGAAATGGCCGCAGATTGTGCGGCCATTTTTATTACATCACGTCATGGCGAGGAACGAAGCCATCTCTACATAGGCCGATCAACGGACCGGATTTACTCAAATGACTATCTCGAGGGTCTATTATGGGAAGAGGTTATTTCGTTCAAAAACGAGTGCCTGCGTGTTGATTTGCAGCTTTAGAGATGGCTTCGTTCCTCGCCATGACGGT
>DATHKT010000069.1:0-36844 GCA_035489035.1 Mucilaginibacter sp.
TGCACACTTTGCCCGTTTTTTACATATTGCTTTAATTCGTAAGGTAACTGCATTACAAATACAAAGCTTGAGCGATCGCTGATGGTGGCCAGCGCTTCACCATCCTGCACATAATCTCCTGTTTGATGGTTTAACTGGGATATATATCCCGGCCCCGGCGCTTTAATCCTGTTAACTCCCGAAAATTTAAAAGTGGTATCCAAAACATTGATGCTGTTGCCTATAGCCTGAGCTTCCTTCGTTTTAATAGTGAATAACAGTTCGCCCTTGCCCACATAATGCCCTGGCTGGGCATTTACCTGCTGCACATAGCCGTTAGCGTTTGATTTAATATAGTTCTTCTGCAAAAACACCGAAGTAGCATTCAGGTCGATATAATCAGCCATGGCATTTTGGTCGATGGTGGTCACTGTAACCGGTGTTTCCGCCTTTACATCCGAAGTATCTTCATCATCTGCCGGCTTAGCGTTGTGGCAGGAGCACAGTAATAACGAAAACCCTGCTGCTAAAAACAGGAGTTTGACGGCGGGATATCTGGTAATTAATTTTTTCATGTTTACCTGGTCCAGTAATTTAGCTGATTGATCAATTGTAATCTGCTGATAATAGTTTGCGTTTTTAGGTTCCTGACGGTAAGATAATTATTGATAGCCAGTACGATGTCGGCAATTTTCACATCACCGGTTTGTAAAAGCTGGGTATCTACCTTGATCAGGCTCTCCGTATATTTTATCTGGTCCTCTATCTGTGGCATCAGCTTATCATTTTCGTTGATCTGCTGGTTTAACTGCGCCACCTGCTGCCGGTATTGCACATTGAAAAAGGCCTTATAATTCTGCCGTGTTTCTTCCTCCAAAGAAAGTTTGTGGTACTGTAATTTCCGTTGCCCTCCATCATACAAGGGGATAGACAGACTAAAACCCACACTGGCGCCAAAGTTTTTCCAAGCCTGCCCCATAAAATCGCTGTTATAGCCACCATCGGCAAATACATTGGCTTTGGGTTTATAGCTATAACCTACCTGCTGGCGGCTGTTCATCAGCTTAAGGCTGTCCAGTTTATATTGGGTAAAATAGATGCTGTTGCTTACATCAGGCAATATTACCCGTTGCAGGGCAGGCTCCGCGAGGTCAGTTATGGTAGTGTCGGCTATCCCCGCTAAATAATTTAACGTGGCATAATCATTTTTATATTGCAACCGGGCTTGCGACAGCTGTAGCTGTTGCTGTTTCAGGGTAACTAAAAAGGTCAAATAATCGCTTTGGCGGTATACGTTCGCGCGGGTCAGCTTTTTAAGCGCATCTTCTTCTTTACTCAATAAGTCAACTATTTCCTGGCTGAATTTCATTTGCTGCAGGCTGCCATAAGCGGTGACATATTGCCCGGTAACAGCCTTTTTCAGGTCCTGCTCAGATATTTTTGCTGCATTATTTACCGATTGTGATTGCAGGGTAATAGCTTCCAGCTGCGAGTTGACATTGTTTTTGCTGATGATCTGCTGATTGACAGCTATCAAACCATTTAAAGTATGCTCATTAGTGATAGCAGACGAATAGCCAAAGCCGTTAATTGTAGGTGCATATAAGCCGCCGCTGGTTGCAGTTACCTGCGGTTTAAACCCAGCCTTTAACCGCAGGCTGTCCAATTGATTGGAGGCTACCTGGTTCCGCAAATCTTTCAATAGTGGACTGTTACTTTTGGCAAGATCGAGGTATTGGTCTAACGACTTGGTTTGAGCCAACGAAGCGGAATAGGTAAATACGCATAGACCAATAACGAAAAGCCACTTCATTCAATTTACAATATGATGCCGTTAGTTTTGCTAAAGTAAAAATTAAATTCTGTATAAATTTGGGATGCTGAAATCAAAACTTGACCCTAAATATATGGTAAGGTTGTTCAAAAGAATACTCGAGCGTAAATCCTAAATTCTCGCATATCTGCCTCGAAATGGTCAACCCCAATCCGCTTCCTTCTGAATGGGATGATTTATGGAAACGGGTAAATATCTGTTCATTTTGCAGCGTAGTGTTTTCACCAGTGTTTTCTATCACCAGTTGCTCATGGGTCAGTTTAATGTTGATCTCTCCACCCTTGTAATTATGCCTGATGGCATTCCCCAGTAAATTATTCAATAAAATATCAACCAGGTAGGGGCTGGCCTGCAACTCCTTATCAATCAATTCGCTGCTTATTTTTAATTCTTTATCCAAAAATATTTCCTCAAACTGGATAAGCATGTCCTGTATTGAGGTCCGGAAGTTGATACGCTCAACCCCTTCAACCAAATGATTCTCAATTTTAACCAGTAGCAGCAGGGATTGATTGAGCCGGGTTAGCCTTGAAACCGCGCTGTAAAGATCATTAAGCAGCTTACTTTGCTGCTGACTGAAATTTTCAGTTTGGATCAGCGTATCCAGTTTCGAATTGATTACGGCTATCGGGGTAAGCAATTCATGCGAGGCATTTTCGGTAAATGTTTTCAGATCCTTGTAATCACTTTTTACCCTTGCAGACATGGAAATGATCGCCTGGTTAAGCTCCTTAAATTCCTCAATATTGGTGTCCAGATCGGGGATATCTTTATTATCCGCCACGTTGAACAGGCGCAATTCTTTCAACAGGTTATGAAAGGGTTGCCACAGCCTATTCAATATCAGCCTGTTAGTGATGAACAAAATGAGCAGTAAAAGTAGGATCACACCTATAGTGATCACAAAAATGATTTTGATCAGATCTTCTGTTTCAACCTTCGACTCAACTATAAGTATCTTAT
Organism: Mucilaginibacter sp.; assembly: GCA_035489035.1. Lineage (GTDB taxonomy): Bacteria > Bacteroidota > Bacteroidia > Sphingobacteriales > Sphingobacteriaceae > Mucilaginibacter. The sequence continues at coordinate 2,777 of DATHKT010000069.1, forward strand.
AGTATTTATCGCCAACTGTAACAGAACTTGTCAGTCCGCGGCCAGATTCATCGTCATCATGCCTGTGCCTGCGTTTTCCCGAATGCTCCTCATTTTTTCTGCGATATACCGTATTAATAAACTGCCGCGTTACCGAGCCCGGTTTGGCTTCTGTAAAAGTGATCTGCAGGTCATTAGATTCAAATACCTGTGGAAGCTGATGGTTCTGGTTAACGTATTCAAATATCTCGTTCTCTTCAACCGCGAGGTCTTTATCCACCTTATGCGTTAATATCAGGTCGATCACCTGGTAATAGATAATGCCGGTTATCAGCATCACAATGATGGTGGTTACCAGGTTTACACGGTTATATCTGGCTAATAGCTTCATTCTTCGGTAAACTTGTAACCCATGCCATAAGCGGCATGTATATAATCCTTGCTTCCTGCTTCCATTAATTTTTTCCTCAGGTTTTTGATGTGCGAGTAAATGAAATCAAAATTGTTGGCCATATCAATACCATCACCCCAAAGATGCTCGGCAATGGCATTTTTAGAGACCACCTTACCCTTATTGGCTATGAAATAAAGCATTAAAGCGTATTCTTTACGTGTTAATTTTATAGGTTGATGATCAACTTTTACTGCTTTGGCTTGTAGGTCGATAGTGATCTCGTTAAACAGGAGCAGGTTGTTTCCATTAAATGTTTTACGGCGGATAATAGCAGATACTCTTGCCTTCAATTCGGACAAATGAAAAGGTTTAACCAAATAATCATCGGCCCCAAGGTCTAAACCCTGTAACCGGTCATCCAATGAGTTTTTTGCTGATATGATTAGCACCCCATCGGTGTAATTATTCTCTTTTAGATTCTTAAGTATCTCGATCCCGTTGCCGCCGGGAAGGGTTATGTCCAATAATATGCAATCGTAGCGGTAAAGGTTTACTTTGGAAATAGCTTCGGAATAATTGGATGCGGTTTCACAGATATTACCATCCTCCATAAAATACTCCTCGATGCTTTCCCGCAGGCCTTTTTCGTCTTCAATGATCAGTATCTTCATCCGGGTATTTTTCAATAAATGTACAAACTCAATTTTGTATACATTTAGTAGTATAGATTTTATACAGGATGTACATTTAATTTAGCCTGAAATAAAAATTCAATAATTCAGTAAATCACTCATTCAATAATTTAAATGCCATGTGGTGGATATACGCTTTACTTTCGGCAGTGTTTGCTGCCCTAACCGCAATATTTGCGAAGGTCGGTATTAAAGGTGTGGACAGCGACCTGGCTACCGCCATACGAACAGTAATAATTTTGATAATTGCCTGGGGAATAGCCTTATTTAAAGGAAGCGCTGAAAATATGGGTTCGCTTAACAGAACCAACTGGATATTTCTTATCCTTTCCGGCTGCGCCACCGGTTTATCCTGGATATTTTATTTTAAGGCATTGCAGGTTGGTAAAGTATCGCAAGTGGCACCGGTTGATAAGTTAAGTGTGGCGTTGGCCATTATTTTAGCTGTTGTTTTTTTGAAGGAACCGCTTACTTTAAAGTCGGCATCGGGTGCTTTACTGATCATTGCCGGAACACTGGTTTTGATATTTTAGGTCACTGAGGCTTCCGTTTGTAGTGTAAAAATTACACTACACTTCCTCAAATTCAGATTTAATCCAAAGTTTCTGCCCATTTTCGCACGATTTATAAGAAAATCGTTGCCCGTATATTATGAAGTTTTTGTTTGTATTTTTAGTTTTCTTCTCTGCCTCAACAGGTCTTTTTGCGCAGGCACCCATTGCCAACGCAGCTAAGGGTCAGGTGAAAGGTAAAATCACTGATGCTGCCACAAAGCAGCCCGTTGATTATGCTACGGTAAGTATTTTTAAGGCGGGCAGCACAAGCCCATTTAATGGTGTTGTTTCAGATCCAAAAGGAGGTTTTGTGATCGGTAACCTTAATGCCGGGGAGTATACTGTTACTGTTGATTTTATAGGTTATCAAAAGAAAACCATAGAGCATGTAACCATTAGTGCTACCGCTATGGATGTTTCACTGGGGACAATTATTCTTACACCAGTTCAAAATCAATTAAAATCTGTTGATATAGTAAGCAAGGCACCCATCGTTCAAAATAAGATCGATAAAATGGTTTATAATGTGGCCAACGACCTTACCTCCCAGGGTGGTTCCGCATCCGATGTATTGCAGAAGGTGCCGCAGGTGACCGTGGATATTGATGGCAACGTGGAGTTGCAGGGCAATGCCAATATCCGCTTTTTGATCAATGGCAAGCCATCCAGCATATTTGGGGCAAGTTTGGCCGATGCATTGCAATCTATCCCGGCCAACCAGATCAAAAGCATCGAAGTGATCACTAGCCCGGGTGCAAAATATGATGCCAATGGTACCGGCGGTATTATCAATATTATTTTAAAGGACAGCAAAATAGAAGGCATCAACGGCAGCTTCAACTTATCAGCAGGAACACGTCGCGAAAACGGTTCATTCAACTTAAATGTGCGTAAAGGTAATTTCGGCGTAAACGCGTTTTTTAATGGCGGCGGCCAGATCAACAGTACTACCGTCAATTCAACCAACCGTCTGTCGTATAATTCGGCCAGGGATACTTCCACTAATTTATATCAAAAAGGGAACAGTAAATTTACCAGGGGCGGTTATCAATCGGGCCTAAGCCTTAACTGGAGTATTACACCAAAAGACGAATTAACACTGTCGGGCGGCTTCAATCATTTCGAAAACAACAACAGCGGGCTCACCAACCAGGAACAAGTCACCCATGATTTTATCAATAATGTATCTTCTGATTTGCGGAGCCTGCGCAATTCCAGCAGCCGTTTTAGCGGGAAATATTATGATTACAGCCTGAGCTATAAGAAAACATTCGCTAAGGAAAACCAGGAATTGGATTTCTTATACACTTCAAGCTACGGGCATAACAGCTTCAATTTTTTTCAACAGCAGGATTATTTAAACGGCGGTTATCCATCTTCAGGATCAAGAAGTAATAACCCCGGAAGAGATCATGAAACTGAAATAACCGTTGACTATACTCAACCCATAAGCAAAGGTTTTACCATTGAAACTGGCGCCAAAGCCACGCTGGAAAATATCAACAATACTATTGTAACTGATACCTTGTCGAACGGATTATTTGTACCCAATGCCAATCAAACTTATGGATTTAACTACGACCGTAAAGTTTATGCGTTGTACCTTTCGGCCAGTTTTTCCCTGTTCAATGATTTCATCAGCGGCAAGGCTGGTTTACGGGACGAATACACTAACACCACTGCCGATTTTAAAGGCGTAAATATCCCGGGATATAATGTACTGGCTCCGTCTGCTGTACTATCGCACAAAATAGATGAAACGCAATCTTTCAAACTAAGTTACACGTACCGTATCGAGCGCCCTGATTATGGCGATCTGAACCCGTTCTATAATATCAGCGATCCGCATAGTATAAGCACAGGTAATCCAAATTTGAAACCGGAGGTAGGGCACAATTATGAGTTTGGCTACAACAAATCATTTAATAAAGGTTCTAATATCTACATAGGGGCATTTTACAGGCATAATACCAATGATATACAACAGTACACCACCCATTATGACAGTCTGAATATAGGCGGCACCGTATATAACAATGTGTTTTTAAACCAGCGCTTTAATATCGGTGCTGAAACCACCACCGGCGTTAGCTTATTTGGGTCGGTACCAATAACGGATAAATTTACTTTACGATCCAACATGATGTTTGGTAATAGGGTGACTACCAATCCCGGCAACCCGGATGTAAGCGGCTTTACCTATCGTATCAATTTAAATGCTACTTACCAGTTCCCGCATGATTTTACTGCCGAGATATTTGGCAATTATAATTCGTCCCAAAAAACAATACAGGGCACCCGGCCGGTATTTGCATTTTACAACATAGCTATGCGCAAGCAGTTCTGGAACAAAAAAGCGAGCATTGGCTTAACTGCTGCTGATCCTTTCAGCAAGTATATCAGTCAAACCTCAACTACTTCGGGTGATAATTTTAACCAGGTTAATATAAGGCAGGTTCCTTTCCGCTCATTTGGTATAACGTTGAGCTATAAATTCGGCAAGCTTGAATTTAAAAAGGATAAAGACAAGGATGACAATAAAAATAATGATGGTGAGAACACAGCCCCTGATGCCGGTGGCAAAAGATAAATGTTAACGAAACATCAATTTAATATTAAGGCTTAACAAAAAATTAATTGACGGTTATTGCATTGTTAATGTATTTTTGAAGTTATGCCCGAAAACAACTTACCAACTTACGCTATAGTGGAATTATTGATCAGGTTAACAAATTACAATTCCGCCATAGGAGATTATAAAAATCATACAGTTTATACCACCGGGGTAATGGTGAAAACATCCGGTGGAATTATCCAATTTCCCCAATCACTGATCATACAACAATTTGAGACGCCAGCATTGATCACCGATGATGAACTGGCCGAAGCAGCATTATTATTCATGCCCGCGAATTAATTGTCCGTTTTTTCTTCTGTTGTGTTTATTAATAATATAGCCAAACCTGGTAAACTTTTGCAGTTTATTTTGGTTATTCAAATATAACAGGGTCAGGAGGACCCCGTCTATGAAAAAAGCTAATAAACACTACAAATTTATTAATAGCGCAACTGGTTATGCCATCTATTATTATTCAATAAGTAACGATCTTGACGCAAAGAAAGTTAAAGAAGAATTAGAAAAAACGAAGGCGCAGGTAGCTATCCAAAACGGTATATACTTAGGAACCATTTACTGGGAAGAGATAAAGGATAACGCCTGAAAGCGGCAACCTCATGCCGGTCTAAAACGCCATAGCCAAATGTTACACATCCGGCCCTGATATTCAACGTGTTGTTTTTTATTAAAAGATCAGATATTTTTTTGATAATAAAAAAATAAGTATATTTATTGACCGAATTATAAATTGCTAAACCTGGTTCTGCTCCCTGTTCAGATTGTGTCATCTGTGGTCATAATGCCGAATAAAGGGAATATTAAACTTTATCAAACATTGACTCCTATGAAAAAAGTATTTTACGCTATCGTATTATTTGCAAGCTGTTTTAGTATAAATGCCTATTGCCAGGGTGGTAATGCCGTTTTACAGAACGCCGTAGCAGGACTGAAAACTCTTTCAACCGATCACATTATTGAAAAAGCTTACCTCCATTTTGATAAACCCTATTATGCGGCAGGCGACACCATTTATTTTAAAGCGTATGTAACACTTGGCGAGCGGCATGATCTTTCAAAGGCCAGTGGAATATTGTATGTTGATCTCATCAATTCTAAAAATGTAATAGCTAATTCACTTAAACTGCAACTGATCAACGGCCTGGCCTGGGGCGATTTTAATTTGCCCGATTCCTTACAGAAGGGAAACTACCGGATACGTGCGTATACAAAATATATGCAGAATAACCCCGATTATTTTTTCGATCAACCCATACCTATCGGTTCAATAGTTAATAAGGGGATAAGTGAAAATAGTCCAAGGTCGGCCCAGTCTCAAAAGGGTGACATTCAGTTTTTCCCCGAGGGAGGGGAACTGGTAACGTCGCTGGTTTCAAAAGTGGCCTTTAAGGCCATAGGTACCAATGGCGCGGGAACCAATGTAAAAGGTGTGATAGTGGATAACACCAATAAAGAAGTAACAAAATTCGCATCAACCCACCTGGGGATGGGTGTATTCATGCTGGAGGCCGAAGAAGGCAAGACCTATAAGGCAAAGGTAACTTTCGCGGATGGCACACAAAATACAGTAGATCTGCCTGCGCCTGTGGCCAAGGGGATAGTATTGGTGGTAAAGGATACGCTTGACAAGATATCGCTGGAGATACGCAGCAATAAAGCTTATTTCGCAGAGAATATAAATAAAGACCTCAACCTGGTGATCTACTGCGGAGGGTTAGTTAGTACAGTGAATACCAAACTGGACAGTCGCCGGCTGAATATGGATATACCCCACAGCCAGTTTGCATCGGGTATAGTTAAGATAACCTTATTTTCACAAACAGGAGAACCTTTGAGCGAACGCCTGGCATTTTTGCAAAATCCTGACCTGTTGAAACTGGCAGTGAGCAGCGACAAAACAGGTTACCAAAAGCGCGAAAGAGTACAAATAAATGTAAACGCAAAAAATAAGGCTGGAATTGGTGCTGACGGACATTTTTCAGTTTCAGTTATTGATGAAAGCAAGGTGCCGGTTGATGAAAATAATGAGACCACCATTTTATCCTATTTGTTGTTAACTGCCGAATTGCATGGATATGTAGAGCAGCCAAATTACTATTTTGCACATAATACAAACGAAACACAGGCCGCGCTGGATGTACTGATGCTTACGCAAGGCTATCGCCGGTTTACCTGGAAGCGGTTACTGGGTGATAACAGTGCAAAGTTTACTTATGCGCCCGAAAAAACATTCGATATAACCGGGCAGGCCAAATCTACTGCCGGTGTACCGGCTACTAAAAAAGACCTGATGCTGACAGCTTCGATCGGCGGCAGTGTTTTAGGTGATAAAACAGATGATGAAGGTAATTTTGCGTTTAAAAATCTTGTTTTTATGGATAACACTGGGTTTACACTTCAGGTAACCGGGTCATCAAAAAATAAAAGCACAACCATTTTAACGGTAAATCAAGATAAACCAGGGCCGTCGGTTAGTGATATAAATATACCGGGTTCATCAGATGATGTTAACAGGCAAATGATTGCTTACTTGGATAACAGTCAGCAACAACAAGATCAATTGTACAAACTTGGGTTGAAAAGATCAATTTTTCCGCAAAGGCAAAAATCAGGAGGAGTAAGAAATGCGGACCAGGTGATACAAGGCAATGAGATTAGTACTTTACCATCTCTTGTAACAGCATTGAGCGGGCGTTTAAATGGTGTAGACTTTATCCAGGGAATACCCTATTTAAAAGGAGGAGGAGACAAAGACCCTATGCTTATAGTTGTTGACGGGAAAATAAGAGGTAGCTATGTTAATCTCAATAATATAAGCCCCGGCGACGTACAAACAGTAGAGTTATTAAAAGGTAGCAACGCCGATGCATACGGGATATATGGCAATGCCGGTGTTTTGGCAATTACTACCAGGAAAGGGGCATCAAACGGTGATATCGGGAATGATTCCTACAAATTTGACTCAAAAAAGGTGGTGCCATTAAAAGATGTAACTGTAACACAAAAAAGCAAGACTTATCGCTCATCAAGCCTGAGCGGGCCGGGCCATGCAGACCAGGTAGTAAATGGAGACGAAATAAAAAATTCACCTACTGTTTCTGATGGTTTAAGTGGGCTTTTGCGCGGAATTGATATTGTTGGAGGTACAGCCTATTTAAAATCCGGAGGTGTTGTGACGCTGTCAGGAGGCGTTCAGGAGCCTATGTTGCTGATGGTCGATGGTGCCCGTGTAGGAAACGGCGGTCTTAGTACCTTAAATCCAAATGAAGTAGAAACTGTTGAAGTATTGAAGGGCCCAAATGCCAGTATATATGGAGTAGAAGGCGGTGCAGGTGTTTTGGTGGTGACAACCAGGATAGGAGGAGCAAATACAGAATCAAATGCCCCGACTGCAGCTTTAGGAACCTTGCAATTTACGCCAAAAGGTTTTTACAAAGCGCGTGAATTTTATTCGCCAAGGTACGAAAATACAAAAGCGAATAACCGGCTGGATCTGCGGTCAACTATTTTCTGGAAACCGGAGTTAGTAACTGATAAAGACGGCAACATATCATTTGATTTTTATAATTCCGACGGACATGGAACCTACCGCCTGGTAATTGAAGGTATTGATAATGCAGGTAACATAGGCAGGCAGATTTATAAATATAAAGTAGATTAAGGGTATTTTAAATATACGGGGTATGTTTAAAATATTATTTTTCTTCGTTGTGCTACCCTTTGGGTGCCTGGCACAATCAATTGTTTCAGGAAGGGTGTTAAATAACGCCGACAAAAATCCGGTGGCTAATGCCAGTGTATTTTTAAACAATGCTTCGGTAGGCAATAAAACGGATAGTGATGGCACTTTTATCTTATCCAATGTCAAGCCAGGTAAATATGAACTGGTAGTATCCATTATTGGTTTCGAAGCCTATCGTCAAACCATTATGGTAAATAATCAGGCCATTACCTTGCCAGCTATAGAGATCACCCCCAAAACAGTAGCACTAAAGGAAGTAAGTATCAAACCTAAATCCGATCGGGACAGGTTGTGGAAGTATGAGCGCTTTAAGGATGAGTTTTTGGGACAAACAGCCGCAGGTAGAGAATGTGAAATATTGAATCCCGAAGTACTGGACCTGGATTATGACCAGGAAAAAGATATACTTACAGCCTCATCCTATGATTTCCTGGAGATCGAAAATCCTGTTCTGGGCTATAAGATCAAATACCTGCTGACAGATTTTACGTTGGACTATAAAGATAAGGATGCAAAGAAAATCCATTTTGAAGGGTCTGTGCTGTTTGAAAATATGAAGGGGACACCCGGGCAACAAAAACGCTGGGAATCAAGGAGGCAGGTAGTTTATGAAGGTTCGCTGATGCATTTGCTCCGTTCGGCGATAGGTAACCGGATGGATGAGGAGGGTTTCAGGGCATTAAGATTTGCCACCCTGCCCAATCCCGAAAGACCGGCGGATAGTTTGATCAATGGAAGAATCAAATTGTACCAGAAATTACAAAAAGACAGCAGTAAATACCGCGATTCTTTATCTTATTGGGTCAGGAAATCAAAATTACCGGTTACGGTGCAAAAGCTATTTGAAAAACCCTTAAGCTTAGGCGAAATAATACATACAACACCACAAAAAGGAATATATGCATTCGGATACAAAGGAGATGCCCTGAATGTTAGCTACAGTAAAAGCCATAGTTTTCATGTAAACAATAATCCCTATTATTTGGATGGCCCGACCAATAAGGAAACGACATTGGTAACCTTTAATGACCCCTATGCCTTATTTGATCGTAACGGCAGCCTTATTAACCCTAACAGCGTATCGTTGCGGGGGTATTGGAGCAGGGGGCGTATCGCCGGCCTTTTGCCGGTTGACTATGAAGAACCCGATGCCAAGCAAATTGCCGAAGACAGCACAGTTGCAGAAAAGGCGATAACTAAACTTAAAGTCTTTTCGGAACAATATGTTAAAGAAAAAGCTTACCTGCATTTTGACAAGCCTTACTATGCCGCCGGTGATACCATTTACTTCAAAGCATATGTAACACTTGGCGAGGCGCACAGGCTCTCAAACTTAAGCGGTTTGTTACATGTCGAACTGATCAACATGAAGAATAAAATTGACCAATCGATAAAGCTTCAGTTAACCGGGGGTGTAGGCTGGGGTGATTTCGCATTGCCGGATTCACTGCCAAAGGGAAATTACAGGATAAGGGCTTATACCCGGTGGATGCGTAATGCCGGCAGTGAGAGTTACTTTGACCAGGTTATACCCGTTGGTTCGGGACTTAAAATTTCTGAAAGCAATACCCCGCGCAAGACGAGTGCAAATGGCAGGATCGACCTGCAATTTTTCCCGGAAGGCGGCCAATTGGTTACAGGCATTGTATCAAAAGTAGCCTTTAAAGCTATCGGAACAAATGGCCTGGGTACAGAGGTTAATGGTGTTATCATAGACAATGCAGGTACCGAGGTTAGTAAATTCAGCTCCGCACATTTGGGTATGGGTTATTTTTATTTAAAGCCAGAGCCGGGTAAAACCTACAAGGCCAAGGTGACCTATGCGGACGGTTCACCAAATGTGATCGATCTGCCGCAGGCGGTTTCTAAAGGAATGGTTTTGAAAGTCAATAATGATAGTTTGCATAAGGCAACTGTACAAATACTTTCTAATGAAAGTTATATTGCAGAAAATCGCGGAAAACCTGTTGATCTTTTGATTTATTCGGGCGGGATTGCCACTGCGGTTTCTGTCAGCTTAGACAGCTCAGTGGTTAATTTGGACCTGTTAAAAAGGCGGCTCAAGCCCGGAATAACTAAAGTCACTTTATTTTCTGCGGCGGGAGAACCAATTAGTGAGCGGCAATTATTTATACAAAACCCGGATCAGTTGAATCTAACGCTGGCAACCGATAAAGCGGTTTATAAGAAGCGCGAAAAAGTGCATTTAGCCATTAAAGCAATAAACCGTGCGGATTCTGTAATAACCGGGCACTTTTCGGTAGCGGTTATTGATGAAAGTAAGGTTGTGGTTGATGAAAATGCCGAAAATACCATATCAAATTACCTGTTGCTTACCTCAGACTTAAAAGGCAATATAGAACAGCCAAACTACTATTTTACGAATATCAACGATAAAACCCGCTCGGATCTGGACCTTGTGATGCTGACTCACGGTTATAGCAGGTTTGAATGGAAGAAGGTTTTAAACAATGATTATCCGCCCGTTGCCTGGCAGCCCGAAAAAAATCTTGAAATAGCGGGTATCGCAACAAACTATTTAGGCAAGCCTTTAGTTAAGGGGACGGTATCTTTAATACCACCTGAAAAAGGGCCATTATTAAGCCAGGTAACTGATGATAAGGGAAATTTTCGCTTCACAGATCTCGTATTTATTGATACCGCAAAATTTGTACTACAGGCTGTAAAAAATGATGGAAAGAACACTACTAAGCTGGTATACAATAAAGATAAAGAACTCCCCGCTGTTGATCCACCGGCAGCGGTGCAGAATGAGAATGTAAATCAAATCATGCCTGCATATCTCGAAAATACAGATCGCCAGTGGGAGGCATTGAATAAATCCGGCAAAAGGAAAGCGCTGAAAGAGGTACAGATAAAGGATATCAGACGGGATGATCATTATCGTTCTTCCAGTTTGTCCGGCCCGGGACATGCCGACCAGGTGATGCATGCTGAAGAAATTGAAATGGCTTCAGGCCAGCTATCTACAAGCCTGAATGGCAGACTGCGTGGGATTGTTTTTTTAGGCGGTATACCGTATTTGTCGTCAGGTGCAACTATACAGCCTATGCTGGTAGTTTTAGATGGTGCAGTAATGTACCCCTCGCCCGGCAAAGCAGGGTATGATGTTGATAACATTAGTTTATCGGATGTTGAAACTGTAGAGGTGTTAAAATATACTGCCAGTGCAGCCATTTATGGTATGGATAGCGGGCATGGTGTCTTGGTACTAACTACGAAGCTGGTAACAGGGAGACAGAACAAGGATATTTCATCCACGGGAATTTTGCCAATCAGCGTACAGGGTTATTATAAAGCGCGGGAGTTTTACTCGCCAAAATATACTTCAATTTTAGACAATGGCCGTAAAGATCTGCGTTCGACAATTTACTGGAGACCCGAAATAGTAACAGATAAAGACGGCAATGCCTCTATTGATTATTTTAATGCCGATGGCGCAGGCTCGTATCGTGTAATAATCCAGGGAATGGATGATAAAGGTGATATAGGATGGCAAATTTACCGGTATAAGGTGGAATAAAAGCAATTTATGAAAAAGCAGATATTAACCCTTAAGCTTGTGTTTTTATTATGCTTTGGCTATTCCACGGCTTACTGCCAAACCGATATGGCTGGCCTGAAAAATGTCGTCTCCAAATTAAAGAATTTCTCATCGGTCCATACTTCAGAAAAAACTTACCTGCATTTTGATAAGCCTTATTACGCCGCAGGAGATACCATTTATTTTAAGGCTTATATAACTTATGGCGAGCGGCATCAACCATCCGAACTAAGCGGCGTGCTGCATGTCGAGCTGATCAATACCAATAACAAGATAGATCAATCCATCAAACTGCCATTGAATAAAGGCATATCCTGGGGCGATTTCGCGTTACCGGATTCATTACCTAAAGGGAATTACCGGGTGCGGGCCTATACGCAGTGGATGCGGAATGATGGCAGCTATTTTGAACAGGTGATACCCATAGGTTCAGCTAAGAATGATAAAATACCCGAAAACAGCACCGCGCATAAAACCATTGCAAATGCCCAGCTTGATCTGCAATTTTTTCCGGAGGGTGGCGAACTGGTGGAAGGTATGCCCTCTAAAGTAGCCTTTAAAGCAATTGGTCCAAGTGGTTTAGGGGTTGATGTGAATGGAGTGATCATAGATAATGCCGGGCAGGAGGTAAGCAAGTTTACTTCAACACACCTGGGCATGGGCTATTTTTACCTGGTACCGGCATCGGGCAAAATATACAGGGCAAAGCTGACGTATACTAATGGCAAACAGACTTTCATTGACCTTCCCCAGGTTAACCCCAAAGGAATCGTGTTAAAGATCAATAATGATAGTCTGGACAGAGCCACTGTACAATTGGTAGCAAACGAAAGTTATCTTACCGAAAATCGTGGCAAATCTGTCAGCCTTTTGATCCATTCAGCTGGCTTAGCTACTACGGTTACTGTACGGTTAGATAGCCTGGTAACAGATTTAACGATACTAAAAAGACGCCTTCATGCCGGTATCACGAGGATCACCTTATTTTCGACAACGAGTGAGCCAATAAGTGAGCGCCTGGTATTTATTGAAAAGCCGGATCAGCTTAATTTGACCTTAAGCGGTGGCAAGATTGCCTATAACAAGCGCGAAAAGGTGTCCTTCAATATCAATACAGTTAACCGGGCAGATTCGGCAGTTGTGGGGCATCTTTCAGTGTCTGTGATCAATGAAGGTAAGGTGTCATTTGATGAGAACGCGGAAAATACCATCTGTAATTACCTGCTGCTGACCTCCGATCTGAAAGGCTATATCGAACAACCAAACTATTACTTTACTCATATCAATGATAAAGCGCGGGCTGACCTTGACCTGGTTATGCTTACCCACGGTTACCGCCGATTTGAATGGAAGCAATTGTTAAATGAAGGATACCCGCCCGTTGCCTGGCAGCCTGAAAGAAACCTGGAAATAGCCGGTATGGCCAAAGGTGTGTTTGGAAAACCATTGACAAATGGGACGGTATCACTGATATCAATGCAGGGCGGGCCATATATAAGTGCAAAAACTGATAGCAAAGGGCGGTTCCGTTTTAGCAACCTGGTATTTGAAGATACGGCTAAATTTATATTGCAAGCTGTGAATGCAAAAGGGAAAAATTCAACGCAGCTTACTTATGATAAGGAATTGGCTGAACCTTTGGTAGCGCCGGTAATTCAATACCAGGATAATAATATAGATCAATCTATGTTTGTATACCTTGAAAATAAGGAAAAAGAGCAACAGCAATTAAATAACCTTGGATTGGGTAAAGGTAGGGCATTAAGAGAGGTGCATATAAAGGCCAGGAAAAATGATGAAATAAAAATACAACCGGGATATGGCATTGCAGACCAGGTAGTGCGAGGCGATCAGATCATTTATGGCGGGCAACTGGCAGTAAGACTAATGGGATTATTGCATGGTGTGCATTTTGTTTACGACAACATGAGAGCCAGATGGATTCCTGTATTAAATATACCACCAACTACTCCAGGTAGTTATGTCAAAATTTTTGTCAATCAGCAGGAAATGCCCGAAGACTTTGATATAAGTTCTGTTGGCACCGATGATGTAGAAAAAGTGGAGTCATTTATTAATTCTTCAGTACCTGGTGGGGCTATATTCATAACCAGAACGTTCGGTAAACAGGCAAAAAATATTGAACCAATTGGTGTATTACCCATTACGGCGAATGGCTTCCACAAAGCCCGTGAGTTCTATTCACCCAAATACGAGCACCCGGAAACAACTAACCGCAAAGACCTGCGCACAACCATCTATTGGAAGCCCGAAATAGTAACTGATAAGGACGGAAACGCTTCATTCGAGTATTACAATGCCGATGGCACAGGCACTTACCGGGTTGTGATAGAAGGTATCGATGACAAAGGCGACATAGGCCGGCAGGTGTACCGGTATAAGGTGGAGTAAGGCTAATTAAAACCGCCTGCCAATAATGATCTTCAGTATGCCGTTATCGGTGCTGTTTGTTAAACCGAAGCCAAAACCGGCATTAAATTCCCAGTTGGGATTAAAATTAAGATCAGTGGCAATAAATAACTGGTGTTCCTGCTGCTGTATGGGATCATAATGGAAAAATGGCCCTGTGCTTCCGTAGTATTCTAACCCTAACGCCACCACTTTAGAAACATCGTAGCTCTCTTTTAAGTTGGGAGAGAAGATTAGTCCGCGATTCTCATCCGGGCCCGCGAAGCTTTGTTCTAAAGTTGGGTTGAAGGACACATAGAATTTCCCCCATTTTTTGTCGATGATCGGCCTGATCTCGAGCGAACAGGTATTAGCTGAGTAGGCGCTTTTCTGAAAACCAAATTCTGTTGATATACTTACCCCAACAGGCCAATGCCAGCTATCAGGAGCAGCAACCCGTGGCCTGATATGCGAGCCAACATATGAGGTGCGCCCATCGCTGCCTAAGGTATTAAAAAAATAAAAACCGGTCTCGAACCAGGGTGTCCATCCATGAGTTATTTCAATCGTTTCGTGAAAAACATGATTAGTAGGTAATTCGCCCCCCATGCCAACCTTGCTTCCATCAAAAGTGAAATTACTGTGCAATTCAAGCATGGTATGGCCCTTTTCAACGGTCTCAGAACCGTAAACCTGTATTTCATAATTGTCCTGTGCTTTAAGGCCGGTACATAATAATAGTAACAATAAGGTGCAAAATATGGATAAACGCATAACGGTATTCAGCTTGATCTTGAATATACAGGTAAACAAAAAGCGACTACGCTAAAGCTATTATCAGAATTTGGAGAGATTCTGAATTTTAGATAATCAAAGGCTATTTGGTGATCAGATAAATACTATCTAATACCTTATTTCTGGTGTTCTTATTGATGAATGCAGGCAGAATGATCTCCTGCGGATAGTTTTGAAATGCTTTTATTAATTTAAAATCAGCATGATCCAGGATGATGGAATCCAAAGAAAGGCGATTCACATAAAAGGCCGAAGGGCCTGTAGGTTTAAAATCTTTAAAGCTATGGATCGGGATAAAGTCTATCTGCTTTTTGCTGTAAAACTGGAAAATGTTATTTTCTTGCCTCACCGTATAAATATGATAATTGTTGAAAGCAGGTTGGTTGATATAATCGGCTGCTTTGATCTGGCCTTTATAATCCCCCCATTCTTTATAAAACACGGTGTTGAGGTAAAAATTCGCGAATAGAGCGGCCGTACAGGTTAAGCAAAAAGCCTTTAGATAGGGTGTTTTTATTTTGGTGAAAATAATAATAGCCGTTGCTCCAAATAACAAACAATCGATCACAAAGAACGTGATATCTGCTGGTTTTAAAAGATAATGCATTACCAGGATGGCTATGGGGAATGCGGCAATATATAACCACAAGCTTGCCTGCCGGTATATTGCCCCGGCATGGGATAGTTGTTTATAACAAAACGACGCTGTAATAATGGCAAACAAGGGGAAAATAGTATTGGTATAAAAGGGCAGTTGGAAACGCGATAAAGAAAAAAGCAGTAACAACAATAGCCCCCCGCTGATAGTATAGTATTCGGCCAGTTTCCTTTTGGATATGATTTCCCTTATGTTTTTATAAATAGCGTAATAAAACAGCAGGCACCAGGGCGCGAAAGCCCATAGTAGGGTATGCATATAAAAAAATATACTGCCGGATTGCCGGGTAATAGGGCCGTTATTTACAAAACGCCCAAACTGGCTATCCCACAAAAACCATTTGATGCCAGATACATTATGCCTATGGAAAACCAACTTTTCAGGGTGAAGGTCAAACTGGATATATAAGGCATATAGCTCCGGAAAAGTGAATATCAGCGTAAGCAAAAACAGTGCTATCCATTTAAGCTGAAATAGTTGTCTGAATTTATTCTGGAAAATTAATTGCCCCAGTAAAGCTCCATATATGGCCACTATCACAAATATCCCTTTAGTCATGATGGCACAGGCTGCTAATAAAGCAGCCAACAACAAATCACGAAAAGTAAAGCGTTCTTCCAGGCGGCTGATATAATAAATACTGCCTATCACCAACGCCATCAGGTATGGCTCGGCCCGCACATCGGTATTTGACATGATGAGATGCTGCGAGGTTGCCAGTATCAATACGGCAATACAAGCTATTTCCTGTCCATAATGTTTTTTGGTAAAAAGCCATGTATAAAGTAAGCTCAGCAAAAAGAATAGGAGCGCCGGCAAGCGGTATGCCCATACGTTGATACCAAACAGCTTAAAACTGAACATTACCATCCAGAATGGAAAGTGCGGTTTATCCAGCCAATCCTGATTATAGGTGAATAATTCAAAAAATTCTTTTCTGTAAATTAAATTTTTGGATATGGAAGCATAAAGGCCGGGATCGTCTGTAAAGAATTTAACATTAATGCCCGCAAAATTGACTACAAGCGCAAGTATAAATAGCAGCAGATAGATTGGCTTGTTTTTATCGTTCATCAGTAATTTAACCGGAGAACCAAAGGTACATTGTTTATCAATAAGGCATATCATTAAATAGAAAATGCCTTACACCACAATGTAAGGCATTCCATCTATTTAAATTAACAATTATTATTTTGAAGTAAACACTTTTACATAGTCAACATACATGGTTCCGTTCTGGATATCTGCGGCGCTGAAAGAGCTATACAATAAGCCACCAACAGCCAGGTTCAAGGTCACTTTTTCAGTTTTGCCAAAAAGATCGGCAACGTGAGTTGTCGCTTTTGTTTGCACTAGCTGATCGTCTAAATAAATAGTAAGTTTATTTTGCGTCCACTCCACTTCATAAACATGGAAACCTGTTGACAGGTCGCCATCCGTGCGGTTCTCTTCATAAGAATCAGGTATAGCTACAATGCTTTTGTTTAAGGTAGGGCCGTAGAAGTAGTCGGTAAAATATTTGGTCGGGTCGTCGCCACGGGCTTCCATGTAATCAATTTCGCCCTGTTGAGGCCAGTTATCCCCAAAGCTCCAAAAAGCGGATGCCAGGCCATATCCTTTAGCGATCTTTATCCTGGCAACAATTCTAACCCTTGGTGTTGTTGTATTTGCGGAGATTGTAGTTTTGCTTTGAATGCCCCCTGAAGTAAAATCAAATGATTTTAAAGTATCATTATTCAATTTAATAGGCCCGGTTACGGTTTCGTTTTTGGCAGAGATCTGCAAAACACCATCTGCTATATGCAGATTTGCGGGTTGATAACATTGCACTTCCTTTTGAAATCCCCCGCCGGTCCATACATCCCATTTAGACAGGTCGCCGTCAAAATTATCTTCGAATGTTTTTGTCCATCCATTGTTGGTTAATGTAGCGTCATTAAAATTATAGTCGCTGCCAATGTGGGCAATGAAGGGATTCAACACAGGGTTGATGTCGGTTACGTTGGTTGGCACACCATCATCAGGTAGCGAGGTGTTTTTTTTACAACTACCCAGGGACAGAAAGAACACACTCACCAGCAGGAATTGAAACAAAGTCGAAGTTTTCATATTTTTTTTAGATGACATAGAGCTTTAACATATTCAGATAAATGGTTACATCATTTATTTATAAACAGGATCAAAAGATAGTTTTACGGTTTACGATTCAAATTTGTTGATGTGTTCCTATCTTTTCTTATTAAAACCAGCTTCCTTAAAACAAGTTTCCGGATACCTTATTTCAAAAACTGCACCCAAAATTAATTTTTAGTTATTTTACTTATAAAATATGCAGGTATTTGGGTAGCCAGGTAGAAAGTTGAGTAATAGGGGAGGCGATTATTCCA
Source organism: Mucilaginibacter sp. (assembly GCA_035489035.1). Taxonomy (GTDB): domain Bacteria; phylum Bacteroidota; class Bacteroidia; order Sphingobacteriales; family Sphingobacteriaceae; genus Mucilaginibacter. The sequence continues at coordinate 20,587 of DATHKT010000069.1, forward strand.
CTAAAACGGGGAAAAATTTCTTCAAATAGGCAGTTGATTTTATTATGAGTTTAAAATAATTTCTTTTGGATGTAAGTGTCTTGCTCTGCAGAAAGAAAATGTCGATGCATTAACGGACATGATATGTTTTATTAATCAAGGTGTAAAAACACAAGGCCATCTCAACCGGTCAATAAAAAAAGTACAAAAAAGAAAAAAACGCAAAACGCAAATGGTATATAGATTATTCTGAAGAGAAATTGGTGTAATATATGGATGGAGAGAATACATCAACGGGCCAGTATAGCATCAATTAAAGATGGCATACTGACCCGTTAGTATTTATAATAATGGCTTAATTTAATTGGAAGCCGGCTAATTTCAGGGTTTTTCTATTGATACTTTCGAAAACGTTCTTCATCAGGGGTTTTGTTATGTACGAGGTAACAAAAGGATATCCTTTTGTACGATTAATATCCATCTGGAAGATAGATGAGGAAACAATATAGATCTGGATATCTTTTTTGAGGGTTTTATAGATCTTTTGAAACCCGTTCAAAAAGTCCCATCCACTGTGGTTAGGCATATAAAGGTCCAGGAATATAAAATCCGGAAGCGCACTTATCTTCATCCGGTTTTCTTCCAGGTAATCTAACACAAGCTTACCATCGAAAGCATAGGTTGTTTCTTTTGATAACTCATTTTTTGTAAGCATGTATTGTACGATCTTGTGGTGGATCGGATCATCGTCAATAATTACAAGTTTTGACATGTTAGTTGTTATTAATTAAGTGCAACAAATAGAAAATAGTTAACGTAAAAACTATTGATAAATAGTGGGTATTCAACAAATGACATATCGGGCATATTTCGCCCCGCTTTATTCATCAAATTTCCCGGATATTTATAAAGAGCTGTTATAAGAACGTTGAATAAGCGACATCAGTGTATCCCAACTTTAAATTGGGGGCTTTTAGCCGCATTTCTACAGTAAGACTTACGAACATCATGCCAGTTTAAGGGGAGGCTTTATTTTAAAGTGTAACAAACTTGTTATATGATTTAGAGTTATTGCCGTTATATTTAAATAGCATCAAAAAGACCCATTCTACATGAATTTAATTCAGGCTTACTCAGATCGGATAACTGTTTATTTGCCAGTAGGAGTATACCCTCACTCTCAACTATGGCCGAGTCTATTTTTTCTACAGCATCCCGTAGCCCTTTAACCGACGCAAACTCGCGCATCGTGATTAAAAGTGCAAATACTTCAAGCGCCTGCCCTTTGAGCAGTTTAAAAATTTCAGTATCCAAGAGTGAAGAAATAACTGTTTATTGATTATAATAGTTCTTAATAGTTAATAAAAATTATCAATATAATTAATTATTAAGCAAATATATGAATTTAATGTTGCTTATCTATTATAATGGCATTAGAGAAAAATAGCTAACTATAATAAAAAAAAAAGCCTCCGCCATTACAGCAGAGGCCCAACTCACAACAATTGTTTAACCTTTCGGTCAATTCCTAACTGCAATGCGAGTATGAAACTAAAACATTCGGCTTAAAGATTGGTTTTTAGTTATTTGAAGAATAATAATACTAAAACCTGATATTTATTTATTTAATAGTGTTTCCGGCATATTCCATCAATCAAAATTTCAACTTATCTTTACTAAAATCAATTAAAAACTTACTATGAGAAAATCATTTCAATTAAAGGCATTATCGCTGTTCGCGATGGCTTTGTTTGTATCAGCCTTGTCCTTTGCCCAGCCAGTTGGGACAAAAGGCCCTATTCCAAGTCCGCGTGATAGCGTGCTCAGCAAATTGGCAGGTGCTAATGTTAAGATATGGTATGGCAGCCCGGCAACAAAAGGGCGTGAAGTATTTGGGCATCTTGAGCCATGGGGAAAGGTTTACAGGGCAGGCGCTAATGAGGCAACTACTTTCTCAACCGACAAGGACATTATGGTAGAAGGTAAAAAGCTGCCGGCAGGTACATATGCTTTTTTTGTTATCCCGATGGAAAAAGGAGACTGGACCGTAATATTTAATAAAGTGGCCAAACAGTGGGGTGCATTTAAATATGATGAAAGTAAAGATGAGTTGCGTGTAATGGTAAAACCTAAAAAAGTGGCTCACCAGGAAAAATTAAAGTATGTAATAACCAAAAGTGGCTTTGCCATGATTTGGGATACTACAGAGGTCCCGGTAATGGTTAAATAATTTAACCGGGTAAATTTATTTAGGCCCTCTGATATTATATCGGGGGGCTTTTTAGTTATTATCAGTACTGATACTATATTTGTTTAAATGGCTAAACAGTCCAATAAGAATAAGAACCGTTTAAAAATAAGGGCGATCATTATAGGATTACTTGCTTTTGTGTGGTTACTGCTGATCGTGTTTGCAAACTATCCTGATGCTGTAGAACGTTATTATTCCAATGGCTTGTATTTTATCGTTTGCCGTGTTTTGCACCCGGTTTTTAACGTTTTTCCCTTTAGCGTTGGCGACTTGTTTTACATAGCCGTCATTTGCTATTTAATCTATGCCCTGATCAAACTCATCAGGTTATTAATAAAACGGGAGTGGAGATCAGCAGGTATTTTTCTGCTTGGTTTGACGATAGGGGTGCAAAGTTTTGTAATTGCGTTTTATGTTTTTTGGGGGATGAATTATTTCAGGCCATCAGCGGCTAAGCGATTAAACCTACTGGATAGTGCCTATACTACTGCCGAACTGAAATCGGTTACTTCCATGCTTATTGACAGCGCCAATGCCTGCCGGGCCAGGGTAAGCGATCTTGATCTGCATCAGGGTAATAAAATCATCTATCACACGGCGGTAGAGGCAATTACCGCACTTTCTGATAGTTCAACTTATTTCCTCACCTATAGCCCGGATATTAAGCGTTCCTTGCTTACACCATTGATCAATTACATGGGCACTTCGGGCTATTATAATCCTTTTACTGCCGAGTCGCAGATCAATTACCAGATGCCGGTTTTTTTGCGCCCATTTATAGCCTGTCACGAAATGTCACACCAGATGGGTTACGGCCCGGAAGATGAAGCCAATTTTGTGGGTTTTTTGGCAGGCGTTCAATCGCACGACAGGCTATTGCGTTATTCGGCGTATTACCAGGGAGTGCAGGAATTTATGTTTGCATTGCGCATGCAGGATAGCCTCGCCCGTAAGGAACTAAGAAAGCGCATATCTCCGATCGTTCTGAATGATTTTAGATCAGAGAGGGATTATTGGATGTTGTACGAGGGGAAGATTGATGCCGTGAGTGGTTTTTTTTATGATAACTTTTTAAAAGCTAATAATCAACCACAAGGATTGCGTACCTACAACCAAATGATCTGGCTGGTGATGGGGTGGTATAGAAAGAATAAGCTTATTCACTAATAGTTCATAGATCATGGTTGATAGTTCATAGTCAAATTGAGGCTTACCATAAACCATCAATTCTTAACCATGAACTAACTAAAGAACTACCCCCGAAGCCGCGAACTGCAATATGCTGTGGCCCGCCAAACTTGAATTGGCAATTGAATTTCCGTTAATGAATAGTTTTTCGTTGTCAATTTCTATATGTGTGCCATCAAGCATAAAATCGCCACGGATGCGGATTACGGCTATAGGCGCATGCACTTCCAGCTCAGCTATAATATTATGTTCAAGGCGCATTGCCGAGCGGTCGTCCAACTGGTGAATATCGATGATGGTATTATTACCAGTATGTTTTGATACCAGTATCCTGTCGCGTTGTTTGATTATATTGAAACCAGTAGCATTCTCTGCCTCATTATTGGTTAACTTTAGTTTCCGATCGAGGATATCTTTAATGTCAAGATCTACCGAAAGTTTCGAGCCTGCAGCAGTATCATGGTAAATTGATCTGATAGTCAAAAATGACTTGGTCTGGTGGTCATGACCAGTATAACTGATCACTCCCTGGGGAACAATAAAAGCGTTCGAACCCAAAATGAATGCATATTTCATGGCCTTGGTTATTGGATAATAATACTACATCACTTCATCAAAATTTGTTTTAAATACATATATACAGGCCCGATTATTTGTTCTGAAACAAAGTGTCTGCTTTCAGGATAAAAGTTATATTTGATCAACCTTCAAATATTAATCTTTATTATGATACAACGAAAAGTTATACTATGGGCAATAATTATGGCCCTTGGCGGGTTCCTGTTCGGCTTTGATACCGCAGTGATCTCGGGTGCAGAACAGGCTATTCAAAAATATTGGAACCTGAGCGATGTGCAGCATGGGTTCACCATCTCTATTGCTTTGATCGGTACGGTAACGGGCGCTTTTCTTGGCCGCTGGCCCGCTGATAAACTGGGCCGCAAAAAGTCGTTGATCATCATTGCTTTCATATTCTTATTTTCATCGCTGGGTACCGCCGTGGCTACTAACTGGTATTTGTTTGTGGTGTTAAGATTTATCGGTGGATTGGGGGTAGGGGCCTCATCGGTTATCGCGCCCATTTACATATCCGAGATCTCGCCGGCCGCTGCCAGGGGCAGGTTGGTTATCCTTTTCCAGTTCAATATCGTTTTGGGTATCCTTATATCTTATCTTTCCAATTATCTGATTGGGTTGTTATGGGATGACTCGTGGCGGTTAATGCTTGGCATCATGACCATACCATCGCTGCTATTCTTGCTATTTCTAAAATTTGTACCCGAAAGCCCGCGTTGGCTTATTTTGCGCGGATCTCAAACTGATGACGCCCGGCAAACGCTACAGATCATTAATCCAGAGGGGTTTGAGGATGACTTCAAAAGCATTATCAACAGCCGCGATGAAGAAGCCAAAGACCAATCCGGCGAAAGTTTATTTTCAGGCCGATATAAATTCCCGGTTATGCTGGCCATCGTGTTTGCCTTTTTTAACCAGGTTTCGGGCATTAACGCCATCATTTATTATGCTCCGCGCATTTTTACCGCTGCTGGGCTCGCTAAAAATGCTTCCTTGCTATCGACCGCAGGAATTGGTTTGGTAAACTTAATTTTTACTATGATAGCGATAGGTTTTATTGATAAAATAGGCCGTAAAAAATTGATGCTCATCGGTTCATTTGGCCTTATACTCACTTTAGGCCTGGTATCCTATTCATTTTATGATAAAGTATCCAACGGTTACCTGATCACGTTTTATTTGATGGTCTATATTGCTTTTTTTGCTTTTTCGCAGGGAGCGGTTATCTGGGTATTTATTTCGGAGATATTTCCTAACCAGGTTAGGGCAAAAGGGCAAACATTGGGCAGCGGTACGCATTGGGTTATGGCAGCGTTGATCGCTTTTTCATTCCCCTATATCACAGGCAAAGTTGGCGAATACTGGACGTTTCTATTTTTTACCATTATGATGGCATTGCAATTGATTTTTGTTTGGAGGATAATGCCCGAAACCAAAGGAAAATCATTGGAACAAATTGAGCATACTTTAACCATGCATTAGTATGAAAAGAGGCTGGTATATTATTTTTAGTGCACTAATCATCGTCACCTTAAAAGTTTCTGCGCAAAAAAAGGATAATACCTATCACGAGCAGTATCGCCCTCAAATACATTTTTCACCGCCAGCACATTGGATGAATGACCCTAATGGGTTGGTTTATAACAAAGGCATTTACCGCCTATTTTACCAGTATTACCCAAAAGGTACTGTTTGGGGCCCAATGCATTGGGGACATGCTACAAGTACCGACCTGGTGCACTGGGTAAATAGACCAATTGCTTTATATCCCGATAGCCTCGGCCTGATATTTTCGGGCAGCGCTGTGGTCGACTTTAACAATACCAGTGGCCTTGGGATAAATGGCAAACCACCAATGGTAGCCATATTTACCCATCATAACCAGGCGAAGGAAAAGGATGGAAAGAATGATACCGAGAACGAAAGCATTGCCTATAGTAATGATGAGGGTAAAACATGGAAGAAATATGCATACAATCCGGTGCTGAAGAACCCCGGAATAAGTGATTTCCGTGATCCAAAGGTGATGTGGTATGCACCCGGAAAAAAATGGGTGATGACATTAGCAACCAAAGATCATATAACTTTTTATTCGTCGCCTAACCTAAAAAGCTGGATAAAAGAAAGTGAGTTCGGCTCTGGTATTGGAGCGCATGGCGGCGTTTGGGAATGCCCGGATCTTTTTCAGCTGATAAGCGCCGATAGTAAAAAGATGTGGGTACTCATTGTAAACATTAATCCCGGAGGGCCACAGGGTGGGTCGGCAACACAATATTTCACTGGTGATTTTGATGGGAAAACTTTTAAGCCCAATCGCAGCGATACCCGCTGGATTGACCAGGGAACAGATGAGTATGCAGGCGTTACCTGGAGCAATACCGGCAACCGGCGGATATTTTTGGGATGGATGAGTAATTGGAATTATGCCACATCGGTGCCTACAAAAGCCTGGCGCAGCGCCATGACCATTCCGCGTGAATTGAAACTGGTGAAGGAGGGGGACGAGTATTATGTGGCCTCTCAACCTGTAAAGGAACTCGATGCATTGAAAGAAAAATCAGCAGCGTTACAAAATTTCAGCATAAAAGGAGAGGTGAACTTAACCAAACTGGTAAAAGCATCCGGAAGCAGGTCCCGGCTTCATTTGTCCTCAACTGCGTTGAAAGGATTTTCTATCACCATGTCTAATTCATTAGGCGAAAAGGTAATAGTGGGTTATGATGAAAAAGAAAATTCATGGTTTATAGATCGGACACAAGCCGGTGAATCAGGCTTCAATAAAGATTTTGCGAAGCGATTTTCGTCACCAAGAATAACAAGTTCTAAAAACTTAGACCTGACTTTGATCCTTGATGCAGCTTCAGTAGAATTATTTGCTGATAAAGGTATAACAGTGATGACAGCGATTTACTTTCCTCAAAAACCTTATGATAAAGTAACTATCGCCTCAGAAAGTTTGAAGATAGATAAGCTGCAATATGATGGATTAAAAAGCATCTGGCATTAAACAAAAAAAGCCAGACAAATGCCCGGCTTTTGATAAGAGCTAAAAATTTTGGCTTAAACCAGGTTCTTTTTGATATAAGTAATACTTTGAGTAATGCTGTTAAACGGATCGCCGGGGCAAACGTCCTGTTCCACAAAGAAGTATTTTAAGCCTGCCTTGTTAGCATGGGGAAAAATCTTTTTGAAATCTATAATGCCATTGCCAACCTCGGTAAACATATGCTTGTCGGTATTGTCCATATCCTTTACGTGCCAAAGTGGGAACCTACCCGGGTTTTCGTTGAACAACGCGATCGGATCCTGCTTGGCTTTGGTGATCCAGTAAATATCCATTTCCATTTTCACCAGGTTTTTATCTGTGTTGGCGAGTATGGTTTCGTAAGGATATTTTCCATCTTGCTGAATAAACTCAAAGTCGTGGTTATGATAGCAAAACTGGATGCCTGCTTTTTTACAAGTTTCGGCAGCTTTGTTGAAGTACTCGGCCACCTTTTTGTAATGATCAAGGTTTCCGCGTTCTGAATCGAACAAATAGGCGCAAACCATATACTTTAATCCCGCGGCTGCGGCATCGTCCACAGCTTTGTCCCATCCGTTCAATATGGTGCCCTTTGGCGATTCGCCATTAAACTTCGCTTCACCAAGCATGTAGTGGCAGCTTGGGGCTATCAATCCGTTTTTCGTTAAGTTTTCTTTAAGAGTTTTTGGATCGAGCCCGTAAAAAGTGCCGTTATTATAACCGATCTCAACAGAAGTATAACCTAATTGAGCCACCTTGGCGATAGTGCCAACTGCATCTTTAGCCATAGCATCCCGCACCGTATACAATTGCAGCCCGATATATTTTTTATCGTAGGCAAATAATTTAGGGGCTACTAACATCCCGGCTGAAAGCACCGCTGAAGTTTTTAAAAATGAACGTCTGGAAGTCATAATTTGGTTTGTTTAATTGGTCTATGTGTAAAAGTAACACAATAAGTTTATTTTTTAATACAGACTCAATTATTTTACAATAGTTTAAATCTGTGAGTAATCCGTAGGTACTATCATGGTGGATGTGATCTTTGATACCAGCAGGGCATCGGCGTATCCAGGTACAACACTTATCTTTTTCCATTCCGCGTCAGCTACAAAGGCTTTCCAATGCTTAGCTTGTTCTTCCAAACTATCAAACGTCACCATATAAGTTAAATTAGGACGAAAAGGGCCAATCAGTGTTTCGCCAAAAAATACCGGTTTAAAACCTAACCGTTTAAAAATATCGATCTCTCCCTGGTCGTTAAACATTTCAATTTTCTTTTTCCCGGCGCTTTCTGTAGCACTTTGATATTGGCGCAGCTCAAATATACGTGACTGTTTTCCCGGTAACGACATCTTTGGCATGTGTGCAAATGCTTTGAGCAGCGAACTTTCTATACGTTCGTAGGCCGGTTCTGTAGCCGGTGCATTTAAATACGCTGAACCCTGTTGCTGGTAAGCGGTATCCTTATCGAGGCTATCAGTCACATGCGAAAAATCATCCATGCTTTTAAAGGGGATAAAAACATAGAGCTTAGTTTGCCCGGCCGGCTTCATTTCTGTAAACACCCCAACCGATTTTATACCGAGCCGACTCAATGCCGGTATGGCTGCATCTCTTAAATAATCTTCAACCAATTTTTGCTGGGTAGCGTTCTTTAAAGTATAAACGCGAAGCTCATAAAACTCGGTTTCATTTTTTGCAGGTTTGATAATAGATGATGCCATATTTGATGCAGGTAGCAGGGTAGTGGCAGCACCCGTTAATAAGGATGCTTTCACAAATGAACGTCTTTTCATAATCAGATCCGGGGTTTGAAAGGGCAAGATAGTTTTTATCAGCCCATTAAATAAAATTTTTGGCAGACATATGAATATTATAGGTAATAATGTCAAAATCTGTATCTTAGCTATCTAACCCTCTATGCTTTCACAATGACAACAACAGTTCCGGTACTCAAATATCGTATTGAATCTATTGATATATTGCGCGGTTTGGTGATGCTGATCATGGCGATCGATCACTCCCGCGATCTGTTCCACATGGGAACCCCCGAACCAACGGACCTGGCTATAACTACGCCCTTCTTCTTTTTTACACGCTGGATCACCCATTTTTGCGCGCCCGCATTTGTATTTCTGAGCGGGGTTTCTGCTTACCTGGCCGGCATGCGCCGGACTGAAAATCAACTGGGGATATTTCTAATAAAGCGGGGATTGTGGCTTTTGGTAGTGGAAGTGCTATTGATCACGCTGGCAATTACAGGAAATCCAAAATATAATGTATTGGTATTACAGGTAATATGGGCAATAGGCGGTAGTATGATATTGCTGGGATTACTTATCATGCTGCGGGTGCCATTAAAGGCTATCGGTATCATTGGCGCGATTATATTTTTCGCACACAACCTGTTGGATCTTGAAACGGTGAAATCAGCGCTGGGTTCGGTTACCAACACCGTAGCCTGGAAAATGCTTTTTTCTGCAGCCGGTTTTAACGGTTTAGTACAAATTGATAGCAACCATTTTGTATTAATCGCCTACGCCCTGATACCCTGGACCGGGGTAATGTTTGTGGGTTATACCTTCGGTACGCTTTACAAGAGTACTGTGGATGCCGCTAAACGAAAGAAAACACTATTATATTCGGGATTGGGTTTACTGGCCCTTTTTCTTGTATTCAGGTATTTTAACATTTATGGAGATCCGGCCCCATGGGCACCTCAAAAAACTACTGCTTTAAGCATCATTTCATTTTTTAATGTGAGCAAATATCCATGTTCATTGCTTTACCTCGGTATGACGATAGGGGCCTCTTTAGTGATACTATCTCAAATAGAAAACATCAAAAATAAATTCACATCTATTATGATCGTGTACGGTAATGTGCCGTTCTTCTACTATTTGTGCCATTGGTACCTGCTACGTATTATTACGATCATCGTGTTTTTTGCTTCCGGTTATAAAACCAGCGAAATCGTCACTCCGCAAAGCCCATTTCTGTTTGCACCTAAAGGATATGGTTTTAACCTGTTTGGTGTTTATGTAGTGTGGTTTATCGTGATAGCCATTCTATACCTGCCATGCCGGTGGTTCAGCAAGTATAAAAAGACACATCAGCAATGGTGGCTGAGTTACTTATAACTAATGGACAGCCCGATAACATTCGCTAAATTCACTAAGGTGCAATCCCCCGAGCCCTCACAAAAACAACGAATTTCGTCTATTGACATTTTGCGTGGTTTGGTTATGCTTATCATGGCGATAGACCATGTAAGGGATTTTTTTCATTATGGCCATCCCGAGCCGGAACATTTAGCTGTTACCACCTCTTTCCTGTTTTTTACAAGATGGATAACACATTTTTGTGCTCCAATATTTGTTTTTCTCAGCGGCATATCTGCTTACCTTGCCAGCACCAGAAGAACGCCAAACCAAATGGGTGCCTTCCTGATCAAACGGGGTTTATGGCTTATTGTCGTTGAACTGGTTCTGATCACTTTTGCCATAACACTGAATCCTTTTTTCAACGTTTTAATATTACAGGTGATCTGGGCTATTGGCGGCAGTATGATCCTGTTGGGTCTGTTGGTTTGGCTAAGAGTTAATTTAGCTGTAATTGGTACCATCGGCCTGCTGATTCTGTTTGGACATAATATTTTCGATGTGGTCAAAATTCATGCGATACAGGATACATTTTTTGGACAACTGTTTTTCTCAGCCATTCGTGGGCACGCGCTCTGGCCACTTGGAAATGGGTACAAGTTATTTATTTCTTATGCACTTTTGCCATGGACAAGCTTAATGCTGATAGGCTATGTTTTCGGTTGCTTATATACAAAATCGTTCGATGCCGCTAAACGGCATAAAATCCTGCTGTACTCGGGCCTGGGATTACTTGTCGTCTTTTTAGTACTTAGATTTTTTAATATTTATGGCGATCCGGTTCCGTGGTCATCACAAAATACAGTATCGTTGAGTGTGATTTCATTCTTCAATGTTACCAAATACCCGCCATCATTGCTTTATCTCTGCATGACAATAGGCCCTGCTCTGATCGTGCTTTCGATGATAGAAAATATCCAAAATAGGTTCACATCAATTTTAATCATTTATGGAAATGTGCCGTTTTTCTATTACTTATGCCACTGGTATCTCATTAAACTGATCAACATCATAATTTTCTATTTATCCGGTCACAATAGCGGCCAGGTAATGAATCCTCATCGCCGAAACTTGTTTCAGCCCGATGATTTTGGATATAACCTGCTTGGTGTTTACATAGTGTGGTTTATTGTGATAGCCATTTTATACCTGCCATGCCGTTGGTTTAGTAAGTACAAAAAGACACATCAACAATGGTGGCTGAGTTATTTGTAAAATTTAAGTTAGAATTGGTTGATTAAGTTGATGAGGTTAGATTAAGTTTATAATTGATTTAGCCTAATCAACCATTTAACTCAATCAACTACTTAACCAAGATCAAATATATTGTTCAATAACCTGGTTCAGCTTGTTAGCCTGCACAACCCCACTTTGCCGCCATTTGGTCTCGCCTTTCTTAAATAACATCAGCGTAGGTACACTTTGTATCTGGTAGGCGCTGGCCGCTGTGGGGTTTTTATCGATATCTATTTTAATAATAGTTACTTTATCGCCCATTTTATCCTTAACCTCCTTTAAAATAGGCGGCATCATTTTACACGGCCCGCACCACTCTGCTGAAAAATCGATCAATACAGGTGTTTCTGAATTTATAATTTCCTGAAAATTCGCCATTGTTGGTTCCTCCTGTTTAGTTAACCATCCAAAATGGAATACGTTTTTTAAATTGTAACAAAGTTAGTGTGTTTTATGCCCTTGCCATTAAACAGCCTTATTTTTGACGTTCCAAACACATTTACCTATGATAACTGAACTGGATAAAAATACGGCCCTTATTTTGATTGACCTTCAGAATATGGTGGTACAATTACCATTGGCACATCCTATTAAAGAGGTATTACAAAATGCCAATCAACTGGCGAAAGCGTTCCGCAAAGCGGGGTTACCCGTGGTGATTGTCAACGTAAATCCTGCAGGAGCCAGGTGGACAACGGCAAGAAAGGAAGCCCCGTCCCGTAATACAACGCAGTCACCTGATTGGCTGGAGATCAGCCGGGATATCGAAACAAGCGCAGGCGATATTTTTATCACCAAACATACCTGGTGCGCATTTTATGAAACAGCATTGGATGAGGAACTGAAGAAAAGAGGAGTCACGGGTATTGTAATAGGAGGCGTATCAACCAGCATTGGCGTTGAAGGTACAGCGCGGGCAGCGAGTGAACGGGGTTACAATCTTGCCTTTGTTAAAGATGCCATGACAGATATGTTTTTAGAAGCTCATGAAAACAGTCTGAAATATATTTTTCCGAGAATGGGGGAGATAGATATGACTGAAAGGGTGATTTCTTTGTTGGAAAGTTAAATAATCAATGTCATTTCGATGCTGCCGAAGGCAGGAGAAATCTTATCCGATTTGCAAAGTCGGCGATATGCAAATTGTACAAGATTTCTCTCTATCGTTCGAAATGACATTGATTTTGGAACTAATTCATCGTCTTCTTCGGTCTTTCACCCGCAGGTTTCAGATAATTATTATCCGATAGCCAATCAGCCATACGTTGCGGCCAGGTGTTAATGGATTTTAATTTAGACCGGTTTCCCATATTAAAACCATGATCGCCTTTGGTATAGATATGTGCCTCCACAGGGACTTTGGCAGCACGGTATGCTGCCAATAATTTTACTACTGACGGCGAGCAACAGAGATCATCATTAGCGGCGAGCAGGAAAACAGGCGGGGCATCCGCAGGCACCACATCAGGAATGTACAATGGGCCTGGATATATTTGGATAATAAAATTGGGCCTGGCGCTTTGCTTGTCAATGACATCTGTATTGGCTGAATTTGGATAGAAACTTACCATATCCACCACCTCGCCTCCGGCTGAAAAGCCCATCATGCCTATTTTATTTGGATCGATGCCCCACTCAGCAGCGCGACTGCGTACCAGCCTCATGGCGCGGCAACCATCCTCCTTAGCATGTATGTCAATTTTGTAAGGCGAGTTAGTATCGCGGCCAAGTCGATATTTCAATACAAAAACAGCCACGCCCAAATCACTCAGGTATTTGGCAGGCTCAATGCCTTCCGCTGTAAAAACCAGCAAACGATGCCCACCACCGGGACAAACTACTATGGCAGTGCCATTGGCCTTGTCTTTAGGGGGCAGAAATACGGTTAACGTGGGGTTATTGATATTCTTTACCCAGTAATCCTTAGCCTGCTCCGGCACATCTTTTAGTTTTTCAAAACCGGGCGCACCTTTGGCCCATAATGGAACAATAAAGGAATTCGATTGAGCGGATGCTATTGCCGGGATGAGACAAATAAGGAAGATGAGTTTTTTGATCATAATTTTAATTTATGGTAGTAAAGAGCGTTGTCATGCTGAGCCTGTCGAAGCATATGCGGGCAAAAGCCTCTGCGCGCGCCCTTCGACAAGTTCAGGGTGACACCCATTGAAAATTACTTCCCTTTCCCCATGGTTGATGGTTCGAAAATGCTTTTATCAAGCGGGCCGCCGGGTACCACATCGTGATACTTTTCAACCTGCAGCAATTTATCATTAATATAAAAAGAGCATTTGGTTTCGCTCCAGGCATTTTTTAGCGGTATTTGATCTTCAAAAGTGCCCTCTTCTTTACTATTATTTTCGTATTTAATAAAGCGAACCGCTACCAGTTTATCCTTGTCTATCCATAGTTGATTTACCTTTTCACCGTCTTTATCTGCCCCGATCACATACACCGGTTTACCTTTCCAGGTATCGGTGTGAAACTTGGTAAGATCATAGTTCAAAGCCTTAAAATGGGCAAGCCCATCCTCAAAAGAACTGAAATATATTCCACCTAAAAAGAAGATCAACTCATTTTCGTTTTTTTGCACGCGGGTGATCTTGTTATCTCTGAATCCATAGGTAGAGTCGCCCCTGAAAATTATACCGTTGCCGCTTTTGGGACTGCCTATATCGATCCTTAACCTATCGGGATAAGCGATACGCTCGTACCATGTATCTGATTTTATCAAACTGTCATTACGGTATCTTTCAGTAGTTTGGTTGAAACTTAAACTCTGATGCCATTTACCATGGTAGCGGTCATACATTTTATGGAGCAGCGCAGTAGAGTTAAGCTCCTGGGGTTTAGAAAAAGGAAGAAATAAAAATAGTAATGCTGATATAAGCTTCATAAAAAAGGGTTTATAATTGGATTATTGGTTACACGCTAAATTCTTCATAAGCGGCAGTAAGGCCACGGTCTATGCCATCGCCCTGCCATTCGGTTACACCGGGGATGGATTTGGCCTGCACAATTTCTTCTTTTGATTTACCGGCTTTGATGCTGCTTTGTACAAAATCAGCCAGCTTTACCATAAAATCCTGCATCGCTTTAATATCTTCCATATTGCCGGTCACCTTCAACGGGTCAAAAGCATGGCCGAATACAAAAATGGTGTTCTTATCAAATGTTTTTTGGGCCATTTCCAATGTCACGGGCCAGTTTTTTACTGATGCGCCCGCGCTGCGGTCGATAAATGGATAGCGGCGGTTAAACACCAGGTCGCCCATGTGTACGATGTTGGCATGCTCAAAATGGATCATGCTGTCGCCGTTGGTATGCCCGGGGCCAAAATAATGGGCCTTTATGCTTTCATCGCCTACTTTTATTTTCCAGTTGTCGGTATAGGTGGTATCGGGATATAGTTGCTGGTCTTCTTTCTTCTGTACTATTGCAACCCTTTGCTGATTGGCTAAGGAATTGGCATGAGCCGCCACATTCTTTACAATCCCTTTAAAGGATATATTCCCGCCAGTATGGTCACCGTGATGATGGGTGTTGATGAGCCATTGAAAAGGTTTGTCTGATTTTTTTTGCAATTCGGCTATCAGGTGTTTTGCGGGATCAGGAAACTCAGCATCTACCACCACAATACCTTCCTTATTTACCAGCCAGGCAATGGTACCGCCCTGCTCGGCAAACATGCCTACATTGCCACGAAGGGGTTTAAACTGGAATTTCGGATCATCCAATAATGATGCGAAACTTTTTTTACCTAAAAGGGTGAATGCACCTGCTGCCACAGCAGTGTTTAACAAGAAATTACGGCGTTTCATTTTGCAGATTTTTTAATGAAGTTAGGGAAATTATGTACAATATTATTTTTATGGTAAAAATTTTACACATAGCTATTTACAATACTAAATAAATATCATGTGGGTTGCCTGGCAACTTGCTGCGGATATGTTTCAAGCCACATTGCCCAAAATCTGATTATCTTTAACCGCTAAATACAGAGTTTATTTTTTATGACTTTATCAAATACTACCGGCACCAACAAATGGCTTTACCTGTTTATAGCAGGTGCTGTTTTGATAAATTTCAGCGGTTTGTTTGTCACCATCATCGGCCCGGACGGTACGCTGTATGCCACCATCGCCAAAACTATGGTGCTGCATCATGATTATGTGAACCTATACTCAATGGGTGCCGATTGGCTGGATAAACCACACTTTCCGTTTTGGGTAACTGCTTTGTCGTTTAATGTATTTGGGATATCTACCTGGGCTTACAAATTGCCGGGTATCCTGTTTTTATTGATGGGAGCGTATTATGCTTACCTGTTTGCAAAGAGTTTATATAATAAAGAGATCGCTCTATGGTCTGTACTGATCCTGCTAACCGCGCAGCATATTATTCTTTCTGATAATGATGTGAGGGCCGAGCCTTATTTAACCGGGTTGATCATCGCCTCGGTTTATCACCTTTACAAAGCATACCTGCAAAATAACTTTTGGCAATTAGTCGCAGGTTGTGCTTTTGCCGCCTGCGCCATTATGACAAAGGGCATGTTCGCGCTGATACCTATTGGTGGCGCCATTGTGGGGCATTTGATCATCACCAAACAATGGAAGCAACTTTTTCACTGGCGCTGGCTGATAGCGGCTGTGTTGATACTGATCTTTATCCTGCCGGAATTGTATTGCCTGTATGAGCAGTTCGACCTGCACCCTGAAAAGGTAGTATTCGGGCAAAAAGCGGTTTCGGGTATCCGGTTCTTTTTCTGGGATAGTCAGTTTGGCCGTTTCTTTAACACAGGCCCAATCAAAGGACATGGCGATCCCTTCTTTTTTG
>DATHKT010000070.1:0-22019 GCA_035489035.1 Mucilaginibacter sp.
GCGATAAAAATTAAGGGTGATACTACCGAATTTAACGCCGCTGCTTATACCGTACAACCCAATGCCAAGGTAGAGGACCTGCTAAAGCAATTGCCGGGGATACAGGTTGACAAAGACGGAAAGATAACGGCACAGGGGCAAACGGTGAATAAGGTATTGGTTGACGGAGAAGAGTTTTTTGGCGATGACCCAACGCTGGTCACCAAAAACATACGTGCCGATATGGTGGACAAGGTGCAGCTTTATGATAAAAAAAGCGACCAGGCTACTTTTACCGGGATCGATGACGGACAAAAGGAAAAGACCCTTAACATCAAGCTAAAAGCAGATAAAAAGAACGGCTTTTTTGGCAAAACCGAGGAAGGTGCTGGAACCGATGGCATTTACCAGAGTCAGCTACTGTTTAACGCATTTAAGGGCAAAAAGAAGTTTTCCGTGTACGGCACAATGGGCAATAATGGCAAAACCGGACTGGGCTGGGAGGATAACCAGAAATACGGTTCGGGCGATGGTTTCCAGTTTGAAGACGATGGCAGTGTGAATTTTGGCGGGGGGGGAGGCGATGACCTCGACTCGTTTGACGGGAGGTATTATGGGCAGGGCTTGCCTTTGGCCCGGACAGCAGGGGTACATTACGACAATAAATGGAACGATGATAAGCAATCCATCAACACCAACTATAAAATAGGTTCGCTTACTATTGATGGCACCAATGATAATTTAACGCAAAATAACCTGAAGGATACGGTGCTTAATAGCACTTCGAATCAAAGGTTTCACAAATACATGTTTAAGCAAAAGCTGGATGCCGTATACCAGGTAAAACTAGATACCAGTTCGAACCTGAAAATATCTGTTGACGGAACAACAAAGCATAGCGAAAACATAGACAGTTATAGTTCATCCGTAGTGCAGAACGTGGCCGGTGATAGCACCTTACTAAACAAACAAACCAGGACCCTGACCAATAATGTAGATGCAAAACTGTTTAACGCCAGCGCCTTTTACACTAAAAAGTTCAAAAAACCCGGCCGGACGATCTCATTCCTGGTCAAAGAAGCCTATAACGAAAGCAAGGCCAAAGGCTTTTTGAATTCGCGGGTGGATAAATATAATGCGGAAGGGGAAATTATTCCCCCACAATTGACTGATCAGTACAAAACGAATGATCTGAAAGGTTCGGCCTTAACCACGAATTTAACCTACTCAGAACCTTTTTCGAAAAATTTCGCGTTGGTGCTAAATTATGGTATAGGAATAAATAATAGCAGCGCCGACAGGCAAACCTTCTTAGCGGCGTCCGGCATATACAATGTACGGGATGACTCATTAAGCAGCGATTATAAACTGAACCAGTTTTCGAACCACGGAGGGGCCATATTCAATTACAAAAAAGGCAAAACCAATATCACTTTTGGCACCAGGGTGAGCGATGTTAACTATCACCAGGTTGATGAAAGCGGGCTTAACCCTACACTCGACCGGAGTTTCCTGAACTGGTCGCCGCAAGCCAGTTACCAATACCGATTTTCTCAGCAAAAATCGTTCAGGTTCAATTATAACGGGAACACCACCCAGCCTACCCTGGACCAGATACAACCGCTGAGATCAAACAGTGACCCGGTAAATACCGTTATAGGCAACCCTGATCTGAAGCCATCATTCACTAATAATATTAATTTGGGTTATAATTCATTCAGGATACTAACCAGCCAGTATATATGGTTATATGGTAATTATTCAATCACTTCCAACCCGATAGTAAGTGATATAAATTATGATAAAACCACAGGATACAGCGTTACCCATTATGTAAACCTGCCTGATAAAAAAACGTCTAATTTCAATTTGGGGGCCAATTTTAACCGTAAGCTGGAAAGCCTGGGAATGAGCTTAGGGCTAAGCATGAATGCTAACGGCAATACCTATTATGGCTATTCGGACGGGCAATTGGGCAAGACAAAAAGTTACTCATACAACCCGCGGTTAGAGATCAATCAATATAAAGAGAAGAAATTTGACTATTACCTGTCTGCCGGGCCAACTTATACCATCAATCAATCATCCCTGCAAACCATCAATAGTAATGGCTGGGGATTCAGGGCGGATGGCCAGTTCAATGTTTATCTTCCGGGCAAATTCCAGATCGGCGCCGAAAACAGTTATGAGTTTACAGGCAAAACAGAAACGTTCAACCAGGACCTGAGGAAATTTTTGATCAACGCGTATATCATTAAGAAGTTCCTGAAAAGCGAAAACCTTAAATTTACCATATGGGGGAATGACCTGCTGAATCAGAATGTGGGCTTTAGCAGAACGGCTACAGGTACCCAGATCACGCAAAGTAATTTTACCACCCTTAAAAGATATATTATGTTTTCAATAGCGTACGATTTCACAAAAATGGGCGGTGGCGCACCTAAAAAATAAGCATATGAAATATACATTGATAACCCTTGCCTGCCTGTTACTATTGAGCGGCAGCTTATTGGCCCAGAACAAGCATTTTACCACTACCGGCACTATTGAGTTTGAGAAAAGAGTGAATATGTATGCCCTTATTCAAAAACTGATGAATAAGGATAACGAGGCATTTTTCACCCCGGTTTTGGAGCAGTATAAGAAAACCCAGTCGCAATTTCAATCAGCTAAAAGCATCTTATCATTTGCCAACAATAAAAGCCTGTATGTTCCGGTGGTAAAGGAAAGCGACAACACCATAATGGACTGGTTTAATAACAACCCGATGGTATTGCAAAACAATGTGGTGTATACCGACCCCCCGGCAAGCACCAGCGTGGTACAGAAATCGGTATTTGAGGAAACCTTCCTGGTAAAGGACAGTTTGCGTAAAATTAAATGGAAAATAACGGATGAAACCCGCGATATAGCCGGTTATACCTGCCGCAGGGCCAACGGCATTATGATGGATTCTATTTATGTGGTAGCTTTTTATACCACTGAGATCCCGTTATCAAGCGGGCCCGAACAGTTTTCGGGATTACCCGGGATGATATTGGGCGCGGCTTTACCGCATGAAAATCTAACCTGGTTTGCAACCAAAGTAACGGACACCGGCCTGCCGCCAAATACCATAGTGCCCCCAAAAAAGGGAAAGCCGGCGGATAGTAAAGGTTTGCTAAAAACTCTGCAAACAGTAATGAAAGACCGTGGAGACGCGGCCGAGATCCAGTTTTTCATCAAAGCGTATTTGCTATAGACACTAAATCCAAACCATATCGATCGGCCTGCGGAATTCAGTTTTCGCAGGTCTTTTATTTTGCAGGCATCCGGTAATTCAGCCCGGCGGTGGTACCGGCGGTTACATCAATGGTAACGCCTGTTATTTTGCCGGCCAGATCAGACGACAGGAATACAGCGACATTGGCTATATCAGCCATCAGTGGCAGCTTTTTCAGCATGGTGTCGTTTTCCATCTGGCGCAGTATAGGCGCCATTTCTTCGGGGTTATTATCGATGGCTGCTTAAACACAGCGGAATCCGGGGAGCCACCGGAGCGGATGTTGACTACCCGTATGCCATAAATACCTAACTCCGAAGCGAGATTGCGGGAGAAACTTTCCACAGCGCTGCAGGCAGGCGCGAAACCAGCCGGTAAGGGATAGCCTATGCCGCCTGGCGTGGCAGTAAGGGATAAGATCACACCCGAACCCTGTTTCATCATGACCCTTGCCGCGGCAGTCGCGGTTAAGAACTGGGTGCGCATGGCGATATTAACCGGGCGTGTAAAATCCTCTACCGAGATATCTATCATGGGTTTATTTTGCACCACTTCGAGCCCGATGACATTTAAGGTGATATCTATCGTACCTGCTTTTTCTGCAACTGAAGCCACATAATTATTGACGGCTTTTTCGTCAAGTGCATCCACCTGTGCCGCTTCGGCACTTCCGCCGGAAGCCAGTATCTCATCGGCTACTTTTTGCACGGGACCCAGGTTGCGCCCGGCCAGGAACACCTTTGCCCCGGCAGTGGCCAATGCCTTGGCAACCGCCCCACCGATAGAGCCGCCGGCGCCGTAGATAACTGCATTTTTATTTTGAAGTACCATGCTGATCGATTTAATGTATGGAAGGTGTATGCTATGCGTGATTACAAACCTAAAATTAAATATCCTTTTTCAAAAAGGTCATGGAGGACAATTTAAGGGGTGATATGCCGGATATGATATCTTTTTAAGATTTTAACGACAATTATCTACAAACTGCTATTAGCATTTTTAGGCTATGTTTAGTTAGTTTTGTTGATTGAAAATGCCGGCTTTAGGGCCGGCATTTATTTAGTTCCCGAAAACGTGAAAAGACCGATAGCGCTCATCATCTTCATTTTAAGTTTTAGTTTTGCGCAGCGGTCATTCGCGCAGGAGCAACCGTCCGTTTATGTAGGGATACCCAGCTCCAACTTTAGCTATTTCGCTTCATCACAGCATAACTCCAACTGGTGCTGGGCAGCCTCGCTACAGATGATATTTAATTATTATGGCATCAATATCACCCAGGAACAAATAGTATCCCGAAGCTATGGGGTCGACCCAAGTGGCAACCTGCCCAACTGGACAGGGAGTTTCCAGGTGATCACAGCCAACCTGAATAACTGGAACGTAGACAACAGTGGCCGGCAATATGGCGTGCGTGCCACCTTTAACCAGGGCGCGCCAACACCTATCTATTTAATTCAGCAACTTTCGCTACAACGGCCTGTTTTGATCGGTTACCGCTCCGGGCCGAGTTCGGGGCACGCGGTGGTAATTACCGCCTGCAGTTATATTGAAACCTATTACGGCCCAATGATCCAATCCATCGTAGTGCGCGATCCCTGGCCCAGCGATGCCAATGTCGCTACGCAGGGCCGGGTAGAATATAAAGGGATAGATTTGGCCAATTTGATAGACGCGCATTGGTATATTGTGATACAGTAGGATAACTCTTTTCCTGCTGTCATTTCGAACGACAGAGAGAAATCTTGTACAACTTGCATGTTGCCGACATATATAGTTCGCAGTACGCTCTTATAAGATTTCTCTCTACGTTCGAAATGACAAATCTTTTTTAATCTGATAAGACTTGCATAATCGCCGTGCGGCTAACTTCCGCACGTTTAAGATTTCTCCTCGTTCCTCGTTCGAAATGACAAATCGGAGTTAGTTTATTTCGTGCCCGGTGTTGGCGCAGTGGATACGCCATTCACCACAAAATGATAAGTTCCTGATCCCACTTTCATACCCACAAAGCCGTTCTCATTTTTGGTAAGGGTGATATCTTTGGATGCTGTTAAAGCTAATCCGCCTTCAGTGATATCCGAGGGCTGGTTGGCGGGGATGAAAATATCGGCTTTGGTGTTAGCCGGGATCTCAACGGTGTACGTTGTTTTTCCATCTTTAATTTCCCAGCCGGAAGTGACGTTGCCGTAATAGGTTTGCAGGCTGGCGGTGGCATAGGTGAAGTTACCCCCCGGGTGCGGCATAATGCGGATATGCTTGTAGCCTACCCCATCATCATAGGTATCCATACCGGCCATTACGCGGTACATCCAGTCGCCGATGGCGCCGTAGGAATAATGGTTAAAGGAGTTCATGCTGGCGGCCTCGAAGCTTTTATCGGGACGGATACCATCCCAACGCTCCCAAATGGTAGTGGCGCCCATTTTAACCGGGTACAACCATGAGGGGTAAGTTTCCTGTAGCAGCAGGCGGTAAGCCATATTATTCTGACCAAAACGGGTCAATACGTGGCAAAGATAAGGTGTACCCAAAAAGCCGGTGGTGAGGTGATCACCGTAGGCATGGATATTATCAACCAGCCTGGTGGCTGCCTGCGTGCGCAAAGATTCGGGCAGCATATCAAAATTAAGCGCCAGCGTATAGGCGGTTTGCGTACCTGATACCAGGCGGCCATTGGCGGTTACGTACTCTTTCAAAAATGCATCTTTAATTCGTTTCAGCAAGGCTGTATAATACGTCACATCTTCCTGTTTATTTAGTACCCCCGCCGCGTTGATGAGCAGTTGGGTGGAATAAGCATAAAAGCATTGGGCAATAAAAAACTTATCAGTAATAGCCGATGAACCGTCGGTATCGTCATCCCTGCTGTAAAATAGCCAGTCGCCAAAGCTTTGACCGGTTTGCCAAAGGTCATTTTTGGCCTGGTGCTGCATAAAATCAACCCAACCTTTCATACTGGCGTACTGATCTGTTAATATCCGTTTGTCGCCATAGGCTAAATACATATTCCAGGGAACAACGGTAGATACATCGGCCCAGCCCGTACTGCTTTGCGTAAACCCTATGCAATTCGGAATAACCCATGGCACAGCGCCAGCAGCTGATTGATCTGCCGAAACGTCTTTCAGCCATTTGGCAAAGAAGTCGTTCACGTTCATGTTGAAAGTAGCGGTACGTGAAAATACCTGCGCATCGCCCGTCCAGCCCAGGCGCTCATCACGTTGAGGGCAATCTGTAGGCACATCCAGGAAATTTCCTTTTTGCCCCCATTGGATATTATGCTGCAACTGGTTGACCATTTGGTTTGAAGTAGTGAATGTTCCGGTCGGCTTCATATCCGAATACAGGGCCACGGCGGTAACATCCTCCGGCAATATCACATCGCCGGGATAGCCCTCTATGCGGATAAACTGGAACCCATGGAAGGTAAAATGAGGTTCGAAGATCTCCTGGCCATCCCCTTTTAAAATGTAGGTATCCTGGGCCTTGGCCAGGCGCAGATTTTCGGTGTAAAAGTTTCCCAGCTTATCCAAAACTTCGGCATGCGAAACGGTGATCTTATCCCCCGCTTTGCCTTTCACTTTTAACACTACCCAGCCAACCAGGTTCTGCCCGAAATCAATTACCTGCTCGCCTTTTGGGGTTTTGAAGATGCGCAGGGGCTTAAAGGTCTCATGCTTTTTAACCATCTCGTTGTAGGTTGCCAGCAGGGTATTTTTAGGATAATCTGCCACCTTTACCGCAGTCCATTGCGAGTCGTTGAAGCCAGCCTCTGTCCATCCGTTTTGTTGCTTATTATGATCGATAGTTTCGCCATTATAAATTTCGCTATAAAGCACTTCGCCTGTAGATGATTTCCAGCTGTCGTCAGAGCTGATAATTGCTGTAGTATTGTCCGAATAAGTAATGTTCAATTGGAACAGCAAAGCGATATCCTTTCCATATACATCCCTCCGGTCGCTAAAGCCAATAATACCCCGGTACCAGCCGTTGCCAAGCATTACCCCGATAGCATTGTTACCTTCTTTGAGCAGATCTGTTACATCATAGGTTTGGTATTGAAGGCGCTTGCTGTAGCTTGTCCAGCCGGGGGTAAGATAGGCATCGCCAACGCGGTGACCATTAATATTAGCTTCATATAAGCCATGCGCGGTGATATAAGCTACGGCTGATTTTATTTTTTTGTGCGATGCAAACTGCTTGCGCATCAACGGACTTGGCCGGGTTATAGAATCCTCCTTATAACCGGGAGTGATCCATTTGGCCTGCCAGTCGGCAACATTGAATAAGGCCGTTTGCCAATAAGCGGGAGCGCTCCAGGGTGATGCTTTACCCCCGTTATCCCAAATTTTTACCCGCCAGTAATATTTTTTGCCTGATTGTAACGGCTTGCCTTTATAAGTGATAAAAACAGATGAATCGGAAGTAACCTTGCCTGAATCCCACACATGCCCGCTGAAATTAGCATTTTCGCTCACATTGATGCGGTAGGCTGTTTGCATGGTGTTGCGCTTATCAGCCGTCAGTTTCCAGCTAAAGCGGGGGTGAGCAACATCCATACCGATTGGGTCAGTACGGTTTTCGCATAGCAGGCCATCGGCTTTTACCTGGACATAACTTAAGGAAGCAAATAATTGTAAAGCAAATAAAAAGCAGCAGAATTTCATCAGTCGGTATATTTAGGGTTAACGGAAGGCGAAAAGCCGTGACAATCCAAAGCTAATCAATTCAAATATATTTATAATTAGGATATGGAGGGGTGTAACTAAGTTGTTTCTTTTTGGGGTGATATTGATGAGACTATTTGTTTTTTTTTAAGGTGTGTTAGATTTAAGTAAGATAATCGTCTCGCTCATGGCCGCGAGTGGCCTGGTTGCTTTTTTTCTTCCCACAACAGAGATGCTTCGGCTTAACTCTTCCAGCAGAGATGAGGCTTTTTTATAAGTGCAAATTATTAAAGTTGATTGTTTTATGATCGGCAGTGAATGTACTTTCTTTTTTTCCGCAAAAAAGAAAGTACCAAAGAAAAAACTCCCGGCTACGCTTATGTTCTGTGAAAGGCCGCGGTTGGGCTTTGCCTGTGCCACCCGAACAACGCTGATGCCGGATTTTGTGGGTTAACGGAGGGTTCTTTTCATTTTATCTTTTTTTCTTCTTCCCGACAGCAGAGCAGCTTCGGATGAAATCAGGCAAAACAATGGTGGCCTTGTGGGTCGGAAGGGCATAGCAAATTTTGCCGCAGCATTGGGCATGTGCGGCTTTGGGGCAATAGTTTGCAGCCCGTGGTTTTGAATGATTTGCCGGGTAAAGGCCTTGTGCGGCAAAGAAGCCTTTCTGCTGACTTGATTTTTGGTTACTTTGTATCAAGACAAAGTAACAGCCCCCCGCGGCTATTGAGCGGCACGATTATCTTAATTAGCAGGATTACAATTAGTAATGTGTTTATTTTTATAATCTCAAGTTCGAAGACTGGGCTATTTTAAACAATCAATGCTCCTCCTTCACCCCTCGCTTCTGAAAACTATAGATCAAATAAACCAATGCCGGTAGTATGAATACACTGCCGATGAGCAATGCCATACCCAATGATTCAATGGCTTTGTCGGCGCCTTTATTGCCGATGAGGGATAGGTAGCCACCATGTTTCAGGATCACAATGTTGGGATAGTGTTTATAAGTGGTGGTGAGCAATATCATTGTGACCTGGAACCCTGCCAGCAGGCGCAGCGCTTTTGACCGACCTTGGTAGATGAGATACCACAGGATAATGAGTGATATACTTGCCGCCGTTACAGCGGTGATGCCCACCGGGTTGCCGAACACCCAGTTTACCAGTGGGATACCATCGGCAATAGCCGAGATAAAAACCAATGCACCAAATACTACCGCGCCGATATTCATTTGCCAGGCCTTGCGCACGAAGCGTTTCCGGTCGGCCTCGTTTTTGGCTTCGCCGATGAGGTAAATGGCGGCGGTGAATCCACATAACGAAACCGTAAAGAAACCGATGGCTACCGAAAACCAGTTAAGCCAGCTGAATATGTAGGCTGACAAAAAAGTGTTGGCCTGCAGGTCGATCTGGCCCGAAACTGCACTGCCCGCAATGATGCCTAAAAACAGCGGGGTGATAAAACTGGAGTACACGAATATCCTGTTATACACCTTCTGCATGCTATCAACCACGGCATCGTAATTTCGGAAAGCAAAGGCTGTGCCGCGGGCGATGATGCCCAGCAGCATGATCACCAGCGGGATATGCAAGTGGACAGACATGGTGGAATAGATAGTTGGAAAGCCTACAAACAGGATCACAATAGCGATGATGAGCCACATGTGGTTGGCTTCCCAAATCGGGCCGATGGCTTCGTAACTAATCTTGCGGGTTTTAGCGCGGTTATCTTCGGAAGTAAATAGCTCGATAATACCCGCGCCAAAATCGGCCCCGCCAAGCAGCAGGTACAGCAAAAGCGCTACCCATAAATAAACCATTACTACGTAGATCATTCCTTTTTTTGTTTAAAGTAGTTGATTGGGTTAGATTAGGTTGATTGAGTTGAATCTTTTAACCTAATCAACTACTAACTTAATCAACCACTCGATCAACTCACCGCTTCATCATACATTTTCGGTACCATCTTAATTTGCCTGTAGAGCATAAAAGTCACCACCAGGCTCAGTGACAAATAAACCGCTGTGAACAAATAAAACGAATACCTGATGCCCGGCATCGGGGTTACCGCATCGGCGGTGCGCATTACGCCCTGGATGATCCAGGGCTGGCGACCAACTTCGGTGACGGTCCACCCCGCTTCGAGGGCGATAAAACCCAGCGGTATGGCCACTACAAACAGCTTTAAAAACCAAGGCGCGATAAACCATTTCTTCCGCTTGAACAATGCGAAAAAATAAAGCAGCGACAAGGTCAGCATCACCATACCCAAGCCCACCATAATTTGGAAAGCATAATGTGTGATGGCTACGGGTGGCTGATCTTTTTCGGGTATCCGGTCGAGGCCCATCACTTCGGCGTTAAAGTCATCATAGGTCATAAAGCTGAGCATACCGGGGAGTTTGATAGCGTAATTGACCTCTTTGGTTTTTGTATCCGGAATGCCACCAATAATTAAAGGGGCAAATTTTTCTGTTTTAAAATGAGCCTCCATGGCCGCGAGTTTGGCGGGCTGTCGTTTGGCTACGCTTTTGGCTGATATGTCGCCGCTCAAAGGTTGCAGTATGGCAGCTACCGCCGCGAATACGATAGCGATGCGGAATGCCGTCATATGAAATTTCACATTTTTTTTCCGGATCACCATTAAAGCATGCACCCCCGCCACCGCGAAACCCGTAGCCGCAAAGGCCGCTATCGACATGTGCAGCGCCTGCTGGAACCAGGCATCATTGAACATCGCCTTTATCGGGTCAATATTAAGGTATTGTCCGTTCACATAATCGAACCCTGAAGGGCTGTTCATCCAGCTATTGGCTGCCACTACCAGGATACCCGATACGATACCGCTAATACCAACTATCACCCCGGTAAACCAGTGAAACCACGGATTGAACCTGTTCCACCCATACAGGAAAAAGCCAAGCGCTATCGCCTCGATAAAAAACGCGGTACCTTCCAACGAAAAGGGCATGCCGAATATCGGTCCTGCGTTTTTCATGAAATTAGGCCATAGCAAGCCCAGCTCAAAGGATAGCACGGTGCCGGATACAGCACCAGTCGCGAAGAATATGGCTACGCCCTGGCTCCAGGCTTTGGTGATATTTTTGTAAACCGGGTCTTTGGTTTTGAGCCAGTAGAAATGAGCGATAGCCATAAAAAAAGGCATCACCATCCCGATGCATGAAAACACGATGTGAAACCCGAGTGATAACGCCATCTGAGACCTGGCGGCTATAAAATCATCCATAGTAACGGTGATTAACAATGCTAAACGGGTAGATTGTTCGGCATTAAATATTTAGTCCCGAAGTTAAGGAAGAATGATAAGATAACTTATTCAGCGTGAGATTAATTGTAATTTATTTTGAATATAAATTAGTTGATTGGATTGAATTTGGTTGATTAAGTTGAATAGTTTTTATATGAATTTTCCAACAATCAATTCGCTTTTGCAAAAGCCACCGTCCTCGAGGACAGATAACTTTTGAGGGCGGGGAGGCGGTCGGTATTGATGAGGTCGACACCGCAACTTAGGAGTTCATCCCAAACCACCTTTTTTTCGGGCGAAGCCCAAAGCCTTACTTTGGTACCCATTTTATGTGCCAGTATTACAAACTTGCATAGCCTGATCCTTTCGGTGCTTGAAATAAGGCCTTTACCATCCCACTTCAGCAGTTTGGAGTATTTGCAGCTGGCCATGGTGAATACATTGGCGATCACTGAATCACGCTGCACTTTGCGCAGGTCCTCGTCAATAAAGGCTAACCTGTTTTGCTCATTTTCGATAGAACGGTATGGTTTATGGCCCGATAAAACAATGGTCACTGCACGCTGCACCACTGCGCCATCTTCGTAGGATGATAATATCGATTTGTATTTTTCCAACAGGGGTTTAAGCGCCTGGTAGGTTTCTTCGGCATTTGTTTTGATATCAATCAATAGTACCACCGGACTATGGTAATCAGCGTATACTTTACCGTTGTTATCGGTTACGCGTTCTAATAAGGGCTGTAAATAAAGATTTTCTAAAGTCCGTTTGCCTTTAAAATAGGGGAATACGTGCGCTACGATAAGTTTGCCATTTTTATAAAATACATCTGCCTCGATATTGGTAAAGCCGTTTTCGAGCGCATCATGCAGGGGATGTTTGTGGCGGTAATCGTTGTGCGCAAAGCCGTTCAGAAGCGGGGATGATTGGGAGTAGCAGTTGATTTGTACTGCGGCGAACAAAACTAAGAGCAACAATTTAAGGCGGTGCGAACCTGCATTTTTCACTGACATCTATCTTCCGGGGCTATTAAATTTGTTATGCAAGGTTACCTTTTTACTATGTCTACACTTTTAAGCTATTATTAAGAAACCCTTAATTTGCGGGTACTTAATATTAAGTTTATCTTATTTTTGTTAAGTAATTGTTCCGGGGGTTCGGCCAATCAAATTACAAGCTTGTATACGGTAATTTTTAACCGCTGGTTATGCAAGTTGATGATTTATTTTTACGAAATCGTGACAAATGCATAATTTTAATCGTATTCTAATCTCCCATGCTTAAAAAAGGTGAACACATAGAAGGTGTACCAACAGAACTTGAACTTTTATTAGCCAAGGACGCCACGGCCAAAGCTTTTTTTGAAGGCTTATCCAAATCGTACAAACAGGGTTATTGCGACTGGGTGGGCTCGGCCAAACAGGAGGACACCCGCCATGTAAGGGCAGCCAAGGCGCTGATCATGCTGCAAAACGGGCAAAAAACGTTGAAGACCTAAATCTCCCGGCCTGTTATCTTAAACATCCCGCGTTGCGGATTCTCTGAATGGAAAAAACTGTTGTGGTATCGCATCCGTATGTCTTATTAACACGGTCACCCTACATCATCCTGATACCCCATTAAAATGCGCTAATTAATAAAATTAGGAACCCACCCTTGCCAGGCTTTAATCCAATTGAGAAAGAAATTCAAAGCCGGCACAGGGTTGGGTTTATTGGCCCGGATCTGAATACTATTCCTGGGGATGAGTATGTGCCACCACCTTTTTCTCAATGCGCGTATCGGGAATGAACCATATGATAGCAACCACAATATAAAGGCCGAAGCTCAGATACGCATGGACAAATGACAGCCCGATAGCCAATGCGTAAATTAAGGTGGATATTTTGCCCTTCCGATCCCTGCCCACGGCCTCGGCCAATGCCGAACTTTTGCCCGAGTGCCGGATAAGCACACGCGCCAGTATCCCATAAGAAATAGAGTTCATGATCAGCACGAAACCATAGGCAGCCACCGGCCATTGCGCAAAATGACTCTCGCCCATCCACTCGGTCACAAAGGGTACCAGCGACAACCAGAACAACAGATTAAGGTTGGCCCACAGTGCCGACCCGGCAATGGTATCCACCAGGTAAAACATGTGATGATGGTTGTTCCAGTAAATGCCCACATACACAAAGCTGAGGACATAACTCAGCAATACCGGCAGCACCGGCAACAGCGATTGGAGATCATGCTCGTGCGGAACCTTCAGTTCCAAAACCATAATGGTAATGATAATGGCTATCACCCCATCGCTGAAAGCCTCTAAACGTCCTTTTTTCATGCAGTTTTGATTGTGTTACTAAGATAGTGTTTCGATTGGTTGTTTTTGATAGTAGGTGGTGGAAATGGGGATAGGTAGTGGTTTGAGAGGTAAGTAGTGTAAAAGAAGGTAATCGTTCCGCTCAGTTGCCGCGGAGGGCTAGGCACTTTTGTCTTGATACAAAAGTGCCCAAAAAATCAAGACAGAAAAAAGCTTCAACCCACAGGCAAAACACCCAGGCCCGCTTTTCTGTCAAGCCTTTACCCACTTTTGATTTGGGATTATTTTATGTGTATCTGCATCTAACTTGTTTTTTCTTTTCTTCCGTCAGCAGAACAGCTTCGGCCGAAAGCAGGCAAAACAATGGTGGCCTGTGGGTCGGAAGGGCATAGCAAATTTTGCCGCAGCATAGGGTATGTGCGGCTTTGGGGCAATAGTTTGCAGCCCGTGGTTTTGCCTGATTTGCAGGGCAAAGGCCCCGTGCGGCAAAGAAGCCTTTCTGCTGAAAGCCTTTTTGGTTACTTTTGTGGCGACAAAAGAACTAGGCCCTCCCGCGGCCATGAGCGGGAACGATTATCTTACTACCACTACCTATCTCCCAAACACTAAAACTTACACACCACCAACCAAAAACCCCTCCCCACAACGTATATTTGCAGCATGAATCAAATACAGATCCTCGTAACCGGCCGCAACGAACCCATCGTACAAACCGTGGTACGCCTGATCAACAACAACCCGCAGTGGAACGCCCTTTGCGCCTACACCGACGAGGATACCATCACCGCTTTCGAAACCCAGGCAGTCGACCTGGTGCTGTTGTGCGGCGGCATCAGTGCCGAATCTGATACCTTGCTGCGCCGGGCCTTTGCCACCCGCAACCCCCGCGTTACCATTATACAGCACTACGGCGGCGGCAGCGGACTGCTCAGCACCGAGATCAATATGGCCCTCGAAGGCCGGCCCGCCTTTAACAGTTTGCAGTAGTTTTTTCAGTTTGCGGTTGGCAGTAGGCAGTAGGCAGTTTCCTGGCAGTGAAATACCGGCGGCGCAACTCACCGCAGTCTTGGGTATAGGGGCATTGGGGTTTGTCAGAACAGATTTTTTTGAAAAGCAGGGCCTGAAGTTCTTCGGATGCGGTAGTCCCTCCGCTAGCCAGCGGATTATACTACCCGAGGCCTTAGGCGCGAAGGCCGGTATCGCTGCTATCGGGTTTAGCGGTGAAGGCGGAAGTGTCACTATTTAAAGCTAAAGTTAGTAGATGTCTTATTAAAATTAATTAAAATAGAAGCTTTATAAAAATACTTCATGTATTTTAGCTCTTTGTTTTAACTGATTGTACCTTATCTTAACCCTATTTTACTAGTCCATGAGTGTAAACTCAAATTATATTGTTGGCGATTCTCGCTCTATTAAAAAGATTTTTGAAGAAAATAAAATCGCGAAACCAAATGTAATCATTTCGTCGCCCCCCTATTTTGATGTTTTAAATTACAATAATAATTCATCACAAATAGGTTATGGGCAAAATGACTATGATGACTACTTGCAAGATGTTTGCAAAGTATTTCAAGATTGCTATGATCTATCTGAAAATAATTCGAGCTTTTGGCTTATTGTAGATACTTTCAAAAAAGATGGTAATTTAAAAACATTACCATTTGATATAGTTTCGACCTTAAAAACCCGCGCTGATAAAACTTGGATTCTTAAAGAAATTATAATATGGGATAAAGAAAAAAATCTACCTTGGAATGGGCATGGTCATTTTAAAAATCAATTTGAATATATTTTGTTTTTTACTAAAGCTCATGATTTTTATTTTTCAATTGATGAAGTAAGAGAAATAAATGATTTAAAAAAATGGTGGAAAACATACCCGGAGAGATACAATCCTAACGGAAAGGCTCCGTCTAATCTATGGACTTATACTACGGCAATAAGGGGGTGGGGAAATAGTAAACAAGAACATCTATGCCCTTTTCCTTTTTCACTAATAGAAAAAATCTTAATAATTTCTTCTAAAAGAGATGACTTAATTTTTGATCCTTTTGCTGGTTCCGGCTCTTTGCTTGCCTTAGCTGAAGTAATGGAACGGAATTCTGTAGGTATAGATATTAATATCGAATACAAAGAAATTTATGAAACTCAGGTTAAATTAGGTGCAAAGGAATATTGGGATAGGAGACAAGAAGAGATAAGCAATAACAAGTCTTATATTGTTGATTTTAAAACAACCAATAAGATTCTAAGAATTCATAAAGTTGCTTCATTGTTAGTACAGGAGATATCTAATCATGATCCGCAATTGAATTTTAAACCAATAATATATTCGACAAACTCCGAAGAACACACATTTAAGTTATATATAATTACTGAAAATCTTAACATAACAGTTCCTCAATATTCAGACGCCACGTTAAAGGTAATTCATCAATCGAAAATAGAAATAGAAATAGAAGTAGTTACCAATAAGGAATTCAGTGCCATTCCAGATATTAAGACGGTGATGTTTTATAAATACACTGCCCCTAAAATTTATAATTTCAATTCGCAAATTAGCTGCAAAGCTTTACTTGATAAAGATAATAATTTGATACCCAGTGTTTTTTATTCTAATTTTTCATTAAAATTGAAATAAGATCTAATCATAATGGAAACCAAACCTATCGCAAAGAAAGTTAAACCTAAGAAGAAAAAGAAAAAGGTTTTATCACCGCAAGAGAAATTAAGATTTAAGAGACAATCTAAGCTTCACAAGGATTTATTGTCAATGTTCAAGCCTATGGGTTTTGAATTTTTGTTAGTCAACGGCTTTCATAAAGTATATGGTGGTATAAAAAGTGAGTTAGACGCTGCATTCATTTTTGAAAATTTATTAATCATTTGCGAAGAAACTATTTCATCTGATAAAGACCATCTTCGAAAAAAACATGATTATTACACTGCACTTTTAGTAGAGCGCAATACCCTTATAAATGATTTCAAATCCAGGTTTTCTGACAAGTTTTCAAAATTCGACTCATATTCTAATAATGAATATAAGCTTTTTTATATATATCTAAGTGAACCAAAACTTGACGAAGAAATAAAAAAAACCTATAGCGACTTTAAATATTTAGATTCAAGATCGCTCAAATACTTCAATCGAATCACTAACTGTTTAAAATATTCATCAAGAAATGAATTCTATAAATTCCTTGGAATTGACTTAAGTGAGGTAGGTTCAGCAACTACCGGTGCAGATGAAAAAACAATAGATTCTGCAGTTATTATTCCGGAGAGTACCTCAGGCTTTCCAGATGGAGTGCAATTATTTTCATTCTTAATGAAAGCTGAAGATTTGATGGATTGTGCTTACGTTTTAAGAAAAGATAGTTGGGCTACCGGCGCAAACTTTTCGTACCAAAGACTAATTGATACTGCAAAGGTTGAGGATATTAGAAAATATTTAGCCAATCACCAACGAACCTTTATAGATAATATCATCGTCAGCATTCCAGACGAGGTATCATTTTATAAAAAAGACATGTTGAATAATTGGACAAATATAACCGATATATCAAATGTTGTAAATATCGAAAATGTAAAAATCAAAATTCCCTATAAAATTAATAGTATTGGATTGATTGACGGACAACATCGAGTATACGGTCATTATAAAGGATATGATCAGCTAGAAGGTCAAATAGCTGCTTTAAGAAAGAAACGGCATTTATTAGTCACAGGGTTATATTACGATAAAAGAAAATTTTCGGAAGGTCAGAAAAGAAAATTCGAAAGCGAACTCTTCTTGCAAATAAACAGTAAACAAAAAAAAGCAGACCCTTCTTTACTACAATATATACAAAATCTTCAAGCACCAAATTCACCAGTCGGTTTAGCTATATCTGTACTAAATAACTTTAATGACACTGAGCCATTTTTGGATATGTTTCACCTCTCACCCTTGGATGCTGATGGTATTAAAACCCCTACGATTATACAATATGCATTAAAAGATCTAATGGAAATTAATAATAATAAGGAAACATTATACAAATATTGGGATAGCCCTAATAAAGGCTTAGTAACTGAACAAAACTACAAACAAGAGGCGCTTGATGAATATATTAAGTTTTCTTCTGATATTTTGATTATATATTTTAAAGCTATTAAAGCAAACTTTACAAAGTATTGGACTATAACAAGAAAGGAAGAAAGTAAGTTACTTTCCGTGACTGCTATGGTGGGGTTTCTTTTAGGTTTCAGGAAATCCTTAGAAAAATATCATGAATTAAAGAACTTTGATTTTTATAAAGCAAAAATCAGTCAGTTAAATATAAATTTCAGTAAAGGTGAATTCCCATTCGTTTCCAGTCAATGGCCAAAATTTGTTGAAATTATAGAAAAAGAAGTTTGGACTTGAAAAAGGTAAAGTACCTATACTTGCTTATCCAAACTGACTAATCTATATTAGATTATCCCCTCAAAATATTGGGGCATAAATCTATAGTGCTGTAAATAGTTATTTATTTGTTTAGTTGATAATTCGAAATCCATTTCTTCATTGAGCATTTTTTGGATCATATCCTCGTGTAAACTCTGATCAGGTTCGTTTAATATAACTAATTCAGTACATACATCTACCCACTCCTTGATCTGTAAGATGTTATTATCTAAATAATGCTTTTCTTTATATGTAATTTGAGGAATTAAAATATTATGAATATGCTTAGGATCAAAAGATATATATTCATGCATATCTTTTATTTCATTTAAAAGTGGTTCTTCAGAGGTAAAAAAACATCCAAGTGTGTACATAGGTGCTCCGTCTCTATATAAGAACGAACATATTTTAGTGTATTTATTTTCTGCATATAAGTTCTCATTAATAAATACATTATTCATTATATTTTGAATCAAGTAAGGAAAATTATCAGATTTTGTCCATTCAATATCCAAATACTCCGGAGAAATAAATCTCTTATAATTTTCGATAAAGTCTTTTTTTGCCCTTTCCTTAGGAGGGAAACAATTTATTGTTAAAAATGCTAAATCGTGATTATTACAATTTTTAGCTAGAATTTTTATATCATTAATAATCGAATCTATATAGTCGCAAAAAGAGCCATCATAATCAAGCCATGTGATTGTATTAGTTTCTTGCCATGGATGCTTTGCCAAATAATCTGTGGAAAATTCTGATTGAAAATCAATAAAATCATAAGGTTTATTAAACTTAAATCTTTTGATGGTCTTTGCGTCATCAAATGAAATTAGATTTTTCAACCCTAAGAATCTATGGATTAAGATAAAATCATAATAGTAAATAGATCCCATGCCTATATATGAGAATCGATTAAGATCAATATATTTTCTAAAATGAAGCAGAATATCAATTAATATTTTCCGTTCCACCTGTTTATTGGGTCGTAAATAATAATTTATCTTTTCAAAGCTATTATCACTCATTTTATAGTTCCATTGAAATATAATACTCAAACGTTTTTAAGCCCACTTCTTTATTAGTTTTAACAGCTAAATTTCTTCTTACTTTTTCAAATATTTCTTTTTCAACACTATACCCAATTCTAACCGTAGTTGAAATGATTATATTAGGCTTTGGGGCGGCGAAGACTGTATTTGTGTTAAAGGTTGTATAAGCTTGATTTTGTGGATTGTAATTATCATTATCCGTTGGAGTATTCACTTCTTCTTCAATAGCTTCTATCTCTTGCTTCTGTTTATTTTTTTTCAGGTAGATATAATCAATTATTGGTCTTGCCGCTTTTATCATTAATCGAAGTATATAATGATAACTTGGATTTTCAGTATTTAACTGAGTTTTGGAAGTGTTCAAGGGCAGATTGAACGGATTATTTGCTTCCAGAAAAACCATTCCACGAAACTCATTAAAAAGTTGATGTGATTTTGGTAAAGTTGATTTATCTTCTGCACTTCCACCTTTCCAACCTGTTAATTCAGTTACATCATTTGATAATATTAACCTTTTGTTACAAAATACATTCCAACCCTTAGCATTAATAGCATGTTTAAGTCGTGTACCTTGACTTGGATCGATAAAACAAATTATTCTTATGTCGATTCCATTATAATGGTCTATTATTACTGAAGGCTTGTAATTCTCATCCTCCGGTACATACAGATCATAAGGCTCAATTAAAGATCCATTTAAACTTACATCAATATGGTCCTTAATTATCAAACAATAAGTCTTTTTTATTTTTTCTATTAAATCATTTATGAAAACTGCCGAACCCAATTGAGCCGCAATTTCTTTGTGCAGCCTGGAAATAGTAATTTTAGTAAATGGCTTTTGATTAGGTTGCAGGTTAGATTTTTCTGTTTCAAATGGAATATCCCACACATTGTCATTTTGTTGCCATTGTGGCACATCAAGATTCATCAGACTATAATCTTCCCCGTCATGAGTTTCTAATTTAACATTATCACCCATTTTAAAAATTGATCTTTTGAGCCCGATACCGTACATGCCTAACGTAGGATTATCTAAACTATCAACTTTACTACCAAACCTAAATACCTGTTCTTTAAGTATGTCTAATTGAATCCCTCCGCACGTATCAAAAATTGAAAATTCTTTATGATTTATTATTAAATCGATTTTCCTTCTTTCAGCATATCTTTTACGGGTGTAACTATCAACTGAGTTATCGATTAAATCTAAAATGCCTGCCTCAAGAGTAATATCTTGCGTTAATATACTAATAAACAGCCTTTTTGTAGGTGATACAGTAATGCTCTCCTCATGCATAATATGTGATTTTAGATTTAGTTATGAAATGTATTGTTTTATTACATGTAATCAAAATCAAATATCATAAATATTCAATTTAAAATGACCAACCGTCTGGCACTAGTATTCAACGTATGTAAAACGTAGTATACTTATAACATTAAATAAGGAAGAGAATCTTCTTCATTCGCTATGCACCGGCTTACTTTCGTGGTGCAAAAAGACCCTTCACTATGTTCATGACGACAAAAGTTGAGAAAAATAACAGCACAAAACCCAACCCAACTAAACCCGATAGCAGCGTATACCGCGGTTCGAGGGGCCTCACCGTGACAGGGCCAAACCGCAGTATAAGCGAATAGCGGGGCTGGCGGTACAAAAGGGCTTCGGCAATTGCTTTTCGGGCAATCGAAAAAAGGATGCTGCGGTGGCTGGCGGCGTTAGTTTTTGAGCGGTAATTTTCGTATATTTGTGTATAGCAAAGGCGCGTTCGGGCCTTTCGGGCAGCCGGGTTTTATTTTTAACCGGGCTAATTTCAGCAAGTTCTTTTTGAGGTTTGGGTGAGGCAGCTTAAGGGCTGGCTGGTCGCCTGGCTTATTTTCGCCGCGTGGTTTGCGGGCTGCCTGTTGCTTCTCTTCTTTAAAATTTTAAACCAATAGATATGAAAACTACTGTTACTAAAAAAACTGCGCCCAAAGAGGTGCGCAGGCCGGCGTATTGCCCGCACTATGGGGGCAACCCGGCGCTTAATCTTGTGAATACGTACCGGAAGGACACGAAGGGGCGCCCGGTGGATGAGCTGGCCGATTACGGGGAGCTGCTGTACTGGTGTATGGATAAGTTCCTGATAGACTATGAGTTGTGGTACGCGCTGGAGATTGAGCAGCGTTGCTATGTGGAGGAAGCTGAGGCGGCATTTGGCGAGGCCATGGGGCTGCGCACGGTACTAAGCAGTATCTTCAACAGCCTGGCTGCTGCCGAAGCGCCGGACAAGGTGATACTGCAAATGTTCGATTTAGCACTTAAAAAGGCCTCCAAACACCTCGAATACCAGCAGTTTGAGGGCAAAGTAGGTCAGTTTTGGGTGGGTATTGATGAGGAATTGCAGGCTCCGGTGTGGATGTTAACGGTGGCTGCGGCGCGGCTAATGGAGTCGGCCGAAGTGCAAAAACTGTGTAAATGCCCCATATGCGGCGCTTTATTTGTGGACGAGAGCCGGAGCCGCACCCGTAAATGGTGCAACCCCAACAGCTGCGGCGCCCTGAAAAAGAGCGTTGCCTATTACGCCAGGAAAAATTCGGTAAAAAGCAGTGCTGAAAATGCAAAAATGGCTTTGTAATAATGTAATGTATTTATATGCAGCCTGTTACAAAACAATCACCCCCAAATATTACTACCGGCTTAAGCCATTATGCCCGGAAACACCCGGATTTTACTACCACCATAACGCCTAATGCCCGGAAACAGGGATTTTTTACTACCGGCTTAGCGCCAAATGCCCGGAAACAGGTGATTTTTACTACCGGGTTGGGGGAGTTTGGCCGGAAAGAGTAGATCCAAGAGGCAAGAATCAAGAGCCAGGATAGGAGAAATATTTAACTATCGACCCTGGTCCATGGACTATCGACTGATATAAAAACAAGAAAGCCCTTGTGTTTCCACAAAGGCTATTCCTGATTAAGATTGGGCACCGACCTACTCTCCCACATTTTACTGCAGTACCATCGGCTCTGGCGGGCTTAACTTCTCTGTTCGGAATGGGAAGAGGTGGACACC
>DATHKT010000071.1:0-38078 GCA_035489035.1 Mucilaginibacter sp.
TGGCCCGCGTTTGGGTAATGTGGTGATCGAGGTGAATAATGTAACCAAAACCTATGGAGACCGGGTTTTATTCGAAAACCTGACCTTCTCCTTACCTCCTGCGGGCATCGTAGGTATTATCGGCCCGAATGGTGCGGGTAAAACCACCCTGTTTCGCCTCATTACCGGGCAGGAGCAACCGGATTCGGGTACTTTCCGCGTAGGCGAAACTGTGGCTTTGGGCTATGTTGACCAGATGCATGATGACCTCGACCCCAATAAATCTGTTTGGGAAAATGTAACAGGCGGACTGGAAACCATTATGGTAGGCAACAAACCGCTCAACTCCAGGGCCTATGTATCCAAATTTAACTTTAACGGCGCCGATCAGCAGAAAAAAGTAGGTGTGCTCTCCGGCGG
Organism: Mucilaginibacter sp.; assembly: GCA_035489035.1. GTDB lineage: Bacteria > Bacteroidota > Bacteroidia > Sphingobacteriales > Sphingobacteriaceae > Mucilaginibacter. The sequence goes on from DATHKT010000071.1 coordinate 400, forward strand.
GGAGCGCAACCGGGTGCATTTATCCATCACGCTAAAAAAAGGATCGAACGTATTGCTGCTGGATGAGCCAACCAATGATATTGATGTGAATACTTTACGTGCATTGGAAGAAGCTTTAGAAAACTTCGGTGGCTGCGCGGTGATCATCAGTCACGACCGCTGGTTCCTGGATCGCATTTGCACGCACATCCTGGCCTTTGAGGGCAATTCTCAGGTTTACTTTTTTGAAGGCAACTATTCGGACTACGAAGAAAACCGCAAGAAACGTTTGGGTGATGTAGCGCCGAAGAGGATAAGGTATAAGAAATTGACGGTGTAAGTGGCGTATGAAGGAAGGAGATGTATATCAAACCATACTTAGAGATGGAAGATTTGGAGCTGTTAAAGTATTAAAAACAGGCGGCAGATTTGATTTTTCAACATATGATTTTCATCTAATAGGAGTAACCACTTACATTAGTAACGATATACCTAAAATAGATAATCCACGACTTAATGAAATACTTGTAAATAAACGCTGTTCCACACCAGGGGAAAAAGCGATCTGCATCTATTGCGGCGATTTCCCAAAAAGTTTAACGTTCATTGGAAATGTTCCTTTATCAGCCGAGGAAAGCAAATTAAAAATTGAAATTAATGATGGTACTAACCATGGCTTTTCATCTTGCGGTAAAATATCCGAAACCATTGGTTACGAAATTTTGATTGAATGGCGATATAAATATGATAACAAAGCGTTTTTAGAAGATATTGAAATTGCCAGGCAAAAGCATCAGGAGTTTATTAAGGCATCACATCGCAGTAAGCCTCGAAAGATGATTGGCGATGAGCGGTTCTGGAAAATCATTGCACTGCTTGATTGGAGTCAGCAAGGCGATGATGACAAAGTGCTGGAACCAGCGGTAAAAGAGCTTTCTAAATTAAAAGCAACGCAAATAAAGCAGTTCGAAGAAACACTTGCATATAAACTCTTTCAGCTCGACACTAAAGGGCATGCAAAAAATATAGGCAAGTATGCCTACGATGAGAAAGAGAATTATGTCTCCTCAGATTCATTTCTATACGCTCGCTGTGCTGCCGTAGCAAATGGACAAATGCTTTACGAGAAAATAATAGCAAACCCGGTTGAAATGGTAAAGGATGTTGAATTTGAGGCGTTACTTTCGTTAGCTTCTACTGCTTATGAACTAAAAACGGGCAAAGAATTTGAGTATGACTCAGGTGTTTCTTATGAAACTTACTCCAATGTAAAAGGCTGGGATTGAAAATAAAAAGTCTATAAATCGAATAAATTATTTATGAAGTATACCCATCTAACCAAAATCCTTCTGATCCTTACCCTCCTATTTTCCACCATTCAATCCTATAGCCAGGCCCGCGGCGGCATTGGTATTGGTTTGGGTTATAACCTGCCGCTCTCTAACAACGATTATAATATTGGAGGTGGAGGCTTTATACAGGGAAGCATTGCCTTAAATAACAAATGGGCTATTGTACCACGGTTAGGGGTTGAAAACCTTGACGGAAACGGGCGCGCAGTTTATGATCAATATGGATATGTAAGCAGGCATATTAATAATTTGGGCCTGATATACATTGGTGTATCCGCTAAATATTTTTTCAGGCAGCACTTTTTTGCAGAAGCCGGGCCAACGTTGTTTGTTGGCGCGGGGGGTGACGGTGTTGACGCAGGAGGCATTGGCGCATCAGGGGCTGCCGGCTATAATTTAAAACTCGACCGGCACAGTTCGCTCGAATTTTCGTTAAACACATCGGTGATCTATATCGACTCAAGTAATGGAACCGTCCCTATTGTTTCGGCAAAACTGGCCTACGCTTTCAATTTTAAGGGGAAAGACTAAGCAAAAAAGCCTTCCGAAGCTTTAAAACTTCGGAAGGCCTATCTGTCTTGATTCCTGGCTCTCGATTCTTGGTTCTAATAACTACCAAACCTTAATACCCATTGCCTGTGTCCTCACAGGCAATTCACTAGCCTACCACACCTTCACCAAGTCAGCATCTGCGCGATACATTTTATCCCCTGGCTTAATGTTAAAGGCTTTGTAAAATGCCGGCATGTTTGACAGCGGGCCGTTAACACGGTAAATTTCCGGTGAGTGCGGATCAACATTGATACGCATCCTCATGGTTTCATCGCTGGTTTTAACGCGCCATACCTGCGCGAATGACAGGAAGAAACGCTGATCCGGCGTAAAGCCATCTATCTTGGTATCGCCCTTGCCTTGCGGCGTATTTTTAAAGGCTTGGTAGGCTATGGCCAGCCCGCCGATATCAGCCAGGTTCTCGCCTTGGGTAAGTTTGCCGTTCACATGCAGGTTATTCAGCACGGTGTATTTATCATATTGATCAATCATTACCTGCACACGCTTTTTAAATTTACCGGCATCTTCTTTTGTCCACCAATCTTTCAGGTTACCATCCTTGTCATACTGGCGGCCCTGGTCGTCAAAACCGTGGGTCATTTCGTGACCTATCACCGCGCCGATAGCGCCGTAGTTAATGGCGTCATCAGCATCCTTATCAAAGAAAGGGAACTCCAGTATCCCGGCCGGGAACACGACCTCGTTAAAGGTTGGGTTATAATAAGCGTTCACAGTTGGCGGCGTCATACCCCATTCGGTTTTATCTACCGGCTTGTTCACCTTTTGTATCATCACCTTATAATTGTGTTTGGAAACAGATTCGCCATTTTTATAATAAGCATCCTTGCTGATCTCCACATCATCATATTTTTTCCACTTATCAGGATAACCTATTTTTTTGGTGAAGGCCGCCAGTTTTGCCAAAGCTTTATTTTTGGTGTCAGGGCTCATCCAGTCCAGTTTTTCTATCCTGTCCTTATAAACCAATTGCAGGTTATTTACCAGGTCGAGCATACGTTGTTTGGCATCAGCAGGAAAATATTTGTTGACATATAATTGGCCAAGCAATTCTCCCAGCGAACCATCTACATTATAGGCCATCAGTTTCCAGCGTTCTTTTTGCTCCTTTTGGCCCTCCAGCGTTTTTCCCCAGAAATCAAAGTGTGCCTCTCTGAATTTTTTGCTTAACGAGGTCGACGAACCATCCAGTTCGCCAAAGGTCATCTTGTCTTTCCAGGCATCGATAGGCTGGCTTTTCAGCAGGCCATCCAAAGCCTTATAATAACCGGGCTGACCAACCAAAACGGTATCGGTTTTCAGATCCATACGGTTGAATGCGTCTTTCAGGTCAATATCGGGTACCTGCTTTTGCAGGTCGGCTACCGCGAACTTATTGTAATTCTTTACGGGGTCGCGCAATTCAACCGGCGACAAGTGTGATTGAGCGATTGCGGTTTCGAGCTTTAAAATACCATCGGCTTTTTTAGCCGCGGTGGCAGCATCGGTACCGGTATAGGTAAACAGTTTAGCGATATATTTTACGTACTCGGCGCGTATCTTTTTAGATGCCGAATCAGTTTTAAAATAATAATCCTTTTCGGGCAGGGTTAAGCCGGTCTGGTCAAAGTGTGCTACGTTTTTTGAGCTGGCGCGATCATCAGGCGATACATAAAAACCAAACAAAAAGCCATCGCCTGTTTTAAAGCCATCGGCAGAAAGTTTTACCAGGTCCTTGTAATCCTTTACCGCGCTTATCTTTTCCATTACCGGTTTAATAGGTTCGTACCCTAATTTTTCGATAGTGGTGGTATCCATGCCGCTTTTGTATAGGTCACCAACCTTTTGTTCCAGGCTACCCGAGGCATTGTCCTTTGCGGATATCTCATCCAGTATCAGGTGAACATTTTTAATATTTTCGTCAGACAAGGTATAGAATGACCCCCAGCCGGTTTCCGAAGCCGGTATTTTGGTTGTTTTGAGCCAATTGCCGCTTGCATAAAGGGCAAAATTGTCACCGGGTTTCACCGTGGTATCCATGCCGGTCTTGTCAAAGAACACGGTACGCTTGGGGACATCAGAAGATGACTCCTTTGGTTTGTTGTTACAGGCAGTAACAGCCAGCGCCGAAACAGCCAGCATTGCCCAGTTAGTTAATTTCATGAGATTTTATGATTTTGGTAAATTTTGTCATTGGAAAATTCAATATTAGATATTTTATATAATATAAACGTCGGTAATTTTTGATATTAATAACATATCATGCCTTGTCAGGATACTCACGCGTTCAGCATTTGCTATAATAATACTTCTTTTTGAATGATTGATCAGTTCACAAACATTTTACATACCTGTCAATTCCAGCAATAACGATGTTTTGCTAAATACATTATTCATTCTTCTTTGATCTGCTTTATATGTAAATTGCATTTAACAGCTCCTGGCATCAACCTAAACTTAATATTAACCTGTTGATAATTAGGAAAGTGTTAACAAATAAATCACATCCGCTTAATGTTTATATGAAAGCTTATCGCTTATTTTTATAGACCTGCAAAAGGTCAGAAAGAATTAACTTAAAATAATTTATATGGCCTGGAGAAAATTTAGCGGCGAGATCATTCAATCGCCAATTCTCGAAGAAGTTGAAAAAGCTATCGAACGGGAAGCCTTGCTTGGCAATAAGCTTAAAGTTTGTATCGGCACCGACTCGCAAGTGAAAGGAGCTGTTACCGATTTTGCTACGGTAATCGTTTTCCTGCGCGAGAAAAGAGGCGGCTTTATGTTCATCCACCAGGAAAGAACATCCCAAAAAATGAGCATTAAGGAACGTATGCTGAGCGAGGTACAAAAGTCGATTGACATTGCCTATAAGCTATGCGATCTGCTGGACCTGTATGATGTGGACCTGGAGGTGCATGCCGATATCAATACCAACCCGATGTTTAAATCTAACCAGGCTTTGCACGAGGCAATGGGCTACATTTTGAGCATGGGCTTTGTATTTAAGGCTAAGCCGGAAGCTTTTGCCAGCTCCTATTGTGCGAATAAAATAGTGCAGTAAACAGCGTTTGTATTTTGCGCTGCATTTATATCTTTGGAGATATAAACGCATTTACCATGTCGCCACTAATTGAACTTGAAGAACTCCAATCGCTCCGCGATTCGGTAATATTGATCGACGCCCGTGCCGGAGTTGACCCCTTGCAACGCTACCAGGCAGGCCACCTGGAAGGCGCACAATTTACTGACCTCGACAAAGACCTCTCCACTAAGCCTGCGGACGCTGCTTACGGCGGTCGCCACCCTTTGCCATCTTTACAAGATTTTTCCAAATTATTAGGTAGATTAGGTATAACCCCTGAAAGCCATGTAGTTGTTTATGATGATAAAGCCGGGGCTTTTGGCGGTGCCAGATTCTGGTGGATGCTGAGAGCTATCGGGCATGAGAAAGTTCAGGTGCTGAACGGCGGCTTACAGGCTGCCATCAATGCAGGTGTCACATTAAGTACCGAACCATACACGGCATCACCCGTGCAATCCTACCCTGTACCAGCGGAGTATACCGGCACAGTGGATATTAACAAAGCCGGGGCCGCCGCAAATGATGATAAGCAAATGGTGATCGATGTGCGCGAAGCGTACCGTTATTTAGGACAAAGCGAACCGATAGATCTGGTAGCCGGCCACATACCGGGTGCCGTTAACCTGCCTTATACTTTTAACCTGGATGCTTCCGGAAAATATCTTTCACCCGGAGAATTAAAGAAAGCTTATGAGCAATCGTTGGGCGATGTAAAGCCGGAGGATGTGATCGTGCATTGCGGATCGGGAGTAACCGCATGCCATACCTTATTAGGGATGGAGTATGCCGGCATTACCGGACCCAAATTATATGTGGGCTCGTGGAGCGAATGGTCAAGAAGAGATTTACCGATTGCAACAGCAGAGTAAATAATTAATATTTGTCATTGCGAGCGATAGCGCGGCAATCGCGAACTGTTATAGCGAAAATGTCCGTTGAGATTGCTTCGTCGTTCCTTCTCGCAATGACAATTTTAGATATCATATATGGAACAAATTACCACAAGACCGGCAACTTTAGCCGACCTCGATACACTGCTTACTTTTGAACAAGGCATCATAATTACGGAGCGCCCCTGGGACCCAACGCTCAAAGAAGGCGAGATCCATTATTATGATATAGCCAAAATGATAACTGCCCCACATGTGGAAGTTGTAGTTGCCGAACTGGGTTCAAAAATAATCGGCAGTGGCTATGTGCGCATTGAAGACCCGAAGCCCTATGTAAAACATCAGAAACATGCTTTTATGGGTTTTATGTATGTAGATGGCAGCCATCGGGGCAAGGGTGTAAATAAAAAAATTATTGACGCGTTGCAGGAGTGGGCGATAAACCAAGGAGTGAATGAATTCAGGCTGGAGGTATATGATGGTAATTTATCAGCTATCAAGGCTTATGAGAAAGTAGGGTTCAGCAAGCACATGATCACGATGCGGATGGAATTGCCTATGAATGATATTTAAACTCCCCTTGTCATTCTGAGCGACAGCGAAGAATCTAAATGGCGGATATCCTTTGCAGAAGATACTTCACTCCGTTCAGTATGACAATCAATCAGGTTTCAATAAAAACCATTCCACGCCCAATGCCGTTAGTTAAACTGTGAAAACATATTCCTTAAAAACAGAACAGGCTATCCCCATTAGTTTGGATGAAGCCTGGGACTTTTTCTCTTCGCCCACAAATCTTTCTAAAATAACACCGCCGGAAATGCACTTTATCGTCACTTCCGATAACAGCCCTGACACCAAAATGTACCCCGGCATGATCATTACCTATATTGTGTCGCCCGTGCTGGGCATCAGGCTCAACTGGATGACCGAAATCACCCACATAAAGGAAAAGGAATATTTTGTGGATGAGCAGCGTTTCGGCCCCTATGCTTTATGGCATCATCAACACCATTTTAAGGAAATAAAAGGCGGTGTATTGATGACCGATCAGCTAAACTATGCTGTCCCTTACGGCTTTATCGGCCGCATAGCCAACAGATTGCTGGTAGAAAAAAAGGTAAAGGAAATATTTGAATTCCGCAGAAATGCTATCGAACAATTATTCGGCAAGCTTTAGCGGCAGTATTTCTTAACCGCTTCCACTGCTGCCTTTGAGCCTAATTCAACCGCCCTGTTCAAATCAGCACAGGCACCTTTATCTTTCAGGTTAAGTTTGGCTGAGCCGCGCAGGTAATAGATCTCTTCGTTTTTGGGGTCGAGTCTTAATGCTTCATTAAAATCAGCATTCATAAGCTCCACTTCAGGCAAAAAGCTTTCAGCATACGCACGGAACGCATACACCTTCGTGTTTTCAATGTGAATATACAAACTGGTATTGTAATCATCCACAGCGCCCTGGTAATCCTTTTGCGTCATCCTCACTTTTGCCCTTACAAAATAGGCTTCCTCATCATCAGCATTAATAGCAATAGCTTTACTGATATCTTTCAACGCTTCATCAGCGTTTTTCAGATCCATTTTGGCGCTCGCCCGGTTATCATATGCGGATGTGAGTTTAGGGTTTAGCTGTGTCGCTATATCATAATCCGCTATAGCCTCCTGTATGCTCCCGAGGTTTTGCCTGGCTATGCCGCGCCCCACATAATAGGTCGCGTTTTTAGGATCATTTTTTATCTGTGCGTTATACAACAACAAAGCCTCGGCATAAAATCTGCCACCGATCAAAGTTTTGCCCAGGCGCATGTACAGGTCATCATCTTTGGGGCCAATATCCATTATCTTTTTAAAGTCCTGTATTGCACCGGGGCGGTCGCCTGTTTTTATTCGCCCGTTAATACGTTTTAAATAATTCTCAGCATTACCGGCGTTTAATTCTATCGCCTTGTCATAATCCGGCAAAGCATCGGCAAATTTTTTGGCGCTATACTTAACATCACCCCTAACCGCATATGCGTAATCATTTTTAGGGTTGATACTGATCGAACTATTCAGATCGGCCAACGCGCCTGTGGTATCACGCAAACCGGTTTTTGCGCGCGCCCTGGTGATATAGGCATAGCTATTTTTACTATCCAGCTTTAAAGCCTCATCAGCATCCTCTTTTGAGCCCTCAAAATCTTTAAGCCCCAGTTTGGCATCCCCACGGCTTTGAAAAGTTTCGGTGTTTTTGGGGTTAAGCTCTATCGACTTATCAAAATCAGCAACTGCACCCTTTTTATCCCTCATGATACTTCTCACCAAGCCATTATAAAGGTATAGCTCCGCATTGTTTGGGTCGATCCTGATCTGGCTGCCAAAGTATTCCAGCGCCGCTTTATCATCGCCTGCATGGCCCAAAGCATTGGCCAGGTATTTATATACATTGGGTATTTTCGGGTTAAGCTCAATGGTCTTTTTATAATCAGCCACGGCTGCTTTATAATCGGCCAGTTTACCTTCCGCATTGGCCCTGTAAAAATAAGCCTGCACATTTTTAGGATTAAGATTGATCGCCGAAGTATAATCAACTATGGCCCCTTTATAATCACCAATATTACCTTTCGAGTTGGCACGATAAAATATGAGATCTGCATTTTTCGGATCCATTTTTACGGCTATATCATAATCCGCTATGGCCTCTTTATTATTATCGAGGTTGCTTTTGGTAACGCCCCGGTACTCGTATAACTCGGGATCGTTTGGCGTTATCTGTATCGCTCGGGTAAAATCTTCAACAGCGCCGGTGTAGTCGCCCAAATTAGCTTTGGCATTGGCCCGGTAATGGTACATATCCGCAGTAGGGCGCCCCATTGAAATGGCTTTATCAAAATCCGCTACGGCAGCTTTGTAAGCCTTGTTGGCATTATTTGCGTTAGCGCGATAATAGTAAGCGGTTATATTAGCCGGCTCCAGCTCGATTGTTTTGTTGTAGTCTTGTATAGCGGCGACATTATCACTGATATTGCTATAGGCGTTGGCCCGGTAAAAGTAAGCTTTGGCGCTTTGACCGTTTAGTTGGATTGCCTTGGTAAAATCAGCGATCGCTTCCTTATATTCTTTTTTACCTGATTTTGCGTTCCCGCTTTGCAGGTAACTATCAAAAGTTTGCGCAAAGCAGCAACATGGTAAAAGAAAGAATACTATTAACAACCTGATCATAACCAATTTCAATAAAACAATTAAAACGTTTTGATAATAAATGATACCGAGGCACTTGAACCCGCACCTGTATTGCGCCCGCTGATAAACGTACCACCACTTAAAAATATGGAAAACGCACGACTAAATGAATGCCCGTAACTTAATGATACCTGGTTGAACGAGAAATTTTTACTCACAGCCGGGTTTGGATCAAATTTGGTAAAGCTACTGGTGGAGTAAAAGCCGCTTAAAGAAACAGAAAGCTGGTTTTTAAAATTATTATCCAGTGTGAGCCCGAAAGTGCCGGAGTACCTGTTTTGGGTTGGCCCGGTGCTGCCAAAATATTGCCGCACACCATCCTCTAACGAAAAATAAGTGTTCCGGCCAAACAAGTGCCCGCTGCCAGCAAAGCTCAGCTTCAATTCGGCCCCGCTTTGGCCGTATCCCAGGTTTGGATTGGTATATAGCGGCGTGATAGCCGTTCCCTGCACCATGAAATAGTATTTGTAATCAATATTAGCCAGGTAATACCTTATTCCTGCTTCCAGGTCGGTAAGGCCGCTGGTTGTGCTTTTATAACCCGTTTGCTCGAAGGTATTGGTAACAAAAGGCAAAGAAGCCACTAACGTCCACCGACGACTGATGCCATATTCGGCAGACATCGAGGCGGTGATCGCGGTAAAGTGCCCATTCAACGGGAATGTTCTTTTTACACCAAGCGAATCCCAGGCCTTGTTAGCATAAAAATAACTTACAGACGGGCTGAATATGAACGTATGAGGCCGCACAGGAAATCCATCAGCGTAGCTTTCATGATTTAAAGCAATGATAAGGATAACCGGTGCCAATAAGTATTTAAGTAGCGCTTTGGTAAATTTCATATCATACTTTAAAATAATGCAAATGTATCACGCATCCACCTACCCTCCAGGTCCTTGTATTTCTGGCTGATCTCATGCGACAGGTTCTTGAACACCATGATACGTTTATTTGCTGTAATGTTATTATAAGTGGCATATTCATTACTTGGCGGTGCAAAAGGGTCCAGCAGCCCGATACCAACTAGGGTAGGGCACTTAATACTGGAAGCGAAATTTTTGCCGTCAAAATAATCCAGATTACTTAATATTTTATCCATAGTAAGGCCCGGCTGTGTGCTCACATATTTTTTAATGCTGCTGATAGGCCAGTCGACCTCGCCCACCAAGTTCCTGATATCGCACAGGATAGGGTTTTGAGCCGAACATAAATTAACGCGATCATCAATCCCGGCAAGCGCCAGAGCCAGGTAACCGCCCATACTACCGCCCGAAGCTAAAATGTTATCGTGCCGCATATTGGGCTGCGCATAAACGAAATCAACACAGCGCATACAATCCATGATCACACCGCGCATTACGTATTTTTCCTTATTATCTAAATGGTAGAATATAAACTCATCCCGGCGGGTATTGATAGGTCCGCGACTGGTGCCCTGCCCACGTGTGTTTAGGGTAATGATAGCCAGGTCATCATCCTGGCCAACTATCGGGGCAAGGTCAACCTGGTAACCCGGCAAACCGAGCAGTACCGAGAATTTCCGGTTCTTATTTTTTGTTTTGGGGATGGTGAGCCAGCCACGGATGGTATAATTCTCCAGCGACTGCATTTCGATCTCGAATACTTCCCGGTTATCCGTATTCTTTTTTGGCTTTGGGGTGATCTTGAAATTCGGTTTCACCTTCGCCAATTCGTCCTTAGCTTTTTGCCAGAATTGGTCGAAATCAGCAGGCCTGGCATATTGCGACCTGATCTCTTTAGCCCTTATACCAAATGCCCGCTTGGTGGTATCATCATATTCGGTCACATTGATCATAAAGTTGATTTTGTAAAACCCTGCCTTCAGGTCTGGAATATTGAAATCATAGTTTTCTGAACTATTCTGGTGGATCTTTACGGCTACTGTGTTATCAGCAACTTTTTCGCCCTGCGGAGTGGTTACCTGGTAACTTACTGTACCGTTTTGGTCGGTAGCCAACGTGTTTTTTACCGAGAAGGTAAAAGATGCCGTTCCGCTGAAAATACCATCGCTACTATGCACAGTTACTTCGGTGCTTACATCGCCATCGGCCTTTGCAGGTTTTACATGCGCAGATACTTGTATAAAGCTACCCGCAGCTATAATAAAGCAAATAATAATTAAAACTTTATGTAAGGTTTTCACTGTGCAATATTGAATTATAAGTAAGTATTTAAAAGTACAGTATAATACATTTAGTTTGTAGATTTCCTGATCAGAAAATTTGATTTGCGTATATAATGGTTCAATGGTTCCTCGATAAATTTAAACAAGAATATCGAGATGGCATTTAATACGATAAAAGCATAAAACAAGTTCAGGCTGTCATACTCAAAAGGCGAATGCCAGTCGACCCCCCATTTATCATATAGTGAGAAAGCCCATTCATTCAACCAGTTGAACGAGATATGCAGCATGGCATACATATAGCCTAAATGTACCAGGTAAAATATGTAGGAGCTTTTGCCCAGCAACTCGACAAAGGGATTGGCCAGGATATTCTTCAATACGGAGGTTTCGGTTATCAACCCGTAAAAAAATGTGGCAATGGATATTGCCAGCAAGTAATTGTTGGTAATGATACCAAACGGGTTATGCAATCCTGCCGACCAGCCCATTGGTATAGCCAGCCTCGACATAATAGCCACGCAAAAGAAGATGAGGAAGAATCCAATGTAGGTATAAGGTATTTTGTTGGTACGCTCCAATCCACGTTTGCGGACGAACATAGCCAGCTGTATCCCCACAAAAAACTCGAAACACCTGCCGAAATAGGTATACAGCATCATGAAGGTGAAATTGCCGAAGAAGCCGTACCAGTCTACATTACGGAAAATAAGCACCATTAAAACGCCGAAGCCTGTAATGGCGAATATTTGGGCATAAAATTTATTATATCTTTTGGCGATAAAGAACACGATAGGTGCCGAAAAATAAAAACATTCCTCCACCGTTAGCGACCAGCCCTGGGCAATGCCCGTAAAATTGAGATCGTAAAAAAAGCCGCGCACAAACGTGATATGCATAAAGAACAAGCCGACAGCGCTCGGGAAGCCATGTGTTATCCCCGGCTCCCGGGTAAAGAAGTAATAGATAAAAGCCCCTGCCGTGAGCAGAAAATACATGGGATAAATACGCGCCACCCGGTTTTTGAGGTATTGCTTAAACCAGTCGGACGTAAGCTGAAAGGTATCGAAATAGCGGAACGCGATCAGAAAGCCCGAAAGCACGAAGAAGATAGTTACCCCGATATGAAACTCCAGGAAAAAACGCCGGATAAAGTGCGGGAAACCACCATCAAAAACATAAGCGTAATGTGAAATAAAAACCAAATAGGCAGCCAGGGCACGAACGCCTGTTAAAGCCGGGATATAGTTCTTCAGGTCGGGTCTTGACAAAATTTTTTTGTTGAGTTTTTACGCTTAGTGGTATCGTATTGTTTACAATATTAAACAATAAAGCAATAATAATGATTTTTGGTGTAGGTGTTTCAAAAAGAGTGTCATGCTGAGGCTCTCGAAGCATATGGGCAAAGGCCTCTGTACGTGTCCTTCGACAGGCTCAGGGTGACAGCACACTTTAACTTTTACATCAAGGCCAAACCATCCACCACGCCCTTACCGGCTATGGCTGTAATGATTTTTAGGGGATTACGTGTTTCAAAAAAGGGGTGTCATGCTGAGGCTCTCGAAGCATGCGGGCAAAGGCCTCTGCGCGCGTCCTTCGACAGGCTCAGGGTGACAGCACACTTTAAGATTACATCAAAGCCGAACCCTGCACAACACCCCTATCGGCGATGGCAGTATCGATATAAAATTGTATCTCCGACTTTTTCAAACCCCAGTTGGGTGCGATAAGCAATTCCATATCCGAAAGACCAAACAGGCGTTGGATCACTACATCGGGGCGCACTAAGGGTAATAGCTCGCACAGGAAATCGGCATACTCGGGCAGGCTGAACAGTTTGAATGGTTCACGTTTGTATTTTACACCCATTACCGAACCTTCCACAATATGCAGATGGTGAAACTTCACAAATTTGATATGCGGAAAACGGTTGATCTCTTCGGCATATTTTAACATCATTTCTTTGGTTTCCCAGGGAAAACCGAAGATGGTATGCACACAAACATCCAGCTTGCTGCCTTTAAGCAGGGCCAACGCGTTGATGAGGTCGTCATGAGTGCAACCACGGTTTATCTGCGCCAGCGTATCGTTATAAATAGATTCCATACCCATTTCCAGGTCGACATCAAAACGATCGGTATAGCTTTCCAGCAGGGCGATCTTTTCGGCATCGATACAATCCGGGCGGGTACCTACGGAGAGACCCACGATATCTTCGGTATGATAGCTTAATGCCTCATCATACATCATCTTTAAATAATGCGCCGGGGCATAAGTATTGGTATTGGGTTGAAAATAAATGATGAATTTATCGGCTTTGTTGCCTTTGCGGGCGCGCTCCACACCCTGTATCACCTGCTCGCGCACGGATGGGTTATTGCGGGAAACAGATGGCGTAAACGAATCGACATTGCAATAGGTACAGCCGCCATAGCCTTTAGAGCCATCGCGGTTGGGGCAGGTGAAGCCACCATCTACAATTACCTTGAACACCCGCTGCCCCTTATACTTTTCGCGCAGCCATGCCCCGTAATTGTTGTATCCTTTTATACCTCTTTGTAGCGCAGTTTCCATTCAGGTGGCAAAGATACGGATTTATGGTAAGACTGATTAGAAGAACAGCGAGACAGGCTATCTATTCGTTTGAAAAGCGCTTTTGGCGAGGTGCTGCGTTTTTTGTTTGCTGAATGTTTTTATGTAAATTCGTATTATTAAAATGATGTTTATGGAACTAATAATTGATTTTGATAAAATTAAAGACCCTTCTAAACGGGAGTGGTTAATTAATTCGCTGAAATTAATGCAGATCGGGTTTCAGACCTCAGAAAAACCTCAAACCATAACTCAATATAATAAGGACCTTGAAAAAGGAAATGCTGAAATTGAGAATGGCGAATTTACCACGGCTACCGATTTGAAAGCCGAAGCAGATAAGTGGTAGTCGTATGGAGTAATAGCGCCAAAGCTGAATTAAGAAAGGCCTTTGATTATACCTTTAGATAAATTTAAAAAGAGTAACGATGGCACCTGGCGGGCTTTTTAAAAGTATAGCTATCGCATTTCCTATCATATCTTAAAAAATCAGATTCGTATTGTACGCATGCGGCATATCAGTATGTCACCACTTGATTATTGATCACTTTTTTTTAAATATTATTAACGACTGATCTAGTATCACCACCAAAGTGATAAAGAACATTAACATGCAAGTAGTTCTACTTGTGGTTTTTACGTAAAATTTACCGTTATAAAACGGGTTGCAGCATCCATAATTTAGCCCAAGCTTGCGGCTCAATTTTAAACCCTTAAATCTTAAAAACAATGGCAAGCTTTACAACAAGAGTTGAATTAGTTAACCCCGACAAAAGTGATTACGATCTGCTGCACCAGGAAATGCGTGACGCACAATTTTACCGCGCTATCAGTTATTGCGGCACATGGCATGATCTGCCCGCCGGCGAGTATGACCGCACATCAGACCAGGCGCTCAACACGGTTTATACCCAGGCGCTGGCAGCAGTACAAACAGTAATCAATAACAAACCACTTAATGAACAGCAGCAGAAAAAGGATTTTTTACTGCTGATCACCGAGGTTGAAGGGGCGCGGGCATTTATCATCCCAAAGACTACTGATATTGCCAAATTGCCACCGGGCGCAACGCTTTCGTAATGATGCCGGATAGTTTCCCGGATTAACTTCCAAAAAGAGGGACTCGCAATAGGCGAATCCCTCTTTTTATTGCGTCCTGCGCCCGTCTGTGACGAGTGTTTAATATGGGCAAGGCGATTGCATCGCCATTAACACGCATCACAGATGCTTAACCACATTTAAGCGCTCGTCACAGACGAGCGCAAGATAAAAATTGAAACATTTTTTATCTTTTCAGGTTGTTGATATTATAATACATTAATAATCAACACTATGAAAAATTACTTTAAGCTGCCACTTGTAGCAATCGCAGTATCTTTATCGCTTGCTGCATGTAAAGGCAATAGTTCAAGCAGTTCTTCGGATTCTTCTTCCAAAACAGATTCGAGCAGCGTTACCAAAGTTGATTCGACTGTAAAACCGGATACAACTACAAAAGACAGCGCGGCCAAGATGAGCGGCGATACTTCTAAAAAAGATACAGTAAGCAAAACTGTGGTAAAGAAAACAACACAGAAGAAAACATCAGTTAAGAAAAATTAATCTCTCGCAGATAATTTCCGGAAGCGGGGCTTGTTTTTATACAGGCCCCGCTTTTTTGTTGTCTGAACCGCTGATTCATTTGATTACGCTGATTTCGCAGATGAATTACGCACTTTCTTTTTGTCCCAGCGAGAACCAGTTGCCGGAGTCGTCCATAAAAAGAGCCTCGAAACCGTAGAACTCTTTGGTAGGTTCTTTTTTGAATTTTACGCCTTTGGCTTTCAGTTCTTCGTAGGTAGCCAGCAGGTCGTTACATTCAAACACACCGAAACCGAAGGTACCTTTGCTGATCAGCGTTTTCATTTGCGCCGCCGAGTCATGGTCGAACATCATACCTTCGGTTACGGCCATCAGCGAAATCTCCAGGTCGGGCTGCTCGGGCGGGGTAACGGTAAGCCAGCGCATACCGGGGCCCATAGCCGCATCGGTGTGTACTTTAAAGCCGAGCTTGTTTACATAAAAATCATAAGCGCTATTCTGATCAAGCACAAATATGCTTACGTGGTTTAGTTTGGTGATCATCGTTTTGAAATTTTGGTTGTGAATAATAAGGCTAAGTTGAGCAATATTTCAGCCAGCAACCTCTTGAAAATTGCTGTTTTTATACCCAGCCTTTTGCTTCGGCGAAGCAATTCGGAACATATTTTAGTGGCGTTTTGCCCATATCAGCCTTACGTGCCAGTTGGAGTTGCTGATAACCTGATGGTGTTTGTTTAACCACACGCTTAAATAGGCCGGTGAAGGAGGTAATGCTATCAAACCCCACCGAATAGCATACTTCTGAAACACTTGCACCCGACTCTAAAAGCAGCATGGCCTTATTAATCCTGACATGGGTGAGGTATTGATGCGGGGTTTTGCCGTAAATGGTTTTAAACAGGCGGATGAAATGGAATTTGGAAAACCAGGCCGAACCGGCAATGCTATCCAGGTTGATGGCATCGGCATAGTGGCTGTCGATAAACAGCTTGGCCTGCACAATGCGGCGGTACAGGTAGATACGCGGATATTCCTGGGTGGGCATGGTGATATAAAGATGAGAAAATTGTCTGAACCGTTGATGTTTTGATCATGCTGATCTCATAGAAAAATTGATGAGGGCGAAAGAAAATACCAACAAAGTATTAATCCATACCTGATAAATTATATTTTTGATGAGTACGCCTTAACTTATCACATGAAGAAATTTTTGCTTTTCGCTATCTTATTTTTACCCTTATTCGGTTTAGCACAGACTTCCGACCCTTCTACCGAAACTAATGAAGATGCAGCAACAATTCTGACCAGGATCATTACCTCCAATCCGAAAGATACAGGCGCTTACATCAGCCGCGGCGATATAAGGACCGGCCAGAGAAATTATAAAGGTGCTATTGCCGATTACAGCGAGGCGCTGGCACTGAACCCTTCGGATGCAAACACCTGGTACCGTAGGGCGCAGGCACGGTCCGAGGCGCAGGATGATAAAGGCGCTATTGCCGACTATGCTAAATCGCTTGAATTAAAGCCGGACAATGCAGATGCCTGGTATAACCTGGGGGTTTTGAAAGCAACGGGCGATAACTATAAAGGTGCGATCACAGCCTGGACACACACGATAAACCTGGATACCAATTACCCCGATGTATGGTATAACCGGGCGTTGGCCAAAGTGAAAATATTAGATTACAATGGCGCCGTTTATGACTATACGAAGGCTATCGCTCTGAACCCAAAAAGTGCCGAAGCTTATTATGGCCGTGGAAATGCCCGACACCACACCCCGGATAAAACAGGAGCGTGTGAAGACTGGGAAAAAGCGCTGAAACTAGGTTACAAGGAAGCTTTTGAGAATATAAAGAATTTCTGCAGGTAGCTTGTTATTTCGGATTCGCATTAGGGATTGGAAGGGTTCAGCCACGACGAAGGAGGGCCGCAGCGATAGCGGAGCCCTGTAAAGCCCGGCCCGCTGGTAAGCGGGCAACGCCCAACATTGGCATACATAGCACCTGGTTAACACACCCCTGCCCCTATCAAGAGGAGAACCACACTCACAGCCCTTTCGTCATCTGCATATGCGCATATTTGCACATCTGCACATCAACAAAGATTATTATGCAAGCATAGTTTTCGCATGGTTATTTTGGTTAATTTTGTGCTGAATCAATTATAGCCTGCATGGAAATCGTTGCTCCATACCATTCCAAAAACAAAATACGCTTTGTAACCGCCGCTTCGTTGTTTGATGGGCATGATGCCACCATTAATATAATGCGCCGCATTTTGCAATCTTCAGGTGCCGAAGTGATCCACTTGGGGCACAACCGCTCGGTAGATGAGGTTGTGAATTGCGCCATACAGGAAGATGTACAGGGCATAGCGCTGACATCGTACCAGGGCGGGCACGTGGAATATTTTAAATATATGCACGACCTGCTGAAAGAACGCGGTGCAGGACATATCAAGATTTTTGGTGGTGGCGGTGGTGTAATATTGCCACAGGAGATCAAAGAACTGCAGGAGTACGGCATCGCGCGCATTTACTCGCCTGATGACGGCCGCACGATGGGTTTGCAGGGCATGATCAACGATATGCTGCAGCAATGCGATTTCCGCACGGTGACTAAACTAAATGGAGAACTGAAGCATTTGCCGAAAAAGGATTCGAAAGCAATTGCTTCGCTGATCACGATGGCGGAGAATGATCCTGAACAGTTTTCTCTGACCCCGCCGCCTGCCCTCTCTAAAGGAGAGAAGGCAATTCCGGTATTGGGTATTACAGGCACAGGCGGCGCGGGTAAATCTTCTTTGGTGGATGAGATCGTGCGCAGGTTTTTGATGGAAACGGATAAAACTTTAGCCATTATTTCTGTTGATCCTTCTAAAAGAAAAACAGGCGGCGCTTTGCTGGGCGATAGGATCAGGATGAATTCGATCAATAGTCCGCGGGTGTATATGCGGTCGCTGGCTACGCGGCAGGCTAATTTGGCGCTGTCTAAATATGTGCAGGAATCTATTGACATCTGCAAAGCTGCGGGTTATGATCTGATCATAGTAGAGACTTCGGGCATTGGCCAATCAGATACCATGATAACCGATTATTGCGACCTGTCCATGTACGTGATGACGCCCGAATTTGGTGCGGCTACGCAACTGGAAAAGATCGACATGCTGGATTTTGCCGATATTGTTGCCCTTAACAAGTTCGACAAACGCGGCGCTTTGGACGCTATCCGCGATGTGCGTAAGCAATATAAACGTAATCATCACCTGTTTGAGGCGAAGGACGAAGACCTGCCGGTGTATGGCACCATGGCCTCGCAGTTCAATGATCCGGGCATGAACAATTTGTTCGAGAAGTTGATGCGCGCTTTGAAAGAAAAAACAGGTGCTGATTTTATAGGTAAGAAATATGATGCCGCATTGCTGCATTGGGGCGAATCGGAAAAGATATACATCATTCCACCAGACCGTACCCGTTATTTGGCCGAAATTGCCGAAAGTAGCCAGGAATATAATGATTGGGTGGATGAGCAATGTAAAATTGCACAGCAGATGTTCCAGATCAGGGGGACAATAGATCTCACCCAAACCCTCTCCAAAGGAGAGGACTTCAAAGTCGGATTAGAAGATATTTATAAGAATTTAGAAGAGCATTTGCACCCTGAATGTAAACGTCTATTGAACGAATGGCCGGAAACCGTAAAAAAATATAAGGCTGATGATTTTATTTATAAAGTCCGGGACAAGGAGATACGTCAGCCACTTTTTTACACCTCGCTATCACAACTGAAAATACCTAAAATATCGCTGCCGAGGTATGAAGCCTGGGGTGATATTTTGCGTTGGCTGCTTACCGAAAATGTACCGGGCGAATTCCCTTACGCCGCCGGGGTGTTCCCCATCAAGCGTGAAGGAGAAGATCCTACCCGCATGTTTGCCGGCGAGGGCGGCCCTGAGCGGACTAACAAACGTTTCCATTATGTGTCGCTGGGTCAACCCGCACACAGGTTGAGCACAGCTTTTGATTCGGTTACACTTTATGGCGAGGACCCGCATGTGCGACCAGATATTTATGGCAAGATCGGTAACTCAGGCGTAAGTATCGCCACTTTGGATGATGCCAAAAAACTGTATTCGGGATTTGATCTGTGTAATGCATCCACCTCCGTATCCATGACCATCAATGGTCCGGCGCCTATGCTGCTGGGTTATTTCATGAATACAGCTATTGATCAGCAATGCGAAAAATATATCCGGGAGAATAAACTGGAACATTTGGTGGAGGCGAAATTTAAGGAACTATATGATGATAAGAATTTACCAAGACCGCATTACACAGGCAAATTGCCTAAAGGTAATGATGGCTTAGGCTTATCCCTCCTCGGCCTTACCGGCGATCAGGTTCTACCCGCTGATGTCTACGCAAAAATTAAAGCGTACGCTATAGCCACTGTGCGCGGTACGGTGCAGGCAGATATTTTGAAAGAAGATCAGGCGCAGAACACCTGTATTTTCTCCACCGAGTTTGCCTTGCGGATGATGGGTGATATCCAGCAGTATTTCATTAATGAGAAGGTAAGGAATTTTTATTCAGTATCTATTTCGGGATACCATATTGCCGAGGCAGGGGCCAATCCTGTTACGCAGCTGGCGTTTACTTTATCCAACGGCTTTACTTTTGTGGAGTATTATTTGAGCCGGGGGATGAATATTGATGATTTCGCGCCAAACCTGTCGTTCTTTTTCTCTAACGGTATCGATCCGGAATATTCCGTGATCGGGCGGGTGGCCAGGAGGATCTGGGCCAAAGCGGTGAAGAATAAGTATCACGGTAACGACCGTTCCCAAAAACTGAAATACCATATCCAAACCAGCGGACGCTCGCTGCATGCGCAGGAGATCGACTTTAATGATATCCGCACCACGCTGCAAGCACTGTATGCCATTTATGATAACTGCAATTCGCTGCATACCAATGCTTATGATGAGGCGATTACAACGCCTACAGAAGAATCCGTTCGCCGGGCGATGGCGATACAACTTATCATTAACCGCGAGTTGGGTCTGGCTAAAAATGAGAACCCTTTGCAGGGTGCTTTCATTATCGAAGAGTTAACCGACCTGGTGGAAAATGCCGTATTGACCGAATTCAAACGCATCAACGACCGCGGCGGAGTTTTGGGCGCGATGGAAACCATGTACCAGCGCAGCAAGATCCAGGAGGAATCCCTGTATTATGAAACTATGAAGCATAACGGCGAATACCCTATCGTGGGTGTAAATACCTTCCTGAATAAAAAAGGTTCGCCTACCATAACCCCATCCGAAGTGATCCGCGCTACGGAAGAGGAAAAGCAATTCCAGATCACAGCTTTAGAGGCTTTCCAGAAACGAAATACCGATAAAGCGCCGGCCTTATTAAAAGAACTGCAGACCAAAGCTATTGCCGGAGCAAACATTTTCGAGAGCTTGATGGAGGCTTGCAAGTACTGTTCTTTAGGGCAGATATCTCATGCTTTGTATGAGGTTGGGGGGCAGTATAGGAGGAATATGTAGGTTAGTGATTTGTGATCAAAGGTTAAACTTTAAATAATTTGGATGTACGTGTGTTGATTTTAATTTCGGCCACCTAACGGAATTGTGTAATTTACGTGATGTACATTAATAGACCTATAGCCCTGTCTGCTGTTATTTGCAATGTTTTATATACTATAATTTGTATTACCCGATTCTTTTATTTGCACAACCAGATAATTATTGATTTTAGTAAGGGTGCTCCGGTAGAGGTTGCTCCTAATTCTCTTTGGCTCGTCTTTCCACAAATTTTATACTTATGCATTTTTACGGCACTCATTTGGGTTCTAAAAATCTGTTATGAAAAACTTTGGATTATCGTAGGAACCACTGCATTTCTTATAATTAAAGTAATTACGGTTGTTATACTGCATTCAATAAATAATCACATTTTAATAACCTATGATTTTATATTCGATATCCTAAGTATTGCAAATCTTTTCCTCCTGATATACTTGGTCGTTAGCTATTTTCTTATTCAAAACAAATATATTAGGCCTTATTTTAGATGGCTCGCTATCTTGTTAGTTTTATCCTTGCTATTGCCAAGGCTTGGTGAAATATTATACGATGACCTCAGTATTCATTGGCTTTTGATAAACCCTGATGTCATGTCAGAATTATGCTTTATACCTACACTGATTTTATTTATTAAAATCTATCGACGTTCATTACAAATGATTTAATGATCAACTTATTGCTGCTCCACAGCCGTCCCATGATCGATCAATATCCTGAAACGCGGAAACATATTGCCTTCCACTTTGATAGACCTTAGGGTGCCGCTGATGCGGAATATTTTACCGGCATTGGCTTTAAGGTCATCTTTTGTCCATTTGTTGTCGAGGATGATATATTCAAAGCCAAATATCGAGGTGGCCGCTTTATTAGTCGCGGTGACGAAAAGTGAATCCGTTTCATGATCTGATTTCCGGATGCTATTAAAATCATCCTTCAGGGAAACAGGATGCCCCGGCAGGGTTACCATGCGGCCGGTCATGCCGCTCACTTTTTTTAGCGCTTCGGTTTTGGTGGCTTTTTTGATATTCATCAGCCCGGCTTCCGAATAGATGTACATATAACGCACCTTAGCGGCATCCGCTCCATCCCGTTGCTTTTTGGGTGTCTTATTCAGGATAGTTAATGATAGTTTGTTGGCGGCCTGCCAATCTTCTTTTTCAAACAGGCCCAGCAATGTGTTCCAGTCTTTTGAATGGGTTAAAGATTGAGCTTGAGTATTTGCAAAGACCAGCAATGACAGGCAAAGACTAAGGATTATTCTTTTCATGGATAGTAAAGGATTGGAAGGCAATATAGTTTGTAATAATTGGCGGCCCTGTGTGGACAATTTTTGTTAGATTTATTCGTCATAAACCAAATGAAACCAATCCTTGTTTTACTCCTATTAGTTTTATCAATAAAATCTTACGGTAAAACAACGGATTCCATTCCGGCAGGGGCTAAAAAATTGATCAAATGTTATCCTGGCTTCATTATTGGCTTTGCTGATAAACATATTATTTTTAAGGATAAAAGCAGGTTGCTATGGGATGATGGCATTAAAAGCAAACCTTATAAAGAGCAACTCGAAAAACCTGACATCCAGGATATGTTCATCCAAAATTATAATACAGGTGAATTAAAAACCTTGCCGGGTAAAAACTTCGATCCGGGCAGGATCAGGAATGAGGCTTTGTTTTTGAAAATGTATGGGTCGACAGAAAAACAAGTGAGGCAGCATTTAACAGAAATTGTTTGGTGCCCAAAACTGGTCGGCCAAAAGGTGATGGTGACCACGATCAACGGCATCGACAAAAAACTGGCACAAATATCAAAAGAGCTGGACGAGCATCCTGAACTAAAAAAATACCTCACCAATATTGGCGGCACTTTTACCTGGCGCAATATTAACGGCACAAACAGGCATAGCATGCACAGTTTCGGGATGACCATTGACATCAATACCAAGTATTCTGATTACTGGCAATGGAGCTGTAAATGCACCAATGAAAATGCTACCATAAAATATAATAACCGGATACCGAAGCTTATCGTCAGCATATTTGAAAAGTATGGCTTTATATGGGGTGGCAAATGGTATCATTTTGACACAATGCACTTTGAATATCGGCCCGAATTGATCAACTAATAACCTAAACTATAGCATGAAAAGTATAATCGCCCTTATCAGCCTGTGGTTATTCACATCATTCAGCATCCCCGCTGATAATATGTTAACACGGTTCACCTCTCCTTTCGGATACACCCGGCAAAAAGCAGTACATGGCAGCTTTGCAGACTACCTGCAACATTTACCGCTTAAACCAAAAGGAACGCCCACCAAAACCTACCGTGGCGAGGTTGCCCGCACAGACATAGAAACCGCCGCCGTGGTGGATATGAGCGTAGGCAATCAGGACCTGCAGCAATGTGCCGATGCCGTAATGCGTTTGCGGGGCGAATACTTATATCACCAGAAAAATTATAAAGCCATCAGCTTTAATTTTGTGAGTGGTTTTAAATGCGATTATCTGCATTATGCCAACGGTTACCGTTATCGAAATAATAAATGGGTGCTGAAAGCCAAACCGGATTACGGCTATGGCACATTTATGAATTATATGAATTTGGTTTTCAGTTACGCGGGCACGCTTTCGTTAGAAAAAGAATTGCATCCGGTTAGCAATCCCAATGACTTAAAGGCGGGCGATGTGTTTATTCATGGTGGTTCGCCGGGGCATTGTTTTATCGTGATGGATGTAGTGGAGAACAACCAGCATCAAAAGCAGTTCCTGTTAGCCCAAAGCTTTATGCCTGCTCAAAATATACAGGTGCTGCAATACGCTCCTGGCTATTATTGGTTCGGTATGGAAAAGTTGACCAATATCTGGTATGGAGAGTTGATTACACCTCAATATTTAAGGAAGTTTGATTGAGAAAGCCCTGAAAACGTATATTAAAGGGGGCATTTTCCGGGTACACAAACCAAGATGGATAGTTAATTTGTGTTTATACAATTAACAGCATATCAATAACTTACAAAGTTTATCTCGCGCGGATTGCTAAAGGGTATAGTTCTTGTGCTGTTGTGGCATATTATCTTTTAGTTATGATGCACTTCCTTGATAATTCGTCGCATGTATTGCTCATTTTGGTGATCGGGTTGTTTGTGGTGATGTGCGTATTGGCCGCATCGGGTAAATTTGATCATTGGAAAAGCAGATTTATAAGGCGCAGCGAAAGAGGACTTCAAAGGAAACGCAAATTGAAAGATGAATAGCTGTAGTGGTTTGTTGGAGACAACTCCAACAAAAGGCCAGTGGAAGTTAAAGTGTTTGAACGGACTTGCGAAGTTTTTAAAACTTCGCAAGTCTCTATAAGCTACCTTTTTTCTACCCTATCATAAAATCCACCAAAAGAATTCAGCTTAACCGCATCCTCAGCAAAAAATTCGCCGGGGAAGCCCAATTCAATGGAGCTTGCTTTATCCAATCTTTTCAAATGGTCTTCGCTTAGCGTAACGTCCAGCGTCTTCAGATTTTCTTCCAATTGGCTCAGTTTGGTTGCACCAACTATGGGTATGCACGAGAAACCTTGCTGCATGGTCCATTTTAGTGCTACATGACTTGCGGATGCACCCAGTTCATCCGCTATCGCCATTACCACTTTGGTTATTTCTACTGCGCGGTCATTCAACCTTTTGCTTTCTGGCTTGATGCGGCCTTTGTCGCCTTTTAGATATTTTCCGGTTAATACCCCACCGGCAAGTGGCGCCCATGGAGTAACGGTTAACCCGAAATGTTTAGCCATGGGGATCAGGTCGCGCTCGGGTGTGCGGGCCAGCAGGCTGTATTCTATTTGCAGGGCCACAAACTGGCTCCAGCCCATCAGTTCGGCAAGGGTATTGCCTTTGGCTACCACCCAGGCGGGTGTATCGCTTATGGCGATATAATTCACTTTGCCCTGACGCAGCAAATCATCCATACCACGCATTACTTCATCGATGGGGGTAATATCATCCCATATATGCAGGTAAAGCAGGTCGATAAAATCGGTTTTTAAACGCCTCATGCTTTCCTCCACGCTACGCATCATGTTCTTACGGTTATTGCCGGATGCATTCGGATTGGTAGTATTATCCTTCAAGGTGTATTTGGTGGCCAGTACAAAAAAATCGCGGTCGTGGTGGCTGAGGTATTCGCCGATAATTTTTTCGCTGGTGCCTAACTTGTACATATTAGCAGTGTCCAAAAAATTACCGCCTGCATTGGCGTATGCATCCATAATTTCAAAGCTGGCATCCTTTTCGGCGCCCCAGCCTCCTTCGGTGCCAAAGCCCATGGTACCCAGGCATAGCTCAGAAACTTTAAGGCCCGAACGGCCCAGTAATTTGTAGTTCATATAAAATGATAAAATGAAATTTAAAAATCAGGTTATTCTTCCGCTATTTTAATTGGTGCGTGCTTTTTATTTCGTTTGGTTAACCCACCCGTGGTATCATCAATACTTTGCTGTACGATAAATGCCGAAGGATCGATCTCCAATATTTTTTTCTTGATGGATGGGATCTCGAACCGGGTGGCCACGGTAAAAATAATATCGCGGGGATCATTTACATGTCCGTCTTTGCCATAGCCATGCTGCCCCTTGTATACCGTTACCCCCCGGCCCATCCTGGTAATAGCTATCCGGATAGCTTCGCCTTTAAGCGATACTACCGTGATGCCGGTATATTGTTCGATACCATTCAAAATAAAATCAACCATTTTTGAGGCGGACAAATAAGTGAGAATGGAATAAAGTGCCGATTCGGTACCTAAAAAGAACAAGGCCGCGGCGAAAATAAACACATTGAGCAATAAGATCACATCGCTTACTTTCAATAGCTGCGTTTGTTTGCTAACCAGCAGTGCGGCTATTTCGGTACCATCAAGTACGGCGCCGCCTTTAATAGCCAGGCCTATGCCCACTCCTATAAAAAAACCGCCAAATACAGCAGTAAGTAATTTATCGTGTGTTACATCCGGAAAATAAATAAAAGCCAGGCAAAGGGAAAGCCCGCCGATTGACAAAGCGCTCTTTATCGCGAAGGAAACACCCAAACGTTTGTAGCCCAGGATAAGAAAGGGAATATTGATCACAAAGATCAGGATGGATAATGGCAAGCCTGCCACGTTCGCCAAAAGCATGGATACCCCGGTAACCCCGCCGTCAATAAAATGACTTGAAAGCAGGAAGCCCTTTAAACCCATACCGGCCGATAGTATACCCAAAACAATGAATATAAAATCCCTGATGCCGTCCTTGATGTTTATCCAGTGTTTCATTTTTAAATATACAGATATATCTTTTTGATGGTTGTCAAAGTTAAGGCATAATTCAAATTTTAGGGGTAGGTTGTTATTATGTTCAATCAGTTTCGGCTAAAGCCAATTTATTGCTTCAATCCATTGTCCGTTGGCTAAAGCCAGCGGCAATGAATAAATGCTGTTGCATCAACTAATTATAGGCCACAATTATTCAATCCTTCCAACTGAAATTATCAGATTGATCAAAAGAATCATTGCCGTCCCATTTATGGGACGGATCAAGGCAATAGTAACATGGCTTTAGCCAAACAAAACCGCTTAAGGGTTGTAACTAACATAACAAAAATATACCACGATGAAAATCATAACCCTGCATACCCGCATAAATACCGACCAATTGCTAAAACATTTGCAGCGCTATTTAAACGCTTTCTTCAAAGAACAAAGGCAGACTGAGGTAACTTTTAAAATAGAAAAGAAAGACGAGGCGATAGAAATATCACAACCTGAATTATATGGCGAAGAGGTTTTGTTCCGGATAGAAATAAAGGGTTCAGAACTGTGGATCACCCGTTCGGAACATTATGTGGACGATGTAAATTCGCTTACGGTGGAGTCGATATTGAACGATCTTTTTAATGATCTGTCTGACAAGCAGGGTACTGACCTGTTGCAGGAAGGATAGTTTAGCTTAGCTGTTTGTGTCCCCACAAACAGCGGGTGTAAAGGCAAGACACAACCGACTTAAGACTTTGGACTCCTGACTTAAGACTAAAATACTAACTATTTATCCAGCTGAATTTATATTCCAGCCCCGGGTTTTTCATTCTTTCGGCAACACGCAATAAACGTGCAGGCAGGTTCATGATATAATCACGGGCCTTTTCGCCGGTTTCGCTCAGATCGGTAACGCTTTCGATGTGCCAGTCTTCAATCAATTCTTTCAGGATGTCCACGTAATCTATCGCGGTATATATTCCCAAACGCTGGGCGGCATCGGTAAAGTGGCCAAAGGTTTGTCCTACCTTTAAACCAACTTCGCGCAGGAAGTGGGCAGGCATTACAATTTTCTTGCGCATCATGTCCTCAAAAGCCAGCATGGCCTCATTAGGGTCAACTTCAAATATCTTTTCGATAAAATATTTATAGGCTTTGGCATGGCGGGCTTCATCGCCTGCTATCACGCCACACATTTTTGATAGTAAGGTATCACCATCCTTTTTGGCCTGCGAGGCTACACGGCGGTGAGAAACATTAGTTGCCAGCTCCTGGAAAGAGGTGTAAATAAAGTTGCGGTAAGGATCGTGCCCGGTGCCGATGTCAAAACCATCAGCTATCAGGTATTGGGTTGATACCTCCATCATGCGCATATTTACGCGGCCCGACAAGTATAAATATTTATTCAACAGATCGCCGTGGCGGTTTTCTTCTGATGTCCAGTGACGGGTCCATTTCATCCAGCCGCCTTCTTCGTCTTTTGATATTCCTTCAACCATGGTCAGCCATGATTCATAAGTAGGTAAGGCCTCCTCGGTAATGGTATCACCAATTAAAACAGCGATCAGATCGTATGATAAACCTGCCGCGCTTTCCTGCAATTCTTTAACCTCTGAAAAGAAAGTCTCCCGTGTTGAGTCAGGCAGAAAATCTGAAGGCTGCCATATGGTATCAACCGGTTTCAGATATTCGCTGATCTTTTGAAGCATAAATACTTCAATATGCTTCATCACTTCTCTACGCTTATCTTCAAAAAATCTCATAATTGCTCTATAGGTTGCAAAGGTAATCAATTATAGCCAGTATGTAACAACATTGATGGACGTTACTTTGCCGGCCGGAAGCCTATCGCATCTTGCATGCAAACAGGCAGGTTTTTTATACTTGGTTTACCATCAAAAATAGAAAAATTGGTGTTATAATCCCATAACATTCCAGGGATGTTTAAAGTTTTTAATGTTTGCCTTACTGCCTTAATATACCGGCACCTGCTATCCAAATCCGCGTACTTATTATAAGCCCCATATTCGCCGCACAGCATGGGTACATTATACTTCAGCGACCAGTTTTTTACGATCTGTAATTTGTCGCGCACAGACTGCTCATTACCATCGCGGTTGTATTTGTTATAATTAGCCTCGCCCGGGGTACCTTTTGCCTTTGGGTTAAGCACAGGGAAACTCCCGGCATCATAGGGGAAGGGCACCCTGGTGGTTGATACCTGGTCACCTATCCATTCAGCCCCCTGGTGGGTAAAAAAGAAGGGCTCATAAAAATGGAAGGTATAAATAATGTTATCATCCGCCATCAGCACCGTGCGGCTCAACTCATAAATACTGTTAAAGTTTGATGCTCCTACTATAAGCGTGCGATTCTTATCAATCTTACGAATAGCTGTTATGATATTATAAGCGGCATCATTCCAAACTTTCGGGTCCATGTGGGGTGGCTCGTTATATAGTTCAAAAAACAGGTTATCAGAGCTTTTATTGATGTACCTTTTGGCAAGCCTTGTCCACAGCGCAATGATCTTAGGAGTTTCTGTTAAATAATTGTTATCATTTAAATTCCCCGAATGGTAACAAATTATAAGTTTGAATCCGTATAACCTGCACAGCCTAATAGTTTCATCCACATGTTTAATAACCTTTTGCATCAAATTACTGCTGGTTTCAAAATGCGTAAAAGCAACGGGGAGCCTGATACTTTTAAAACCAAGTTGTTTTAATAATTCAAAATCCGCAGCTTTTATGCCATCTTTATCTAAAATATCATTATTCCATATTTGCTCAAGCCATGAGATACTTACCCCATTGTCCAGGCTTTTGGCCCTTTTAAATATAATAGCCTTATCAGTAAGAACTTTAGGCTCACCACTTAAAGTAGTAAACGGCACTAATAGCAGGCTTGTTATTAACAGTTTGTTTATAAACATTGTTGAAAAATGTACTTTTTTCACTTACTTTAACCATCTAAATTATCGCCTTGTTTAATCTTTATTATATATAAATTAAGAAACTATAATGTTTGTTCAAATTAATAAGGAAGAGTTTTCAAAGGAAGTTACAAAAAAAGCCTGGTTCCAAACCAACAATATTATTTGGACAGTTATATTCTTATACTGGCTGTTTAGTATTGTTGATTTTATATATGCCCCGGATATATGGATGCAGTTTTTTATCGTTCGCATCATCATTGCATTGGTTATCTATATCCTGTTTAATTATCTGCAAACCAACAAGTATAATTACCGCATATTATTACACGTTTCGTTTTTTATGCTGTCGGTCACATCAGCGCTATTGTGCACCCTGGTTCATGCACAGGATCTGAACATCTATTTCCTTTTATACGCGGCTATTATTTTGTTTTTTAATATCCAGGTATTCTGGGAACCTATAAATTCGGTTATTCAAACGCTTCTTGCCATACTGCTGCTGGCTGTTTTCTTTAACTTTTTCAGCGACTATAACATAGATACCTTTATCACCAATGGAGGGCAAATATTTGTTTTTATCGCGTTGATCTCTTGCCTTATTCCAAGCGCGCGCTATAAGGTGATCAGGCGCGAAGTGCACTCACAGATACTGATCGAAAAATCAAACGAGCAATTAAAATCACAAAACAGGGATATCAGCGAGAAGAACAACATCATTGATATGCAGTACGAAAAGCTGCGCAAGCTGGATGAACAAAAGAACAGCTTTATCAATATCGCGGGCCATGATCTGAAAAACCTGATCGGCTCCATTATCATGAGTACCAGTATGGTAAAGGAAGAGGAAGACCGTTTAAGCCCGGATCAAAAGGAGTTTATGGGGTACATCTCGCAATCGGCGGATAAGATGCAATATATGCTGAACAAACTGATGGATGTGCGCGAAATTGAATCGCCGGAAATGAAATTCAACCTGGAGATATTTGATATTAACGCCGAAGTGCAGCATGTATACCGGGGATTGGTGGAAACGGCCCAGATGAAAAACATCCATTTGATAGATAATATTTTGAAATTACCGCTTAATGTAAAGCTCGACCGCGTGTTTACCGGGCAGATATTTCAGAACCTAATATCCAATATCATTAAATTTTCGCAGACAAATAACAGCATTAAAGTAGTGACCAGCCTGCAACGCCAACGGTTTATTTTTGAAATAATAGATGAAGGCATTGCCATAGGTCAGGAAGAACTGGATATGATGTTCAATAAATTAAAGACTTTGAATGATGCGTCCGGACATATAGAAAGCCGCCTTGGATTGGGGCTTTCCATTGCCAAACTGATGACCCAGGAAATGGGTGGCGAATTAGCTTACAGCAGTGATGAGAATGGCAATTATTTTAAAGTGGAATTCAACGTAATAAATTAATACTGATAAGCAAATGAATAAATTTTTCAGCCTTTTAGCTCTTGCAATACTTTTAAGTACGGCATCAATAGCGCAAAGCATTGTATCATTTAAAGCGATGGGCCATGAAGATGAGCCTATATATGGCATGATCGGCGCCAGTTCATTTTATTTAAAGATCAGCCCGCTTGTAGAGATGAAGGGAAGCAAACTGGTATTATATATTGAACCTTCGCAAGCGCTTATCAAGGATCATTCTTTTGTTAATATCGTTATTAACGACAGGCCTGCCTACAGCGCCCGCCTTACAAAAGACTCTGTAGAAAAGATCATTATTAATTTAGCTCCCGAGGATCTTCCGGCTGATAAATTCCTGAAGATACAGGTTAAAACATTGCTTACTGTAACCGATGATAAGTGTAAGGATCTTGACAACCCGGCAATGTGGTTGAAAGTGAAAGACTATTCTTATTTGTCGCTGGTTAAAACGAATAGCAATTTCTTTAGCAATGTGAATATCAGTAATTGCTTCGAATCAAAAAAAGCCATTGTATATCCAATGAACCCAAGCCTGCGCGACCTCAAGGCCGTAGCATGGGCCTACTCCAGGTTAAAAAAGGCGATGGTCAAAGACATCAAAGTTTATCCTGCGGATAGGGTGCCTGATAGTGTTAAAAACTACATCATGGTGGGCAATATAGCCAGCCTGGATGCTGATAAAAAAGCGCTGATCAACGTAAACCCAACCAATGGCCAGGGATTATTTTTCCTGAAGAAATCATTAAGCACTTACGAAGATACGGTAACCACCATGGTTAAAGGAGTACCTGTAAAATCGGTAGCCAAAGTTTCTGTACCGGGCGAAATACTATTTGTTACCGGCGGTGATGACGCCGGTTATGAAAAAACGATAACCGCCCTGGGTAATATGAATATACTGAATTCGTCATTTGGCGAATACCTGTTGATAGCAACCGCCGAAAACAGTTTCTTTAAAACTATTGAAGAAAACAGGTCGAAAATAACGCTAAGGCAAGTTGGCGGCACGCCAAACTTTATGTCGGGCATTGGTTCGTTAACCAATGTGTACAGCTTCAAAAACAGTGATTTTAGCTTTACCCCAAAAGAGGTTGAAATTAAGTTTGTAGGTAATTACAGCAGCCTAACACCAGGCGACCGCGGTTATTTTAATATTTACCTGAATGGTATGCTCATCAGTAGCGAAAGGCTTGACGCCACTGGTAAATTAAATACATCCGTTACTATCAACAGGTATCAGCATCATAAATACAATAGCATACAGGCCGAATTCAGGATATACCCAAGCAGCGGTAATTGTATCAACACCTTCACCAATTTCTTTGCGGAGATAGATGTTGACAAATCATACCTTGAATCAAAAAATCCATTCATCACTAATGACCTAAGCTTCTACCAATATCCTGAGGCTTTTAACAGCGGCACCACCCGTATCGTTATTACAGAGGAATATGCCAAATTCGCGGCCGCCGCAATGGGTGAGATTATTTATGAGCTGAACAACAACATCAACGCGAACAATTTCCCTGAGTTTGTTTACTCAAAGAATGTGACACAGAACGATCTGAAAAAATACAACGTGGTAGCGCTGCTATCGCAATACGACCCGCTGATGGATTATTTCCATGATGCACCAATCAGCTTTAATAAGAAGTTCAGGATCTATAATACTGATAATCGAAAAAAGGTTTATGAACTGTCAGACTCGGTATCCAACGGCTTGGCGCAGATATTTTATGGCCCAAGCAACAACGCCGTTTTGGTGTTGACAGCAACAGGCAAAGAACCTGCAAATGCATTTACTGCCGCGGCAAAAGCTATTACGGAGCAATTGTCGACTTTATCCAGTAACGTAAGTATTTCTGATGTAAACGGCAATAAATACCTGTTCAACATAAATAAATCAAGCGAAAACCTGGAGTATATTGATACCAAAAGCTCCCTTACCCGTTTTTGGGAGCTCTATAACTTATACATTCTGCTGGGCATATTGGTGCTGATATTAATGTCATTCCTTTATGTACGTTCAAAAGTTCAAAAATCGCAGGAATTATTTAATGAGTAGATCGCGAAAATTTAAATATGCATTGAGTTCGTATTTTATTTAAGTAACCTTAGGCCTAACACCGGTAGCTATATAAGCAACAGGTTGAGCCTTTTTATTAGACACAATGAGTATTTCGATTCCTGAACTTTTGGTTAAAGATGGTTTTATAACACCAGGTGGTCGGGAGAAGATTGAAAATTTTTCAGCCAGGTCAGAGCAGTCTTTTTTGAAGGTTGCCCTCAACTTTGGCCATATTTCCCGTAAAAACTACGAGCGTTCCATCACCAATGCCGGGTATGAAATTAAGAAGGTAAGAAACCAGGCTTTTGATAAAGATGTACTGAGCCAGATCGAACTCTCCTTTGCTGATGCACATTTGGCCCTGCCGCTTCGCATCGAAAACAATAAGGTGGTCACCTTAATGGCTGATCCCACCGACCGGCTGTTTTTAGATTTCATCAGGCTAACCTATAACCTGGAACCCGAAGTTATTGTGGCCGATGACCTGGATATCACCTGGCTGAGCCATAAGCTGATCGGCGAAAAATTTGTTAAATCAGCCGTATTTGAACTTTTAAACCGCGACCCTAATAGTTCGGCACTGGTTACTTTTACCACACCGCAGCTGGTTTTCTTTTTTGTGATATTGGGTTTCGTGGCTGCCGGGTTGGTTTTGAATTTTAAACAGGTAACTATCATCATTAATGTCGCCATGAGTTCGTTCTTCCTCATTGCCATTATATTCAAGCTGTTTCTTTCTTTGGTCGGTTCGCGTTTTGAGCTGTACCAGGCGGTTACTAAAGACGAAGTAAAGGCTTTGGCTGATGCCGAACTGCCGGTTTATACCATCCTTTTACCCGTTTACAAGGAAGATAAACTGATCAAAAAGCTGATATGGAACTTGCAGAGCCTCGATTATCCGCGCGAAAAACTGGATATCAAACTACTGATTGAAGAGGATGACGACAAAACTTTAAACGCTGTTCGCAATCTCGATTTCCCTGCCATATTTGAGGTGATCATCGTGCCATTCCACATGCCTAAAACCAAGCCGAAAGCCTGCAACTATGGGCTTCACTTTGCGCGGGGCAAATACCTCACTATTTATGATGCGGAAGATATACCCGATACCGATCAGCTTAAAAAAGTAGTAAGCCTGTTTACCAAGCTGCCCGAACATTACATTTGCGTGCAAAGCGCGTTAAACTATTTTAACCGGAATGAGAACTTCCTCACCAGGATGTTTACCCTCGAGTATTCCTATTGGTTTGATTATATGCTGCCGGGGCTGGATACCTTGGATATCCCTATCCCCTTAGGCGGTACCAGCAACCATTTTAAAATGGAAAACCTGATCGAACTGGGCGCCTGGGACCCGTTCAATGTAACCGAGGATGCAGATCTGGGTGTGCGGGCTTATGCCAAAGGCTATAAGGTGGCCATTGTCAATTCAACCACTTACGAGGAGGCAAATAACGAACCTATCAACTGGATACGCCAACGCTCGAGGTGGATCAAAGGCTACATGCAAACCTACCTGGTACACATGCGCAATCCCGTTACACTCTGGAAAAAGATCGGCTGGAAAGGATTTTTAGGGTTCAACTTCTTTATCGGCGCTACGCCTATTACCTTTTTGGTGTACCCTATTCTGCTCATCGTGTTCCTGAGTTACGTGGTGTTTAACATTGCCGCGATAAAAACACTGTTCCCTGATTGGGTATTGTTTATATCGATATTTAACCTAATGGTTGGTAATATCCTGATGATCTATGTAAATATGATGGCCGTTTTCAAACGCCGCTTTTACGAGCTCATCCTGTTTGCCATTGCCAACCCTATTTACTGGCTCATGCACTCGGCTGCAGCCTATATGGGCCTGTATCAGCTGGTGGTGAAACCGTTTTACTGGGAGAAAACAAATCATGGTTTAAGTAAAATTAATAACCCCACAAACGTTATTAAATGAGAAGCAGGAGGCACATATATCTCATGGTTATTGCCTTAATTATAGCGGCTTATTACCTGCTGTTGGGCATCTATTTAAACCGGTTGGGCTATTATAACCAGGAGTCGCTTTTCTATATCGAAAAAACCAAGATCCTTTTTGAAGGTGTAGGCAACCGCCTCAAAGTAATGGGACTTACCGCGCCGATATTACCTTTTTACGGCACTTTTATCTTCTCCTCCATCAGCAAAACACTGGCCCCGATACTGGCTTCGGCTATTGGTACGGCTATCCTTTTTTATATCATGGCCAATACCCTCATCAGGCGCACGCACGATGATTTTTACTTGCTGATGCTTATTGTGCTGTTCCTGTTTCATCCCGGCATATTGTATACGGCCTGTTCGGGTAAGTCCATATATATGGATCTCATCTTTTTTTACCTGTTCTTTTTTCATATCATCAGGTTCTATAAATCGAATACCACCTTCCATATTTCCATTGCCAGCATATGCCTGGTAGTGCTGGTATTTTGCGACTATAAGTTTATCTGGCTCACGCTTTTCTTTATTCCGCTGGTTATGTTTATCGCCATACAAAGCCTCAACCTCAGCGAAAAGGAAACCGTCTTCCGGCTCACGCTCAGCTTTAATAACCCGGCACTACGGCGAAAGCTCATCAATAAAACATTTGCCATTTATATCATCCTGTTCATCCTGCCACTGGCATCGGTGCTCATCTTCAAGATGCTGAACCTTACGCACGCCAATGACCTCGACTACTTTATCGACAGCCCTTACGCCACCTGGACGGTACTAGCCGACCGCTTCAGCTTTGAACAGGCCCTTAGTTTCGCGCATTACCAGCCCTCGCAAATATCGCCACTGGTAACGGCAAGCATCGCCCTGTTTTGCCCTATGATCGTCGTGGCTATTTACCTGTTCAGGCACAATACTTATCAGATACTCACCATTGTGGCGCCATTTGCTTTTGTGGAGTTTTTGCAGATCAAATACGATAAGATATTCCTGTCGCACGAGTACTTTCTCATCTTCCTCATACTATCCCTGTTGTGTATCATCTTCAGAGCGCATACGCTGAAAAACCAGGTGGTATTAAAGGTTATTTTAGGCGTGCTTGTTCTGTTCCAGCTGGTAACCGGTTATCTTTTCCTTAAAAGGTCCTTTGTTACCGAAGAGCGTGACTTTGTAAATGTTTTGTTCAACCCTACCCCGGATGACCGCCAAAGCGAAAACCGCGAGATTGCAGAATACCTCAACTCGCTGCCCCGTAACGAGCAGATATTAATGGACGACGCCATCACCTACCCCATTATTGCTTTCACCCATCATATAGATCGCCTTGTGCTGCCCTACCAGGAAACCTACCTGAGTGCCAGCGAAGCCCCCGAACATTATGTAAATTATATCCTGATAGCCACCGAAAAAAACCCGCTTACCGGCTATACCCAGCTCAACAATAAATATATCCCTGCCATCAAGCATTCGGATAATAACCTCAACCTCCAGAAGATCTACGAAACGGATGACTGGATACTTTACAAGGTATTATAGTAGTTTGCAGTAGGCGGTTGGCAGTTTGCAATAGCCTCAAACCCAATTGTCATTTCGAAGCGCAGCGAGAAATCTTAAACGATATACAAAGTGAACTATACATGGTGTACAAGTTTTCTCTTCACCTTTTCTCTTCACCCCGTTGTTTGTGTCCTCACAAACAACCATCAATGGGAGGTTTATAGTATAATGATTTTTGAAAAGCAGGGCCGGTGGTTCTTCGGATGCGGTAGCCCCGCTATACTATCGGGTTTAGGTTACCCAGGTCAATGCTATAAACTGAAAAGATGGGTGTCCGTCCGTCTCCCCGTACCGTAGTAGTGGGGCAGGGTGTGGCAGATTTATATTGTCATTGCATTATTAGCAACACATCAAACCCAATCGTCATTTAGAACGATAATGAGAAATCTTATACGACATGCCCCCCCGTTGTTTGTGTCCTCACAAACAACCATCAATGGGAGATTTATAGTATAGTGATTTTTGAAAAGCAGTGCCGGTGGTTCTTCGGATTCGGTAGCCCCGCTATGCTATCGGGTTTAGGTTGAATGGGTGTTAAAGCCGTACTAAATTTCTTTGCAGATATTAAGCCGGTGGATATTATTTATTATAATTACGGCCTAAACCATTTACATGAAAAAAATATTCTATTTACTCTTGGCCTGTTTATTCATCATCAGTGTTAATGCCCGGGCGCAGGATACTACCAGTTATTTAAAGGCCGGTCAGTTAAAAGCCAATCTCAATTACCTTGGTGGTTCGCTTAGCTATGAGGCAAAGATCAGCCAAAGCAACACGCTTTATTTTGATGCCGGCATCGGGTTGGGCGTTACCTACCAGTCTACCTTTTATACCAACACGGGTACCACTTATTATCAATATGCCTGGCGTACGGCTCTCGCGGCAGAGTTCAGGCATTATTATCATTTCAAATACCGCAGCGATAATGGTAAGGATATAGCCAACAACAGTTCCAACTTTTTTGCGCTGCATAGCAATTATATTTTCAAGCCGCTTAGCTCATCGGGCAACGCTGATCACAGCTCCGTAGTAAGTTTGATGCCAGCCTGGGGAATACAGCGTACCATAGGCAAAAATTTTAGTTTCGAGCTGGAACTTGGTTTACAGGCATCATACGAGTTGACCAAATACCAGCCATCAAGCACACAATTTACGGTAGGCCCCGGTACGGTAGTTAAGATTGGGCATGTGTTGAAGTAGAATAAAGAGTCAAGAATCAAGAGCCAGGATGGGAGAAAAAAAAGATCTTGACTCTTGGTTCTTGACTCTTGGTTCTGATACAAAACAAGAAAGCCCTTGTGTTTCCACAAAGGCTATTCCTGATTAAGATTGGGCACCGACCTACTCTCCCACATTTTACTGCAGTACCATCGGCTCTGGCGGGCTTAACTTCTCTGTTCGGAATGGGAAGAGGTGGACACC
>DATHKT010000072.1:0-60994 GCA_035489035.1 Mucilaginibacter sp.
TAGGAAGCATTTACCTGTAATATTTTCAAATCTCTTTTAAGATACGTGTGGCCACAAATATTTTCTGAATGATGATCATACTGACATAACTCCAAAAAACCGAGTTGATCAAAAATTCAAAGCTTAACCCACGCCAAAATATCTGGAAGAGGCCACTAAAAATAAGGGCGGTCCCCAAGATATATCCCCCAAAAAGATATTCAGCTTTGCGGGAAATAAGCTGCGCGACCGCGCCATAGATGAAAAGGGAAATAAATACGCCAATAGTCCCATCGGATAAATAAGCATCGACAATGAAAGCCGGCTTGGCCGACACCGAGGAGCCCCTGTTGATCACATTGGCATTATAGACACGCTCCATAACCAGTGATTCAGTTATCGGTTTGGATGGCCAGAATATTCGCGGAATGATGGCCACCGCTGATTGATTAAACAAATCAAAACCATAGAAATCAACTTTATCAGGAGTAGAGTTGGCGAATGAAGTAAACATATCAATTTCGCTGAGCCTGAAAACAAGGAAGCCCCAATTGCTTTCATCTTCATTTGACGAACTTTTACTTAATGCAGCATCCAGAGCCAATTGTGTGGCTTCATCTACCGCGACCTCACCGCTCCAGGCATTTTGCCTGAAAATACGGTTATAAGTGGGAAGAAAAATAAATACAAGCACTAATAATGGGATGAAGGTGGTTAAAACAAGTTTTTTATAGGATGGATATAAAAACACCCCCAATACTAATATACTTATGATGATTGGTTCTTTAAAACCCGAAATAAGTGCATTATAAAAGTTAAAAAAATACAAACAAACGCAGATCAGCGTATTCCATATCTTTTGCAGGGGTATGGCAAACGCTAATGCAAGTGTTCCTGCAATAAAGCTCAAGGAATTAAACTGGTTGGCAAATTGTGCCAGACCATTAACTTTTAAAAATAAAATTGCGACAGGCAGGGTAATAATGGCCGCTCCAAATAAAAGGTTGGCTATTCTTTCCCGTTCAATATAATATCGCTGTTTGATATCATACTTCATGAAAACCAGTATCCCGGTCACAAATGCCGCGTGCCCTACACAATAGAAACGCTGGCACATGGCAGTCAGTTCCAGCTTGTCCTGGTCAACCAAATAATTGCTACTTATTTTTTCGAAATCAACATATCCCAATACATTTAGATAATAGAATATAGAGGTGCAACACATGTAGCCGGCAAAAATGATCTGTACCAAAAATATGGGCCGCATTAATTGCTCGGCTATACTCAGGTCTTTGGGTAGTGGCCTTACCCATCCGCTAAGCGTCAGGTAAAATATAAAAAAAGAGCCTAACCAAGCTATCATGTAAGATAGTTCAGGATCTGATTTAAAAAACAAGGAGACAGCCCAGGGTATGTACAGCGTTAAATATTTTTCGAGTGAAAAATTATTTTTCATGGATCGTTTCTTCTGCCAAAGATAAGGCTATCATGCAACTTACAGTTTCTGACAGGTTAATGTACAGCATTCATCATTTTATTTTCGATAGCCGCGGCTATTTTTTCAAAATTCCAGTCCTTTATCATGAGCTCCGAATGTCTCCCATAATCTTCCAGCAGACTTTTCGACTGTGTTAATGCCTTCAGGCAATCGGTCAGATCCTGCACATCATCACTTTTGAAGATCATGCCATTATATCTTTCCCTGACAAGGTCAATGGCACAGCCCACCTTATCTGACACTAAAACGGCCTTGCCACAAGCCATCGCCTCATTTACCGCTAAACCCCAGCTTTCGCCCGGGCCCTTTGAGGGCAGGCAGAACAGATCGCAGGCCTGGTATAGGACAGGCATATCACCCTGGTTCCTGAAATCCACGAAGTGGATATTGGCAACATCTTTTGCCTTTAGTTTTAACTCGGCTTCCAGTGCGCCGTTCCCCACAAATAATAAATGTGTTCCGGTTTGATTTAAATGGATAAACGCATCAGCCAGCAATAACGGCGACTTCTTATCCTCCAGTTTCCCGGCAAAAAGTAGCAGCAATTCATCGGCTTTAACACTCAGTTCTTTTCTTAACAATGCAGCTTCGGTATCCCTATTGGCTGCGAATCTTTCATTATCGATGGCGTGTGGGGCAAAACTTAATTGACTTTTCTTTAAACCATACTTTTCAAAATAGGCTTTGTTATTCGCACCCACATAAAATGCATGGTCGATATGCCGGTACACCCACTTTAAGTATAGTGATCGTAGTAAATTTTTTATTCCCTTTTTTTCATCAAGCAAAGTAGAATCCCCCCGAAACCAAATCGGAACCTTGTTTTTAAAGTGCCTGAAAGCCTTTAAATGACTATGATATGCCCAGCCAAAAACCAGTATAGCATCCGGCTTAAATTCCTTTACCTGCGCTATCAGCCCGGGGTTGACGATTCCCTTAAAATGATGCGAACCGGGATCGGCTGCTGTATTTTGTACCCAGGTATAAGGGTATCCATCCAATAATGGGATATCCCAGGCCACTATCTTATCAAAACCCGGATCATATTTATTTAAGGCCCCTTCGCCCCAGGTGTAAAAAACATTGATCTCAATCTTTTTACGCTGATCCAATAGCTTGAAAACCGGGGCATAATATTGAATGGGATGGGTGGTAATAATAGCCAAACGCATCAAATGCTTTCTCCCATCAACCTAATTACTGCGGCATTCTTCAGCCGCTCATTCACAAAATCCATATCCCGGCAATAGATGGTATTATAATCTCCAAAGCTATCTACAATCGTTAATAACCTTTTAAAAGGGTCGTAGCTATAGGGTTTGAAATTTTTAGCTAACAACAGCTCATGTATTTTCTTTTCATCAAATCCATATCGTTCGCCGCTGCCGTTCAATTCAATAATGATCGCTTTCAATGAGGGCGATGCCAAAGTGTTATTCATCCCGTTCATGATCTCGGTTTCATAACCTTCGGCATCTATCTTGATCAAAGCAGGTGAGCTATCAACTAACAGGGAATCAATCGTGATAACCGGAATATTTATGATGTCCCTTAATCCTGTTTCATGTTCGGCGATGGCGTGGTTGGTTGTATCCTCATTTGAAGTAAAAGTGATGGTACCTGGCTTACTGCCTGAACCTGCATTGATCAGCTTTACCTTATCTTTCAAATTATTCAGAGCGATATTTGCGGTTAACAGATCAAGGGTGGACAGCACTGGTTCTATCGATATGCTTTTTGCTCCGCATACACCGGATGCAAGTAAAGTATAAGAACCTACATTGGCCCCAACATCAAAAAAACCATCCCCTGTTCGCAAAAAATGCAGCAGGAAAGCCATATCATTAAACTCATGCAGGCCGGTGTAAATGTTGCCGGTAATGCCGGTCAATCCCTTGCGGGCATAAAATTTTACCGGTTTTACAAATTCCTTCACCATTAGTTTGGAAGGGGAAAGCCGGGTTTGAATTTGCCAGACTATAAAACGGAAAATACTTTTAAAGGGATGCCTTTGGCCTAAGGGGTGATTAAATATAAAGCCGAATGTCCGTTTAATTTTTTCCATTCAATACCTGGTTAAAAAGCGCGCATTGTTTTTGGGCCATGTTTTCAGCCGAATATTTTTTTTCCGTGGCTGACTTGTACTCTGGTATTTCTAATTCGTGGTTAGCAGCTTGCTTTAAAAAATGATATATTTTTGAGCTGTTATCAACGGAATGGTCGTAATCAAATACATGCTTCGCGCCATATTCACCCAAAATACCAATGGCCGAACTATGGGAATTGAATATAGCCAGCAAAGGCTTTTTAGTAAGCAGGTAAGGATAGATCTTTGATGCGGTATACTTCGGGTCGTCCGAGCCGGGGATAAACAGGGCGTCAGCTTGCTGCAAAGTTACCAGGGTGTGATAATAACTTATCCTGTCGGTAATCTCAACCACATTGCTTTCAACGCCATATTGTTTGGCAAGCGGTAGTATAGTAGGTTTTCCTTGTCCGTTGGGCGCATAACTGGTGCCGATAAAATAGAGATGTACTTTATGAAATATTTTCGGTTCATGAGCCAGGCCATCTTTTAAGGCTTTAAATAGGACAGCTATCGCCGCATGCATATCTGCACCGCCGCGACCAATATAAACGATGTTAATAAACCCTGGATCTAATAAATTTTCAAACTGATCCCGGATATCGTTCGCTATTTTCAGGTCAGGGGCAAACGCACCGAAAGTGATGGTAGCAGCGGGTATATCTTTTATACCCGGATATCTTTCTTTCAGATCATCAATATAATTTTGTGATACGCTAATCAAACCATCCACCTGTTTCATGGCGATGGGCTCCAAATATTTATTCATCCGGTAGGAGAACCAGTATTTTGCCGGCTGCTGGCCTTTGGGCTTGTTTTTATAATAATCCGAATGCCAGGGGTCCTGCATATCGATCACATAAGGTATGCCAAAACGCTTTTTCCAATAGGCTCCCAATATAAGTACCGGGAACTGCGTGGTAGAAAAATAGATGAGGTCAAATGCCGTTTCTTTTAGAAGCTGATTAACCTTTTGCCGATAAAACCAAAGCGAGCG
The DNA here is from genome assembly GCA_035489035.1 of Mucilaginibacter sp. Lineage (GTDB taxonomy): Bacteria > Bacteroidota > Bacteroidia > Sphingobacteriales > Sphingobacteriaceae > Mucilaginibacter. The sequence continues at coordinate 4,561 of DATHKT010000072.1, forward strand.
CAAAGCAATACTGCCCAGTCCCAATTTTGATGTCCACTTCTTTTCGAATGCCTTTACCCGGTGGATTTTAATATCAGCCGGAACGCTTCGCGGCAGTAAGTCATCAGTTGGCAAATCCGAATAAGCTATATCAACCGCTACCACTTCCGCTTCCCAACCAAATTGTTTAAAGTAAGGCAGGCTCATCCTTACCCGCTGCATATCGGCGCCATTGGTTGGGGGGAAATAAGGGCAGATGATCAATATTTTTTTATTCAAAATCAGCTAAAGTTTGGTCGACCAGGTTTAGCAGTTTGCAGCTTTCCTTTTCCCAGTTTAAGTCTCTTTGCGCAACGGCTAAAGCTGCTTTCCGGGACTCCAGTAGTCGGTCACGATGTTCATGATAATAGCGTAAGATATCAGCTAATGCTGCCGCATTACCTTTTGGATAAACTTTACCAATAGCAGGATATTCTTCTAAAAGTCTTAGTTGCGCGGCGGTATCACTGGCCACAACCGCCAACCCCGCCTGCATATAAGTGAATATTTTATTGCTTAAAGCAAGGTTATTATTGATGCTGAATGCCGGCTCCAAAGCGAAACCAATATCAAATTGTGAGGCAAATGCGCTGAGTTCATCAGGCGCCATAGGGTCATGAAAATGGATGTTTGTTGGTCCACTATTAACCAAAGTACTTCGGACTTCCGGCGAAAGGTAGCCCAACAGGTGAAGCTCAAAAGAGTAGTCCTTTACAAGCAGCAAAGCGCTTAACAGATCCTGGATACCCCGGTTAAGGCCAATGGTTTGGGAGAACCAAAACAACCTTATTGGGCCATCGGAATTAATTTCAGGCTGCTGAATATTAAAATTATTCGGAAAAACGTTTAGCAGTACAACCGGATGTTTATCCGGAAAAAGTTGCTGATAGGCTTCAGCGATTAAGGGGCTGCTCGCTGTTAAATAATTGGTTTGGGTGATATATCGGTTTTCAAGAATGGACTTTAAAACAACATCGGGATGGTTCTTATCATCACTTACCTCGTACCGGTGAAGATCTTCCAAATCAAATCCGCAGGGTTTTTTATTTACCTTTGCAGCTTTTACAGTTGCAGCCAGGGCGCCCAGATTATGGCCAATGTAAATATCAGCGGGATATTTTTTTGCTGCTTTAATTAAATAATACCCCGAACGTGCGATAGCCAGTTCGGCTAAATATTTGCCTCTTGTCTTTCGGTTGGTGAGTTTGGCTGACTTGTGGATCAGCCTGCTAAAAAAATAAGTAATTTTCTTTTTGTGCGGATCGCCATCAACGCAGACGGCTTTCCATTTTTTTGACGGGATTAATTCCTGGTCGAATTTTGTTCCCCAATCATTCCAATAAGCGTAAAGCACCGTTACCTCATGACCTTTACTGGCTAAAGTATCAGCCTCTTTGATAAGCCTGGGATTTAAAGATGGCTGACCGGAGGTAATGATCAATATCTTTTTTACCGGGCTTAGCTCCATCGCTTATCGTTGCGAAGCTGTGAATTTTCTTGGATAAAGAGGAAATCTGCCTGGTAAAGCATGCCGTCTAACGGCCTTTTCATCAAAGTGCAGATATCGTATAAAATGAAGCCGCGTTGCTGCATAAATAAAATTACATCTGCAGCCAAAGGGCAGTTCTTGTATATGTCTAAAAATGAAACCTCGAGCAGGACAAACTCTGCGGTCGATAGTGTTTTTTCACCGCCTTTTAGTATCTCCAGTTCGTAGCCCTGGGTATCAATTTTTATAAAACCAGATTCCTTAAAGATCGTTCCGCTTGTAATAGAATCAAGTGTGGATAATTGCCTGATCTCTGTTTTAGCCCCGGTCTCGTTATGTTCCGCCAAAACCGAACTTGCCGTTTCGTACTTGTTAAAAATCACTGAAGTTTCCCTGGCGCCAAGCAAAGCTATTATATAATCAACGTTGCTATATTTTTCTTTGGTCTTAATTAAATAAGGCTCTTTTTCCCGCTGGCCCTCGATCATGAGAATGGCGCTTTCCGGAAATACCTGTTTAAATTCAACGGCCCAATTACCTTCATAGGCTCCAATGTCCAAACAATGTGTTGGGTTATAACCCAACTGTCTGATACGTTTTAAGCTGCCCTCCTGGCTTGGGACGCCTAATCTATCCCTGAGGATTTTTTTTAAACTTTCGGGAACCAGCCTTTTAAAAAACGATTTAATCATGGGGTTTTATATTAAGGTATTCTTGAGCGATTATGGAGATATCAAACTGGCCGGCTGCTGCTGACCGGCAATTTTTCCGGTCTATGTGATCAATATCACTTATAGCACTGATCATTTCTCTGGCACTATTAACTTTTATGCCAGTTTTGGCACCAACTACTTCGGGCACCGCTCCCCGGTTAAAGGCGATAACAGGCGTACCGCAGGCCATCGCTTCTATCATTACGATGCCAAAAGGCTCGCTCCATTCTATCGGGAACAATAAAGCTTTGGCTTTGCCGAGGTACTCGTTTTTTTTACGATCATCAACCGGGCCAATATAGATGATCTGTTCATCGTCAAACTGCGGTTCCAACTCATTCTTATAGTATTCGAGGTTGTCAGCTGTGTCTGGGATATTGCCAGCGATGATCAGTTTATTCTTCGTTTCTCTTGCTACCTTAATAGCGGTATGCGCGCCTTTTATCCGGTCGAGCCGGCCCAGGAACATCAACGGAGCATCATTTTCCACCTGCTCTACTAAGTGGTAATCCGAAAAATTGATGGTATTATACACCGTTTTCCACGTTCCGGCCACGTTACCTGTGGATACGCAATAGTTACTACAACCGGTAAACACCATGTTTTTGGTGGGCAGGGATGAGATCAGCTTTATTCCCTGGGCAGATACTTCCCGCTGGTAACTCATTACTTTAAAAACCTTGCGGTTAGTAATAGACAGAAAATAAGCCAGGCGACCAAAATTATGTATCAGGTCAAATTTCTTATGGTTTTTCAGCAAGAACTTCAGGGCGAAATAAATCTCGGCTTTGGAAGATTTTATCTCTTTCGGGAAGGTGATGACAGTTCCGCTGCAATGCGAACCCTCACCTGCAAGCAAAGTAACTTCGTGCCCCAGGCGGTGATATTCTTCGGCTAATAAGTAAACTACCCGCTCTATCCCTCCATATAACACCGGAGGAACAGGAATACCCGGATTCATGATCAATAATATCCTCATTCAATTTCCCCTTCAACCTGCCGGTATATTTCCAGGTAGTTTTCAGCACACTTTTCAAGCGTTAAATTTTCCAAAATGTAGTTACGGGGGTTATAAGTATTCAAATTATTAAAAAAGTCATTCAATTTTTCCTTGAAATCTTCAGCGTCAATAAATTTTAAGCCGCAGCGCTCATCCCAATAGGGAACTGAACTTACCGGTTGATATTTTACCCTGCGTGGATAGTAAGCTGGGTCCTGCCAGTAGCCGCCCCGGTCCCAGGCCAGTATGGGTGTATTGGTAGCTAATATTTGTTGATAAGCCGAGCCCTGTGTTTCGTGCTCGCACAAAAAGATCACTGCTTTGGAGATCCTTAATTTTTCGGTCAACTCATCATGCGTATAATTGCCATATCTGATGAACTGATAGGATATATTTTGCGCGTCAAGTGTTTTTGTGATCGGTTCAACAAGGTCCTTTTCCATTTGATCGTGTTGCCATCGTATTTTGTAGTAGATCAAAAATTCGAAAGTCTTCTCGCCTTCCAGCGGTTTCCATTGTTCTGTATCGATACCGACCGGCCAGGCCGTCACTTTATCACCATAATAGGGCTCGCACATATCCCGCATCCATTCACCAGGAACAAGAAAGCGTTTTACATTGGGATACCGCTCAAAAAGATCGGGGCATTCAATGGGATGAGAATAGATTCCTGCACCAAAAATTATTGGGTTTTGCCAGTTTCTATCAAACAATACTTGGGGTTTACCGATGATACAGGCAATTTCTTCGGGATGCCTTTTAATATACTGGTAATCATTAAACCGGTAGGGCACACCTATCTTATCCAGCCCCTTCATTAAGTTTAGGGCCACCAACATTACGCCACCGGGTCGTTGCTTGCCTCTCACCAAACGGCGAATGACCTTCCGTGGATAACGGTCATACTTGATCCACCTGTCAGGGTCGGGCTCTTCGTAAAATAGGTTCAGTATATCGCTCATGAGATAAAAAATCGCCTGAACCGGAGTATTTTGTTGGTGCTGTTTACCCCGATATTTTTATACATAAAACCCATTACGCCTTTTTCGGGTATCTTAAATTTCGGGTCAAGTTGTTTGATCCAGGCCAATAGTCCGGCGGCTTCCCTGATATCATTTTTAGCTATCCATTTGCACAAGGGCCATAAAACATTGATAGCTGCTTTTATCCTTCTTGGTGTAAGCCGCCCGCTTTCGTCCAATTGCCTGATGATATTTTTGTAGATCAGCAGATGCTGAAAATTAGTGCATCCCGAGGCCAGGCTTTGCTGAAACTGCAATCGCCCTTTTTCGTGGTGAAGGTGGCAAAGTGTCGCTTCATTAAATATAGCCACTTTGGGTTCTTTCAACGCCAACTCAAGCATAAAACATCGGTCGTCACGCGAGGCAAATTTAGCAGAAGCAAAGGATGTACGGTGGGGGATATTCTCAATAAATTCCTTTCTGAATAAAAACGCCGAATAGTGCGAGCTGTCACATTCGCCTAAATTTTGGGCGATGAAATCATCGCAGTCGGTCCAGTCAATCGTCCGGATATATTTATCCTGTTCATATATCTTATAGCCCGATACGACCACATCCGATTTTTCCTGTTCTACCAGTTCAAATTGTTTATCTAAAGTGCCGGGCGCCAGCCAGTCATCCGAATCTAAAAATTTAATGTATTTGCCTTTTGCATGTGCAAAAGCCATGTTCGCTGCCCAGGGCTTACCCCAGTTTTGTTGTTTGTAAATTTCGATGCCTTCGGTTTTAAGCAGCATATCCCAGGTGCCATCGGTGCTGCCATCATCAACCACAATGATCTGCACCGACAGTTGCGGATACCCTTTACAGGACTCGATGGCCTTTGGTAGCGACCACGCTCTGTTATAAGTCGGAATAATTATCGTGATATCCATTATTGGTTGGGAAATACCGGTAAACTGATACTGAAATCGAATTTCTCGCGTCTGAGGATCATTTTTGATATCCTTTTCATAAACACATAGGTTCCATAGGATAGATTATAACCCAGGTTGACCAAGAAGGACATTAATTTTTTACCAATAAAAGGAAATTTATGAAGTGCTTTCAATTTAGCACATTCGCGTTTATAATGAAAGTAATAGGCGAAGTCGCCAGCGAAATGCATAATGGCAGGTTCAGCAATCTCCCCGTCTTTGTTAAAAGAACAGCGTTCGTTTAAAACATCCACATTTAAAGATCCTTTCATACCTATAGGTGTCCGCATGCCGAAACCCCGATCATCCACGGCTTCTACCTGGTTGAGGGCCATGGCAACGGCTATCAATGGCTCTTCATTGATCGACCCCCTGAAAGGCTTAAATCCCAATTCAAGATAATCATCTTTCAATTCCCTTGCCCTATTAAAAATGCCGGTTGCAACAGCATCGTTTTTGAAATAATAGGTGCCCCCGTTAAATAGCGGAATGGATGGCAAACTGAATTTTTTACACATTTCAGCCACATCCATATACCACTCACCTGTACTGATCTGGTCACCAAAGACTACGAAAGAATGCTTCCGGCACAATTCGATCATCGTATCGATTGATTTAAATGCAAGGCAATCGGAATCTACAAAAAGCGTTTCGTCAAAAGGGGAGTACTTATCTAAGTGCAGCTTTTGATTAAGTCCCGCGCCAAAGCTTTTATCATAGGGAATGAATACATCATATAACCCCCTAAATTCGTCTTCATCAGCGTCGGAGACCACCGCGCGTTGAACACCCGGATTAACTTGTATAAGTGATAATGCCAGCATCTTTGCCATGTCAATATACCTCTTTTCCCCCTGCGCTATAGTAATGATACCCAGCATTAGTTAGCAGATAGGATTTTTTTCAAATTATTTTGATAGATATCACTCTGCTCCAGGTTGTGCTGCTTCAATACTTTATCCCTGCCTGATTTGGTGTAATGCTGTATGTCATTACAATTTATCATTTTGATGATCGCGTCAACAAGGGAAGGTATATCATTTTCTTTGGCCATAAAATCATCATAGCCCATTACATAAGGGATATCAGCATGATCGGTGGTAATCACAGGCAATCCTAACGATTGCGCCTCGATAATTATTGTAGGCGCTCCGCCTTCTGAATCATTGTCCTTTGCTGTTAACGAGGGATGGACGAGGAAGTCGTAATCCTTCATCATCGCGATGATATCGGGGTGCTTTACCATGCCATGCCATTTTATAAAAGGTTCAAGGTGATATTCGGCAATTATTTGCCGGTATTCTTCTTCTAAAGGTCCAGAGCCCACGATATCAATTGAAAATTCGCCGGCTTTATCTACCGACTGCCCCAATGCTTTTAGAAAAATATGCAGGCCTTTTTTTTCGATAAACCGCCCGATGAACAAAAATTTGACAGGATCGCCAACACTTCTATAGATCGCTTTTAAAGGATAATCTTCCATCGGGATCAATAAAGGGTTTGTCAGGCATTTTGATGCCGGCCCTCCCAGGTCGACTATCTTTTTTGCCAGCTCGGGCCCTTCCGCAAAAAAGCCGTTTCCTTGTTTCCACAGATCGTTCAGGTCATTCCTATACTTTTTATCCAGTACCGGCTGTGATGAAATATCATACCCGTAAAACGAAGTGACGTAGGGTGTTCTGTCTTTAAACTTATTTTTAAACTGGCTCATCATTACCCCGGTATTACCAAAATGGCAATGGATGATGTCGGGTTTAAACGCTTGTATTGCCTCATTTAATTCTTTGTACCACAATCGCTGCCCGGTTAACCGCTCAAACACAAATCTTGCAGCACCTTTAACGTTTTTTCTTGTATATAACTTGTTGCGGATCTCAAAAAGGCTGAGTTGTGTTTTTAACTCCTTTTCAATATTTTGAAAATTAAAAGCTACTACACCAACTTCAGCAAACCGGCAGCTTTTCTCCACATATCTTTTAATAAATGTTTCGGTGGGCTGCGAAAATGATTCAGCAAAGTGTAGTATGCGCATGCTGAGGATCTATTTGTTTTTAATGAAGACGAAAACAGCCCGCTCCTGGTCTGCCAGTGCAAAGCCATTGCTGATGATCAGTTCGGTCATATCTTTTATGGAATATTTCTTACCCCCATAGACTGTATCATGCAATTCTATGATCATTTTGCCGCATTTTTTTAATGCAGGCTCATCGTTGAGCAATATGGTTATTTCGGCGCCTTCTATATCGCTGATCAGGGTATATTTCCCGAAATCATAAGCAGTACAGATATTATCTAATGTAATCGTACCCACTGTAACTGTTGATTTGCCTAACCCATCACTGGATACCTTACCTGAAAGACTGCTGTCACTTACCGAAAATGAGACTGTCGCGTTCGAGTAGTCAATCGCTTTGTTAAGCAGCGTATAATCGGTCTTGCGGTTAAGGGTCATGTTTTTATTATTGGCATTAATTAGCGCCGGGTCGGCTTCAACAGAAATGTATCTTCCTGATGTTTGTATGCGTGATACGATGCTTCCCATCACACCAATACTGGAGCCCAGTTCTATTACATCATCGTCCGCAGCGAGGTGTTTTTGTACAAAAGTCACCTCCGGCTTTTCATATATCTGGTAATAAAGCAGGGATTTTGTCAATGGGGTGATCACTTTCTCAGATACATCGATAGTCAGGCCATGAAATGGGATGCGCTGCCTGAGCATAAAGGCTATGGTACGTATGGTGAGATGGTTAAATGAGATTCTTTTTTTAAACAGGAAAAAGTAGATACGGCTCACAGGATTGTTAGCCAAGATTTTTCCGGCAATTGTTTTAATGCTCATTTGCTCTTATTTCTTCCTGCCATAATTGAAAACAATTCATTTCCATGATCAAAATCTTTTAAATGAACCAAGCCAAAATTTGGGAAAAGGTTGATGTAATCTTGCCTGGAGCGGTATTTCCACGAGAGGATATCCCGCTTATCGGTTGTGTTTTCGATCAGGAAAAGCAGGCTGTTTTTTTTTGCTACTCTTTCCAATTCTTTCACCGTTTGTTTAAACTCCTTTTTGTTAACTATCCCGCCTAAAACAAAGCAGATCCATATTACATCAAAAGTATTGTCGGCAACAGGGATCACACCATTAGTTATTTTTTTGTAGGATACATCAGGATCAGCTGGTGCCAGCCGCAACAAGTGCTCAATCGGGTCGGCGCCGGTAACTTTACATTGCGTTAAGTTGGCAAGCTCTATGCACAGTCGTCCCGGCCCGCAGCCAAAATCCAGCAAAGTCTGTTCTGTTCCGTTCAATTCCTGCTTTAAAAAAGGAAATATGGTTTTTGCCTGGAAATCCTTTAACGAACCTATTTCCTCTTCGTTAAGCGCCAGATTAAGCACAGAGCGTTCGCCATATTGTTGAGCGCGTTCTTCCCAATATTTTATGGGCGAAAAAGTCAGCTTTTTTATAAAGAAGCTAAGCCGGGATTTGATTTTTGAAAGTAAACTCAAGTATGGTGTTCTATTTATTAAAAAACTCCCTGGTAAGCTCAATAACTTTATTTATCTCGTCCTGGTCAAGGTCATAAAATAAGGGCAATCTCACCAGGCAGTCCTGGTAATATTCAACCATAGGAAGCTCTCTGCCATCGTGCCTATTGTTGTAATAAGGGCTGTTATGTAAAGAGACATAATGGAAAGGCGTTTGTACTTTATTTGCTTTCATATGGTCGATATAGGCTATGCGCGTTTCCAGGTCCTTACAGATCATATAAAAAATATGCCCGTTATTAACTGCATAGTCCGGTAATTGCGGTAACTTAACTTTATTGCTTTTTTCAAGAGGTAAAAGGGCATTATAGTAAGTATCCCATATCAATTTCCTTTTAGCCTGGATCTTCTCTATTTCTTCCAGTTGCGCAAACAGAAAGGCCGCCAGTATATCTGATGGTAAAAAGGAGGAACCAATATCTACCCAGTTATATTTATCAATCTCGCCCCTGAAAAAGGCAGAGCGGTTGGTACCTTTTTCTCTTATGATCTCTGAACGTTTTAAAAAGGCCGGATCATTAATAACCAATAAACCACCCTCGCCGCAACTGATATTTTTTGTTTCGTGGAAAGAAAATGCAGCCATATGCCCGATGCTGCCCAACGGCCTGTCCTGGTGATAGCTATCAATGGCCTGGGCGGCGTCTTCGATCAAAAAGACGTGGTGTTTGTCAGCTATTTCTTTTATCCTAACCATATCGCAGGCTATGCCGGCGTAATGCACCACCACAATAGCCTTGGTATTTGCGGTGATCAGCGCTTCAACCTGCTCCGGATCGATATTTGGATTCTGTTGGTTGCTATCGGCAAAAATGATTTTAGCGCCGCGTAAAATAAAAGCATTAGCCATTGAAACAAAAGTGTACGATGGCATAATTACTTCGTCGCCGGGCTGTATATTGATCAATAGCGCGGCCAATTCTAATGCATCAGTGCATGATGTTGTTAAATAGGTTTTAGTGAAGCCATACTTATTACAAAAGAAAGCTTCACATGCTTTTGTATAATATCCGTCGCCGGCAGTCTTTCCTCTTGCCATTGCATCGGCAATATATTCTAATTCTTTGCCGGTATAATAAGGTTTGTTAAATAGTATCATATCGAATCAGGTTCTCTTTTTGCTGAAGATGTAAAGCAGGTATTTGGCAAATTGCCAACCCAGCTTTTTTTTTATAAATTCTATTTTTTTACCGCCCAATTTAGGTACATAATCAATTGGCCCCAATTCCTTTACTCTGTTCATGGCGGTGGTATACAAATCTTTATATTCCGGGTAAAACCTTACGGCATTTTCCATATATAACTTTGCCAGGGCGGTGTTGACAAGCGGATTATCCGTGCTCTCTTTAAGGTGCCGGTACTTTAACTCAGTGGACATCAATAAGCTCTTCATGGCCTTATCGTTACGCTTGGCGCTCAAATTGACACCATTCCTGAACTTGCGATAATAATTAATCGCATCTGCCGAATAGATGATATTCTCGCTGGCTAAAATCACCCTGCAAAAATATTCTCCGTCATCATCCAAAGTCAATTCTTCGTTCCAATAACCGGCCTTATCTATTACACTCCGCGGGGTAAGCCAGGCATTGGGTTGTATCATTCCCTCATAACCCGGTTCAATTAAATTACCACCATACAATCTTAACAGGAAACGCAGCGGTTCAATCACCGCCTGCCTGCCAAAATCGCGGGTTGCTTTGTAGGGATCGGTACCATCAAAAAAATGCACGGTACCGCCAACTGTAACACAGCCCGGCTGATCTGCTAACAGTTTTACCTGGTGAGCGATCTTATCCTGCTGCAGCAGGTCGTCAGCATCCAAAAATTGGATGTACTCGCCTTTGGCTTCTTTCAGGCCCATATTCCGCGCGGCGCTTGCGCCTTTGTTGTTTTGGGTGTATGCCCTTATCCAGCTATTCTCCAATTTCCTGACGATCGCCAGCGAGTTGTCGGTCGAGCCATCATCAATGATCAATATCTCTTTATTGGGCCACGATTGATTGATGGCCGAATTGACAGTTTCGGCAACGTACTTTTCAGCGTTATAAACCGGTATGATGATGGAAACCAAAGGCTGGCTCATTTATTTATAAAATGGGAGAGCTTAACATTCTGCCGGCTTGTTAACCTCATAAAAGGCCTTTCAACAATAATATAATTTAACCATGCCAGAAAAGGCACCAACCCAAAACCAGCACATATAAAAGCAAACTGGAACCGTACGGGAATATATTTATGAACCAGGAAATTCTTGAGATAGATCAACGGTTCGTGCAACAAATAAAGCGAATAACTGGATAGTCCAATATAAGTGATCACACGGATAAATAACACCTGATTTATTTCAAACCAGTGCTCTTTTGAAATAAGAAACAATAATGGACCTGTCCAGATTAAAATATCGAACTGGTAATAAATAATGGAAAGCGCCGGGTAATTAAAATTCAGTGAAAGAACAAAAAACAATACAATAAACAGGTATATCAGCTTATATAAAGGTTTGGTCAAATCATTATTGCTGAACGTTTTTTTATCTGCAAGATACGCACCACAACACCATGCAAACCATAAATTTAGCACGAAATACTTTTGCGCAGCATAATATAGGTCTGTTTTAAGATAATAACCGATTATGCATGAACTTGAAATTGTAAAGCTAAATAATAGCGCAAGATTTAATGAATATCTTGATCGCAGGTAGTAAAAAATAGGATAGATCAAATAAAATGCCAATTCAATACTAATCGTCCATAATACCACGTTGATCGAATTAAATGACGATTGAAAAAATCCCTGCAAAACAAATACATGAATGATCACATCCGTTAATGAGGGATTGACGCTGGCAGTTGTCATGTGATTAACAATAATTGAAAACAACAAGGCTAAAATGTACGGCGGGTAAATACGTAAAAGTCTTTTGATATAATATTTTTTTAATGGCAGGTTCTGATTCTTTTTAAGATAAATTATATTAGATAAATGAATGCAATAACCACTAATGAGGAAAAAAAGCGGTACTGCATAATTTGCACCGAAGACATCTATTTTAGTGAATAATGGTATTCCGGAATATTGAGCCAATAATCCTCCTACGTGTTGATGGTAAAAGAGTACTCCTAAAGCTGCTAAGGCTCTCAAAATATCAATTGTTAAAAGTGAATGTGTCTTTGTTGAAATAGGTTTCAATTGAGTGTTTTGCAGCCGGGTGAATATGATTTTAAATGAATTTTTGCCATGCGTCCAGAAAATAATCCTTTTTAGACAGATCAACATAATGATGTAATATGCCTTGCTGGGTAGCTACCTGTTTCCGGGAAGGATACACAATATATTGGTTTGAAGGCAATAATGTAAAGCTGGAATTAGCGGCGATCATTGCCGTTAAAGCTTGTTCTAAAAAATAACTACCACCTTCCTGAGCTTCCAAAATAGTGATCCACTTTTCAATGCTTTGCCAGTCAATAATGTCAGATTGGATGCCCGCAATTCCTACATTCAGCAAATCGGGTATAGGCGCACCACAAAGTTGTTGCATTAAATCCTTCGTATAGCCATAAGACAAGTTACTATCAGTCATAAAGAGGTTACCTGATGGCTTTTTAAGCCATTCGATTAATTGAACCGGCTCGCGCCAGAATAGCATATCGGAATCAAGTACTAATTTTCGGTCAGAGCCTTGAATGGTATGAATATCAGTCAGCTTTTTTAAGTGCGGATAAACCGATCTTTTCTGACGAATAATTGGATAAACTAATTCTGGTAAAGCCCGCTTTAAATTCCGTTCGATCTCTGCTGATGTTATTATTATTGAACCAGGTAATTTCTCTTTTGCCAGGTTAATATCCAGGCTGCCATCATCCACCAGGTGGTACAAAAATTTTTGCTTGGTATGCTTACTTAAGGAAGTGATGCAGAATAACGTTTGATATAGAAATCCCCTCCCCGTTAAAAAATACAAAGGTAACCCTTCTTCAAAAGACTGTACTGGTGGTAAATCCAAACTCTTCAGTTTCATAGCCTCGTGGGCTAAAAGCATCCTTTTATAGCTAACAAAGCCGCCAAAGCGATTGATCTTGCTTATCCTGCCTTTAGGGTGCCGGTAAATAAAGTTTATAATTTCTTGTAAACTAAATATTTTCAACCTAAAATCACCCTTTTTAGTGCACCTAAAGAAAACCGGTTGAGGCGATGGAAAGGATCATCGGTAATACCTTTTAAAATTGACAGTGTTTTTTTTAATTTAGAGATCGGGGCTGCCTGCAAATCTAAAAGCAAATCCGCCCAGGCCTTACGATCAATCAGCTGTTGGGCAAAAGCAGATATTACCGGGTCCGCGTTTTGGGTGTATCTAAGATGTATTTGGCGGAATTCAGCCATAAATTTTTTATTTGAACTCACGGTCTTTGACTGACCGTGCAGCCGGAAATTTGCCAGCATATCATTGGTATATTCAATATTGGGACTTTCGGCCAGAATTCGAAGCAGCAGCTCAGTGTCAAAACAATAGTGCATGCTCTCGTTCAAGCGTAGATTGATAAACAAATTTCTGTTGAACCAAACGCCCGGCTGATGATAATAGAAACCGCCGTTGCAAAAGTAAGCTAACAAGGAGAGGTTTTTATTCGTTATAACCCCGGTGTAACCATCGGATATCTCCGGAGCAACCTCATTGAAATTATTAACGCAACCTGCCAGTAAATCAAGGCCACCCTTAAATTGATTTGCGATATTTAATAAAGCGCCGGCCGTTAAATAATCGTCGCTGTTTATCCAGTTGACTATATCGCCGGTGGATTGGGTCAAGCCCTTATTGATCGCACCTGCCTGGCCATTATCTTTTTCACTTATCCAATAACTAATCCAGGGTGAATATTTGGCAATGATTTCAAGTGTGTTGTCCGTGCTGCCGCCGTCAATTATGATATATTCGAGGTTGGGATAATTCTGTAACAAAATTGAACGGATCGTTTCCTCGATATACTGACCCTGGTTAAAACTTGGGGTAATGATGGATATTTTCGGCCATTGACTATCCCCCTGGTAAACTGACCTGGTGACCTCTTCATCCCAAGGCCATCCTTTCTTTGAATCGCTGGCAGGAAAATTACCTGAAAGCGGCATTTTTAAATTTCATTAACATGACGAAATCCTTATCAACTCCTAGATTAATACCGGTAACTGCGTAAAGCAATTGTCGCTCCTGATTGAAATTCCAGCGTTTGGTAAATGGTGAAAGTGCTATTTTTAAAGTCGATTTAAGTGCAGTGGCAGCTTTTTGACCTCTGGTCATCAGATCTGCGTTAATCAAATTGTAATATTTGCTTAGTGGGATATGGGCCGAATTAATGCCTGCGATCAATCTTTCCAAATAGCTTTCAGTCAACCTATTTCCCGGAATAAAATGCTTTAGTACAAGCCTTTCGTCATAATATAATTGATGCCCGGACAAAATAATGCGTGAACAAAATTCTGTATCTCCACCGGAGGATAGCGACTCTCCATTTCTGTCAGTCAGCAAAAAGGGGAAGTTAGTGTTGATGCATAGCTCAAAAATAGCTTTAGTAGTGATTAGTCCCGCGCCCCATAAATAACCCCTCCTTGTTACATCACCGCTTTGGTCGGCTTGTCTTCCTATGGCGTAATTGTTTTTGTAAGCATCAAACCAATCTGGTACGGCAACGCCGGGTTCTGGTTCTGCTAAACACAAGCCCCCAATTGCCCCAATTTTGACATTGTTTTTTATCAGATCGAAAGCAATAGCTACATAATTTTCCGCCAGCCAGTTATCATCGTCGCAAAATATAATATAGCTGTATTTCGCAGCGTCTACACCTTTTTGTCTGGCATAGTTTAATCCACGCCTAACTTCAGACACTATCCTGGGAGTGAGATTGCCGTTTTTATATTTATCGAATTCCTGTTGCGCCACAGCGACAGTATCATCTGAAGAATTATTATCTACCAGGATAATTTCCCATTCATTTTCGAAAATTTGTGCCGCAAGGTGCCTGATGGTTGCTGGCAGCCGGGCCGCGCTATTGTAGCAACAGACAATCACAGACATGCCCAACTTGACGTTAGCCATTTTTGATGCAGGATTTTATAAGTAATTTAAGATAAGTAAGTGGTGATGACTTGCCAGAAGCCAAATCATCATGCCTGGCTTTTAAATATTTATAATCAGCAACCTTACTGTAAAATAGCTCAGGGTGCACATAGAGATTTGTATTTTCTTCAGGAAAATGCGCTTCGAATTTCCTATTTGAAACCAGGAACATATTTTGCCTGTACCACCAGTCAATCTGATCGTTGTTCCAAAAAGAATGACGGATAAGGTCGTGAAATTTATAGCCTTTGAGGGAAAATAAATCTCTCCAATAGGATGGGTCTTGTTCATTCAAATGATTTTGCCCCCCCTGATCCTTTATCGCGGCTGAAAATAATATAATATTCCCGTGCGAGGTTAGCATATCGACCAACTTTGCAGCATGGGCTGAACTTAAATGTTCTGCTACTTCAAGGCAAATAACCAAATCAAATTTCCTTTCCAGTTTTAAGGGAGTCTCAAGATCGTGAATTATAAATTTTGATGCCGGTATTACAAGTTTTTTTTGATTAACATAATCCCCGTCAATACCGGTAACCTCAGTTATATCCATGTCCATAAAAACCTTTAGCCAGGTACCGGTCCCACAGCCTACGTCGAGTACGCTCTTTGGCGAAATGAGGTCACAGATAAAGGGCACAATAGCCTCAGCAGCCCTGGTGTTATGGATATCGGGGGTATGAATATATCTTATGTCAGTCATTTTTTATGATATAAGTTATTCCGAAAGGCGTATGGTGTATCCTTGATGCAGACATGGTATTTGAGAGGTAGGCATGAATGGCTTTGCTACATCCGTCCCAGACAAAATAATCATCTATTAATATAATACCATTTTTTATGACACGGGGGTATAAGTTTTCCATGCAGCAATACATGGAATCATACCAATCAGCATCTAATCTCAAAAAAGCGATCGGGTCGGTTTCGAGTGTTGGCAATGTATTGTTGAACCATCCTTTCACTAATCGGTAATCAGCCTGCGCCAGTCCCATTGCTTTCTCCGCAAAACTCGCTTCTGCAGCACAGTTGTTATAATAGGTTGGGCCATTTTTGTCATTCTGCCACTTTCTGGCGGCTTTTCCATCGATCTCCTGTGCTTCGGGCAGTCCTTCAAAACTGTCGCATAGGTAATACTTGCGGCCGCTTCCAAGTAGCTCTGCCATTCCGGCAATCATTCCCCCGCGCCAAACACCGCACTCTATTACGTCGCCTTTTAAAGATTTAAAATGTTCCACAACTGCCATGGTAGCCGTGTAATCTGCCCGCGACATCATTGTAAATTCGCTATATTTCGAATAATATTTTTTAAACCTCGGGTTGCTCGAAGGTGCTGGTTGTATTAATCGGTTAAGCAATCTTTTGATCCGTGCTTTCATTGTTTTAGTTAATTTTTCTAATAGTCGACATTGGGATAAAAAAACCCGACAATGGCGAATGAGGGTAGGTGCGGCCTTTTACGGGCGATTCAATTATCTCAAATTGAAGTATATCTTTTGACCAGTCATAAGTTACGGTGTTGTGTGGCCCGATCCAGATAGATACTGAATAGGTATCCGGGATAAGTCCATGCACGGCTACTTCAGCAACATATTCACCAGCTTTTTGCTGAAAATCAATAAAAGGGTCCGCTTGAGGTATGGCCTGCATTACCGTTGTGCCCATGCTATTTTTAATATCAAATGCGACAAATGCGGGTTTGGCGTTATTTTGCATTGTGATAGAAAACTGAATTCTCAAGCCGGAATCAGGGATACTATGATCATAGGACAAAGTTGCATTTTTTATATAGGGTAGCAGCGAGTCTTTATTTGGCGATTCAAATAAGTTTGCTGCCTTAACAAAAGCTGATTTTTTATATTCTCCAATGGTCTGATTTATGTCGCCTGTAAAAGACATTGCGCCGTTATTTAAAAGAATTCCTTTTTTACATAACCGCGATACGCTATCCATGTTATGGCTTACAAACAGCACCGTCCGTCCTTCTCCCTTGCTCACATCTTCCATTTTGCCTAAACATTTTTTCTGGAACTCTGCGTCGCCGACAGATAATACTTCATCCACAATTAGAATTTCAGAATCGAGGTGGGCCGCCACTGCGAAGGCCAGCCGCACATACATACCAGAAGAATATCGTTTTACCGGCGTGTCGATATAGCGCTCAACCCCGGCAAAATCTACTATCTCATCAAATTTGCGCTTTATTTCGACCTTTCGCATACCCAGGATCGCGCCATTCAAAAAAATATTTTCTTTGCCGGTCAGCTCAGGGTGAAAACCTGTTCCTACTTCCAGCAAGCTGGCTATGCGTCCCTTAACTTTTATGGAACCGGTTGTGGGAGAGGTTACCCGGCTCAGAATTTTTAGCAGCGTACTTTTCCCGGCACCATTGCGACCAATTATACCAACAGTGTCCCCTTGGTCTATCTCAAAATTTAGATCGTGTAAACTCCATACTATATCACTGTTACCTTTGAGGGTGCGGTCGTTCAACTCACCGATCTTGGTAAAAGGGTCTTCCTTTCCATGCGCCTTAGCCCAAAAACGCTCCAGGTCGCGTGAAATAGTCCCGGTGCCAAAATCACCAAGCTGATAAGCTTTTGAAACGTTTTCTGCTTTAATGGCTATAGGCATGTAAATTATTCGCTAAAAGATGATTAAACGGTATCGATGAAATTTTTCTCTACCTTGTTAAAAATAATAATGCCCAATAGCAGGATAACTGCGGTAACCCCGCCGCTATAACCCAGCAACCCCCAGCTAAAACTGCCTTTGCCTAAAAAACCATACCTGAAGGTTTCAATTACAGCGGTTATCGGGTTAAACTTGATGAGCCAGCTGTAAGCAGGGTATTTGGTTATCGCGGTTGAGAGCGGATAAATTACCGTGGTGGTATACATCAGCAAGGGCACACCAAATGTAACTACAAAAGCAAGGTCGCGGTATTTGGTGGTAACCGCAGATATGATCATCCCCAGGCCCAAACCCAATGCGGCAATGATCAGGATGAGCAATGGAAACAGCAAAATGGCCATAGTTGGTATCAACACGATGCCTTTGCCCCAATAAATACCTATCAATACCAGGAACAGTAAGAACTGCACTCCAAATCTGATCAGGTTTGAAAGTACAATACTCAAAGGCATAATAAGCCGGGGGAAGTAGACCTTGCCCATCATGGCCGAATTATCCTTAAACACAGTTGATGTTTTGGTAAGGCAGTCCGCAAAGTAACTCCAGATAATTGTTCCGGCCAAATAGAAAAGTGGTTTGGGCACACCATCAGTAGGGATACCAGCCAAATTGCCAAATACAACAGTATAGATCAAAATGGTAACCACCGGCTGAATAAAAAACCACACCGGCCCAAGTATAGTTTGCTTATAAAACGATACAAAATCGCGCCTTACTAACAGCAGCAGCAGGTCGCGGTAGTGCCAGGTATCCTTAAGCCGGAGGTCGAGCAATTTGCTCTTTGGCGTTATTTCAATATCCCAATCTTCTTCAGGAAGCTGGCTCATCATCTATCAATTTTAATAAATTATTCCTGTAATCCTGTTCGTTAAAGTGAAGCAGGCATTGGCTTTGCAGATTTGTCCTGCTTTCTACGGTCAGCGGGATCTTTAAATATCCCGTAATTGTTTTTGCCAGTTCGTCAAGGTCGTCCACATTAATGGCTGTGCCCAATTCGCCGTTCCTGATCGCATCGGTACTGCCATCCGCATTACCGCATATAACAGGTAACCCGCAAGCAAGCGCTTCAATAAATACAATGCCAAAACCTTCCTTTTTGCTTGGCAATACAAATAGGTCGGCCAACAAAAAATGATCGGCCAGTTCGGTTTCATTTACGAAACCGGTTAATATAACCTGCTCCTTAACCTGGTAAGTATTTATCAGATCTTTAATGCGTGTTTCCTCAGTCGAATCGTACTGCCCGGCGAGTATGTATTTAATACCCGGAAATTTGAGCTTTAAGCGGCTAACCGCCTTTATCACCTGTTCGTAGCCTTTATACTGTTCGGACGAGGCCAACCGGGTCAGCGTAAAAATAACCTGGTTAGCGGGGGTTAAGCTGTACCTGTTTAATAAATATTCGGGTTTTGAAAACGCTTCAGGCAATTTTATAAAAGGATCAACGGCGTTATTTAATACAATACATTTATCCGGGTCAGACTTATGCCAATGGATCATTTGTTTCTTGGTGAAACTGCTTACACAAATTATTTTATCGCAAAAATGCCCTAAAAATGTTTTCCTGATAAAGCTTAACGGGCGCCATACTTCTATACCATGGGCAACAAGCCATACCTTGCATTTGGGGTTGATCAGCTTTATAATCAACCCCAGTATGGCCAGGTTAACATGGCTCAATATAACGATATCTGATTTTGCAGCTGTGCCTATAGTTTTTAAACCTAATTTGAGTTTATTGCGGCCAAAACCAATGAAATTTGCCGCGGGTAAATATTGATCCATTAACTCATACCTTGAATCGTAAACCGACCAAAGCTTAAAATCCCAGTTTTTTTGTTTTGAAATATGAAATAAGGAATGGGCCAGTGTGCGGGTCATTTTCTGTATGCCGCCGGTAGTACTAAAAGTTTGTAAAGTGAAGAGAACTATTTTTTTAGACATGCATCTGAATTTGGTAGAGTGCAAATACTTTTGACCAATGCATTGTGTTACTTTTAAAGTCTTTTATAATACCCTTCGCCTTTTTGCCGCGGTACAAACTTTCATTGTTTATTTCAGCATGTTCCCTCATCCACTGTTGCAGCGGAAATGTAAAGCCCATTTTTGACCTGTCCCATACTTCCCTGGGCAAAATATGTTTAAAGCTGTCTATCAATAACTTTTTGGGTTGATATTCATCAAACCTTATAGCAGGGGCAATGTTCTCCGTCATCCGTTTAAAATCTTCATCCAAAAAGGGCACCCTCACTTCCAGCCCATGGCTCATGCCCATCACATCGGTATCCCGCAAAAGTTGATTTTGCATATACAGGTTTGTCTCAAACCAGGCGGCATCCATTTCATCGTAATTGCTGAT
The DNA here is from genome assembly GCA_035489035.1 of Mucilaginibacter sp. Classification (GTDB taxonomy): domain Bacteria; phylum Bacteroidota; class Bacteroidia; order Sphingobacteriales; family Sphingobacteriaceae; genus Mucilaginibacter. The sequence continues at coordinate 24,431 of DATHKT010000072.1, forward strand.
TTTCGGCATCTGCTTATTGTTGAATAAGATACCTTCAACCTGGCTCAAATCAATGTCCAGTATTTGTGCGATATCGGCCGGGGTATAATGCCCTCTTAATAACAGGTAATCGGCAAGCGGGTGATTATAAGTTAAAAACGAGATCTTTTTATAACGGTCAGACGTGAAAAAATTAGCAGCGGTAAATATGGCAGTGGGGATTTTCCGCATACTCTTCAGGTATTTTATCCTGTTAAATGAAGGATAACCGCCGAATAACTCATCAGCGCCAACACCGGATAACACTGCTTTCAACCCATCTTCGTGAGCATATTTGCTGATAAACCAGGTGTTGATGCCATCGGTAGTAGGCAGGTCCATATCATCAATTATCTGCGGCAAAAACTCTTCAAAATCCTCCTGCTTTACCAAATGAGCAAATTTATCGCCCTCAATTTCCTTTAGTACCAGGGTTTGATACGTACGCTCATCGTATGCTTTCTCATTAAAATAGATGGAAATGGTTTTCAGCTGCGCTTTCTTCTCCTCATTGGCCAATAGTGTGATCAGGCTGGAATCGATACCCCCGCTCAAAAACACACCAATAGGTGCATCGGCTATCAGCTGGCGGCCAACTGAAAATTTCAGGGCAGCCTGTATCGCTTCTTTAGCCTCCTCCACATCAATTATGGGGGTTTCGTTTATAACCACGTGATACGAATGCATTTCGTAAGTGCAGGTATCATGGTGCCAGCACAAAAACTCTCCTTTTGATAAACTATAAACGTTTTTTAAAGTAGTATAAGGCTCGGGGATATGCCCGTAAGCTAAAAATCTCACCGGCCAGGTCTCATCGGTTTCATTAGCGATCCCCGCTTTCTTTAAGGCCTTTACCTCCGATGAAAAACTTAACTGTCCTCCTTTGATATGATAATAAAGGGGTTTTACACCCGAACTATCACGTACCAGGTAGGTCAGTCTTTTTTCGACGTCATATAAAGCGAAAGCAAACATGCCCCGGAGTTTGGAAAAAGCTGCCATCCCCCAATGCAGGTAGGCCTGTATGATCACTTCGGTATCGGTACCTGAATGAAATTTAGCGCCCAGGTTCAATAGTTTTTCTTTCAGATCAGGATAGTTATAAATTTCGCCGTTAAACGTTATCCATACCCGCTGCTGAACATCGGCCATAGGCTGATGCCCGTTTTGGCTCAGGTCAATAATCGATAGCCTCCGGTGTCCGAATACAAGGTTTGCTTTTTCATCACAAAATATACCTTCATCATCAGGGCCGCCATGTTTTAGGGCCTGGCACATGATATTTACTTTTTTACGAATTTCTTCTGTTTGCAGTTGGGTGGAAATTATTCCTGCGATCCGGCACATAGTAGAGGTATTTTCATAGCTTCGCCTCGTAAGTCACATAAGACGAGTGTAACTTATTAATTTACAGCAATATATGTTTTGATTTATATTGCTTAATATTGAAATATACTGGCATTAAATTAAATGAAAAAATACCACTTAACCAGTATAAAACTATTCACATAATGCATGTTACTCACATTATATTAGCTTTAAAACCTGGTTATCAGGGATGCAGCAACATGGATTATTATTGAGCAGCCAAGGCTCTCTAAACGCAGTGCCAATTGTTTTTGCGAACGGTACGAAATAATTTCGCCGCTCATGCCTTTAAGGGGGCCGGCCTTTATGATTATCTTTTCTCCGGGGAGCAAATTCTCTTCAGTAACTTCCAGTTCAAGGGAGCTGGTCATCAATAGCCTTAGATCGTCGATCTGCCGGTCGGGCATCGACGCAACTTTCCCTCCGAAATAAATAAACCGGGCCACACCTTTGGTCATCAGCACTTCTGATTGCTCATGCTCGGCAATGTGAACGAAAAGGTATGACTTAATAAATGGTTCGTCTACCCATTTTTTTCTGTCGCTCCATTGCTTAAGCTGGCGCCTTATGGGCAGGTATGTTTCGATGCCTTTATTTACCAGTGCTTGTTGGGCTTTTTTCTCGGCCCTGGGATTTGTATAAACCGGATACCATTTATTTGTTCCTGTTTTTAACCTTATATCCATGTATCAGTAAGAGCATTATTTAAACCAACGCCTGTAATCCCACCATTTGTACTCTTTTTTGTCAACATAATAATCCGACCCCTCATAGCCGCTGTAATCAGAATAATAGTAATAATGAGTGCCATGATTTTCACCCGTAAACTTAGTGGTATAATACCTGGAATGAAGCAGATCTTCGGCAAAAGCATTTAAGATGATCACCGTATTATCCAAATGATATTCATTGGCAATGCGTTGCGGAACTGTAGCGGCATAAAATTTTGATTTGCCTGAGCGAATCACAAAAATATTGATATCGCTCATCCTGATCAGCGGTATCGCATCCGAAACCAAACCAATTGGCGCGGTATCGATCATGATGATATCGTATCTTTTTTTAAGCTCTTCGATCAATACCTTCATACGGTCGGTATGCAGCAATTCCGATGGGTTTGGAGGTACCGGACCCGACAGAATAATATCTAAATTTTCCTGGCCCGAACTGCGTATCACATCATCAGAGGTACATTGGTTGGCCAGGTAATTACTCAATCCCTTGTCATTTGGCATATGAAAGGTTTTGTGCAAACGCGAGCGCCGTAAATCCGCAGCTATCAGTATTATTTTTTTATCGATTAGGGATAAGGTACTGGATAGGTTAACGGCTATAAATGACTTTCCTTCGCCCGCTACTTCAGATGTAATGCAAATGATCTTGCTCTCTTTTTTGTCTGATGAAATAAAACTTAAATTAGTACGTACAGAACGGACAGATTCAGCAAAAATAGATTTGGGCCGGCTTACCGCCAGAATTTGGGTATTGTCTTCATCAATTACTTCCGGGAATTTCCTGATTACCCCAATGATCGGTATGGTAGTCAAACTTTCAACGGTTTCCTTATCATAAATATAAGGGTTCAATATCCTGATCAGGATGATCAGGCCCAGGCCAATGGCAAACCCGATGATCAGCGCCGTGCGGTGAATGTTGTGCTCATCCGGCGAAACGGGATTGTTGTTAACCTGGGCGGGTTCAATGATGGTTGCTCCGGGTAATATTGCCGACCGGCTGATCTGCGCATCTAATCGTTTTTCAGACAAGAATGAATATACTTTGTCATTGATCTCAAAGTTGCGCTGCAAAGCGATCATATCGCGTTCGGCGGCGGGCAAGGTTGATATTTTTTCGTTAACTACCGCTACCTGGCCATCCAGGAAACTCATGTTTTTATTAATGCGCTCAATTGAGGCATCGATATTGTTTAATGCCGCATTTTTGATCTGTAATACCCGCTGGTCGATATCCCTTATGGTTTGCGAGTTACTATTATAAGTTTTAAGCAGGCTGTTTTTTTCCACCAATAAATTATCCAGGCTGTTGATCAGTCCGGCCAGCATAGGGTCAATGGGCCCTTCCAAATTAAAATTGAGGCTGATGTTATCTTTTTCCCTGGCAATTTGCGCTTTAAGCTGATCAAGGGCGATCAGTTGGATCTTTAACAGTGAACGTTGTGCTTCCAGGTCTTTTATTTTGCCCAGTTCGCTCTCAGATGCCGAAGTAACGTTCATTATTTTCGTTTGCTTCTTAAACTGTTCGATCGATTTTTCCGACCCGTTTACGGTGTTGGAGAGTGACCCCAGCTGATCATCAATAAATTTGATCATCTGTGTGGCCGACTGTGTTTTATGGTTTTTGTCGTAATTGAGGTACTCCCGCATAATAGCGTTCAGCACATCGGCAGCAAATATCGGGTCAGAATCAGTTTCCTGCAGCGAAATAATATTTGAGTTTTTCACTACCTCGCTTGTTCGCAGGCCTCCTTTTACGCGGCCAACAAAATCTTCGGGTATATTAAACCTGAACATGAAAATAGTGCTTTTAGCTAGACCTCCGGGGTATTTAATACTGAAGGCGGTATTGCCAATAGTTACCGGGCTGTTGTAAGCGAAGGTTTGGTGCGTCAGCTTAGCGCCAATTTTATAACTGAGGTCAAAAGTGCTGCTATTTATAGGCTTAAAAGTGATCAGATCGTGATAAAAGTTCAAGCTGTCGAACTTTAAAAGCTGGATATTGAGCAGTTTTTGGGGATATACTTCGGTAGTGCGCACCCTGCCGGCAATATAAAAGCTTACCCTATAGTCAAGCGTCCTGATTGCGCTTAAAATGAGGGTGCGGCTTTGCAAAACAAATGTTTCGCTCTGTATTTTTGAGGGGCCCCGGTCATTGCTGCTGATTATGCCTACCAGGTCAGAAAATTCAGACTTTTTCTCTTCTATCTTTAGTGTGCCCGAGGTGGCATAAGTTTTTGGGGTATACCACAGGTAAGTGTATGAAATAAGGAGGGATATGATCACCGAAGCTGCTATCCAATACCACCGGCTGAACAGTATTTTGGCGATCTTAAAATAATCAATTTCCTGGTGCGGTAATTTTTTCGCGATTTTTTCAGTCTCTGACATTTAACGATGAATAAGCGTGTAAATGATTAGCGCTGTATTAAGCAGGATCAAAGCAGGCTGTAAGGTAGTGGTCACATTTTGTATCTGATCGTTTTTTGCCGCCCGTTTATTTTGTGCAATATATATAATATCATTGTTTTGCAGTATAATTCTCGGGTCTGCCAGTGTTTTTATGTTGCTCAAGTCAACTTCTGTCACCTGGGGATTTTGAGGATCGCCACGGATGATCTTGATATTCCTTTCATTGGCCTTCTCAGTAAGGCCGCCTGCTTCACCTATCATTTCAACTAAGCTTGTTCTGTCTTTTACTAAAGGGAAATTCCCCTGTGCCTTTATCTCGCCAAGGATGGTAACTTTCAGGTTCACAATTTTTAGCTCGATAATGGGGTCTTTCAGCAGGTTTTTACGGTAAAGGTCCTCTACTTGTTTCTGGGCCTCAGCTCTTGTAAGCCCGGCGATCTGAACATGACCGATAACAGGCAGTGCTACTGTGCCATCATCTTCCACCTGGTAGGTTTGGCCTTGCGAAGAGTTTGTGGTATTACCGCCGCTGGTTGTTGTTACAGGGGCTTCGTCAACAATGTATTTTGTACTTTGCAGGTTGCGGATCTGCAATACATCCTGCGATCTGATCCGGTAATCGGTAGTGCCTTTACCGCTGCCAGCTTGGTTAATCTGCTGTAGGCTGTCGGTAACAGGTTGCTGAAACAGCACTTGCTGCTGTTTGAAGGAGCAGGAAGAGAGAGACAATATTCCTATAAGCAAGCCTGTGGCAATTAGGGTGGTGTAAAACCGCATATACAATTGGACTGCATATTTATTTAAACTACGCAGCAATTCCAAAAATACATATTTTGTCTTTATTAAGCGTGTACTTTTTCCACAAACGCAGAGTTTAAAAATTTCGCTGATTGTAGCGGTATTTTAATGCTTAGGCCAATTTCCATTACCCGGTAAAGGTAACCCCGGCCCGCATTCGGATCAGGCACCGGTGGCAACCCGAGCTAATTAGCTTTGGGCAAGGTGGTAGCGGGGTTCATCGGTTCCGGTTTCATCCCCGTCCAGGATACCCTTGTTTATACAAACAGGTTGCGCAGGGACAAACCTTCGCGCTCTTTTGAACGGATAAAGAAAGTGATAGACCAGTTAAACAGCAGGCAAACCCCCAGGATCACACCAAGCAATATGGAATTGCCATAATCCCTGAAGAACAATACTGTACCGATGCAAAGCACATTTAAACCGGCCAGTATTAAAGTGGTTTGCAAGTGGGTAAACCCAAGCTTTAACATGCGGTGATGGATATGATTACGGTCGGCGGCAAAAGGGGATAAACCACTTGATATCCGCAGGATGAAAACCCTTACGGTATCAAATATAGGGCCTATCAAAATGGCTACCGCCAAAGCAGGTGCCGAGAAAATTTCGGGTGTTTTAACGTTGGTGAATTTATTTAGCTCAATGAATTTTATAGCCATTACTACCGATATTAACCCGATGAGGAGGGAGCCGGTATCGCCCATAAATATTTTGGCAGGTGTAAGATTAAACTTCAAAAAGCCAAATATGGCGCCTACCATAGCTAATGAAACAGCTGCCAGCTCATACTGGTGCATATAGATAAACATGGCGGCAAAACAACCATTTACTACCACACCAGTGGTTGCGGCCAGTCCATCGATCCCATCGATCAGGTTAAAGGCGTTTATGATCAATATAACGGTAAGAACAGACAATGCCACACTTGGCCAGTAAGGCAGATCGTAAATGCCGAACACACCATACATGCTGGTCAGCCTGATATTACCTGCAACAACTAAAATAGATGCTACTATAAACTGTATGAAAAATTTAGTGCGAGAATTTACTCCTGACAGATCGTCCTTTAGTCCCATGGCAAACAGGATGATACAAGCGGTAAGCAAATAATTTATGGGTAATGACTTTTCAGTCATACTGAACAACAAGGAGGTAATGGTAAAGCTAACAAAAATGGCAACGCCGCCCAGGCGTGGTATTCCATGATCATGCTGTTTCCTGAAATGCCCCAGATCATCATATAAATGCCTTGCACGGGCCACATGAAGAATAGAAGGGATAGCGAGGAGTGTTATCAGAACCGAAACGGCCACGATAACAATATAATAAACTATGTGGTAAGAATGTAAAAGTTCTGTCATGGAATATAATTATAATTATTCCTTAAATTAATCATTGTTAAAAAACTGCACCAATTTGCGAAGCGGCTTTAGCAAGATGGTTAAAACCGGCAACAAAATATGGTTATTACGCATGGCTTTCAGGTCAAAACGTGTCGCTTGTACACGATTACTTAAACTATGGTTACTAACCCCGCCAATAACCATTTTCACCATCACCCTGCTAATATAAATTGCGCCCTGCCTGTTGGCATGCATAAATCTTAACATTAGTTCATAATCAGCAGCGCTTCCGTAGTCAAGACGGTATTTTCCGTATCTTTCAAACAACTCCCTCCGGCAATAAAATGTAGGGTGCGGGGGCATCCAGCCAAAATTAAACATCCCGCTTTTATACTCCCCTGAACGCCATTTACGTAAAACTTTGCCGTTCAGATCTACATAGTCCAAATCGCCATATACTATATTAATATTGGTTTCCTGGCTTGTAAAGGCCTTTGCTACCTCAGTCAATACATGATCATCTGCTAAATAGTCATCCGCATTTAACGTGCCAATGATGTCGCCTGTAGCCAGGGCTATACCCTTATTCATGGCATCATAAATCCCATTGTCGGGTTCTGATATCACCGCATCAATTTTATTTCTGTAAGTGTTGATAACTTTTATAGTGCCATCGGTTGAACCACCGTCAACAATGATATATTGGATATTGTTGAATTTTTGCCCCATTACCGAATTAATGCAACGTTCGACGGTATTTTGGGCATTATATACCACGGTGATCAGCGAAATTTTTAAATCCTGCATTGCTGGAAAAGTACATTTTTTTTATAGACAATTTTGGAATTGCTGCGAAATATAAACAAATATGCAGTCCGATTGTACAGGCGGTTTTACACAAGCCGGATCGCCATGGGCCTTATGCGCTGAAAATTTTGACAGCACCCGACTGATCGGATTACCAGGGTAACCCTGCGGTCAACATACGCGAAAGAGTTATTGACTAATTCTTCAGTTCCCAAAGCCAACAGCCAATGGTGTTATCACGTTAATTAAATAAGCAGCAAGGATTGTAAATGGGGTAAGGCCACGAGCCTGAATTGCTGTATAATTCCCCTTGCTGCAATATTTATTGAGCTAATCTCCGGATCAAAACAGTGACAATCCGGTAACGTGCCTAAACCTGTGAATTTCTAAAATGCTTTAACCCACCTACCGCATAAGTATATAGAACGACAATATCCCCCATATATCGCTTTATATCGCGTTAATAACTAAATAAGCAGCAAGGATTATAAATGGGGTAAGGCCACGAGCCTGAGTTACTATATAATTCCCCTTGCTGCAATATTTATTGAGCTGATCTCCGGATACAAACAACAGGCAATCCGATAGTGTGCCTAAACCTGTGAATTTACTAAATGCATTGATTCACCTGCTGTTTGGATCCGGGGACTATGAAATTCAAGTTGATATAACCGATCTTGCTTAAGACAGGCAAATATGCGCAGGATCAATTTATAACGGATAGCGTTGACGACCGCCATTTTTGGCTTCCCATCGGTCTTGGTCTTCCTTTCATAATACCTTTTCATTTCTGTATCACACCTGAGCGCGTTCAGCGCACAGATATGCAATAAGGCCTTCATTTTCTTGTTCGCCACATGGGATACCCTGGTTTTTTTCTTCATTAATCCGGATTCTGTTTTAAAGGGCGCCACTCCTGCATAGCAGGCGAATTTTTTCGGGCAGGTGATATCCCGGAATTCATTGGTTGATAAAATCACCTGTATAGCCGTAACATTTCCAACACTCTTCACCGAAGTTATAATTTGATGGAGCCGGCTTAAACGCTCATCGCCTTTGATCAGATTTTGAATACTATTATTGATCTCTAGAAAATCCAATTTAAGCGCCTCATCAGAGTTTTTGCAGAGTTTCTTAATTTTCTGATGAAGCCCGATGCCGATATATTTCTCTTGTTCTTTCAGGCGATTAACAACCGACATCGACATGCTGGATATTCTGGTTCGGAGTGTATTCAGGTACATCAGTTCTTCTATAATTGGTCTCCTGGGTTGCCACAACTTCAAATGGAGCTGGTTTTTCTCCGCATAGACGGCTATCCTGATAGCGTCGGTCTTATCATCTTTGCCGCGCACAAGCCCCAGTGACCGTTTGATCCGCAACGCGTTTTCGCAAACCACATTTACTTTAAGTTTGCGAAATGCCATAAGCGAAGGATTACAATAAAGACCGGATTGTTCCATGCAGAAAAGCGCCTTTTTAAGTGAAAATCCGGGTATTTTTTCCTTTAGGCCTTCGCAAAAACCAATGACAGCGGGTGTGTTATTTTGGTGTTCCTCATGAAAAAGCATTTGTCCCCCCGATACGATCGCGTAGTCCAATTCATTCTTGGACACGTCAATTCCTATAAACCAGTTAAATTTTTTCTTCCTTACTTTATACGTTTCCAAATTATTCATTTTAATCCTGATCTAGAACCCGTGGTTTCCAATCAGGAGCTAATTTAAAGTCTCACAAATTAAGTTAAAATTATTAAAAATGATTTAATTAATCAATTAAATAATATAATTAGTTAATTTAATGATGTAATACATTAAATATCAATGAAATTGATATTTAATGCGTCTGCTATATTTGCTTCACGTCACTTTTAGATGGGCAAAACAACTTATAATCGCATTAAATCCGTATTGGCGGAAAAGGAGAAAACAAACCTTTTTTTGGCCGAGCAACTAGAGGTTGCCCCGGAAACGGTATCCAAGTGGTGCACCAATACCGCTCAACCATCTATTGAAAAACTATTTGCAGTAGCCAGGGCTTTAGATGTTGATGTCAGGATCTTATTAATATCAACTAAAAGCTAACCCGGTTTGAATAGCCCGGGGTTACTCAGGTATTTACGAAAGCAAAACCCACACCGGTTGGTGTTGGCAGTTTTGACTTCATTGATGCCCTTAAAGCATATTGGATCAAGATGATCGAATTATGGGTGTCCCGATATCCGGCCCTGCGCAGGGATAGGGATAAGCTGGCGCCGGTAAGCCTGCGCCGGGTTTATTTTTCGAGCTGTTCAGCCTTTGCAAAAGACAGATCGGCCATTTTTTGAAGGTGCAATCCGCGATCATGTTCCTGGTCGCTTCTGGGAAGTCTGAATTTATTAAAATGCAGATCTTAATTTACAGCAAGGAAAATATTTAATCTTATTCGCTGGGTCACGGATTCGATACAGGTTTCCAGTTCCTTTTCTTCCAATTGATGTGGAACATTTGCAATGAAAATCTTTATCTACGGGCTTTTTTTAATCTCGTAAATCATAAACCTTATTGATATGGGCGATTTTGTTTCTTCGGTAGCGTAAACGCATTAACAGAAATCTTTAAAAAGGTGATTGAAAGTGTTTCAAATAGTTCAAAATGGGATATTTAAAAAATGATAGCGACCGACAACTCAAAAAACACATCAACGGATACCTCGCTTTGCAGGAAGTAAGTATAATACGATCCGGGTATCACCGCTGAAGGGACTCTAAAAAACAATCAAAATGAGGGTGAGTGATAACCTTGAGATTATCGAAACAAGACAAGTGCGGTTTTTCAACAAAGAAGCGTTGCATAAATTCACCAACTACGGAAAAACAATCTTGATTAGCAGGTGTTAAATATAAGGTAACCAAAATCGCACCTTCTGAATACCTCAATCACACGCCATGGAAGAACAACCGAAACTCCCAGACCTCACTGACGCAGAAAGAAATGCATTGGAAGAACTTATGCCCGATGAAATGAGCGAGATCATAACCTCAGGTATCAAACGCCGGCACTTTCTAAAACTCTTCGCCGTGACGGGTACAAGCTTACTGGCCGTGCATCTGTTGGGCATCGAACAATTGATGGCCCGGAGCGCTCCAATTGAACAGCAAGCACCCGTATTAATTGAGAACGGGATCAATATTTCATTTAAAGTCAATGGCAGTGCGCAAAAATTAATGGTTGATTCACGCATGACACTGCTTGATACGCTTCGGGAACGTCTTAATTTAACAGGCTCAAAGAAAGGTTGTGATCATGGCCAATGTGGCGCGTGCACGGTGATCGTGGATGACAGGCGCGTGCTATCCTGCCTTACCCTTGCTGCAACCTGTGAGGATAAAGAAGTCTTTACGATCGAGGGACTGGCTATTGGCAATGAATTGCATCCGATGCAAACCTCCTTTATCAAACATGATGGGTTCCAGTGCGGATACTGCACCCCGGGACAGATATGCTCGGCGGTTGGATTAATGGGTGAAGCAAAAAACGGGGAGGCCAGTTATGTGACCGCCAATGTACGGGAGAAAACCAGTTCTGTAAAACTTTCCAATGAAGAGATCCGCGAACGCATGTCAGGTAATATCTGTCGCTGCGGCGCCTATCCAAATATTGTAGATGCCATACGCGAAGTGCACGGGGATAAAGCAGTGGCGCAGGTTTGGCAGTTTGCCGACGGAACCATTTAATTGTACCTCTTTTATTATTCAATAAAGCATTCATTATGAGACCATTTAAATACGCTAATGCATCCGATCCCGCCACGGCAATCGGCATCGTATCTGCCAATCCAACCGCTAAGTATCTTGGTGGAGGAACCAACCTTGTCGACCTGATGAAAGAAGATGTAATGCGTCCTTCCGATTTGGTCAACGTGACACGGTTAAAATATGGAAAGATTGAGAAGCAGGGGAACGGGGTATCCATAGGTGCTACGGCCACTAATGCCTTCACGGCTAACGACGAGATCATCCGTAAAAATTATCCATTGCTTTCCATGGCCATACTCGCAGGTGCCAGTGCGCAGATACGCAATATGGCTACCAATGGTGGCAACCTGAATCAGCGCACGCGTTGTACTTATTTTTATGATGTAAATATGCCCTGTAATAAACGCGAACCAGGCGCCGGTTGCGCTGCATTGCATGGCGTGAATAAAAACCATGCAATTTTTGGCTGGTCAGAAAAATGCGTGGCCACTTATCCTTCTGATATGTCGGTAGCACTAGCTGCGCTGGATGCAGTTGTACATGTAGAAGGTATTAATAACACCAAGCGAAGTATTCCATTTGCAGATTTTCACCGGCTTCCGGGCGATCATCCCGAAAAAGATAATAATTTGAAGCACGAAGAGTTCATCACCTCAATACATTTGCCTGCAAACGGGCTCGCAGACAAGTCATATTACCTGAAGATCCGAGAACGCTCTTCGTATGCTTTTGCACTGATTTCTGTTGCCGCGGCTTTGGCAACAGATGGCAATATGATCAAAGATGTACGAATCGCCCTGGGCGGAGTTGCGCATAAGCCCTGGCGCGCATCGGTTGCCGAGCGATGGTTGATTGGAAAACATGCCACGGAAGCAAACTTTTTGGCAGCGGCAACAGCTGAACTCAAATACGCTAAACCATTGGAGCATAATAAATACAAAGTGGGCCTGGCCGCTAAAGCCATCGTGCGTGCCCTTGAGGGTGCCATGCAGGGCGGTGTCTACGGAGCTATGGAAGCAGAATCAACAACCACCAACAAAAACTAAGATCATGAGTGAAACCGGTAAACCAATAAGCCGCATTGATGGGCGTATGAAGGTTAGTGGCAAGGCAACCTATTCTGCAGAGAATAACTTTCCGAACATGGCTTACGCTTTTCCTGTTCGCGCGACCATCGCAAAAGGAAAGATCGCATCAATTGATGATGCCGTAGCCAAAAAAGAACCCGGCGTAATTGCCGTGATCAGTTATAAAAACGCGTTTAAATTAAAGCCGCTTGATATGCAGGCGCAGATGAAAGCCGGTGCCGCGTTTCTTGGCGAGAACCTGCCGCCGCTGCAGGATAATATTGTTCATTATCCGGGGCAGTTTGTAGCTTTGGTAGTGGCCGAAACTTACGAGCAGGCGCGTACAGCGGCTTATAAGCTAAAAGTGCGTTACACAGTAGAGAACGGGGCAGTTGATCTTCAAGCCGAATTGCCTAAAAGTAATAAACCAAAGATGTTCATGGGTGAAGAAGCCCAGGTCAACGAAGGCAAGGCCGCTGTCGCACTAGCTGCCTCGTCCCAAAAAGTCGAGCATACTTATTCAACCCCGGTTGAACACCATCACCCAATGGAACCACATGCTACGGTTGCGGTATGGGAGGGAACGGATAAACTTACCTTACATGACGCCACCCAGGGTGTTGGCCTTACCGGTGCTATTGCTGCCTATTTTCTCGGCTTGAAACCGGAAAATGTCCGCGTCATGGCACCTTTTGTTGGCGGGGGCTTTGGCTCGAAAGGCCTTTGGCTGCATACGCTTATCGTTGCGATGGCTGCGAAGGCAGCGGGCCGCCCGGTTAAGCTTGCCCTAACGCGGCAGATGATGCAGACCAACGTTGGTCATCGCGCGGCAACTATTCAGCGGGTGGCGCTCGGAACAGACGCCGCAGGAAACTTAAGCGTGTTACGTCATCATACCGATACTTATAATAACCTGACGCAGTTCTTTGAGCCCAGCGGCAAGCAGTCGCTTGTTTTGTATCAGGCTCCGCTTCGCGAGGTTACCTACAATGTAGCGCAGCTCAATCGCAGCACCCCGACGTTCATGCGGGCTCCCGGCGAAACTCCAGGGACTTTTGCACTCGAGTCTGCAATGGATGAGATGGCTTTTCAATTAAAGATGGACCCAGTAGAATTCCGGATTAAAAATCATACAACTAAAGACCCGATGAAAGGGCATGACTTCTCCAGCGAATTTCTGATAGACTGTTACCGCATCGGCGCAGAGCGGTTCGGATGGTCTTCCCGCAGCACGGAACCCAGGCAGAAACGGAACGGGAAATACCTTGTGGGTTACGGAATGGCCACAGCTACATACCCCGGCGGGCGTAGCGCAGCATCGGTTAAGGTACTAATGAATGCTAAAGGCGATGTAACGGTGATGACTGCAGCTATTGACATCGGGACAGGAACTTATACTGTGCTGGCGCAAACTGCGGCCGATGCACTCGGTGTACCGGTTGACCACATCGAGGTGAAGATCGGCGATTCAAGTCTTCCTCCTGCGCCGCTGGCTGGCGGTTCGCAAACAACGGCGAGTATTCATCCTGCAGCTTTGGACGCTTGCGCGTTGCTAAGAAAAGAGCTTACTGCCCTCGCGATCGCTGACCCAAATTCGAAACTAAATGGCCGTAAGCTGGAAGAGATAGGTTATGCGGACGGCAAACTTTTCGTAAAAGGCGATGACACAAAAACTGACACGTATTTAAATATCCTAAGGCGGGCAAAGCGAAGCGAAATTGAGGCTTGTGCTACTACGTTGCCGGTCTCCGGTGCTGGCCTTACAGTTCCGAGTGCACTTTGCACACCGAGCCAAACTCCGCCCGAACAAAACAGTGATATTAAGCAATATGCTTTTCATTCTTTTGGTGCCCAATTCGCCGAAGTATGGGTAGATGAAGACTTTGGCACTATCAGGGTTAAACGCTTTACCAGTGTTCAGGATGTAGGCCGGATTATGAACGAGAAAACAGCGCGGTCACAAATTATTGGTGGTGTGATCTTTGGTATCGGCGCGGCACTCATGGAAGCAACGGAGTATGATAAACGCTGGGGTAACCCGGTAACACGGACGCTGGCCGATTATCATGTACCCGTTCATTTAGATGTCCCACCGATCGATGTTCACTTTATCGGTAAGCCCGATCCACATATTTCACCTATTGGCGCGCGTGGCATTGGGGAAATCGGGATCACGGGGGTATCTGCGGCTATAGCAAATGCTGTATTTAATGCAACCGGCAAAAGATTAAGGGATCTCCCATTGACGCCAGAAAAGTTTTTTGATGTATAACCGATCGTCTTTTAAATTGCTTTAGTCCTATTTCCATAGCAGTATTTTAATTGTATTGTTCTTGATTTACAACAGTAAAAAATCCTCGTGAGCGATTCAGTGAGTTGAATTCTCGCATTATTATAGAAGGCCTAATAATCAGAAGTATAGGTGGTTAGGTTCGAATCCCTTCCCTCACCGCCAAAGAGCAAATTAAAACCCATCAAAAGCCTGTAAATCAACGATTTACAGGCTTTTTTATTTTTACCACTTCATCAATTATGTCAAAAAAAGGCATATTCCAGTGAGCGATTCGTGTAGTAGTGCCTTCGGGCAGCGATCGCTCACTGAAAGTGATGCAATGACCTGACATACAGCATGTTCGAAAATAAAACATCTTGTGTCCAATGGCTTATTTATCGACATTTATTCACTTTAATTAATGACTTATGTTAGAAAAAAGCTTTGGTTTGCTGTTTTACTTAAAGCAAACCCCCAGTTACAAGGATGACCGGATGTATGTTTATTTAAGGATAACCGTAGATGGTATATCTAAAGAGTTGTCTACCAAAAGATTGTGGTTTGTTTCCAAATGGAATGTTAGGGCAGGAAGAGCAGAAGGTTTCCTTATGCAGAAAAATCCTTTTTAATTCGTTGACTATCATTGTTGAAATTTTTATAGTTAAACCTCCTGTTGTAAACTCGCATATAGCTCCTGACGCTTTAATAAAGCCTCGCCCTTGTTTTTGATTTCCTCTACCTTGTCCGGGTATTCTTCGGGGTCGGGTAGTTGCGCAATCGCCTCGGCATACTTCATTTGCCCGTTCAATGTATTGACCCGTTGCATAGCCTCATCGTAAAGATGTAGCTTTTCCGCAAGGCGTTCGTTGTCGTCAGGATGTTCGTCCAAAGGTTCTTCAAAATCATCGTTGCCCGGTTGTTCTTCCGGTTGAGAGCTAAACAAATTGCTATCAGCAGCTTTGGGAGCAACAGGTGTATCGGCGGTTGCTTTTTTATCCTTATCGGTTGTTGCCTGTTTTTTTGCCTTGTCCAGTTCCTTTTGATAGGCTTCCGCATTGGCAAACACCTTCTCGATTTGCTTTACCGGCTCGGTGATATATCTGAAAAATGCCTCATCCAATTCCTGCGGACTGCCTTTCAATAACATCGGGGGCAAGGTCTTGCCTGCGGTAGATTTTGGGTCTTTTGCAAATAGCATTACCGACACGGTTTGTGTTCCGCTTTCATTTTGGTGGATATTGATTTGCAGGTTTCCGCTGATGGATAAGCCTGCGACCAGTTCAAAAAAGTTCGTTTTCATAGCTGTTATTGGTTTTTGATTAAATTTTCTAAAGCAATGGCCGAACGGCCATCGGCGGTAAAAGGAATTTCGTTTACAGTCAATGCCTCCGCTACTGCCTCATCGCTTGTCAGGTAGTCGTATACTTTTTCTAAAGATTTATAAAGAAATTGGTTGAGTTTGGTGGCGATACCTGTTAGCCATGCTTCCAAAGCATCGATTTCATCGTAGATATAATCATGGAAACGGGGGCCATTTGACGGATAACCGCCCATATCGGCAATTACACCATTGCCCCGGCTACGGTTAATAATCCTGGGCTGTAATTGGATACCCCCTTTTTCTATCAGCCCCATGACCCGGCGATCAATGTCCGGCAATGAAAAAGCAAATTTTTCATCGGGTTCATACACCTTCCATGAAGTATTTTCTATGGTATTCTTGAGGGTGACAATTTCTACTTCTGCGCTAAACCCGCTTCCATCCCCCTGACTGTAGAAGCCGTCGAATGTGATGGTATTTTTGTCAACCGTGATGCCGAAGGAACTGCAGAGCGTTACAAAACTATCATAAACAAACTCCCACCATAAAAGCACAAGGTTAAAATCACGATGTTCGGTAATCGCTTTTTCTTTGGCCTCTGCATTCAATTCTTCAAAATCGTAGATTTCAAGTCTTATCGTTTTCATGATTTACCATCCCCTTTTTTTAGCCAGTGATTTAATTTCTTTTAAGCTGATTTTATGACAGCCGACCCGGATAAATTTTGCATTGATTTCGAATACTTTGTACCTGTCCATGAGCATCTGCGGACAATTTTTGCATCCGCCCTGCGCAATGACCGACAATACGACTGCATAGAATTGCTTACCGACTGCAACGGGGACTTCTACTCTTTGAGAGGTTTCTATTCTTTCCGTAGCCTGATTGAAGCGCAAATAATCAAATCCGTCTGCCGTTGTGATGTAATTGGTTTGAAAAGCCCGCCACCGTTTCAAATTGTTTTTTTGAAAACGTAATGCTTCGGCCTGCTCTCTCATGGCCTGTGCCTTTCGTAACTCTCTTTCCTTTTGCAATACCTCGTGGTACGCCTCAAGGTTCTCTATTTTGCCTGCCCTTACTAATACCTCGGGCATCTCATAACCGAAGAAATCGGCATAGCGTTTAGCTTCGGCAAACACCGACTGAATATCTAAAATGTGTTTTTCCGGTTTACGGGCGTTATTGAGCGATCCCGCTATGCCTTTAATTTGATTGTACCACTTTTCGAATAATTCGTAGAATGGTAAACCGGGTCGGGTACATAAATCAAATCCAAATGCCGGGATGCCTGCCTGACCAAATTAATATGCGCTGATGTAGACCTGCTGTAAGTTCTGCGGGTAAATAAAACAGCTTGCTTTCCTTCATCATTACAGACATGTTTGGCAATTAAGAAATGATACCCATACGAATAGATATTTTCCTCCTCAAAAAACAAATTACTGGCTTTGGCTTCCTGCCCGATACTATTCGCCCAATGATGGGCGACTGTCGCTATATCCTTTACACTTTCCATCTTTATCCTTTTTGTCTTGAAATTGCCCAAACCACTTAAAAGTGGCTTAGGCTTTAAGCAAATGATTAGGCTGACTTTTTTGAAGCTCCCAAAAGCGTGATTTCATTGGTATGAAAATTTAAACTTGCCATCGGTTCGCCGTCCCGGCTCACCCACGGCCTTGCGGTCATGTGTCCGTACAATTGCACCAACAAGCCCTTGGTTAAATAAGGCGCTAAACCATCACCCCGCCAATAAGAGCAATCCACAAACGTGGTTTCTTCTTTTTGTTCCCCGCCTGATTTATACCTGCGGTTAATAGCGACCCTAAAGCCCGTTACCTTTTTGTCGCTGTTTGTTTTTCTCACGATAGCGTCTGCTACCAATCTTCCTGTAATTTCCATTACCTTTTAATTTTTAATGATTAAATAATTTGTTAACTCCTTCCTTTTTTTCCTGCGACCCTGCCCGGATAGCTATTTTTCAAAAGAAAAAACGGTAAAAAAGAAAGTCCAAAGGAGCGTGGCGTAAGCGGCTAAGGGAGAACTATAAGTCCCGGAGGGTGGCCGTAGCGAAGCGGAGGACATTATGCGTTCGTACGTGCCGCTGCCACGATCTTGGCGCCTCTTTTGTCCGTTTTTCTTGGAAAATAGCGTAGCGGTTAAATCAGCCATCTAACAATTAAGGCAGCAGGCAGAATGCCGGCGCATACAGTTTGCCCAAAGGCTTTTGCAGCCTGGCAAAAATGCCGTAGGGCACACCGTAAGGGATTGCAGTGGCATCCTGCGCAGCAGATACAGCGGAAAGCCCGGCCCCGATAACATCGGGGAAACGGCCAAACACTCAAGTCGTCGGGTTATTTGTTTCCTTTCTTTTTACCTATGACCAGCAAACCGCGCATTTTGATCTTGAGCATGCTGGCCGCTGCATCCAATTGAATGATAAAGGCTTTCTCCTGGTCACAAAACCTGGGTGGTAATTTGATACTATTCCGGCATAACCTTGTTTAATCACCTATTATGAAAAAACTGTTCCTCTTATTCCTGTGGCTATTTTGCGCAGGCCAGGTTACTTATGCTCAAAATGACCATAAATGGCACAAGCTGATCGGTCATGACCCAAAAAAAGGTAAAGAGTGGCTAGAAAAAGGGGCACGCTATGAAGTGACGGATGTGCTGGACAGTAAGCGCTTACGCGAATTATTCGCCCAAGGTCGACGATTATTCATCCTGAATCCGCCGGCACCACCCTCCTCGGATACGGTTATAGAAGAACGAAAAGTGTCCTTTCCATCCTGTGCGCCTTAGATGGTTTGCAACCGGAGAAGATCGTGGCTGAGTCGACTTATGGCGCGCAGCCGGGCGACCGGCTTGGCGACCTGGGGGTGCTCTTTCAACTGGAGCAGGCCTTGGCCTTGCTGCCTGTGCCTATAGCGGTGATCCGCGGCGCTTATTATATGAGTAATTGGCTCTTGTCTTTGGATGAGGTCAAAAAAGATGGCGTTCTTCCCACGCTTTACCCGGCTGATTTCAAGCTGCCGATGGTCGCGCCGGAAGACATTGGCGCATTCGCGGCGAAGCTGATGCTGAACGCTGAAACCGGGCTGCATTTTATCGAAGGCCCCGAACGTTATTCGCCGAATGATGTCGCCGCCGCGTTTAGCGAAGTGCTGGATAAACAGGTAACTGTGGCCAGTATAACCGAAAATGGCTGGCTCGATACACTTAAAAAGCAGGGATTTTCCGGTCCGGCAGCGGAGTATATGGTCAACATGACCCGGATCACGCTGGAAGAAAAATACGAAGTGACCGATCCTCATCGTGGTGCGACTACTTTGCAGGATCATATTCAAAAACTGGTCAGCATTTCGCTGGCGGACTGATAATTAAAGCCTTGCTGTCTTAAACGCTTGCACCTTTATGCCCACACAGCGTTCGCCGATGTGTTGTTCCGGAAGTGATCGGTTATGATAATGGGCAGGTGCGTTGCGCGGATCAGGGTAAAGAAAGGTAACGATCAAGTAAAGTCAAAGTTGGTATATCCATTTTGCCCTGGTAATATTTTTCTAAAACCTGCTGAAATACCAGGTCGCTGCCCGGCACTGCCGCAAATAAAGTCATGGACGACTTTAGCTTCAGGTCATCCGGGCTGCCAAAAACAAGATGAGCGTTGCTGCCATCCAATTCCAGCAAAGCCTTACAAATTTCCACTAGCCGCTGACCCAGAATCGGGTGACGGAGATAGGATTGCGCTTCGTTGAGATCGTGTATCGCGTAATGTTGAGAGGTCGAACTAAACCCCAGGCCCCTGATCTGCGGAAATACATACCACATCCAATGGCCGCGCTTCCGCCCGTTTTTGATCTCCGCCAGGGCAACTTCATAATCGCGCTGCTGCGCATCGACAAATCTTTTTAGTTCTGAATCTGCTGCCATCGTGATTAAACAATTTGGGTTGGTAATAGTTGTATTAAAAACGTTTCGTCCACTGTTTAACAATATTCCAGCATGAAAAATCCATTTAAAAGAGAAGGTCATACCGCGCTCATTGCCGTCCTCGCGCTAGCCAGTGCGGCCGCAGGGGCTACCGCCTTCCTTTACCTGACCGAAAAAGGTAAGGAGACCCGCAAGACCCTGAAGAAAAAAATAAAAGGTATAGCCAACGACGCAGCTGTGAAGGCGGTCAGCAAGAAAACCAAGATCCCTAAAAGGGCGGTGAAAACTGTTGCAGACCAGGTAGCCAAGTAAGCGGTTTGAAAATCGCCACTTATAATATCAATGGGATCAATGGCCGGCTTCCTAACCTCTTGCGCTGCCTTGCAGAAACGAGGCCGGACGTCGTATGCCTGCAGGAGCTCAAATCGCACGATAGTTCGTTTCCTGAACGGGCTTTGCTGGGCATCGGTTACCATGCCATCTGGCAGAGGCAAAGAAGCTGGAACGGAGTCGCCATTTTATCGCGCTATGGCGAAATAAAAGAAACCAGGCGGGGGCTGCCCGGTGACGAAAACGATAACCATAGCCGCTATATCGAAGCGTTTGTCAATGGTTTGGTTATTGGTTGTCTGTACCTGCCGAATGGTAATCCTTATCCCGGTCCCAAATTTGATTATAAATTAGATTGGATCAGGAGACTGACAGCGCATGCTAAAAAGTTACAAGGCTTTAATTTGCCGGTGGCGCTGATCGGCGATTACAATGTGATGCCTGCGGCATTAGATACTTATAAACCGGAGAAGTACGTGGAAAATGCGCTGTTCCGGCCGGAAGCGCGAAAACTGTTTAAGCAATTGGTAGATTCAGGTTGGACGGATGCAGTCCGGAAACTGTACCCGGATGAAAGGATTTATACGTTTTGGGATTATTTGCGGAATGCTTACGGGCGGAACGCCGGTTTGCGGCTCGATCATTTTTTACTCAATGATCAATTAAGCATTCGTTTAGTCAGCGCCATCGTCGACAAACACGTCAGGGGCTGGGAACATAGCAGCGACCATGCGCCGGTTTGGATCGAACTGACGGAATAGGGGGCTCTCCATGCGTCCTTGATAAACCCGGTGAACAGCTTTCGGAGCGGGTGATCAATTTATTTTTAATCGGTCAGTCCCATTTTTCAATCAGTGAATCCGCCGGGCACGAAATAGTTGGACCTTGACTAAACAATATCAGGTCATCGTTTATTATGTATGAAAAAAATCAATTTTGAAACAGGACCTGCGTATTGGCATTATCGGCGGCGGCCCGAGCGGCCTTTTTCTTTTCAAGCAGCTGATAGCGTCCGGCCGCACGGATTTCCGGGTGACTGTTTTCGAGAAGAAACAGCAGTTGGGCGCGGGCATGCCTTATAGTTTGGACGGCTCGAATATGGAACACATTACCAATGTTTCGGGCAATGAGATCCCGGACCTGTACAGTTCGGTGGAAGCCTGGATCAAAAAAGTCGACCGGGATACCCTGAACCGTTTTCATATCGACCCGGATCATTTCAACGATTATAAAGTGCTGCCGCGGCTGCTTTTCGGGATGTACCTGGGCGATCAGTTTAAACAGTTGCAGAAGAAGGCCAGGGAAGCTGGCATTAACGCGCATACTTTTTTTGGCACGAACGTCAATGACCTGATCGACCAGGGAGCGTCGGTGACGGTCGATACGGATAAAGGAACTTTCGAATTTGACCGCGTGATCATCTGTACCGGGCACTACTGGCCGAAAGTACATGAGGGTGCGGTCCCTGGCTTTTTTGATTCACCTTATCCGCCGGCTAAGCTGGAATTGAAGCTCGATCATGTGGTGGGCATCAAAGGTTCTTCGCTGACGGCGATCGATGCGGTAAGGACGCTGGCGCGCTGTAATGGCAAGTTCGAAGAAACCGGAGACGGTAAATTGAAGTATACACTGAACGAAGAAAGCAAGGGTTTCGAGATGCTGATGCATTCCCGGAACGGCTTGCTTCCGGCGGTCCGGTTCCATCTGGAGGATTCTCATTTGGGTAAGGATGCGATTTTGAGTAAAGCGGAGATCGAACAAAACCGCCTGGAGAATGATGGATTTTTATCGCTGGACTATGTCTTCGAAAAGAACTTTAAAGAACCGATCAGGGAGAAAGAACCGGAAACCTACGAACGCATTAACGCGATGGGCATGGAAGCCTTCGTGGATATGATCATGACGATGCGTGAAAATATGGAGCCTTTCCAGCTATTCCAGGCGGAATATATCGAGGCGGAGAAATCCATTAAAAAAAGGGAATCAGTTTACTGGAAAGAGATGCTGGGCATATTGAGCTTTGCGATGAACTACCCGGCCAAATACTTTTCGGCGGAAGACAGCCTTCGCCTGCAAAAAACGCTGATGCCCCTGATCTCGGTCGTGATCGCCTATGTACCGCAGGGATCCGTGGTGGAAATGCTGGCCCTGTATGAAGCTGGTGTACTGGATATGGTGACAGTGGGGGCGGAAAGCGAGGTCAAACCAAAAGAAGGGAGCGGGGCCGTTTATCATTATGGCGACGGCCAGTCAGTCCATTTCCAAACCTTTATCGATGCGACCGGTCAGCCCCACCTGGACCTGGAAGACGTTCCCTTTGAGAGTCTGAAAAAGAATAAGGTGTTAAGCCGTGCGCGGCTGCGGTTCCGCGACCCGGCGACAGGAAAACAGCTCCTGGAAAAGAAACAGGAAAAAGCAGAGCTTGGCCAGGACGGCAACTATTACCTGCTGGTGCCGGGCGTGACTATTAATGACAGCTTCCAGGTAGTTGATGATTATGGCGCACTGAATGAGCGGCTGTTTTTCATGTCGGTGCCCTATATCAAGGGTTATAATCCCGATTATTCGGGACTGGATTTTTGTGAGGAGGCTTCGGAGCGTATTGTTAATTGTTTATTCCATGACCGAACATAACAGTATGGAGATAGTCGGTTAATTGCTTATCCGGCTATTTTCTTTTTAAGCTGGTCATTTTTTATAACTGGTACGCAGGACCATGTGAATAGTGCCATCAGTTGCGGTCATGTCTTTCCATCAGGACGATGCCTTTATAAATATCTTCAAAGACGGCCGTACGCAGCCCTGGGTCGCCCATGGTCATCCCGGCCACTAATAATTCTTTCTTTTCCAGATAGGCGGTAGCGTGCGCCTGATCATGTTTCAATACCCAGCGGATATTATCGATCAGATCAGCATATTTCACGGTTTGCGCCGCCGGGCTGACGGTATACAGGCGCAGCGCCTCCTGCTCTTTACGCCGCTTTTTGCTCCAGCCGGGATAAGCGGTCCTGGTAAACACATCTGTAAGCTCAATCACTACGGTAGTTACCTTATTGGCCTCGGTCTGGCTGTAACCAAAGCCGATTAACGCAGCTAACAATTCATCCCTACTGGTCGCGGTATCTTCCAGCAGGTCATGGCAAAGTCCTGCCTCATAGCCCAGGAAGATCGCTGAGCCGGCCAGTGCGGCTACGGCGGCCAGGTGGGTAAAGTAAGGCACATAGGTGCCCTTAACCAGCTGCCCCTGGTGTTTTTGTTTTACCCAGTGGGTGAGTAAGCCGCTAGATTGTTCGTTCATTTTGGTAGCAACGGTTCATTTTGATCGCCAGGTTGGTCCGGTATTAAAATAGGGCCTGCGCCATCGCGCATCAGCCGGATGAGCTATGGTATTACCGGCCATGGTTCTGTTTTGAAACAATGAGTTTCCCGGGATGTTTCCTTAGCATGAAAAAATTGATCGTTTTCGACCTGGACGGCACTTTGGCCGAAAGTAAAGCCGCCCTTGACACGGAAATGGCGGTGATACTGGAAACATTGTTGAAAGTGGCCAGGATCGCTGTCATCTCAGGAGGCGACTGGCCGCAATTTCAAAAACAAGTCCTGTCTAAACTTTCTGAAAAGAAGCGATTAAAGAACCTGTCGATCCTGCCGGCCTGCGGCACGAAGTATTACCAGTATAAAAAAGGCTGGAAGCAATTGTATGCCGAGAATTTTAGCCCGGCGGAAAAAATGCAGATCACCACCGTGCTGGACCGGGCCATTCAAAATTCAGGGATCAGGTTTGGCAAGCTCTGGGGCGAACAGATCGAGGATAGGGGGAGCCAGATCACCTTCTCGGCCCTGGGACAAAAGGCCCCGCTGGAAGCTAAGAAAAAATGGGACCCGAAATTTACCAAACGTAAAAAGATCAAAATTCAGCTGGACGACTCCCTGAAAGAATTCGCGGTGAACATGGGCGGGGCTACTTCTATCGATATTACCAAACCGGGCATCGACAAAGCTTATGGCATTCATAAATTACAACACACCCTTGGGATCAGAATATCCGAAATGATCTTTATCGGCGATGCATTGTTCGAAGGCGGTAACGACCATCCCGCCCGGAAGACCGGGGTAGATTGCATCCAGGTGCGTGACCCGGAGGAAACGAAAAGGGTAGTGGAGGGTATCATTTCCTGTCTTAAATAACGAAGCCGCTCCTCATTTCAGGAGCGGCTTCGTGGCTGAGTTAATCAGGGGATTGGCTATCGCGTAAGGCTTTGATCTGGTCGTGGCCGGCATTGATGCCCTGCTGCTGTGTCCTGACCAGGTCGGCTTCCTCCTGGCTCAGTTCATTTTCGGGATCCAGCGCCGATACATAAGCCTTCTTGATCGCGTCTTCGCCACGTTCGCATTCTTCCAGGATGCTCTTGCGGTCGCTGCCGCCGAAGGTCGCCTTCACATCGATCCAGGCGCGGTGGATCGCGCCGCTGGTACTGCTGCCGGTTTCCGGCTCTGCGCCGTGGCGGCTCACGGCATTGGTCAGTTCGCTGACGTTGTTGCGGCTTTCCGAGGCCAGTTTGCCAAATAGGCCCTGCAATTCAAAATCGCTGTTTTCCAGGTCTTGGCTGGCTTTTTCAAATCCCGCCACGCGGTCATTGTTGATTTCGATCAGGTCATTTAATGTTTCGATCGCTTTTGAGGTAGTTTCCATTGTTTTTTATCGTTAATTGTTATTTACTTAAAATATTGGTCCTGCTCATCGTCCGGACTGGATTTTTAGCTTATCATCGATCGCGGTAATTGCAGCCAGATGAGCCTTCAGCGTCGGCAGCATTTGCTGTGCGAAAGCTTTGACCGACGGGTCTTTGCCGTTTATCGTATAAGCCTCGAAAGTTTGTACGGTATTGTTATGGCCGGCCATCATGCCATGGACATAGAGCCGTTCGAAATCAGGCCCCGCCTTTTTCAGGTTGAGATCGGGTTGGATGCCGTCTGTAGCGGCCGGCGGCAAATTATAGCCCCGGCTTTTGGCCAGCTGCAGCAGCTTTTGCTCGGCATCACTGTGATCTTTAACCATCATCTGGCCAAAGGATTTGACATCCGGGTGTATCGCTTTTTGAGTGGCTAACTGGCTGGCGCTTACTTCCTGCAAATTCTTGATGCTGGCCACGATCAGGAAGTGCATAGCGGTAGTATCCGGGTCAGGTTGGGGGATTTGCGCTTCGGCGGTGAATACGCTTAAACCCAATAATATAATAATGATTGTTTTTTTCATGAGTCTATTTATTAAGGCATTCCAACACCGCCAGATGAACCATAGATCTGCCCGGTAGCAAAACTGGCATCGGCTGCTGCTAACTGTACATAAATTGATGCCAGTTCTGCGGGTTGACCAGGCCGGCCCAACATCGTCCAGCTGCCGAATAGCTGCTGCTTTTCCGGCTGGGCGCCGCCGCTGATCTGCAAGGCTGTCCAGATCGGGCCGGGTGCCACACCGTTTACGCGGATGCCTTTAAGGCCTAATTGTTTAGCCAGCGATTTCACATAATTCATCGTCGCGGCTTTGGTTTGTGCATAGGCATACAGGTCGGGCGATGGATCATAAGCCTGCTCCGAAGTGGTACCGATAATAGCCGAACCGGGCGGCAGATGCGGCAAAGCTTCTTTTATTATCCAGAATGGTGCATAAATATTGGTCTTCATTGTCGCATCAAACTCTTCAGTGGTAACATCTACGATAGAGTTGATCGATTGCTGACGCCCGGCATTATTAACAACGATATCGAGCCCGCCCAATCCGCTGATCGCTTTTTGTACCAGCTGTTTGCAGAACTCTTCGCTGCGCAGATCGCCGGGGATGGCAATGGCTTTCCTACCTTCCTTTTTGATCAGCGCGATTACTTCCTGCGCATCCTGTTCTTCAGAGGGATAATAGTTGATGGCTACATCAGCACCTTCCCGGGCGTAGGCGATGGCTGCTGCCCTTCCCATACCGGAGTCACCGCCGGTGATCAGGGCTTTTCGCCCCATCAGCCGGCCTGATCCTTTGTAAGTGGTTTCCCCACAATCCGGTACCGGGTACATTTTGCTTTGCAGGCCCGGCCAGGGTTGGGGCTGGCTTTTAAAAGGTGGCTTGGGATGGAGTTTGGTTGGGTCGCTGATCTTAGCCGCGCCATCGGCAGGTTTCCTATTCGTTCCTGTTGATGCAAATGCCGGTGCGATCGCCGCGGTAGCCAGCGTAGCACCCAGGCCGGCGACCACTTGCCGCCGGCTCATTTTGTTTTCGTCTTTCATAGGTTGATGGATATATTATTTTTATTTGGCATTAATTTAACCGTTTACTACTTCACCGCCGTTCACATGAATCACCTGCCCGGTGATAAAGGACGCGTCATCTGAAGCCAGGAATACATAGGCCGGCCCCAGTTCTGAAGGTTGTCCGGCACGCTTCATGGCTGTTTCGCTCCCAAAACTTTTAATTTTTTCTTCGTCAAAAGTGGCCACGATCAAGGGCGTCCAGACCGGGCCGGGCGCTACAGCGTTGACCCGGATTTTCTTTTCGCTCAGGTTGGTAGCCAGGGAGCGCGTAAAACTGGTGATCGCCCCTTTGGTCGAGGAATAGTCGATCAGATTCGGCGAGGAGCGGTAAGCCGTAACCGAGGTGGTATTGATGATGCAATCCCCTTCCTTTAAATATTCCAAAGCCTCATTCGCAAAATGGAAATAGGCGAAGATGTTGGTTTGGAAGGTTTTCTCCAGTTGTACCTCGTCGATGGCCTTCGGGTCTTTTTGCGGAAACTGCATCCCGGCGTTATTGACCAGTACATTCAGCCCGCCCAGCTTTTTAACAGTCTGCTGTACTGCCTTTTTGCAAAAGGTGCTTTTTTTGACATCGCCTTTTAACAATAAGCATTGTCGTCCCTCGGCCTCCACCAGTTTTTTTGTTTCCTTCGCATCGGCATCTTCGTCCAGGTAGACAATGGCCACATCCGCGCCTTCGCGGGCAAAGTGTACGCTTACCGATCTGCCAATGCCGCTGTCACCGCCGGTGATCAGCGCTACCTTACCCGTCAATTTGCCGGAGCCTTTATAATTTGGCTTGATGAATTCCGGGGCCGGATCCATCCTGGCTTCGATTCCCGGCTGGCGGTTTTGTTTTTTAGGCGTTTCCTTTTTCATGATCCCGGTTTGAGCACCACTTTTACACAATCTTCTTCTTTCTTGTCAAATATCTCGTAGCCATGGCTCACCTGGCTCAGCGGCAGGGTATGGGTAATGATATCGTCCAGTATTACTTTTTCGGTTGTGACCAGTTCGATAAGATGGTCAATATAGTTGAGCACCGGCGCCTGGCCCATTTTCAGCGTGATGCCCTTATCGAAGACCCGGTGCAAAGGGAAATTATCATAGGTCGAGCCATAGACGCCCATGATGGAGACGGTACCCATCCGGCGCACCGCTTTGAACGCCATGTCTAATACTTTCATACTGCCTACCTCGAAGTTGATCAGCGCTTTGGCTTTATCCAACAGATCGCGTTCAGGCTCAAAACCTACGGCATCGACGCAAACGTCCGCACCTCTTCCGCCGGTCATGGCGCGAATAGCTTCCACTACATCCACCTCATGCGGATTTAGCGTATCTACTTTATTGACCGCTTTAGCTTTTTCCAAACGATAATTGAGCGGGTCGATAGCGATGACACGGCTGGCGCCATTGATCCAGGCGGCTTTTTGCGCCATCAGGCCCACCGGGCCTGACCCGAAGATAGCCACTACTTCGCCACCCTTGAGTTGCGCCCAATCGATCGCTGACCAGCCAGTCGGAAAAATATCAGTTAAAAATAGCACTTGTTCATCGCTCAGGTTATCCGGCACTTTCCGCGGGCTGATATCCGCATAAGGCACCCGTACATATTCGGCCTGCCCGCCGGAGTAACCGCCATAGAGGTCGGTATAGCCGAATAATGCTGCGCCCTTTTGATCCGTCATATCCCCGTTGGGGCCATAATGCTTATAGTTCGAATTCTCGCAGCCCGGGGACGCTCCATGCTGGCAAAAGAAACAATGCCCGCAAGCGATGGGGAAGGGCACGACCACCCGGTCGCCTTTTTTCAGGTTTTTAACCTCAGCGCCCACTTCCTCCACGATCCCCATGAATTCATGACCCATGATCATCGGTTCGGCCTGCGGCACGCCGCCGCTTAAAATGTGCAGGTCTGAACCGCAGATCGCCGTGGAGGTAACTTTTAAAATGACATCCGTAGCCAGCTCAATGCGCGGATCTTCGACCGTATCATAAGTGATCTGGCCGGGTTTGTGGAATACTGCTGCTTTCATAGGTATTTAATTTCTAATTAATATTTTTAACATCATTTTTTATTCCCGGTTTTAATTATTTTCTAATTTATTTTTTGTAAAAACTTGATTTAGAGCAAACAGGCGTACTTATTATTTGTATTGCTTAAAATCTATTTATGAAAAATATGTCAACTATAAAAAGAGACGGTGAACTTAAAAGTCCCTGGCAGGAGGG
The DNA here is from genome assembly GCA_035489035.1 of Mucilaginibacter sp. Taxonomy (GTDB): domain Bacteria; phylum Bacteroidota; class Bacteroidia; order Sphingobacteriales; family Sphingobacteriaceae; genus Mucilaginibacter. Next base: position 53,084 of record DATHKT010000072.1, read on the forward strand.
CCTGCCAGCTGTAGTTCAACCGGTAGCCGGGGACACGGCGGACATGATTTACGACTGCCTGGTGGTGGGCGCCGGGATTACCGGCTTAACGACGGCGCTGCTTTTACAGCAGGGTGGGAAAAAGACCCTGATTGCCGAGGCGCATTCCGTTGGCTTTGGTACGACCGGGGGAACAAGCGCGCACATCAACACCTTTGCCGACACGACCTATAAAGAAGCGGAGAGCGCCTTTGGCGCGAAAGGCGCTCAGCTGTTCGCGGATGCCGTTAACGAAGGGTTTAAAATTATCAAAGATAATATAGGCGCTCATCAAATTGAATGCGATTACGAAAGTAAGACGGGCTATTTATATGCCGAAGATGAAGAACAGGCCAAACAACTGGACGATGTTTTTGCTGGCGCAATACAAGTTGGCGTCCCGGTGCAATATGTCAGTGAAGTGCCAACACCGGTTCCCTACCAAAAAGCCTTGCAGTTTGACCGGCAGGCGCAGTTCCACCCGCTGAAATATTTGCAGGGCTTGCAAAGGGCTTACCTGGCCGCAGGGGGCCTTATCCTGGAAAACACCCGGATCGAAAAGATAAATACGGAGGACGGAATTCATACCGCCGAAGCGCCCGGCAGGAACATCAAAGCCAGGAACATTGTGTATGCCACGCATATGCCGCCGAATATCAATGTATTCAATTTTGAGTGCGCACCCTACCGGAGCTACGTGATGGCCGTTAAATTAAAAAGCGGTAAATATCCGGACGCCTTGATCTATGATATGCAGGAACCGTATCATTACGTACGAACCCATAGGATAGAGGGGCAGGAACTCCTGATCGCCGGCGGACAGGACCATAAAACCAGCCATGAGGACGCCGAAAAGGCATTTGCTGAGCTGGAAAAATATATCCGTAAATATTATCAGGTGTCGTCGGTCAAGTATAAATGGTCTTCGCAGTATTACGTGCCGGTGGATGGCTTGCCCTATGTGGGCCAAATGCCCTTCGCGGCGGATGGAGTTTATTGCGCTACCGGTTATAACGGTAACGGCATGATGCTGGGCAGTGTTTCAGGCAAGTTATTAAGCGACCTGGTACGGAACAGGCCCAATCCCTACGCAGACCTGTTTGACCCCTGCCGCATCAAACCGATCGATGGCTTTAACGAATTTATCAAAGAAAACGCGGATGTGGCCTATCACTTTGTGGCGGACCGCATGGGTATTAAAGAAACGGATTCCCTGAAAAGATTGCGACCGGGCACCGGTAAAGTGGTGGAGGTGGATGGTGAAAAGATCGCGGCTTACCGGGATGAGCAGGGCATTATTCACGCGCTTAGCCCTGTTTGTACGCATGCTAAATGCATCGTGAACTGGAACAGTGAGGAAAAAAGCTGGGACTGTCCTTGCCACGGTGCGCGCTTTGACATTGATGGAAAGGTGCTGACCGGGCCGGCAACTAAAGATCTGGCACGTATCCTTGCAGACCATGGAAAATAAGATCAGTACCTGCAGTAAACTGATGGCAGACAAGGGCCTGACCATCGCCTTCGCCGAAAGCGCGACAGCGGGCTGGTTATGCTCGGAGTTCGCGCTCACCGAAGAATCGGGCAGGGTGCTGAAAGGCGGGATCGTCTGTTATGATGCGGACCTCAAAGTCTCGCTGCTGGGCGTACCCCGGGAACTGATCGGTCAGTTCACCCCGGAATCTATGGAAGTAACCCGCAAAATGGCCTATCGACTGAGGGAATTGATCGCCTCGGATATCCAGGTTGCTGTAACCGGGCTGACTACACCGGGCGGCAGTGAAACTCCGGAGAAGCCTGTAGGGACAATGTTTGTAGCGGTGCTGATCCAGGGACATCAAGCGGCTTTCCGAAAAGTATTCCGTGGTTCCTGTGAGGAGATCATTCACCAGACGATCGAAGCGACAGCAGAATTGCTGATCCGTGAATTGAACAAAGTGCAAGCGGTTATTGGCTGAATTCCATCTTTTTATATCCAATCAGGAAAACATTTAACCCCTTTTTTTGTCCTTTGTGCATGTCTGAGCTCGCTGAACGTTTGATCGAATTTAACAAGGAGCTTTTGCCGGAAATGGTGCAGCTGAAATACGAAGCCATGCGGGAAAACGCTTTTCGCTTTTTTCGCGGCACCTGTCATTTATTTTACGAAGACCTGTCCAGGGCAAAGCCTTTGCCGCTTTCACCGCTGGCCTGGATCTGCGGCGATCTGCACCTGGAAAATTTCGGCAGCTTTCGCGGCGAGAATGACCTGGTCTATTTCGACCTGAACGATTTTGACGAGGGGCTGCTGGCCCCGGCTGCCTACGAGGTCGTGCGCCTGGTCACCAGTATTTTTATCGCTTTTGATGCGCTCAGGATCGGGCCGGAAAAGGCCTATAAAATGGCCCAGTTATTTATCAAAAATTATGCATGCACCCTGTCCCGCTGCAAGGCCATCAGCATCGACCCGCGCATCGCCAAAGGCATCCTGGCCGATTTCCTGAATAAAGCCAGGAAAAGCTCCGAGCGCGATGTGCTTAAAAAACGTACCGTCAGTAAAAAGAATAAAATTATGCTGTCGCTGGAGGACGAACGGCACTTTAAACTCGATAAAAAGCTCCGTAAAGAATTAAGGCGGCACATCGATGAATGGGTCGTAACGAGCAGCGACGGACCCTATAACTATAAAGTGAAAAGCGCGGTTTTTCGCCTGGCCGGGACCGGCAGTATCGGAGTGAAGCGTTATTTATTCCTGTTGAAAAGCACGAACACCAAAAACCGCTACCTGCTGCTGGATATGAAGCAGTCGCGTCCATCTTCCGTGCTGCCTTATTTACCCGTCCAGCAACTGAACTGGGAAACGGAGGCCGAGCGGATCACAGCGGTGCAGCGCCGGATGCAGAATGTGCCCGCGGCCCTGTTAAGCACTACGGTCTTCCGGGATGAACCTTTCGTGATACAGGAACTCCAGCCGGTCAAAGACGCTATCAAGTTCAAATTGCTGGCCGATGACTACCGCGGTATGTACCAGGTGATCAGTGATATGGGCGCGCTGACGGCTTCGGCCCAGCTGCGCAGCGCCGGTATGCAGGGCTCGGGCAATATCGACGACCTGGCCGCTTTTGGCAAAGACGAAGGCTGGCAGGAGGCCCTGCTGGATTATGCCGAGGTTTATGCAGCCAAAGTGCGCAAGGATTACCGGCAGTTCTTCAAGGATCACCGCAAAGGGATATTTAGGCATAAAAACGGTTAATTATCACTGACGATGGCTTTCTTTTTGCGTTGTTTGTTCACGCTATGGGGTTTCAGGAAATTATAAGTAAAGCTGAAGCCCATATATTGGGCGCTGCGGCTGCTGTTGGTTCCGTCAAAAAAACAATAGCCCTGCATAACGGCGACTTCCAAATTTTCGGAGATATTAAAATTGATGCTGTTGCAGATCTCGGTCATCAGCGCCTGCCTGGAGTTAAACACATAACCGCCGCCTAAACATAATGACTCAGAAAATCTTCCTTTAGAGAATACATTGATCGTCGGCCGGAATTCGTGTCTTTTTTCGTGCTGCTGTGCCCGAATCACCAAACGCGGGCCATAAGTGATCAGCCAGTTATAGGCATGTTCGTATAATTTATCAATATTCATAAGGCAAAAACAAAAAAGCAGCTGGATTGCTTTTGTACTTAACCTTGCATATTCCCTTTTTGTTTAGCCGATCCTTTTCCAATACCCCTGACCATGAAAAAGAAAGCTAATTTTTTCGAACGTTTTTCGAATTGGGCGACCAATGCCACAGGAAGTTCGGCCGCATTCATTATTGCGGTTGTCGTCATCGTCATATGGCTGGTGACCGGGCCCGTATTTAATTATTCGGATACCTGGCAATTAATCATCAACACCGGCACGACCATCGTTACCTTCCTGATGGTGTTTCTCATCCAGAAGGCCCAGAACAAGGATTCCAAAGCGATCCATTTAAAATTGAATGAATTGCTGGCCTCGCACGCCGGTACCAGTAACCGGATGGTCGATATTGAGAACCTGAATGAAAAGGACCTGGATCAGCTCCACAAATTTTACGCGGAGATATCCGACCTGGCCGAAAAAGAAGACGATATCACCTGCACACATTCGATCGATGCCGCGGCGGAAAATCACCAACGAAAATCTTCCCAATACAAAAAATGATCGTTAATTACACGGAACCGGGCTGGGAGATCATTACCCAAAGGGCGCATGGCCTGCTCGCCGCCGAGATCGCAGTGCACTGGAGCCATGCGATCCGGACCGCCCGCTGGACCGAAACCTTACTGGCCATTGCTGAACACGATGATGCCCAGGTCGAGATCGAAAAGGAGGACCTGCTCACGGAACAGGGCGGCCCGGTGGATTTTAAAATGAAACACTTCGAGCACGGCCATTGTGACCGTACCATGCAGGCCTCGCTGAGTAAGAGCCGCTGTATCGCCCTGCTTTGTTCCATGCACCTGGAATTTGTGTTCGGGAAATACCCGTCCTCAGCCAGATTTATAAAGGAACAGGTTATGCAACGTAAGCGATGGCGCAAAGAATTGGGCATTAGCCTGGCGCAGGCGCAAAAAGATTATAACCTGCTCGAGTGGTGCGACGCCCTGTCGTTGTTGCTGTGCCAGCGGGAAAACCAGCCGGAAGAGCGGGAGATCGAGGTGAGCCAGGGTTACCGGATGACCCAGCCGGGGGAGAACCTGTTAACAATCGATCCCTGGCCTTTTGAAGAAAAGCATTTTGATTTGGCTTTTGAATACCGTTTGATCCCGCAGCTGCGCTTTAAATCCTCCGCTGAATTCCGGAAGGCTTTCCTGGATGCACCGGTTAAGTTGAAAAAATGGCAGATGCGCAATAATTTATATTAGTACGAAATTATATTATTAAATAATTAAAAATAGTCAAAACTACGGGCATTCATTCTTGTTTAATTAACACAGCTAATGACCAAACAATCAAATTATTCCTATGAAAAATTCTTTACTCTTACCGGTGCTGATCGGCGCTACCGCCGCCGGGGCTATCGCCTGGTTCCTGCTATCGGAAGATACCGCTGAACTGCGGGAGAGCCTGCTTGAAAAACTGACCGATAGCTTTGATTCCATCAAGGAAAAAGCGATCGATAAAATGTCCGCCTGATCACCGATGGAAGCTGCGAACGAATCCCCTTTGGAAGCGCTGAAGGCCTATGCCGAAACCAGGCTCAAACTGGTCAAATATCGGGCGGTCGATAAGGGTTCGGCTGTGGCCGCAGACATCATCGCCGACCTGGTGCTGGTATTTTGCCTGCTTTTCATTTTACTGTTTGCCAGCGTGACGCTGGCCTGTTACCTGGCCGGGGTGCTCCAATCCGAATGGGCGGGGTTTGGCTGCGTTACGGCATTTTATATAGTCACCGCGCTGGTCATCGGCATTTTTAAGAAAGGGCTCGAACGACCGATCATCAATCTGCTGGTTAAAAAAATGCTAAAGTAATGGATGCATTAGAATTAAAAGCGGAAATAGTACGGCTGGAAGCCCTGGCGCCTATACAGGAAACTGAACTTAAAAAGCGGGTCAGCAGTCCGAAAGCCATCTTTGGCCTTTTTTTTCCAAAGACCATGAAGCAGGATTACCTGCAACTCGCCTCGCGCATCCTGCTGCCGCTTGCGCTGAATAATACAATCAACTGTCAATCCACATGGAAAACATCAACCTGAATGAACTATTGATCCCGGCCGCGCGCCAGGGCAACCTGGAGGTGCTCGCCGAACTCATTGCGCGCAAAGCCGACCTGGGTACCCGGGATGAGAAAGGCTATACACCCCTGATCATCGCCTGTTATAATAACCAGTATGCTGCCGCCAAACTGTTGCTGGAACACGGGGCGGGCGTGAACGGAACCGATAACGGCGGCAACACCGCTTTAATGGGTGTGGCTTTCAAAGGCTATCCGGACATCGCTGAGCTGCTTATTGCTGCCGGCGCTGACCTGGACCTGCAGCACGGCAACGGCGGCACCGCCCTGATGTTCGCGGTCATCTTCGGCCGGAACGATATCGCCCGGCTGTTGCTAAAACATGGCGCTGCTAAAAATCTGTTAAACTCAGGTGGTTATTCCGCGGCCGATCTCGCCGCGTTGCAAGGTAACCAGGAAGCGATTGACTTATTAGAAAATTACATACACCAATAAATACCATGGCAAAAAAAACAACCACACCAACCCCGGACCCAAAATCCGCCGATTTGGCGCCCGACCGCGAAACCGGTAACGGCCAGTTCCTGAACACCAACCAGGGATTAGAGATCAATGACGATACCAATTCACTAAAAGCGGGCGAACGGGGTGCGACGCTGCTGGAGGATTTTATCCTGCGGGAGAAGATCACGCATTTTGACCATGAGCGCATCCCGGAAAGGATCGTTCATGCCCGCGGCTCCGGCGCGCATGGCGTCTTCCAGGTTTATGAATCGATGGCGAAGTATACCAAAGCCGGATTTTTGCAGGACCCCTCAAAAGTGACCCCTGTTTTTGTCCGCTTCTCCACCGTGGCCGGGTTCCGGGGTTCGACGGATCTGGCCCGCGATGTGCGCGGCTTTTCCGTTAAATTTTATACCGAAGAGGGTAATTATGACCTCGTGGGCAACAATATGCCGGTTTTCTTTATCCAGGACGCGATCAAGTTCCCGGACCTGATCCATGCAGTTAAGCCGGAACCTCATAACGAGATCCCGCAGGCGGCTTCGGCGCATGATACTTTCTGGGATTTCATCTCGCTGACGCCGGAGTCGATGCACATGATCATGTGGGCGATGTCGGACAGGGCCATTCCCCGCAGCCTGCGCATGATGGAAGGTTTTGGTATCCATACGTTCCGGTTCATCAATGCCGAAGGCAAAAGCTGCTTCGTAAAGTTCCATTGGAAACCGCTATTGGGCCTGCATGCGGTAGCCTGGGATGAGGCGCAGAAGATATCCGGCAAAAACTCCGATTTTCACCGCCAGGACCTTTGGGAAGCCATAGAGAGCGGCGCCTTCCCGGAATGGGAGTTTGGTGTACAGATCGTGCCGGAGGAAGATGAGCATAAATACCCGTTCGACCTGCTGGATCCGACCAAACTGATCCCGGAAGAATTGGTACCGGTCTTGCGCATCGGTAAGATGACGCTGAACCGCAACGTAGATAATTTCTTCGCCGAAACCGAACAGGTGGCCTTTCACCCGGGACATTTAGTACCAGGTATAGATTTTACCAATGATCCTTTATTACAGGGCAGGTTGTTTTCTTATACCGATACCCAATTATCCCGGCTGGGCAGCCCGAATTTCCATGAGATCCCAATTAACCGGAGTATCAATCCCGTGCACAATAACCAGCGCGACGGGCATATGCGCCAGCAGATCAATGCGGGCAAATCCAGCTATCATCCCAATACGGTAGGTGACGGTTATCCAAAACAAGCGAAGATCGCTGAAGGCGGGTTCAGCTCCTATGAAGAACGCATCGACGCCCGAAAGGTAAGGGCAAGAAGCAAAAGCTTTATGGACTTTTTCAGCCAGGCCACGCTGTTCTTTAACAGCCAGTCGGAACCGGAACAAAACCATATCATCGACGCCCTGCGTTTTGAGCTGGGTAAGGTGGAAACCATCACGATCCGCGAACGCATGGCCGGTTTGTTGTCAAAGATCAACCCGGTGCTGGCCCAAAAGGTTGCCGAAGGCCTGGGGATGGCCGTGCCCAAACCACAGGAACCATTGAACCATAATTTCGGCGCGGATGCTAACCCGGCGGATTACCAGGATCATCCGGCTAAACCGTCCCTTGACCAATCACCGGCTTTGAGTATGGCCAGTTCCCCCAAAGATACCATCAAGACCCGGCAGATCGCTATCCTGGCCGCAGACGGCGTGGATGGG